>NZ_JXJU01000029.1 GCF_002441655.1 Lactococcus fujiensis JCM 16395 | reverse complement strand
GACAAAGGACAAAAACATGCAAAAATCAGGAAGTATTATCTAAAAAATGAAAAACTTATAAAATAAAAAGTCACTAAAAATTCTTAGTGACTTTATATTTTTTATATTAAATAAAATGAGTAGCTACAATATAAATAATAGCTGAAAGTCAGTAAAAATGACAGAACTCTAATCTAAAGACTTTTTATTTAATATTTTGAAGACACCTATAAAATTAAATAGTGCTAAACAAAGCAATAAAATAAATAAATTATGGGTACCTTTTTCTAGACTTGTTGAATTTGAAACAACAAGACTAGCAACTGAAGTTCCTAAAGATCCTAAAAATTGGTTTGTTGTTTGAAAGAAAGCATTAGCATTAGTTTTATCTGACAAAGATATTTTATCAAGTGTATTTGTAATTATTGTATTCATAGGAAAGTTTCTACCAACTGTAAATCCTATATAGAGGAACATGATAGTTAGAAAAGATAACTGATCTGTATTTATAGATAAAATTGATAAAGAGATGACTAGTAATATATTACCAAAGATTATCCCAAGCTTAGGTCCTTTAGCATCATATAATTTTCCTACTTTAGGATTAAGAAGAGCTCCAATTAATGTACCCGGTAACATTGAAAAACCAGCTAATAAACTACCAGTTCCTTTTGAATTCTCTAAAAATATTGGAATAATAAAATTAACAGCTAGATTTGAAAATTGATAAATCCCAAAAAGTAACAAAGAAAAACTGAAAAAAGAATTTGAAAATACTCTAATATTTAGAAAAGTTTTTGAGGAAGTAAGGCTTCGCCATATATACATACCTAAAGCGAGTAAGAAAACAATCAATAAAATTATATTAATATTACCTTTAGCTATACTATTTATTCCTATAATAAAGCTAGTCAAAGTCGTTGATAACAGAATAAATGCTACTAAATCTAATTTTACTATGTTCTTAATACGTACAGAATTACTAAGATTTCGATTACCTATGAATAAAGCAATAATTGGTAGAGTGAGTAATCCGATAAAAATCCATCGCCATCCTGCAGTACTTACTAATAAGCCTCCGTAAGATGGTCCAATTGATGGAGCTATTGAAATAATTAAACTTCCAATACCCATCCATAATCCAATAACTTTGTGAGGAATACGATCCAAAATTACATTAAACAATAGAGGAGTTCCTATACCAGTAGAAATACCTTGAAAAAGTCTACCTAAAAGTAGCATTGGAAAGTTGATACTAAAAATACATATAATGCTACCTAGTAAGAAACTTCCTAAAGCCATAAAAAAAAGTTGTCTTTCTAAAAATTTCTGTTTTAGAAAAGCGCTTAAAGTCATAACAATTGCCACATCTAACAAATAAAAGCTAGTGAGTCCCTGTACAGTATTTAAACTGACATTAAAAAACTTCATTAAACTGGGGAAAGCGACATTCATACTTGTCTCTGAAATTATACCCGAAAAACTTATAAATCCAATGGATATTATTCCTAAAGCAGTTCTTTTATCCACTGTATTATCTATATTATTATCAACCACCTTTACTACCTTCCATATCTAATTATATTTTTTCATTTAGATAAAAATCAAAGCTTAGCTTCAGAAATAATTTGTTCATGCAATTTTATATTTTCTAATCTACTCTTATCTTGGGAAAGTATCAGAAAAATTAATTCAATCAGATACATTGCTGAGAGTCTAGAGAAATAGTAGTCATTATGGAAGAAATAATCTCTACTGAAACTTGTTAGATGAAAATTAGAAAGTCGTGCAATAGGAGAATCAGGATGATTAGTTATTGAAATGATAGGAATTTTTTTTCCTTTTGCAATATTAATTAGTTTAATCAAAGACTTTGATTCGCCAGAGTTTGAAATGACTATTAATAAATCTTCTTTTCGCATATTTAAAGTAAAAGCTGTTTGTACTTGCCAATCATCAAATACGACAGATGTAATACCTAGTTGATTAAATCGATAACTTGCATCATTAGCTACAGGAATAGTATTCCCAGATGCAACAAAATGAATGAGTTTACCATTAGTTATAAGTTTAATGATGCTTTCTAGATTATCTATATCCAAATTGTCAGTTGCAGCAACGAGTTCAGTAGTTTTTATTTTGCTAATATTCCTAATTAATTCATTTAGTGACGTGTTTTTATTTACTTTTATATTTTCGTTGTCTTGTATTCTAGCTAGCTCAATTTTTAATTGATGAAAACCAGTCAAATTTAATTTTTTACAAAACCTTGAAATACTTGCTTCACTTACATTAGAGTTTCTGGCTAGTAATGCAATAGGCATGTCAATAACCATTTTAGGATTTTTTAGAATAAATTCAGCTATTTTTTTTTCACTTTCAAAGAAATTTTGAAAATTAACTTGTATTTGATCGAGTATATTCATTATCTATCCTTTTTTATTTTTTTAATATAAATATTAACCTTTACATATATTATTATAGCACATATAAGATAAAATGTGAAATATAATTTCTTTTTAAAAAATTGCATTAAATAAAATTTTATGATATAGTTGATATGTAAATGAATTTCATGGAGGTGCATCATTACGAAAGAAAATATCGCGAACTTTGCAATAAATCTTATAAAAGATGGGCAAACTATAGGTTTGGGCGGAGGAAGAAACGTATCATTAATTGTGAAGAGTTTAGAAAAAAGTTCTCTTAAGCACATTAGAATTGTGACAGTATCTAACGAAACCAAGAATCTGTGTGAACAAATGGGTCTTAATTTAGTTGAATTTGAAGAAGTAGATCAAGTCGATTGGACTTTTGATGGCTGTGATTGGATTAATAGAAAGTTTCAAGCGTTGAAAACAAGAGGAGGGATACAAACTGAAGAGAAAATGTTGGCTCAAGTCTCTAAACATTATGTTTTACTTGTAACAAAAGAGAAACTATATGATCCTAAAAAAACAGAATTACCGATTTGTTGTGAAATCTTGCCAAATTCAATAAAACTAATTAGAAAAAAATTATTAAATTATAATGCTGATTTTAATTTAAGGATTTCAAATAATATGCCAATAAAAACAAGACATGGAAATTATTTAATTGATGTTCAATGGAAAAATAGTGATATTCCAGAATATATAAGTACAGTCTTAGACTCAATAGCTGGGATAGTTTCTCATAGTTTTTTTTTGAATGAAATTACAGAAGTTCTATACAGTGATGATAACGTAAAGCACATACATAAAAATAGAGAGAGAGAAAAAGAAGAATGGGAAAATATAATTGGGGGATTGTAGGTACAGGATGGATTGCTGGAGAGATGGCACAAACTCTAAGTGATATACATGGAGAAATTTATTCGATAACTAGTACAAATTCAAAAGAGTTAAAAGAATTTATGAAAAAATACCCAGTTAAAAAAATATATTACTCTTTAGATGAATTATTAAATGATAAAGAAGTAGATATTATTTATATAGCTACACCTCATCATGTACATTCAGAAATAATTCAAAAGTCACTTGAGGCAGGGAAAAATGTTATTTCGGAAAAAGCTATCACAGTTAACAGTGAAGAGTTAGAAGAACTAATCCAATTGGCTAAGGATAATGAATTAGTGCTAATGGAAGCAATGACTGTTTTACATATGCCATTATGGAAAACAATAAAAGATGAAGTTGACAAGGGACTTGTTGGAACAGTTAAAATGATTCAAGTTAATTTTGGGAGTCACAAAGAATATGATATCAATAATAGATTTTTTAACCCAGACTTAGCTGGAGGCGCTCTACTTGATATAGGGGGATATGCTATAAGCGTAGCTCGTTTATTTATGTATTCTCAACCCACTGAAATTTTAACTACTGTAAAATATTTTGAAACAGGGGTTGATGAACAATCAGTAATCGTATTAAAAAATAAAGAAGTACAAATGGCCTCTATTACTTTATCAATGCAGGCTAAACAACCTAAAAGAGTTTTAATCACGGGAGATAAAGGGTACATCGAAGTATACGACTATCCTCGTGGGACAAAAGCAAAATTTGTAGAGACTGAAACTGGTGACGAGAGAATAATAGAAATTGGTGATTCACTAAAAGCGCTAGCTTATGAAGTTTCGGATATGGAAAAATTAATAGAACAGAAGGAATTTTCTTCTGCCAACAGTTTTACCTTAGAAGTGATGAAATTGATGACAAAAATAAGGGAGAAGTGGGGCTTCATTTATCCTTTTGAAAACAAGTAACAGTATTTCTACTGTTTAATTGACAGAACTTTTTACATGGTTATAGAATGTATGAAACACCTCTTAATTTACTGATAAATTAAAGAATACTTTATGTAAAAAGAAAGTGGATATTAATTGACAATTAAAAAGAGAACAAGATGTTCTCTTTTTTTAATCGTTGTATCAATAGTCAATAATCAAGAAAAAGTTAGAAAAAAATCCATAAGCAGTGATTTTATAAATTTTATATACTGTTCGCAAAATACCAATTTTCTGAAAAATTAAACTAAAAAAGCTAGACAAGAAATTATCANTCTAGCTTTTCCTCATGTTCTACTTAGTTACTTGAGAATAAAGAATAACTTTCCCCTTCTACTACTTTTTGTCTAATATCAGATAGTAGACAAGAAAAGGTAGCTCTATAACTCCCGTTATTATGCTATTAATGTAAAAACTGTCATTATATCTTTTCAGTGGACTACCATTAATTATCATTAAACTAAAAGTTACAATCATAATGATTATAAAAAATATGTACATAAAAAAGTTTCTTTGGATTTTTTTATAATAAATTAAGGAACCTTTGTATAAAATTTGTCGCTTTGCTTCTGCATCTCTCTCTTTCGTATTCATTAATAGATAATTTTTTTTCAGTATATTTAATTTTTTAATAAACGAATACAGGTACCTTATTATAAAAAAGAACATAACTAAATTTGTTGCTTTAAATATCAAAATGTCAGAGTTGCTGTAGCTTATTTCACTATTATATAAAAATAATATTTGAACTAATGAGATAACAATTGATATAAAAAATATTTTTGATGTTAGTTGCATTATGCGTAATTTTTTTAAATAATTCATTAAATTTATACTGCTCCTCTTTCCCAAATAACTTTTTTAGAAATATCTGAAATTATATTTGATCAAAATATTTATCCACTTTATTTAGGGATGAAAATAAGTCAACAACAGCAAGAACAGCATCAGCCGCAGAGTATGGTATCTTAAATGCAGAAAATACTAATTCCATTACGAAAACAGAGATTCCTGAAAATACCATTGATGCTATTGCTAGGGCTATCGCTAAAGACAGTCCTCCTATTATCCTAGTTTCACTGGATGCAATTCCCTTTACTGCAGATATATAACCTCTTGTTGCATCATTAGCAGCATGAGTTTTTTGCTTATCACCTAACCTAACATAATTAATACGTCCATCCGCACTTTCAGCATAAGCAAATTTTGTATGTGCGAATAAAATTGTCTCATACGAATGAATCTTACCCATTTCTGATATTAACCCTTTGGAGGCATTATTTTGAAACTCTATACTTTTTTTGAATAGATAATCTACTGGATTTGCTGTAACTATTTCTAATTGAGAAATGATTTTATGATTTAAAAGGCTAGGAGCTGGTCTACTTTGACCTGATAAGGGAT
>NZ_JXJU01000028.1 GCF_002441655.1 Lactococcus fujiensis JCM 16395 | reverse complement strand
AGATTTAAAACTTTGCAACAGAACCTTATATGATATAATAAACAATGGCGCACCTTACCAATGCAGAAATGCCTTAGGGAGGGGGTGAGATAATGCTTCTGCAAATCTTCGTATCAGTAGTCGCTCCTACTGTGGTTGGAGTAATCCTTGAGCTGGTCAAGGATTGGTTAAAATACCGACATAAGCGCCATTAGTCCACATTCACTCAGTTTCGCAGAACTGAGTGTTTTTTGTATAAAAAAACCGAGGAATTCGCAGTTCCTCGGTTTACCTTGTGAGATACCACTCCCACAAATCTTCGTTAACTAAATTATATCATTTCAATATTCTTTGTCAATAGATTTATTTTTTTGCGATCTTCATAAATCTTCTTTTTTGAGTAGCAATACTTATACCAGTTTTCCGCTCAATCATCTTATAAGTCATTCCTTGCTGCTTTAGCTCATAGGCAAATTGAATTTGTTCTTCGGTAAATTTTTGCGGGCGGCCTTCTTTAAAATTTGGATCATGGATTTTAGCAAAGTTTTTTCCTTCCTGAGTCCTGGTTACAATAAGGTCTCGTTCAAACTGCGCAAAAGCACTGAAGATGGTAAAAATAAGTTGACCAGTTGGTGTATTATCGATAAGTCCAATATTTAATATATGAACCTTAATTCCTCTATTAAATAACGATTGAACAATTTCTAAAACTTCTCTAGTGTTCCTGGCTAATCGGTCTAACTTTGTCACAATTAAAGTATCGCCATTTGCTAACTTTTTGAGTACTAGATTAAATTGTGGACGTTCAACTGTAGTTCCCGTAAATTTTTCTTGGAAAACTTCTTCTGCTCCCGCTTCTTTCAGAACTCCAATTTGAGATTCTAATTTCTGTTCAAAAGTACTAACACGTGCATACCCAATTTTCATATTTTGACCTCTATTAATAAACCTAAGTTGTGAGCCGTTCTTTCTCCTTTAATTATAACATACAAAAAAAGAGCTCACAACTGTTAAGTTATGAGCTCTTTGATTGAATATGCATCCATTTAGGAATCACATTGTTAAATTCATTGAGAAAAGGTAGTAATATACTTGACCAATATACTAAAAAATTAATGCTGTTCTTTTTTATCTTTTAATTTTTTATAACGTTGATTTACATCAACTTTGATGGTTCTGTTGCAAATTATATCGGAAATAGTAACCTACTGCAACAATAATTATATCTTTTTGAAAGTGTTTGCCTTTAAAATGGTTCATACTCCCTACCCTCACTACTTTTTCCTTATATTTATACGAAAATAGACCTGTAAAAAAATTCAATATAATTATTTTGAAATGAATTTGGTACCAATAACACTTTTGTGATATAATTGTCAATGTAAGTAATTATTATGCAATAATAATCATTTGATTTATTTAGGAGAAATTTAATATTTTATGAAAAGTCCAAACAAAGCCTTGCTCATCATGGGACTTGCTTGTGTATTCACAACGCCTTTGTTTGCAAGTCATTCTTTGGCAGACGAGATCACTCAATCATCTGCCACATTATCAGAAAATCTTGCAATAACAGAACAGTCTAATTCAAGTACAGAAACAACTGAAAGCTCAACAGCACCTGCAACAAGTACCACAACTGAAAGTACGGAAGTGCCTGCAACAAGTACAAGTGACACTTCTACAATTGACTTAGCTACGCTCAACGTGAAAGAAAACATCACAGTCGTTCAAAATACCACTTTTGAAAACAGTATTTTTTTCGTTTCTGCAACCGACAGCAGTGGGAAAGGACTTGTAGTAGATGATCTAAATATCACAGGAAATGTTGATACTACAAAAAATGGAACATACGAATTGAAAGTAACAAATGGTAGCCTTGAAAAGACAATCAAGGTTACAGTTGCAACAGATTTGACTTCGCTTAATCTAAAAAGTAGTGTTTCTGTCATGCAAAATTCAACTTTCAAAAATGATATGATTTTTGATTCTGCAACAGATAGTTTAGGGAATCAGCTCACTTTAGCTGACCTGAAAATTACTGGTACGGTCGATACTTCAAAGGCAGGCAATTACACTTTAACCGTTGCAAACGGAAGTATTACTAAGACAATAACAGTTACTGTTAAAGCGGATTTAACAACACTTAATGTTAAAAATGTTTCTCTAACACAAGGTTCAAGTTTTAACTACGCTTCTTTCTTCGTCTTTGCAACGGATAGCAACGGAAAAGCCCTCAAAGTAACAGACCTAAAAGTTACTGGTTCAGTTACGACTGGAAAAATTGGAACATACACGCTAACCGTTACAAATGGTAGCCTCGTTAAAAAAGTAACGGTTACAGTTACTGCAATTCCAATCAAAAAAGTAGCTGTTTATCGTATGTATAACTCAAATTCCTCTGAACATTTTTACACCAAAGATTACTACGAACGCTCTGTTTTAGTAAAACGTGGGTGGACTTGCGAGGGAACTGCTTGGTATGCTCCTGATCGTGGGAATGCGATTTATCGACTTTATTTAGGCACAGTAGGCGAACATTTCTACTCTACTAGCCTCTACGAAAAAAATGTTCTTGTTAGTCGTGGTTGGAAATACGAGGGAATTGCTTTTTATTCAGGTGGCGCAATTAAAACTTATCGTGCTTACAACTCTAGCATAAGAAAGCACAATTTCACAACGGACTCATACGAGCAAAAAGTTCTTACAACACAACGTGGTTGGAAAAACGAGGGCGTTGCTTGGTATGTTTATCAAGCAGGAGATAGCAATGGGGCTGAAAAGCCAAAAGTTACTAAAAAATCAGGTTGGTACTCTGTTGGTGGAACTCTCAAATACTTTAATTCAAGTACAAATTCATATACCAAACAGTTCTCAATGCCTTATTATTCTCAACGTGATCCACGTTGGGTAAATAAATATTATGCAGGCTATACTTTAGGTAACACAGGTTGTGGAATGGCTTCTATTGCAATGGTTGTCTCAGGATTTGGAAAAACAATCACACCAGTTCAAGCAGCCGATTATGCGCACACTTACGGTTCATTTGACCGTTATCCAGAAGTTGGTTCAGCTCAATCAGACTTAACAATGGTTGCAAGTCATTGGGGAATCAATTACAAAGTCATGAGTTCATCAAGTCAGCTTGCAAGCTATCTTAGTCAAGGTTATCCTGCAACAGTTTGTCTTGACTTAGGCAATGGGGTTCGTCATATCGTTGTCTTACGTGGTTATTCAGGTGGCTACACTACTGTAACTGATCCATGGAATGGGGTAATATTCAGCGGTCGTCATTCTGTATCTCAAGTTTGGAGTTTACTTTCTTGGAAAGCGGACAATAAAAACATGGGTGCTTCAGCAGCAGTTGTCTATATTCCAAAGTAGAAAACAGAAATATTGATAAAAAGGTTCTGGTGTAAGATTTCCCGATAAGTCTATTTTAGTGTAAAATGAATAAAAAAGATTGTGAGGCTAGGAGTAGGAACTATTTAAAAGGCAAATAATTTCAAAAAAAGTAAGTATTGTTGCCGTAGATTACTATCTCCGTTATAATTTTAACTATCGCGATGTTCAATTAATTCTTTATGAGTGAGGAGTACAGGCGAGTCACACCACTATTTACCGCTGGGTTTAAGAATAAATTAAAGTTCTATGCCTTTAGAACAAACTATCTCATAACTGAACAGTTATGAGCCTTTTTTTAACAATAACATTCGAAAACTATTCAATTGAATAAATTTTTTGTAAGCCAAATTTTTCTTTGATTTCTAGGAATGAATTGTCGGATATCATCTTTATTATAGCCAATTTGGAGATGACAATTATCGAAGATTATGGGGCTCTTAAGAATTTCAGAATGACGTAGAATAAAAGATGTCATCGTAGAAAATGACATAGTGTCATTTGAGGACCTGTTTTTTAATAATTCTTGTGTTTTATTTCCATCAATAATAATGTCATCGAAACCTCGTTCAGTTAGTGAAAGAATATGTGAAATATTTTTTTGAGATAAATCTTTGTATTTAATTTTTTTAAATTGCAAATGATGACTAGAAAGCCACAACTCACAATCTTTTACTGACTTGTTACTAAGGGTACCATAACATAAAAAAATAATTTTAAATTCTCCTAATTTTTATAGAGCCATTCTTGTATTAAGTGTTTTTTCGAAAAATAGAAAAAATTTGATAAAGAAAAGATAAGACTAATTAACAGGTTCAGAATGGTGGTGGATTATACTGTGTAATTCTCTAATTTCATTTATTTTTTAACTTATTATATCACCTTTTGTTGAATTGTGCTTCAGTATTATGATATGATGGAATAGAGAAGAATATTCAAATTATCAAGTGCACCTCTTATCAGGTGCTTTTATATTGTAAAATATAGTTAAGTCTATAATATTGACTAGTGATAGATTAAATGTTATTATTAGCAAGCGGGATGGAGCAGCTCGGTAGCTCGTCGGGCTCATAACCCGAAGGTCATAGGTTCAAATCCTATTCCCGCAATTCGCACAATAGGTTACGCGGAAATGAAGTGATATTTCCTTAATATTATTGAAGTAGAGGATCGTGATTGTACGATTTTTTATTTTATTCGTATTTTTAATATTTTTACTAAAATGTTACATCTTGTTTAAAATTAGAAAATGTGTTATTATTAGAGGGTAGATTTTGTAATGAGTTAACTGTTTTAAAGTTTCATCGATTCACTTTTCACAAAATAAGATTTACAATTTTGTAAAAAGGATGGCTATAAAAATGGCAAATGGAACAGTAAAATGGTTTAACGCAGAAAAAGGTTTTGGATTTATTACATCTGAAAATGGACAAGATGTGTTTGCACACTTCTCACAAATTCAATCAGATGGCTTTAAATCATTAGACGAAGGTCAAAAAGTGACTTTCGATGTAGAAGAAGGTCAACGTGGACCTCAAGCTACAAATATTCAAAAGGCTTAATTAGAAAAGAACCTGTTTGGGTTCTTTTTCTTTATATTAACTAGAATAGGAGGATATTATTAAAAAAATAGAAAGTACAAATACAATAAAAATTAATGGAATTTATTTCTCTTTAGATAACACTACAATGATGCTCACAAAACTAAATTCTAGCAAATAAAATATTACATCATTCAGTGAAATGGGTAAGGGAGAAAATATGTTTAAAGTTGGCGAAAAAATAATATTATCAGATGGAAGCGAAGCTTTAGTCGTTGTTTCAGATAAAAAGAAATATCAAAATATTATTATTGTTGAATTGGATAATCATGATGTCAGAGTCGTAGATAGGAAAACCTTATCTTTGACACCTTCTAATCCTCATAGTATGTTGAAAAACCATAGCAAGGTAAGGTAAGTAAAATGACAAATAATAATGATAATAAACTGTCAAAAGTTATTTACTTGAAGTCACAAAAAGTGCATTATCTATCTGAAAACAACAAGACATTATGTGATATTAACGTAAGTGACACCGCAAATGATAATAAACTGTGGGTTGACTCAGATTTAGAAGTTGACTGTTTAACTTGTATAAAAAAAGTGGGAAACTATTTAGAATATATTCCATTTGAGAAAGGTACGATTATTGAACTTTCTAGCGGAGATAAAGTAAAGGTTTTTCTTGACGATAAACGTAAATATAAAAATATTATTATTGTTGAATTTGAAAAGAAATTACGTGTCATTGATCGTGCAACTAAAAGCATGGCCTATACTAACCAAATCAAATAAAAAAAGATTCTGAGAAAAATTTCAGGGTCTTTTAATATTAACTGATAGATTGGTGGAATATATTACTGTGATGTTATCCTTAAATCTTAGAGT
>NZ_JXJU01000027.1 GCF_002441655.1 Lactococcus fujiensis JCM 16395 | reverse complement strand
AGTCTAACTTTTGGGGTGCACATCACTCTTAGTAGGTCGATGGTTATTTTTTAACTATTAATTTGCTACCGTTCTTAACACGGCTACATTGGACTAGTTGGCGCTAGTCCTTTTTTCTTTATCTTTATTTTATCACAACTTCTATTTTTTGTCATCTCGTTTATTTAAAAAAGAAAAAACACTCTGACGAATCGTGTGTGAAATCAGAATGCTTTTTGCTTTTGTTTAAGACTCTCTAAAAATAACATAAATTTGGAAGATAAACAAATCATATTTTCTATAAAAATATGCCAGACGTTTTGATTAGAAATTCACTCATTTTCTCATAATTATGCCATATTTGGCGATTTTTATCCCTGCTTTACTCCGTATAATATGTAAATGGCTCAACTTTGGGTTTTTTGCTTGAAATAACTTTCCGAAAAAGGCTAAATTTTCTGATATACATCAAATTGTGTACTGAGAGAAATTAGGAATATAATTTATCCATTAAGATTTTAATTTTATCGCTGCTTTTTGGGGAAACCTCAATATTTCCCCCTTTTACATGATTTAAGAATTTTCTTGCTAAGATTACTTTATCTAATTTCTCATTTTTTATGTAATCAGAATTCTTAATTACATTTATACTATTATCTTCAAGTATAATATTTTTAAAATCCTCCACACTAATTAGGTCTACTGTAGATTCTCCTGAGACATCACTTACATAATGAACTAATGCTGATGGATTATCACGTAAAACTTTTTTTCCTGCTCTCTTCCCTGCTGTATCGTTATCAAAGAGATACTTAACATTCAGCTCCCAGGCTTCCAAAATTCTTCCAAAAAATTCTAATTTTGCTGCCCCATTACCGTTTATAAAATTTATGTCTTTATCAATATCATTCAACAACTGAAAAGCTTGTAAGTATAAAACTTCCTCCATCCCTTCACAGATAATATTATTTTTAAATCTATCAGATATTGAGTCACCAAGTCCAAGTCCTATAGCTGTTAATATGGGAGTTAAAGTTTCTTTGTCTTCTATCCTTGCCCAAGGTTTACTCACAATAGTAGTTGAGCCTTCAATTTTTTCTACTAACCTTATATTATTAAGCCTATTTTCTTCTATTAGGTATGGAGAGTGTGTAGAAAAAACTAATACATTACTAGAAAACTGTCTCTCTAAGACTTTTAGTAAATCTTTTTGAGCTTTTGCATGCAAGTATAATCCTGGTTCATCAATCAAAATAACATTGGGCGTAGTTTCTTGCATTTTTGCCACTACTTTTATATAAAAACTGAGGTACCACTGTTGACCTTTTGATCTTTGAGAAGGTTTGAATAATATGTGATTTTCTTCAATCCAAAAGTAAATTTTATCACCATTTTTTCGCACAACTAATTTAATGTCATCTTGTGTCCAATAATCTTCAAAAACTTTAGAGAAATTAGTATTCACCTGATTCTCGTGATTTGCCTGTATTTGCGAATCATCAGATATTATTTCATCAATTCTAAAGTCACTAACCTCCTCTAAATCTTGAATCACAGGGTTTGTTTTTATAGTATCTATAGATACACTATCTGGGAATACATCATCAAAACTATCAAATTTAACAAAATAAGGCATATTACGCTTGATTAAAGTTTTTAAAAATTTATTCTCACTAAATTCTGTATTACGAAACTCTTCAATATGTTTTAAAATCATAGAAAAGGTATTAATACCAGGTTCATTCAAACTATATGTATTACCGTATATATTTGCATTATTTGGATTTTCGAGCCATTTTGGGATATCATTTTCATAGTCCGCAAAGGTTAAACCTTGATTTAAAATATGTTCTTTTGTTGCATCCTTTAAGTCAGATTCTTTGATAATTTTTATAATATTATTTTCAAGTGCTTTTATTTCTTCAGTTTCTATCTTTTTAGTCTTTTCAGGAAGTTTAATGCCATCCTCAATAGTATATCCTGACATATCTTTTTTAATAGTGATTAATTCACTGTTTGAAATCGACACATTTTTCGAATAAATCTCCCCAAGTTCCTGCTCAATTTCTTCTTTTGAAACCTCAAAAGTTATGAAGAGCTCACTTTCTTTTTTTGTTCCAATTGGAGAAGTAGATTTGGATAATACTTTTTCTTCATCAAATAGTTCTAATGCTTCTAATATTGTTGATTTTCCACTTTCATTTTTTCCAGCTAAAACTGTATAACCGGGTTCAAAATAACACTCGCCACTATCAATGATTGACTTAAAATTAACAATTCTAAATTTTTTGGGTTTCATACCTTATTCCTTTTTTCAACATTATTAATAAACTTACTTTTCATTATACCAAAGTATATAATACTTTAGATTAAAAATTTTAGCGAGTAGATATATTTAAACTTTTAAATCTTCTTTTCTGAGTCGCAATACTTATACCACTTTGATATATCCTTTTCAATTAAACAAAGTAACAAAATAAGCTCATAACTGTTCAATTATGAGCTTGGTGTTTATATCCTCTCTTACAAAACTTTCGTGTTATAATATTTAAGGCACTTGCCGAATCCTAGAATGAAATTGGGAGGAGGTGTTTACATGCCAATTCTTTTAGTTATCTTCACGTCTATCGTTGCACCAATTATTTCTGGTGTAGCAGTCAAGCTCATTCTTGACTGGTTGAGCAAGAAAAAACGATAGGCAACAAGTGCCGCTCAACCTGAGTGGAGTTGCGAACCACAAAAGAAAAGCACAGGATTGCAGTCCTGTGCTTTTTTGTTTACATATCTCTTTTAGCAATCTTCACTTTGCTAATCTAATTATATCATATCTCCTTATTCTGTCAAATTTATGATACTTTAGATTTCTTAAAACAATATCCAACCGATTAAGCATCGACTGAGAGAGCAACAACATCTTCTCTTGTGGTGTCATATCATCACTGAATTGTGGTAAGCATTCTTCTTCTTTCCATTGTTTCATGGCAGTAGCATGTTCAGAAAGGAAAAAGCCTTGCTATTTCATCAACCCTCTGTCTTGCTATTCTCTAATTGCTTTAGAAGGATGGTAACTTATATCGACCTTCAGATTCTTTGGTTTCATATTTCAATTGACTTAAACTTATAATTTATAAAATCAACAATAGAATCAGCTTCTTACTTAATTCCCATAAAATAAAAAAACAGAGTTTACTTCTCTGCTTTTTATATTTTTTGGATTTAACTTAAAAGTTAATAATTATTTTTTATCAATGTTATTAATGATTAAATTAACTGTTACGAAAATAAATACAGCTATTAGAATCAACGATATGCAAATGAACGAATATTGTACTGAATAGAATCCCCCTTCAGCATTTGAATTTTCCATCCTTGCATTAGCGATAGTGGGTACAAGATACATGATCAGACCACTGACAAATAAATTAACTAGTCTGTAAATATTTTTCATATTTCTCCCTTTAGAAGTTTACATAGCCTGTTTTATAAGTATAGGCATAGTGATTTGATGAAGAACTTACACCAAATTTAACAGATGCAGAACTTCCGACACCAACGTTAACTCCTCCATTTACAGTTGTTGTTCCATTATTGTAAAAATCTCCATTTACAATATAATAAATTCTATTAGGATCTTCTAAATTGGCATATACGGTACCTCCAAATTGCTTAGAGATTCCATTATAGCTCCGATTCATTTGTACAGTTAGAATTGTTACAATTCCTCTAAATCCACCGCTTTCCTCTGTTTTGCAATAGAATGTTACCGATGGTTTATAAGAACTAGTTACTGTAAATTGAGAAGAAAATGTTCTGTACGTATATGACGCTGCTCTTCCATAAAGCTGTGCTGCAGAAAATCCTAAATATCGAGCCGCTTGGTCGAAAGTAACACCATTGTCTTTACTATACGACTCCGTTAATTGAAATGCTGTTTGAACTGGACCGATGGTTTGTACAGTTTCACCGTTCACATCCATTACATTGGATATTACATCAGTTCCGCTTCCTGGGGTTGTGGCTGTGGTATCTGCAGAAGTATGCGAAATTCCAATACCAGCAAGAGTTACAATTGATAAAAGAGTGATAGCCCCTTTTTTTAAAATAGACATAATAATGTCCTCCTTTAATTATTAACAAATTAAGCAGTAACATAAAACCTAAACTAAGAATTGTAAGAATCTTTTATTTAAGGTAATTATATAATATTTATTTTTCTTTTACAATACAATAATAAAAAAATTAATTTAATTTTATCTTGAATACAATTTAACAAAAATTTTCATTTTTTGTTCTCTTATTTTACTCTAATATTCTCATAAACTTCACATAAAACTCGTTTTTGCTTGTTTTTTCACTCTCCTCCATTCAAGAATGGCTTAACCCTGCCTTTTGTGGGTGTTTTAACTTTTCGTAAAATATGTATTTTCTGAATAGTGATGGTGAAAAATAAAAAAGACAAGAAATTATCCTTGTCTAGCTTTTCCTCATGTTCTACTTAATTACTTGAGAATAAAGAATAACCTTGCCTTTATTTTTTCCCCTTCTACTTCTTTTTTTTCTTCGCTGCTCATTCCCCGATATTTTTTCTTCAATACATTAAAATTGTAAATTTGAACCACGGATACCCATATCAAATAACAAAGTAAGATAATCTTTACAGCATCAGAAAAAGGAGTATATCCAAATTGATATTTTATGACCAATAGCAGCGATACAATGCATCCCAATAATATGATTGTGAATCTTATGATTAGACTATTTAATTTTTTTAAGTAACTCATATAAATTAGTCCCATCCATTTATTCTATTTTAACGGATACTTTTTCCTTAATGACGATGTAAGGAGTTTACTTATCTTACTATTAAATAATATTACTTACTCCTTATTACCACTATGCAATGATAAATCATGACGATCAGTATAAGTATTGAAGTGATATGAATCATAATCTCTAATATTACTGAAGCATTGATAGTCGGCAGGAATTCAAATCGTAGTATAAAAAGCAAAACCAATATTAACAGTAATACTATAAAAAACATCAAAGCCCATTTATTTAATCTTTCATAATATCTTAAAGGGTTCCAATCAGAAGTAAGTTCAATTCCATCTTCCTTAGTAGTCTCCCCACTCAAGCTTAAATGCTTTTTCTTTAATTTATTTAAGTTTTTTATGTATATAATAATGACTACTATAAAAAACATCAAAAATAGAAGTTCTAGCAGGGTAGAGATGAAATCTATCCAAGTAAAATCAATATTATTTACTGCTTTAATTATTGTAGAGAGTGAAAACAAATTAAAGAGCAAAAGCATAAGAAATAATACTATTTTAATCCCTCTTATTTTTCTTTGGTAATTCAAAATTCACCTCACCAATCGTTTTTCATTTGTGTAAATGCACTTGTTGATTCAGACAAAAGATCTTTATAATCTTGATAATCGCTAGCAAATTCGAAAAAATTGTAACCTCCGCTACCACCCAATGCAACCAGTAGGATTGTTTCTATCAATTTTTGGGCAAATGGACTTAAAAAGACAGCAGCAGCAGCCATTAGAACAGCCATAGTAATATGAGTTAACATATCGTACACTTTTTGCTTCATATTATCAATATCTTTGATATATTCTGTAGTATAGGAATTTGCATTCGATCGTTTTTTAGCTCCATTTAATGTAGCAAGTACTTTTGTTCCACCATCTATTTCCGAATAAGAAAGTTTAATTCCCTTTAGGTAATCATTGAAAGAGACAACCTTTCCATTCTCTGATAAAAGATTACCCCGTACTTCAGATTTATTTTTTTGAATTGGACTGAATAAATGATCTACTGGATTAGCTGTAGCTATCCCTAATTGAGAAATAATTTT
The DNA here is from genome assembly GCF_002441655.1 of Lactococcus fujiensis JCM 16395. GTDB lineage: Bacteria > Bacillota > Bacilli > Lactobacillales > Streptococcaceae > Lactococcus > Lactococcus fujiensis. The sequence goes on along the minus strand of NZ_JXJU01000027.1, from coordinate 47 downwards.
ATGATCTAAAAGGCTAGGAGCCGGTCTACTTTGACCTGATAAGGGAT
>NZ_JXJU01000026.1 GCF_002441655.1 Lactococcus fujiensis JCM 16395 | reverse complement strand
TCGAATAGGGCAAGTTGAAAAAGTAAGAAAATGGAAAAAATTTTGTTCAAATAATTGGTATATATAACATATATTATTTTAGAGTGATTTTATGTATTCCGAAGGTGTAAATTAGGAAATGTTGTGGGAAAATTTTAACATCTGGACTATCTCTGAAAATTTACTACATCACTTTTTTGTTTCAGGTTAATCAGTAATGACAGATTGGTCTTGAAAAATATCGCCTTTTGTTTATAATTAATAAATAAACATCTTTTTAAGGGGATCAATGACACCCAAAAAGAATTTCGTGCAAATAGGTAAGGAAAGACTTTCATGTTAGCACAAACAAAAAGAATCACATAAAAAGTCAAAGCAATACCATATAACAATTTTGCTCATGGGAGATTTGATTCCGATCAGATTAATGGTGGAAGGGTGTATGGACGAATAAAAATTTAATTATTAAAATTCTTATTTTTTTACTGTTGTCATCAATCCCTATATTAAATATCCTATTTGAATGGTTCTCTAGACGTAGATATACAAAGATCAAGAATATTCCGTCATACTTCACTGATCTTGGCGATGTTGAAAAAGTAGTAACTGAAGTTTTAAGCACTTGGAATGATGATAAATAAGTAGAGCTTAATTTTTATACTGATGCACTAAAAGAATTTCAACAGAAGCATATTTCTAAAAATAAGACTGGACAAAAAAGAGAAGTATTTGAGGAGATTAATATTGAAGGGTTCAATGAAATTAGAAAAAATAGTAGAGGATTTACAGCAAAAGTATCTTTGACATTAAATTATATCTCGTATAATGATAAGGACCTTAAGAATTTTGATTTTTCACTCCCTACTAGAGCCCAGTATATTAAATCACTAGCCCCCCACCAAAAAAAATGATCTTTAATAATAAGAAAATTGTTCAGAAGTGGTGGTTTATTGTTGAAGATGGAAAAATAAAAGCTGACAAATTTAAGTGAAATAAAAGGCCCCGTTCACATAAAATGCAGGAAATAAAAAATTATGTTTAGGATGGATAAATAAAATAAAGTTGAACCACAGACATGGTATGTTTTAGTCAGTGCAAGTTTCCCTTGGAATTTCCGGACCGTACTATTGGATTGTACTAATATTTTTATAACGAATAGATTAACAGAGCGCCAAAGGAATGCTACGAAGTATAATGATGATTGGGGATATATTAAAGAATTCCCAACAAAAGAAGAAGCAAAAGCGTTCGCCAAAATTGCAAAATTAAAAAACCCTTACACTTAAAAGTATGGCACCACTTTTAATTTAAAAATAAATCATAGTGGAAGTATTAAAGTTACTCATGAATTGAATATAGACACCTAACCCACCACATAATATGCTGACTAAGTACGATAGAATAGAATTAAGAAACTATATTATGACACTGAGCGCTATGCACACAAGACAGGAAGAAGAAATAATGAAAGATTGGAATGAAATAACAGTCATGCTTAAGATGACAAAGTCTGAAGCAATTGCTCAATTATTAAAAATGGGGTATCAGCACGAAATTACCTATTTAATACAAGATTATTATTACCTACCAAGTACTGCTGATTTAAGTAAAGATACTTTGGATTTACTAAATGATATGGTATTGATTAGAAAATTCAATGAAAGTGTGAAATTAACCATTAAACGTAAAAAATATGATTCTGATGGTTCAATTATCTCTCAAACAAATACTGACTTACCTGTTGAAAATTTTATCAAAGCTGAGCAATTTCTAAAAGAACTAGGTTATACGAGAGTGATGGAAATTTATGATGAAGCATACATAGTGAATAAAGATGGCTTAGGCTTTGCAGTAGAGAATGTTAATAATGGGGATTGGTTAATGCTAGAGATAGAAGAAAATGAGTTTTATCCTCAAATAAAAGACTTGAAAGCTAAGTTAGATGAATCGGGACTTCATTATGATGATAGTGATTACTTTGTTAAGAAGGCACAATTAGTCTATAATCAGCATATGAAGAATATTTAGAAAATCATAAACTCAAATCTGAACAGTAATATGACTTTTACGTATTACTGCTATCATTGATTTTTAAACAGCTCACGCTAGAGCTTATACATTAGTAGAATGAATCTAAATATTGCGACAACAAAACAGTCATGGAATTAATCCATGACTGTTTTACTTTTAGGACTTTATCACTTAAAATAAGTCTTTTTTCAACATAACTCATAAATTTCAAATTCGTTTATGATAAATGATGTTACTATAGACCCTATTTTCTAGACTTAATTAGTCTCTCAAAAATCATGTCAATTATTGCAGTTTGAAAAGTTCGTGGTGTTACATCATAATTATGATAGCTAGATGTATTAGTTCTAGCAGAGATATTTATTTTACTTAAAATTGATAATGGTGAACTTTGAGCATTTGTTATTGACAGAACCGTAGCCCCAGTCATATTAGCTTTTCTGGCTGAATTTATGAGTCTTTTTGTTTGTCCAGAAATAGAAATATAGATTACTACACTTTGTCTTGATAACAAATTAGGTAGTAGATCTAACAAAGTATCATCTGAAACATGAACGGCTGCATAATCAATCTGATTAAGTTTATGACAAAAATACTCGGATAAAAATTTAGAAGCTTCTACCCCAGCAATATAAATATATTTAGCATCATGTATCTTATTAGCGAAGTCAACTATTTTATTTTGCATTAAATCAGATGATAGATACTTAATATAATTATTAAGTTCCGCTAAGAAAGATATTTCATTAGTTGACTGACCTAATTTTAATAGCCTTTGGCTTTCATACTTGAATTCTGAAAATCCAGTAAAACCTAGTTTTTGGCAAAGCCTGATAATCGATGTACCAGAACAGTGTAGAACTTGTGCTAAATCAGTTAGGTTGTTTTCTATAATTTCTGGTTTATTATCTAAAGAAAGAAGGATATTAGCCTCAGTGGACGTTAGGTCGTTTCTTAGATAATTTTCTATAAATATACCCATGATTCGATTATACCATATATTGGAGAATTATCCTTTTTTTGGAGAAACCGTTTTCTTAAAGAATATTATAATAAGTTAAACAATAAAAAAAATTTAAGGAGTTAAATTTTGGCAAAAGATTTTTCAGGCACAGCTAAGTCTATCGTTGATGCAATCGGAGGGATTGACAATATAAAAAACCTCACACATTGTATGACAAGATTACGCTTTATTCTAATTGATGAAAGCAAGGCAAATGACGAGCTAGTAAAAAGCATCCCTGGTGTAATAGGGCTCGTTAAGCAAAGCGGACAATATCAAGTTATCATTGGTAATAATGTTGCTTCAGTTTACAATGAAATAATGAAATTGGGGTTACCCGATAACACACCACCCACTCAGGATAAGGGTAAATTGACATTAAAAAAAGTTGGAACCAATATTCTTGATGCTATCATTGGGACAATGTCTCCACTTATTCCTGCCATTATTGGTGGATCAATGATTAAACTGTTGGCTATGATATTAGAAATGGTAGGTGTGCTTCCTATTGATAGTTCAACTTATAGTTTACTTTCAACTATAGGTGATGCACCTTTCTTCTTCCTACCTATTCTGGTGTCTGTTTCAGCTGCTCGAAAGTTTGGATCTAATATATATCTTTCAATGGCTATCGCAGGATTAATGGTCCATCCAGTTTTCATGGATTGGATGGCTAAAATTGCTGAAGGTACTACTGTCACCTTTGCAATGATTCCAATGGTATCCGTGAAATACACATATACTATTATTCCAGCAATGGTTATGGCATGGCTATTAAAATATATTGATAACGGTGTTGATAAGATAACCCCAGCTGTAACAAAAAATTTCTTAAAACCTATGCTAATCCTATTAATTGCTGCACCAATTGCTATCCTGTTGGTCGGTCCTATGGGAGTATGGGTTGGTACAGCGATCTCTGATTTTGTATTCTTTATCCATAGTAAGTTAGGATGGTTAGCTGTTGCTATTGTTGGTGCTATATGGCCCCTCTTAGTTATGACTGGGATGCATCGTGTATTTACCCCTACGATTGTTCAAACGATTGCTGATACGGGAGTTGAGGGTATGGTAATGCCTTCAGAAATTGGAGCTAACCTATCACTTGGTGGTGTTTCACTTGCCGTAGCACTTAAAACTAAAAACAGTGAATTAAGACAAACTGCTCTGGCAGCAGCATCTTCAGCCATCATAGCAGGTATTACAGAACCTGCTCTCTATGGGGTAGCTATTAGACTTAAACGTCCAATGATTGCCTCAGTTATCACAGGATTTGTAGCTGGTGCGATAGCTGGAATTGGAGGCTTAGCTAGTCACTCAATGGCTGCTCCTGGACTATTTACATCTGTTCAATTCATAGATAAAAATAACCCAATGAGTATTGTTTGGATTATTATTGTAATGGTAGTGTCTATCATCCTTTCATTTATATTAACTCTAATTTTGGGATTTGAAGATATTCCAACAGAACAATCTAATGAAAACACTAAGAATAATGGAAATTTTGAATTACTTTCTCCAGCCGAAGGCACAATTAAGGAACTAACTGATATTGAGGATGATGTATTTTCTAAAGAAGTTCTAGGAAAAGGTTTTGCAGTGGTACCAGTAAATGGTAAGGTGGTATCTCCTGTAAGTGGACAAATCACTGCAGTCTTTCCAACTCTTCATGCATTTGGAATTCTAAGTGAAGATGGTGCAGAAGTCTTAGTACATATTGGTATCGATACAGTTACACTAAACGGAGAAGGTTTTAATTCTTCTATTAAAGAAGGAGATAATATACAAAAAGGTGAATTACTCGCAAATATTGATTTAGAATTTATTTCTTCGCAGAATCTTTCTACAGAAATAATTGTTATTGTAACAAATACAAATGAATATACTAAGTTAAGCCTAATCAAACACAATGAGGTAAAATCAGGTGAAGTAGTTTTTGTGGGAGAGAAGTCTATTGAGAACAAGCAAATTTAATTCGAATTTTTTATGGGGAGGTGCATTATCCGCCAATCAGTCTGAAGGTTATTGGAAAGCAGGAGGACGTGGACCCAGCAACATTGATTTTATACCGATAGGGGAGCGTAGAAATGCAATAAAACTAGGCGAGATGTCACCATACCCTACAAACCCAACCGATTATTTTCCTAGTCGTGACGGTATTGGATTCTATAATAGTTATAAAGAAGATATACAATTACTAAAGGAAATGGGGCTGAAAATTTTCAGGACATCTATCTCATGGTCTCGGCTTTTCCCTAATGGTGATGAGGAGCAAGCAAATCAAGAAGGTTTAAACTTTTACCACAATCTTTTTAATGAATGCAAAAAAAATGGAATAGAACTCCTTGTCACGTTAGCTCATTTTGATGTTCCAATGGGATTAGTAGATAAATACGGTTCGTGGAGAAATAGTAAAATGATTACCTTCTTTGAACGATACTCAAGAACTTGCTTTGAAGAGTTTGGAGAGTACGTTAAATACTGGATAACATTTAACGAAATAAATATTATTCTTCATAGTCCATTTTCAGGTGCAGGCTTAACATTCCAAGAAGGCGAAAACAAAAATCAAACGATATATCAAGCAGCTCACCACATGCTATTGGCAAGTGCTTTAGCTGTTAAATATGCCCATTCCCTCGATCATAATTTAAAAATAGGATGCATGATTGCAGGAGGAGCATTTTACCCTTACTCATGTGATCCGAAAGATGTTTTTCAAGCATTAAAAGATGATCAAGAAAATACATTCTTTACTGATATTCAAGTAAGAGGGTATTACCCCTCTTATTCTAAAAGGATATTTGAAGAAAAAGGGGTAAATATAAATATATCTGAAGAAGATAAGGAAATACTTAAAAATACAGTTGATTTCGTATCTTTCAGCTATTACGCATCCCGTTGTTCGACATCATCTTACGAGAATAAAGAAATGAATTCAGGTAATGTTGTAAAATCAATTAAAAATCCATTTTTGGAGACAAGTGATTGGGGATGGGTGATAGATCCCTTAGGTTTAAGAATTACTATGAATCAAATTTATGACAGATATCAAAAACCTCTATTCATTGTTGAAAACGGCTTAGGTGCCTTTGATGAGCTTGTCGACAATGAAGTGGATGATGACTATCGAATAGACTATATGCAGCGACATATAGAAGCTATGGAAGATGGCGTTCGAGATGGTGTGGAACTAATGGGATATATTTCATGGGGAATAATAGACTTAATTTCTGCATCTACTGGGGAAATGTCTAAGAGATATGGAATGGTATATGTTGATTTAGAAGATGATGGTAAAGGTTCAGGATCCAGAATTAAAAAGAAATCTTATTATTGGTACAAAAATTTAATTATGAATAACTCTTCATTACAATAAAATTAAAAACATAGTATATAATGTGTGGGATTATTTCAAGAAGTTTCACAAAAGATTCAACATCACATTTTAAGGTTCAGACTAAAGTCTGAACTTTTTTTGTATTGAAAATAAATTTTAACCAAAAAGGAAAACACAACTATGACAAAACACATTGCAGAAATTACTGACGAACAATTTGAAAAAGGAAT
>NZ_JXJU01000025.1 GCF_002441655.1 Lactococcus fujiensis JCM 16395 | reverse complement strand
GATTTTCAAACTTCGCAACAGAACCCCTTCTTACTCATGCGCCCCTCCTAAAAGTTGTGTCATTGACGCAATGATATCCTTGCTATCCTCTGTCACCGCAAACTCTTGAATCATGGCTAATAACTCTGCTTCTTGAGCTTTAATATCTTTGTTGACTTGCTCCAATTCCTTATTCACTTGCACCAAATCAATCGGTGCTTCTTCTTCAAAGGTATCGACATAACGTGGGATATTCAAGTTAAAGTCATTCTCTTTGATTTCATCAAAGCTGGCCACATGGGCATACTTGTCTTCATCTTTTCTCGCTTGATAGGTTTGTACAATCTTTTTGATATGGTCGTCCGTTAAGATGTTTTGATTCTTTTGTTTTTCAAAGTCATTGGAAGCATCGATAAACAAGACATCACGACTGCTTCTGTTCTTCTTCAAGATAATGACGGTTGTTGGGATACTTGTCCCATAAAAGATGTTAGCTGGAAGGCCAATGACCGCATCAATGGCTCCCTCTTCAAGCAATGCTTTACGGATGGTTCCTTCTGCTGCACCACGGAAAAGCACACCATGTGGCAAGACAATTCCCATGGTTCCACTATCTTTCAAGTGATAGAAACCATGAAGCAAGAAAGCAAAGTCTGCTTTTGATTTAGGTGCTAATTTACCATAGCGTTCAAAACGAGAGTCAGATAAGAACTTATCTGCGGCTGACCAGTTGGCAGAGTAAGGCGGGTTCATGACAACAGAGTCAAATTGATAGGGTTCTTCTGTTGGCCAGTCTGAGTCCAAGGTGTCCCCGTTCTTCAGATTCATCCGTCCATGGTCTACCCCGTGCAAGATCAGGTTCATACGTGCCAGGTTAAAGGTCGTCGTATTCAATTCTTGACCATGGTAAGTGACTTTATCTGGATGTGTTAAGTAACGACGGATATTAAGCATCAATGAACCTGACCCCATGGTTGGGTCATAGATATGGAATGGCGCACGTTCTTCTTGTCCGATGGATGTGATTTCTGAGATAATGCGTGACACAGCTTGAGGTGTATAGAACTCCCCTGCTTTCTTTCCTGCACCTGCCGCAAACTGACCAATCAAATACTCATAAGCATCCCCAATAACGTCGCCATCATGAGAAAAGAGGTCAATTTCATCAAGGGCACGAAGGACCTCAATCACAGTGATGTTTCTTTGTTGGTCGTTAGAACCCAATTTGTTTGATTTGAGGTCGATGTCCGCAAAGAGCCCTTGGAATTGTCCGCCTTCACTTTCAAGCGTGTTAAAACCTGATTGGAGCTCTGTTAACTGAAGGTTATAGCCATCTGCTTTCTTACGGAAGCTATAGAAGAGTTGGTCTGGAGTGATGAAGTAGCCCAATTGAAGCCGCATTGTTTTTTGCAAGTCTTCTGGGTCTTCTTCATACCAGTCATTCAAGATTTCAAACTGTGCCTCACGGTCTGGGTAAGTCTCTGTTTTTCCGTTTTCTTGTTCATAAGCTTCACGAAGTTCTAAATCAGACAGGTATTTATAAAAGACTAAGCCTAACAAGTAGTTTTTATATTCGCTAGCGTCCATTTTCCCACGTAAGATATCTGCGGATGCCCATAGTTGGGCTTCAAGTGCTGTTGACATTAAAGTTCCTCTTTCCAAGTTTGAATGATTTCAAAGATTGATTTCAATTTTTCGTTAATGACGGTAGTCCGTCTTCTGTATTTTTCGCCAGTTAAAGCTTCAAAGCTGGCTTTATCTAGGTTCATTTCATCCATCATCTGATTCAGATAAGGGATAGGTTTATCAGCGTGATATTCTCGTTCAGCCATTCTTAAACTGTCGAGCTTAAAGCCATAAGTGTCAGAAAGGTCAAGCAAGAGTGCTGTAATTTGTGCCTGAATGGCTTCATTTTTCAGCTCTACCACGTCCACTTCGTTTTCTTCAGCTTCAATTTGTTGGCCCAAGCCCTCGTACATGGCTTTGATGGCTGGTGCTTTCTTCTCAATCTCTCGGTAGAACTGAGCTTTTGATTCTGAGTCATCCGATTGGAGTCGTTTAAGCAATTGGTTGATGAAGTAGCTATCCACCTGGTCTAAGCGGTTGGCACTCAAGTCTGATGAGAAGCGGATATCAGAGAGAATGTCCTCCCAGTCAATCCCTGCATCATCCTCATCGACCAGTTCTTTCAAGCTGGCTTTGAGATTTTCAACTTCTCCTCTGTACTGAGTGAACTCCTCAAGCATTGGCTTAAAGGCATCTTCCTCTTCCTCATAAGCGTCATAACTTTTAAGGGCTTTGGCGGTCTTTTCAAGTTTTTGGAAGGCTGCGACCTGAGCAGCGATGGCTTTCACATCATGTGGGTTTTCTGCTCGTGCTTGTGCTGCCTGTTGGTAATTGTCTCTATCTGTAAAGAAGTCTTCTTTTACGACACAATACTCTTTTGGCAGTAAAACTTCCTCTTTCCTTTTTTCATTTGAGAACAAAATAAATGTCTTTTCAACATTCTCTTTCATGGTTTCTGGTTTTCTGAAGGTCACAATCGTTCCACTTTCTTTTCCTGGGTAGATACGATTGGTTCTTGAGAAAGCTTGAAGAAGTTTTTGATAGTTCATCTCCCGGTCCACATAAAGCGTTTGAATGGTCGGTGAGTCAAAACCAGTTAAAAGACGGTCTACAACAATCACTAAGTCCAGCCACTGGCCATCTTTTTGATATTGTTTTTCTTTTCTGGCAAGACGCTTATTGATATTCTGGTTGTAGAGCTTTTCATCTTGATAAGGGTGAGTGCCAAATTGTAAGGAGTAGTCTGCCATGATTTGAGCTAGCACTTCATCTGTTTCGTTCTTATCCAGTTGGTTGGGATTACTTGAGAAAGTAATGGCCACACGTGGAAAGGCTGTATCAAGCATGGGTTGATGATCCTTAAGGGGACGGCCTGAGAAGAGCTTGTCTTCTGCTCTCAATTCTTGGAGCTTGGCATAGATGGCTTTGGCTTGTTTAATGGAGTGAGTGGTTAAGATGGCCGACATGGTTGGCATCCCTTTTTCAAACTTGAATTTCTTATAGAAGCTTTGATAATCAAAGATTTTATGCAGGAGCGCCGTGATGTGTTGGTCATTCTCATAGACCTCAGAAGTCATTAAGTCTTCTTGGGCCAGTTTCTCTTCTGGAACAACATCGTCATTAATTCGAGAAATAAGTTCTTCTTGTTCCCCATCAGTTAATAGAGAATGGTATTCGACATTAAACCCGAGGACTGCTTCATCATCCATGGCATTCTTTGTCGTGTAGGCATGAAGAAGGGGACCATATTGAACTTCTGTGGTTCTGGCGTAAGCACCATTTTCTTGTTTTTTATTTTGTTCAAAAATTGGAGTTCCTGTTAAACCAAACCAGGTTGATTGAGGCAGCTCTTTTTTGATATGTTTCATTTCCTCATCACTTACCGCACGGTGGGCTTCATCGACAATGAAGACGATGTGCTCTTTGCGCAGTTTTTCAAAACGGTTGGTGCCTTCTGCTTCACTCTCTTTTTGAGCCGCACGAATGGCCGCAGAGAGTTTCTGTATGGTCGTCACCAGGATCGTGTTGTTGTTTTTCTTTGATAAGAGACTATCCCTTAGTTCTCTTTGATTCTTAATCCCAACAATCAAGGTGTTGCTTACGCTGTTGCCTGAGGTTTGACCCGTATGGAACTCTGAGGCAAACTTGGTAAACTCGTCTTGTGTTTGTGCATCCAGGTCTGTACGGTCGACGACCATGACTGTCCGGTCGACCCCTACAGAGTTCTGTGCCAAGAGTTTCGTAGCCACAAAGCTGGTAATGGTCTTTCCAGAGCCTGTCGCATGCCAAATATAGCCGCCCTCATGTTTACCTGCTTGTTCTCTTATCTTCTTAATGGCATGTATCTGATAAGGTCTTAAGACCATGAGGTATTTTTGACTCTTTTGGTCATCCACTAAAATGGTGTATTGACTGATCAGTTCGTGTGCGCCTGGAATCTTGAGGACTTCGCGGGCAAAGTCAAACAGGTCTGGAACAGGTGTATTATCTGCTTTTCGCCAATTGAACAAGAACTTCTTCATCCGGTCATAAGCTTCGACCGTATTTTGGCTGGGTCTTGCGAAATAACGCGTGTCCACTTTATTCGAGATAATAAAGAGTTGGGTTGCTCCATAAATACCATTGAAAAAGCCATCTTCTATGGCGTAGCGTTTGATCTGGTCAAAGGCTTGCATAAAGCCATCTTTTGCGGATTCATTTTTTAACTCCATGTGAATGATGGGAATCCCATTCATCAGTAAGCTCACGTCTCCCCGAGTCTTATGATCAGTGTCAGGAACTACTTGATGAACAACCTCGTAGGAAGAGGTGCCACCAGCAACGTCACGGTTACGAAAAGCTTCTAAGCTTAATTGATCCCCATTTTCACGTTCTAAGCCAATCTGGGCAACCCCGTTTTCTCCTCGAAGCCATTGAGCGGCCGAAAAAGGCGTTGAAGTTAAACGGCCAAATTCTGCCCGTACTCGATTAAATTCGATATCCGTTAAAACTTCTCCTTCTAAGATCGCAAGGTTCAAGCGATTTAAATGGCCTCTAAAATTTTCCCAAAGCGCTGCTTCAGAGGTTAAATCTGGCCGGTAACGCCATTGGTTTTCTTGCTCACTTAAAATCTGAATCAAATGATTTTCAATGTCTAACTCCGAAGTCATTACTTCCTCTACTTTCCGTTTCTTCCAACTGCTTCGAATCAGGAATACAGTGAATTTATCCTTCCTTCTATTTTACGATAAAAAAAGTAAAAAAGGGGATTCTATTTTATTTTTAAGCAAAAAAATGTGAACGCTTAATAAAACAATATCCCCCTTGCGCAAGTTATTTTTTTCAAGAATTAAATTATCGTTTGGAGGCAAAAGAGAGAATAAGATGACAGCCTAAAAATTACTTTTCAGATTTTTTTTAAAGTGGAACTCAAATTCTATTGCTAAAGATTTTGTGATAGGAAGCTCCCCCTCACTTCTCGTTTTGTTAATTTCATCGATGAGAACATCTAAGTTTTTTAAATAAAATTTTTAATTACCAATGAAATCACTTTTCATTTTCGAAATATCTTTTTTATCAAACTCACCAAGTTTGTTTACTTTTTTTTGAGATTTGATTTAATATTTTCCGATACAATTTTGTTCAATCATGTGACTTTTCGTTTCATCTAATACGGTTTTTAAATTAGATCAATCAAGAAAATTTTCTCCGCCTTTTTAAACCATGGCTCGAAGAAATTCTGAAATATTCTTTTTCTTAGCTGGCTTCATTTTAAAAAAATCTGTTTTTTTTTTCGTCTGCAATGTCAGGGACTTTTAAATTTTTTGGACGACTTCTCTTGTAATTTTCTCATAGAAAAAGAATGGATTAAGTAGGTTTAGAAAACTCGAATCTTACAGTGGCGAGCATAGCAACCGTGGCCACAGTCGCAGAAATAACAAAAAAATCAGGGAGGTCACTCTAACGAGTTTGACCTTTCCTGACTATTTTTTTTTTGTTATTGTTTTTGGGAAAATCCCCAACCCCCTTTTTAACATTTATTTGATCAATATTTTTTCTTAATTTATTAAATTAAGTTCAATAAAATATCTGCTTTCTCACATATTTTTTCTATTTTGAGATCTTTTTCTAATTCATTAAGGTCCTTTTGAAATTGTTTATCTGAGTCAAGTCTCATGATTAAATTTTCCACAAATCCGATAATCAAAATAATTTAACTGATAGAATTGTCATTTAAATTTTCAAAATTTCTTCTTTCCCTATTCTATTTTTTTGAATTTCCGCACTTATTATTTTGTATTTTTTCTCATTTTCGTGAGTCAACCTGACCTGCAAATAATAATTTTTCCATAAAAAATCATCTGCCTTATTTTTTATTATCCTTCGAACCTGTCTATGAAAATTCAGCAACCGATCATTCAACTTCGAGCTTTTTGTTCATGACAGAACTCATCTTTTTTCGTTAGAACCCCTTCTCCCTGTATCGAGAATTTCTTGTTCAATTGTTATTTTATTACTGGTCGTTTTATCTAAATTTTTCTTTTCTTAAAAGAATTGATTCGTCATGATATGAATCTTGATTTGAATCAAGACTCTTAATCTTTTTTCAGTTCCAAAACTTCCACCATATTTTTTTCTCAAGAGGTACTTCTTCTGTTTTTTGATCTATTTTAATTTCCTTCCCGAAATATTACTGAATTTCATATGAGTATTATTATTCTATTCTCTTTGTTTTTCTTGTTCTTTTTTCTTTTAAGCTGCCCTTTTAGGCTTCTATTACAAGATTTTTAGCACGCTTTTATAACATCACTTTTAGTGATGTGTAAGTGCGCATTTAAAACTAACAGTTTTATGCTGGTGTTTTATTCTTTTTGCTCTATCTTTTCATTGCTCTTTATAAGTTCTCTTGAGAAGAATATTTTATTTGTAATATGATTGAAGCGCCTTGGGCAAAAGATGCAAATGGAAATTCAGTTTCAACTCATTATATTATTAGTGGCAATACTTTAACACAAGTTATTGATTTTGATAAAGATAACTTTGTTCCAATTGTTGCAGATCCTAATTGGGTTCATTTAGGTAAACATTGGTATAATAAAGTGGATAATGTTGCAACTGCTATTGATATTGCTACTATTTTGGCTGGAGTTGGAATTTCATCTAAAACTAGTAGCACAGTTATAAAATTAATTAGAGCAAACAGAACAAATATTACACGAGTTGTAGAGTCCAAAATAGCTGCAATGCTTGGTAGGAGTGCTGCATCTTGGGTAGGAACTGCGATCAATATTGGTCTAACTATTGGCGGTACATCAATCGGAAGTGTGGTTGCTGAAGGCCTTGACAGAGTAGATGGTAAAAATGATGGATATATATTAGCGTGAGGAAGAACATGAAAGAAATTAATATAAAAAAGCTCTCATTAGTAAGCGATATAATTATAACTGTTATTTGTTTAGGTCCTCCTTTATGGCTAATTTGGGGAACTTTTGAAAACATACCAGAGCAAAATAAAATTTATTCAAGTCTCTTAAGTATCCCTTGTTTAATAATCATTGGCTTTGTTTGGGGACAAAGTTCAAAAGAAAAAGAAATTATGAAATGGGCATCAGAGGCTGATGAATTAGAAAAAAAATTAAAGGAATTACAGGAAAGTTCTAAAAAATAAACTTAGCTCAAAATTTTTTCAAAATTGAATTAATAATTTAGAAAAGCCCTGCTAAAAGCAGAGCATTTTATAACGAATTTAAGTTTTGTAATAGAATTGATTCGTTAGTCTTTGGTGAAGATAATACTTCATCAGACATCAATAATAAATTGAACAGCTAAGTTCTTCTTCTCAAAAAGAAATTGTTGATTTGATCAACCAACGTTTTGAAGAAGAAAAGATGAAGAATAAATAAATAAAAAAAGAGGGGCGGAAGCCCCTCTTATATTTTATCTTTATATATTTTGTCTTTTGTTCTTTTGCGGGCAAAAAAAACCAGTGTTTGCAAGGCTTTCAGCGATTATACGTGGAGAAAAAACTGTGCATACGTGGAGAAAAAACTGTGCATACGTGGAGAAAAAACTGTGCATACGTGGTATTTTTGTATTGACAATACCACGCGTTAATGGTAATATAAAAGCATAGGACTATTTCTTTGGTCAGAATTCCTATGCTTACATTAACCCCAAAAGGAGTACTATACTATGAAACCAATTATATCAAAAAATAGGCGAATTAACCATATGAATGAATTACAAGAACGCATGGTTGCTCAAAGCAACGATTTAATCACAAGTGTAGCTAAAATGGATAAGACACCTTTAAAGATTTTTGAATTAGCAGTATCTTTTATTGATACTGCTAATCCTCCAAAAGATAATCTTATTTACTTATCAAAACAAGAGCTTTTTTCTTTTTTTGATGTATCTGATAATGATAAACATAGTCGCTTTAAAAAAGCAGTTGAAAAAATGCAAAAACAAGCCTTTTTTCAAATCAAAGAAGAAAAAGACAAAGGGTTTAGTTTCAAAAGTATTGTTCCTATTCCATTTGTAGAGTGGAATGACTATAATGATGAAGTGAAAATAGAATTTAGTCAGCATATAATGCCTTATTTAGTAGATATGAAAAAAAACTTTACTCAATATGCGATTACAGATATTATGGACTTGAATAGTAAGTACAGTATTATTCTTTACAAGTGGCTTTCTATGTATTTCAACCAGTTCGAAAAATACGAATTTAAAAATAACCGTACTCAGAAACAACTTGATAGTTACAGAAACCCTAGAATTGATATATCTGAATTAAGACTTATCACAGATACAGTAGATGTCTATAAAGACAATAGAGATTTTTTTAAATCTATGGTAGATAAAGCAACAGAAGAAATTAATCGTTTTACGCACTTTAACGTTTCCTACGACAAAATAAAAAAAGGACGTTCCATTGTAGAGATTCAGTTCCACATTGAAAAGAAAGTAAACTGGAAAGACGAAGAATATAAACGTAATGATGAAACTGCTACTCTTTCTATCGAACAGAAACAAGAAAAGAATGATATTCTTTTTGCACAAGGAATCGCTAACACTTATACAGTAAAACTTTTAACAGCTAATTTGATTACAGGACTGGATATGACTAACCAAGAAACGATTATCGGGCTTTCTAAGCACGTTTATCCTCTCTATGATGAAATAGTACTACACTACGGAGAAAAGGCTCTCAGCGACCATTTAGGCTACGTAAGCGATCATATGATAAACTTTAATTCCTCTAAGAAGAATATCGTTAAATATCTTGCAGTTTCTGCTCAGCAATATCTTGATAACGGAGTTGGAAATGTTGTAAAGGAAAAGAATGAGCAAGTAGCAAAAGAAAAGACAAAAAGAAGTAAACCAGTAAAAAAAGCACCTGAGTGGTCAAATGCGAACTATGTTGATGAAAGCACTGAGGAAGAAAAACAAAGGTTTGCAGAATTACAGAGAAACATGAGAAAATAAAAAGCACTTATAGGTGCTTTTTATAATACTACTATACTATAATACTGTAATACTATAATACTATAATACTATACAATTATATATGTTGACAATATTATAATATTATAGTATTATAGTACTATACCATTATAATACTATAAGGAGATGCTTATGAGAAATGCAAAAGTAATATCATTCCCAATGCAAAAAGGCGGTGTTGGTAAAACAACAACAAGTAAAAATGTTGCTGAAATACTTGGTAAAGATTTTAAAGTCTTAGCCATTGATAATGACCAAAATGCAGATTTCACTGATACATTTACTAGCAAAAGATTAATAGAAAATTCAGGTGCTTTAACACTCTATGATATTTATATAAAAAATGCTTCAATCAGTGATGTAAAAATGCAAATAACAGAAAACATTGATTTAGTACCATCTAGTATTATGTTAGCAAACGTAGATATAGAACTGACAGCAAAGATGTCAAGAGAATATATCCTAAAGAAAGCAATTGATAAAGTGCGTTCAGATTATGATTACATAATTATTGATTGTTCACCTTCCCTTAGTATGACTACCATTAATGCATTAGTTGCAAGTGATTATACAGTTTTTGTAACACAATCCGAATATTTCTCTAAACAAGGGTTAAGACAATTACAAAAAACTGTTGATATGGTTAAAGAAATCAATCCTGAATTAAAAGAACTAGGGTTAATTCTAACAATGGTAGACAATACTAATCACGTAAAAGAAGTAACAGAAGATTTAGAAGAAAATCATTATAATATTTTAGGTAGAATAGATAGAAGTACAGTAGTACGTGACTCTATTATGACAAAGCAAGCAGTATTTCAATCTTATCCATTGCATAAAACTTCTACTGAGTATCAAGAATTTGTAGATAATATATTAAAAAAGATAGAGGAGTAAGAATATGGCTAGAAAAACTTTGAAACAAATTGAAGAAGATGAAAAAAAAATGTTAAATGATCTATCTAAAAACAAAACAGATAATATAGATACTACTGAAAAGAGAGAACTATTTAAAAATATTGAAAATAAGGTTCAAAAGAAAAACACAAGCTATGATGAAATAAAAAAGCACTTCGAAAAAACAGGAATCGGAAAACAAGGTAGTTTTTACCTTAATGAAGATTTAATGAAATTGTTTAGAAAGAAAACCTTCGAAGAGGGAATAAGCATAGCAGAAGTAGTTAGAAAATTATTGGTACAGGACTATTTCACAGAAGACGAACTAAGAGAGATATACATTAAGGAAGAACTGAATTAGCATTATAGTATTATGATACTATAATATCTTAATACTATAATACTGTAATACTATGATATTATATAAATCTATGAGATATCGTGAAAAAAATGTAGTTTCTAAATTTAGTCTTTACCTGAAACAACATATTTCAAATATGCTTAAGCAGATTAAAAAATAGATCACTAGCTGACCTATTTTTTATTTTATATTGATGATAAAACGCTTTTCCTTGTTTTGTAAAGGGAAAATATAATATTCTAGCTCTTGTTTGGGAATACAGAAATGTTACAAGAACGTGATTTTTCCAATAACATCAGCGACCTTGTTTTAAATTAATTTTGTACTAAATCAAAGGGAATGGGAAAATTTGCAACGGAATATTTAAAGTTATCAAATTATAGAACGAAAGATAATTACCTTTGGAGCTATACTTAAAAATGATTATGAAAAGTACCTGATTGTTTAGAAATTGTTAGGAGGGGTTAGTTTAATAATGATTGTTAAGTATTCATTTGTTCTGACACATTATCTGAGCACTATTCTTATCTTTAATATTTAGAAAAAATATTTAGAATTTTTTTATCTTTTACGCTTGTTATTTTTTTGTAAATAAATGTAAATTTAGTCTTGAAATATTAAAATAGTTGTGATATAACTAACTTAAATAAAACTTAAATTATGTTAAGGAGAAAAGATGGATAAAAAGAAGTTGTTCTTTGGGGGCTTAGTATTGTTAGCTCTCCTTGCGTTGGGGATAGGTGTGAAACAACTTTCCTCCCCTCGGAGTCAGAACAGTGCACCAGATACAACCGTTGTAGATTTAGATTCCTCCTCTGAATCTAAGAAACTTAAAGAGAGTC
>NZ_JXJU01000024.1 GCF_002441655.1 Lactococcus fujiensis JCM 16395 | reverse complement strand
AGTCTATATTTTGGGGGTCACTACATATCTTTGGTAGGTTAACGGTTCTTAGAACATTATTCTGCCACCGACTTTTAATCGGCTACATTGGACTTGTTAGAGCAAGTCCTTTTTATTTACCCCTATTATATCGTAATAAGATGCTTGTTGTCAAATTTAACTTGCTTATTCCTTGTCAGACGAAATTTACTTTGACTTACTATTACCTTCATATAATTTTCTGATATAGGTACATGGAAGAACGATATGTACCTGTTAACATAGTATTTTGTACCGATAATTTATTTTCTTGTTGATTGAAAAATCACAAAAAAAAATAAAAACCGTCTGTACTTTGACTGAGTAAACGTTTCTTAGAACATTATACTGCCACCGACTTTTAATCGGCTACATGGTACTTGCTAGCGCAATATCTATTATATCGTAGTAGGCTGATTGATGTCAAATGGTACTTGCTAATATAGCATTCAAAGGAGTGCTATATTAGATGCAATTTTATGATTTAAATTTTCAAAAATAAAAGCCTCCTATTTGGAGGCTTTTATTTTACGCTGAACAGCTCATTGTAGCTGCTTCTTGAACGATAGGCTCATCAAATAAGGTGGTAAATTTTTGTGGTTCAGTGTAGTCGTCAAAAGCAAAGAGATCCATTGTACCGTCATCCGAAAATTCAAATGTTCCAATGATATCAACAATTTCTGCTTCATCAGTTTTGGCCACTTCTTTTACTTTTGCAGGAAGTTTTTTCGTGTATTTACTCTCCTCAAGACCTTCCCAAATGAAATTCATATTACCATCTAGTCTTGGACGACCGTTGTCTTCACAATCCAATTCCTTACCAATTAAAATGATGTTTCAATTTTCCCACTTGTAAAAATAACATCGACCATTTTGTCGCAATGCGGACAAATGATTCGCCTTTGTCTAACCTTTTTTTGATTTGATAAAACTATTTTCCAATGGAATAAATTCCCGCAGGAATCGCACTTATCATAAGTTCTATCCATATTTTCTCCTTTTGAGAATAGATTATACTTTTTTATAACAAAACTGTCAAATAGGTTATAATTGGCATATACTTTTAATATGTATTTCAACAGATTGTTACTTTTGGTTCCATGTCTTGTGTTATAATAGCGCTATCATTAGAATTTTCTAATGTGATAAGGAATAACACGCTAAAAAAACTCCTTTTAAATTCATTTTGATTTATCTATTTTGTAACCCCCTTTACAAACAGTCTTAAATGAAGGATCAAAATGGAAAAAGTCTCGTATTGTAAAACACGAGGCTTTTTTTATGGAAATATTTCCCATTTTTTAAGTATAATAGAGGTAATGAACAAACAAGGGTATATTAATTATGACTTAGAGCCACGACGAGCAATCCTTTTCGAGGATGTTAAGTCGAACTACGCTTCTATTGAGTGTGTCTAAAGAGGCCTACCTCCATTGGAGACTTCACTTTGTGTGATGAGCAGAGCAGATAATTCGTATGGTTTAACTTTGGCATCCAGTCCGAAATTTAAGGAGGTTTTTGGGCAGTCTAATGTTGGACGTGCAAGAGATTTTCCATTTTTGATTGAAAGTCGAAAATTCAATTATGCTGCCTGGTATAAAAAGCATACGGACATCAATGGTCAGAAAACAGAACCTACGATACAACATGTGGCATTCGTTGAAAGTTGGGCAAAAAGGACATACATTGTGCCACCTCAAATGGCACTCTATATTGACTATAACCTTCGAATGAATCGCATATTGCAGCATTATACCTCTGCTGAGGAAATTCACTCCTATTCAATAGATGAGTCATTTTTGGATGTAACCGAATCATTGGATTTGTTTTTTCCAACAGAAAAAGACAGATACAAACAAATGGATTTAATGGCTCAGAAACTTCAGAAAGAAGTTTTAGAGACTTTGGGCTTATACATTACTGTCGGAATGGGTGATAATCCATTGCTCGCTAAAATTGCGATGGACAACTATGCTAAGCATACACCTACAATGCGGTCATTAATTAGGTATGAGGACGTTCCTGAAAAAGTCTGGTCAATTCCTAAGATGACAGATTTTTGGGGGATTGGTAAAGGATTAGAAAAACAATTTAACAAGTTGGGAATTCATACGGTTAAGGAACTTGCTTTAGCAAATCCAAATTTGATAAAGTCGAAAATGGGTCTCATAGGTTTGCAAGAATTTTTTCATGCCAATGGTGTAGATGAAACCTTTGTTAAAGAAAAACATGTGAGAAAATCGAGTTCGTTTTCAAACAGTCAGATACTTCCTCGTGATTACACAAAAGTGAATGAGATTGAGCTTATTATTCGAGAGATGGCTGAGAAGTTCGCGATTCGATTGAGAAAGGGAGAGAAATTAGCAGGTTCGATTAGTTTGCTCATCTCCTTCTCTTATCAATCACATCAGTCTCCTATTCACGTCAGTCAGAAGATTGAACCTACTCAAAAAACGTTTGTGCTCCAAGATGAGTTTATTTCTATTTTCAGAAAAAAATATAAATCAGGTGCAGTTCGCCAGGTGGGCGTAGGTGTAGGTGACTTATCCAGCGAGCATGTTCAACAACTTTCTTTGTTTGATATGTTTTCAGACGACGTTAATGATAAACCAAGAAATGTTGACAAAGAGGACAAAATTCAAAAAGTCATTGATGACATAAGAGATAAGTTTGATTTTGCATCAATCAAGCGGGCAAGTTCTTTGACCAAAGGTCCGACCACAATTGCACGTAACAAAATGATTGGTGGCCATGCTGCTGAAAAACGCCTCAATGAACTTGGTATCCGCCATTCTTACAGTCTAAAGGGCTATCCTAATGACAATTCAGCCATTGAATCCTTTCACGCTTCACTCAAAAAGGAGGAGGTCTATCAGACCACTTATCCAGATTTTGAGGCAGCCAAGCGGGCACTTTTTAGCTACATTGAAGGCTAGTACAATCAAAATCGCATTCATAGCTCAATTGGTTACCAACCCCCAAACGAGTTTGAAAAATCAGCTTAAAAAATAAAAAAACAGATTCTACAATAATCTGTCTAAATACTTGAATCAAATCCAATATCAGCAAAATATTTATTAAAAAATGTTAAAATAAAAATTGTTAAAATAAAAGTTGTAGAGCAAGTATAATATTTGGAGGGAAGTTTGAATACAAAAGAACAAAATGAGCGACTTAGCTTATTGTACTATTTAGATTATCAGCCGATTGTCCAACGTGGCACGTTACCAAATGAACGGTACAGAGAGTTTGAAGTCTTGTTACGTAAGCATTCCACAAAAAAATTCCCCTATTTTGAATTCCAAAATTTCACTTCAAATGAAGAAGAAAATGAAGCTTTTCTAAATTGGTTTTCTTATAAATTGTTGGAAAAAATAAAAGCAAACTCAGAAGTTACTTTTTCAATTAATATAGATCCTATACAATGGAATTATAAGGCAACATACGATTTCGTAGAATCTTTGCAACCCTATGCAAGTCAAATCATTATTGAATTAACCGAGCATAAATCTAAACACGATTATAATATTAAAAAAGTCATTCTATTTTTGAAATCAAAAGATTTTTGCGTTGCTTTGGACGATATTACGCAGGGTGTAAATTGTTTAAATCTATTCGTATTAAATGCAAGGCAGATTGATAGAATAAAATTTTCTTTAAACTCTTTTGATAATAAATCAAAAAATTGCGTAAAAAAAATTATTAGTATTGCGCATCAATATAATACAAAAATAGTAATAGAACAAGTCGAAGACAAGGAAATGGAAGAATACCTATTCGGCTATCAGGCGGATTTTTTACAAGGATATTTATATTCTTCTGAGAAATGTCCTCTTGCAAGAAAGGACTAATATTTTATAATTTGAGAAGTTCTAAATATCCATGACTTTAAAAAAATACTACTTAATCTGCAAAATTGGGACGGTGCTCCATTTGCGGATTTTTTTTGGGGGAGACTAGCAGCGACTTTCCCATATCGTTCAGAAGATATTAGAAGGGCGAGTCAATCAAGATTTTAAAGATATTCTTAATCCTGATAGAGACTTAAATGCCAGTCAAAATGTTCTTAAAGAAGTAATTCGATTAGCTTCTTAGCACTCGTAATCGTACCTAACCGACCGGCAATCGGGACTAGCTTACGGAAAATAAGCCTCCCTGGCAGGCGGAAACAAATCCGAAGTACGGTACATCAATGTTTATTTTAACTACACGGCACTAAAAGCATCGAGCATTTTGACCAGGCGGGAAATCCATTGGACC
This sequence comes from Lactococcus fujiensis JCM 16395, assembly GCF_002441655.1. GTDB lineage: Bacteria > Bacillota > Bacilli > Lactobacillales > Streptococcaceae > Lactococcus > Lactococcus fujiensis. The sequence goes on along the minus strand of NZ_JXJU01000024.1, from coordinate 6,972 downwards.
ATACAGTTCTGACCGTATTATCTTATTCAATAAGAATATCCACAAATTTAGTAAAGGTTTGTAAAGAGATGTGTTGACCTTAAGCATTCCACTTGCTTACGATTGAAGGCAAAAAGCCTATGCATTTTTTAAGAATGATTTTTTTGCTTTGGATTATTTGCTACTTCTTTATTATTGCTTTTCATTTGATACATCTTACTATCTGCTTCTTTATAAAAATGATCAAACCCCTCAGTAATCGGATGACTAATTTTTACAGTCCCGTATGAAATTTTATTTGGGAAAAATTCTGACTCTAACATTTCTATTTTTTTCAAAAATACATCATTTCCAGTATCAGTATAGTCGGTTATTAAGCAAAACTCATCTCCACCCATTCTGCAAATTATTCCAGTTTCTGAAAAGTATTTAGTCAAAAGTGAGGAAAAATTAATAATGAGTTTATCTCCACAAATGTGTCCTAATTGATCATTGACTTGCTTAAAATCATCAATATCAAGGAGTACAAATGCAAATTCTTTTTCTTTTTCACTTTTCTTCACTTCTTCTTCAAAATACTCGGTAAGTTTTCTTCGGTTATACAATCCTGTTAAAGGATCGGTATATATTAATTTATATGACTTTTGTTGCTGAATTATGTCATCTGAAATGTCAATTGTGTGAATAAGCAGTGCGTACGGCTTGTGCTTCTTATCATACAATGGCGTGTAGTAATTTAGTGTATGAAATTCTAATTCATCATCTTTAAAATGGTCAACTTGACTAGTAAGACCATGATAAATTGCATTTAAAAAGTTTTTTCTAGTCTCCAAATAATGTTCCTGAGATAGGATTGATGACATGTTTTGACCGACTTTAGGAGTGACCTTGAAATAATGTTGCATAAATTTTATATCAGACTTACTAAGAGCTAAATAATTCATCTGAAGATCAACAATATAGATATTTATTTGTTCAACATCGTTCATTATTGAGGAAATAATATTAATTTTATTCTTATCAATTTTTATTTTATACTGAGAAACTCCCCACAGGTAAATAAAAATCAAATTTAAAATTGTTAAATAAATTACAATTTTAGTACCATCATACATATAAAATAATAATAATATCATTTCAATTAAAGATAAAAAAAAATAAATCAATGGTACTTTTCTATCAATCATTTTTAAAAAGTTCTTCATCAGGTTACATCTTTCGTCTTGTACGATTTTTAGTATCGAAAAGGTAATTTTTCAATAAAAAAGCGTATAGAGTACATATAGTTTAAAATAATTTTATCATATTATTAAAATAAAAGGTAGAGGGTTATAAAAATATTGAAAATTTTTAATTCACTATCATTATTTAATTTTAAAGTAATGATAAATGTATTTGTTTTTTCTGAAGAAAATATCTATAAGAATATTTGAGTAATTAGAATTATGTATCAGCTTTAGTACTTCTATTCTTCTGAATTAAAGTATCATTTCACATTTTCACTTTTAAAGTTTATTTCTTGTATGCACATCCTATGAGGGCAGGGGCTATCCCGCAGTTTAATAACTATGGCAGTCAAATAATACTTAAGCCAGTGAATAATTCGCTGGAGGCCCAAAAAATTTCTTCCTATAAACTCACTCAGTAAAACTACAGATATGAGAAAGTATTATGTTATAATAACGGGGAAAGTAATTATGACTGTTAATTTGAAATATAAAAAAATTAATTCATGCATTATTCAATAAATAGTAAGGATGGAAATAAAGTGAAAACAATTGCGATAATTATCCCCGCATACGAACCTAATGAAAACCTAATAACTCTGGTGAAAATGATCTTGGAAAGTAGTCAAACCAACGATTGCCCTCTTATCATTGTCAATGACGGAAGCGGACCAAGTTATAAAAAAATCTTTGATAATCTTTCTAAAGATAACAACGTTACCATAATCAATCATCAACAAAATTTAGGAAAGGGAAGAGCGTTAAAGACCGCTTTTAAATTTTTGCAAAATCACTATCCAGATGTTGAAGCCGCAGTCACTATTGACTCGGATGGTCAACACACTGTATCTGATATGTGGAAATGTATAGTTGAATTCCAACAAAAAGGAAATGAAAATCCGATTATCTTAGGATCTAGAATGTTTTCTGGGAAAATTCCATTCAGAAGTAAATTTGGCAATATTTTCACAAGGAATTTCCTTTCTGCCGCTTCAGGGCTAAGCATTAGTGATACACAAACAGGACTTCGAGTCATTCCTTCCATTTACTTTAGTGAGTTAGAGAATCTAGAGGGCGAACGTTTTGAATATGAAATGAATATGTTAATTTATGCTAAAGAAAATGGGATAAAAATTTATGAAGTCCCAATTGAAACAATATACCTAGAAAAAAATGAAAGTTCTCATTTTGATCCAATCAAAGATTCATTGAGAATATATCATGTTTTTCTGAAATTCATCATCTCTTCTCTTACCTCTTTTTTTATAGACATCGTCATATTTACTGTATTAATGTTCATTTTAAAAGATCAAAATTTTAACTCAATATTTTTGTCATCAATAGTTGCTCGCGTTATATCAGCTTTCTATAACTATACTATGAACCAAAAAATAGTATTTAAAAAAACAAAAAAACGTAATATCATTAAATATTTTATCCTTGTTGTTCTTCAAGTCTTCATTTCTAGTTTGCTAATAACTTTTGGAACCAATATACTTCCTTTAGTAAATCTCACTATTCTTAAAATAATAACTGATTTATTTTTATTTTTTTTCAGTTACTATATCCAAAAGCATATTGTTTTTAAGGAGTAAATGAATGATAAAAAATAAACTTTTAACGAAAATAATCATTCTTATTTCTTTTTTGAGCACATTAACATACTTAACTTGGCGTATTTTTTTCACAATTCCTTTTCATGATAGCCCATTTGCTTGGATTTTTGGTATTATATTATGGATTAGTGAGGTTGGATCATCATTTACGGCCTTTGTCTTGATTTTTAACAAAAATAAAGAATTTCATCTGAAAAAGCCAAATCCCTCAGAGCTACAATACCCTGACATTGACATCTTTATTGCCACTCACAATGAAGATGAAAATATTGTATATAAAACAGTTAATGCTTGTGTAAATCTAATTTATCCAGATCCAAGTAAAATTCATATCTTCATTTGTGATGATACAAATAGAGCAAACATGAAAAAACTAGCTCATGATTTTAAAATTGGTTATATGGGTATGGATAATAATAAACAAGCTAAATCAGGTAATTTAAATAATGCCTTGTCAAAAACGTCTTCTCCATATATAGCTACTTTTGATGCTGATATGATCCCTTTTAAAAATTTTTTAATGGAAACAGTTCCCTACTTTTTAAAAGATGGTGTATCAAAAGATGGACGTAAAATTGGTCTTATTCAAACACCTCAAAGTTTCTATAATGCAGATATTTTTCAATTTCATTTATTTTCAGAAGAAAACCTTCCCAATGAGCAAGACTTTTTTTCAAAAAGTGTTAATGTATTAAATAATATTAGGGGTGCAGCTGTCTATACAGGCTCAAATACATTGTTAAGTCGACAAGCCATAGAAGATGCAGGTCGCTTCCCAACAGAAACTATCACAGAAGATTTTGAGCTAGGCGTTAGAATGAATATAGCAGGCTATAGTAATTATTCAACCGAAGAACCTATGGCTAGTGGCTTAACTCCTACCTCTTTAAGAAGCGTCATCAAACAACGAATTCGATGGGGCAGGGGAGTTATTCGGAGTAGTTACAATACAAATATATTTTTTAATAAAAATTTGACTTTAGGACAAAGAATTGTTTACATTAATGGCTTTTTATATTGGAGTTCTTTTTTTAGGAGATTGTTATATATCGTTGCTCCAATTTTATTTACGGTCTTTCATATAAGAATAGTGATTGCTAATGTCTGGTTACTTCTATTTTTTTGGCTTCCATCTTATGTATTAACTCGATCTGCAATGTCAGATGTTAATGACAATTATCGTAGTCAAACATGGGGGGAAATTGTCGAAACTATTTTTTCTCCCTACCTAGTTTTCCCATTGCTCCTTGAACTTTTGGGAATCAAAGAAAAAAGTTTTAAAGTGACTTCAAAACAACAAGAAGATATTTCTTGGGATTATCAATTAGCTCTTCCCTATATCATCTTATGGGTGCTATCAGTTTATGGTTTAATTACATTTAATATGAATAAATTTGGATTGGCCCTATTTTACGGATCAGTCATTAGTTTTTGGCTTATTCACCATATTATTAACCTAACCTTCGCAATATTTGTTACTATAGGTCGACCAATTTATCGAAGTGATGAACGTTTTTTGGTTAATGACAATGCAAGGGTAAAACTATTAGATACTTGGTACCCCATTACTCTTCATGATGTTTCAGAAAATGGGCTATCATTTATTTCTAGTCCCCCTTTGTATATAAAAGACAAGTGCACAATTGAAATAAAGAATATTGATGAGACTTTTTTGATAGATTGTCGTGTTATAAGAGTTGTTCAAAAAGATGATCAGTGGCTTTATGGGATGAGAATTTCCCAACCATCAGAAGAGATTAAAAGAAAATATTTACAATTTGTCTTTAGTGGTCCTAATGGGTATTTGACTGACCATAGGAATGCATGGATAACAGTGATGGATGATTTAACAGAAAATATTGTTAGACGTTTGGAACTAAGAAAAAATATGTTATTGAAAAATACTAAAAAGGTGTTTCTTCTTAATCCGAGAATTGACGTAAATTATCCCATTGAAATTTTAAAAGAAAAGGGAATGATTACAAAATTTAGTAATGAACAATTGACATGTCGTTTTAAATTTAATGTTCCCTCGAGGGGAGATGTTTCACTTATTCTATTTGATCAACCTCTTGTTCTTTCCGAATTTAAGAAGAATACTTTAAAAAATGAAGTTACTTATAAGATTGTAAACTTTAACAATATTAATTCAAATGAAATGCAACAACTATATTTAAAATTGTGGGGAGACAAAATTGCTATTAATTAAGTTGATCTTTTTCTTAATCTCTTTATATGGATATGTCCTTTTGTCAAGGTACTTGTTTAAGCTAAATATACGAACTAGCTACATAGAAGTAATCTGTGTTCAAATTATTCTTCTATATTTATCCGCTTTTCTTCACATTTTACCTATAATGGTTATGTTTTTATTCATTGGGGGGCTGCTCTCATTTGTTATATCTATACTTCTTACCCGGCAAAACTATGAATGGTTAAGAATGACTTCATTCGATTTAATTGGAATCGGGATGTTATTATACTTCATCTTGTTTGCTACTAGTTTGTGGAAAGCAAAGCTTATCCATTATGATAATTTTACTCATTGGGCAACCATCGTTAAATTTCTTTTTCTTGATAATCATTTACCTGGTATTTCGGATAAACTTATTTCTTATAACACCTATCCCATCGGATCATCTATTTATCTTTACTATGCTAGTAAAATAGGTGGGTATCATGATGGCATGCTTCTCGTGGGGCAGTATATTATCATTGCAGCTTGTCTATACAGCTTATTTGCAACTTTAAGAGACGACCGTCGATTACTGACTTCTTCCCTACTTTTTGCTAGCTTTGGTTTGTTTAGTCTTTTTAATGTAGCAATTCGAACAAATAATCTCCTCGTAGATTTTTTGTTGCCATTATTGGCTTTAGCTGGAGTTGCGGGAATATTCGCTTATCGAGGCCATTTATTGCGTCAGTCATTTTATGTTTCATTGATTTTATCTGTCCTTATGCTCGTGAAAACCAGCGCGACAATTTTTGTTTTGGTAGTTTTGGTAATATATTTTTATGTGGTCTTTCGTGACAATTTTCATAAGAAAAAGTTCATTCAAAGATTATTAATAATATTATTAACCGGTGTAACACCCTTTTTAATGTACCAAACTTGGGTAATCCATGTAAAAAGTACCTTTAAAGGGCTAGAAAATACAAAGCATGAAGTAAAATCTACTACATTGTCTGAAATACTTGATGGAAATCTTTCTAAAGAGATGTTAAAAATTTGTCATAATTTCTTTCAGTGGATTTGTTCTTGGAGTAGTTTCTCAAGTTTATCCTTTGCTTTAATTTTCTTATGTTTTCTCCTCTTTATTTTATTATATGGGATTAAATTTAAAAAATGGAAATTTAATTTTTTTGTGTTCTTTTTGTCGGTGTTTTATACAATCGTCTATTATATTGGTCTTCTATTAATGTATTTACTAGCAATGCCAACAGATGAAGCTGTCCGATTAGCGGGTTTTGAGCGATATGCTTCTAGTATTTTAATTTTTATTTCGGGCATATTAACGATTTTTATAGTTAGAGAACTTGATAAAAATTTTTATGAACAAAATCTTAATAAAAGAGGGTATACATCATTTAAAAATTTTCGTAACAAAAGAATCTATCAACTAGTAAGTTATACCTGTTTGCTTTATTTTGCGGGAAGTTCTTTGTCTGAAGTTAACGGGATGAATTTTCAATTAAAACAAAATCAGCCTCTTCTTTCGCAGAAAATAGTCAATTTAATAAAAAATAAGAATACTACCAAAGGGAAAATCTTAGTTGTGAGTGCTGACAAAACAGATGTTGAAAGCTATTATTTATCTTATTTGTCTAAATACGAACTTTGGAATAATAATGTTGATGTTCGATATGATTTTATCATGTCTGGTGATGATTTTAAAAAAACTATCCGTAACTACGATGATATATTACTGTTAGATGATCACTATACATTTGTAAAAATGAGCTCTATAGTCCTTCATAAAGATCTAAAACCAGGCTTCTATAGCTCAAAATATTTATTAGATCAGAATGGACAAAGTTTAGCTAAATGAAAAATTTATTTATGGGTAGATCCGTCTAAATTTTGAATTAAGCATTTTCTATTCAAGTGATGTAAAATAAAGGTAATTAGTAACGATTGTTACATCAATTAA
>NZ_JXJU01000023.1 GCF_002441655.1 Lactococcus fujiensis JCM 16395 | reverse complement strand
TCAGAAAACTTTGCAACAGAACCAAACCACGCAATCGATACAAATACAAACTGCTAGAAAAGGCGATAATACGGGAGCTCTTGAGCTTGTGGCTTGAGAATCTTTTTTATTTTACGATGAATTTCATCAATGAGATACAGGCATAATTTCCAAGGGGGTAAAAATATAACACCCCTAGGTTTTGAATTAACACCCTATGACACCCCTAAACACCCCCTAAAATTTACGTTCCTACAAATATTTATCAAAATCTAATCAATCGTAAAATAATTAAGCGTTCGCTATATTTTCGTGTAAAATTTCATATCAATCGTGATATAATATATTTGTTATCGGCATATCAGATTGTAGAGAAAATAGGTGATAAGATGATGAGCTATAAAAAATTGTGGAAGTTATTAATTGACCGAGACATGTCAAAGAAAGATTTAGCTGAACTGGCTGACCTTAGTCAATACACCATCAACAAATTAAATAATAGTGGCACAGTGACAACTGAGACACTAGCTAAAATTTGCATCGCACTGAATTGTGATGTTGGGGATATTTGTGAAGTGGTAGCTGCTTAATACAGCACAGAATAAAGAATTAAAATTATAGCCTTGGGAGACGCTCATGGAATTAAAATTAATTGATAACAAGGGGGATAACACCCTAGAAAATTTAATCAGTGAAAAGGTGACGAAACATTCGAAAATCAGCATTCAAACTGCTGCATTTTCAATTTTTGCTTTTCACGCATTACAAAAGGAAATCAAGCGTTCAAAGGAGTTGCGTTTGGTTCTGACGAAATCTTTCTTTGAGAAGGAAGAAACTAGTTTTTTAAAGCGGTATGAAATTGCGCAAAGTGAAGAAGATATTTCTGGAAATAAGTATGAAATTAAGCTCAGAAATAAAATGAACACGGCTTTTATTGCTCGTGAAACGGCAAGGTTGATTGAGGAAAAAGTAAAGGTTCATCAGCTGGGACCAAATCAAAATGCTTTGGATGAACTACTGATTGAAAATGAAGCAGATATTGAAGGTAATGTGGTAGTTCCTTCAATGTTCAAATTTACTTCAGATGGCTTAGGACTTACAGAGTCAAATAACGTTTCTTCAATGACGGGAATTATTGGAGAACCTAATCACTTAGCTGGTTTAAAAGCTGACTTTGACGCTGTCTGGAATGACCCTAAAAAGTCAAAAGAAGTAACAGACAAGGTGCTTGAAAAAGTCAGAACCATTTATCAAGAAAATCCACCTGAATGGATTTATTTTGTATCGCTTTACCATATTTTTCATGACAAGTTGAGTGAATTGGATGAGCAAGATATTGCGCCAGAAGGTTCTGGGTTCAAGGATTCAGTAATTTGGAATAAGCTTTACCAATTTCAAAAAGATGGTGTGATGGGCTTAATTCGTAAGCTTGAAAAATACAACGGTGCGATTCTAGCTGATTCAGTTGGTTTAGGTAAAACTTTCTCAGCCTTGGCCGTTATCAAATATTTTGAGTTGCAACGTAAACGAGTGCTCGTTCTCGCTCCAAAACGACTACGGGATAACTGGACACTTTATACACGACCTGATGTAAGAAATGTTTTAGTGGATGACTACTTTAACTACACTGTTTTGAACCACACTGACCTTAGCCGTTATAAAGGTGAAAGTGACGGAATCAAGCTGGATACTTTTCTGTGGTCTGATTTTGATTTGGTTGTCATTGATGAATCCCACAACTTCCGTAATAACGATACCAGCGTCAATCGTGAAACCAAAACACGTTATCAACGCTTGATGGAAGATATCATTCAAAAGGGACGTAAGACAAAAGTATTGATGCTTTCAGCTACACCAATCAACAACCGAATGAATGACTTGAAAAATCAGATTGGTTTCATCACTGAAGGCAAAACGGACGCGTTGGCGAAGTATGGTGTTGATGATATTGACACGATACTGCGTTTAGCACAACAAGCTTTTAATCAATGGATGGAACTGGATGAAACTGAACGGACGACTCAAAGCTTTCTTGATAAAGTCAATCCGGATTATTTCAAGTTACTGGATATGTTGACGATTGCTCGTAGTCGGAAACACATTGAAAAATATTATGATACGACTTCATTGGGAGATTTCCCTGAACGCTTGAAGCCAATGACAGTGAAACCAAAAATTGATGCATCAGGGCAGTTCCCTGACTTACAGGATGTTTATGATTCAATCGGTTACTTGAACATGGCAATGTACCAACCACTTCAGTATGTGCTCTCGACTAAAAGAAAGCGCTACGAAGAATTATATGACACCAAGGTAAAAGAAGGGAAGTCGTCATTCAGGCAAGTTGACCGTGAACAAGCCTTGGCTAAATTGATTCGTGCCAATTTGTTCAAACGACTGGAAAGTTCCATTTATTCGTTTGGATTAACCCTTGACCGAATGGTTGGCGGGATTGAAGATATCCTTGAAAAAATCAAAGAGCATCAAGCGGGTAACGTGGAAATGCCAAGTATCACTGATTTTGATGATGAGGATTTGGAAAGTGCCTTTGACGAACAGGCAGTGGGGACAAAAACTAAAATATTGATTGGTGATATGGACTTGGTGAAGTGGTCCCAAGCTCTTAATGAAGATCTGGAAACGTTGAAAGAATTGCAAACCGTCACGCATCGAGTAACACCGGACAAAGATGATAAGTTGATGGACTTGGAGAAAATTCTCAAGCATAAGTATGAGCATCCAATTAATGGCAACAACAAGAAAGTAATCATCTTTACTGCCTTTGCAGATACGGCTAAGTATCTCTATGAGAACTTAGCTGACAAAGTAAAAAGACTTTATGGTCTGAATTCTGCGTTGGTGACGGGTGGTTCTACACCGAACAAAACAACCATGAAAGGTGTGGCCGTCAATGATATGAGTGATATCTTGACGACCTTCTCACCGATATCAAAAGGGCGTGACCAGATCAATCCGAACGCAACCGAAGAAATTGATTTGTTGATTGCAACGGATACCATCTCTGAAGGGCAAAACTTGCAGGATGCAGATTACTTGATTAACTACGATATTCACTGGAATCCAGTGCGTGTCATTCAACGTTTCGGGCGTATTGACCGTATTGGCTCACGTAATAAACAGATTCAACTAGTAAACTTCTGGCCAAATGTGGACTTGGATACTTATCTGAATCTGGAACAACGTGTCAAGGGACGTATGATCATGTTAAATACGGCAGCAACCGGTGAAGATGACTTATTGAATATAAAGTCTAATAAAGAAATGAACGACTTGAAATACCGTAAGAAACAGTTGGAACAACTCCAAACTCAAGTCATTGATTTGGAAGACGTCAATGGGGCAATTTCCATCACCGACATGACCTTCAATGACTTCAAAGCAGACTTGCAGAATGCTTTGAAAGAGCATGAGAAGTTGTTGAATGAAGCACCGCTAGGCATGTATGCAATTACGGATACAACCAACTTCCCCGAAGCTGAACCGGGTGTCATATTGACCTTGAAGCAGCAGACGAATGACTTGGGACAAGAAAACAGTATCTTGCCGTACATTGTTGTTTATATGCGAATGGATGGAACAGTCAAAATAAACTACATGTACGCCAAGCAAGTGTTGGACTTCTTTAAAAAGCTGACGGTCGGTAAAAAAACGGTCAACCAACCACTTGTAGATGAGTTTTATGAGGAAACGAATGGTGGTAAGGACATGAGTGCCTATTCTGAAATCTTGAGTAAAGCGATTGAAGCAATTCGAGGTAAGCAAGATGAAGTGGGGATTGGGTCATTGTTCTCACCTGGCGGTACTAGTGTCCAAACGGAACTTTTGGATGATCTAGATGACGTTGAGTTAATTTCATTTTTGATTATTAGGTAGGTGAGCAGATTGGAAACGAAAGACATAATCAAATGGTGGAAATTTCCAAGCGCTACAATAATCAATCGGAATTTACCAAAGACACAAATCTATCCGCATATGAAAAATACTGTGGATAAGCAGTTCTTACAAAATTCTGTCCAAAGCATCTATATGTTGGCCAGTCTGAAAACTGACAATACACATATTGCTGTGTATGAGGACGACAAGGAACTTTATCAAGAAATTCAGTTTCTTTATGTGAAAACCAAGGATAAAGGTGACTCGACTAAAATCTATAAAATGTTGGCACACCTGATTCCATATCCATTAGTTATCCTCACCGATGAACCGGATAGTTTTACGATCTACACGGGTCGCTTTGAGAAGTTATCAACAGGCTTTTTGAAGTTGGTGAATGTGTATCCATCCCCGGTTTATCAAGATGAAGACTTGGAAGAAGTATTGCAACAAATATCGCTGATTGATTTACCACGTCAGAATCTAAAAACATGTTATGACGGACTTCGGGATGAGATTGCGACGGCTACAGCCAAGTCGCAGTATGGTGAAGCGGTTGGTAATATCACTGGAGAAGAAAAAGACCATCTAGATTATTTGAAAAAACAGATTGAAGACTTGCGTGGTCAAATTAAGAAAGAACGTCAGTTGAATCGCAAAATTGATATGCAGATGAAGTTGAAAAAATTAAGAGATGAACTTTCAAGCAAAATAAATCAGTAAATATGCTTGACAAGTTAAGGAAGGAACACCAGCCTATGACGAACGAACGAACGAACGAACGATTAGAGGAAGTCTCTAGTCATTCGCTTGATATTACTGAACAAAATATTGAAAAGCTGAAGGAATTGTTTCCTGAAGTTTTAACTGAGAAGAAAATTGATTTTGACAAATTGCGCTTGATTCTTGGGGATGAAGTTGAAACGGCACCAGAACGTTATAGTTTTACTTGGAACGGCAAGAAGCAAGCGATGCAATTGGCACAAAAGTCAACTACGGCAACGCTTAAACCCAATAAAGAAAAGTCAAAGAATTGGGATGAAACAAAGAATATCTACATTGAGGGCGATAACCTCGAAGTATTAAAGTTATTGCAGAAGTCTTATTCTAACAAAGTCAAAATGATATACGTGGATCCTCCGTATAACACGGGTGGCGATTTTGTTTATAAAGATTCTTTTGGCGATAATTTGAATAACTATTTAGAACAAACAGGTCAAATTGATAGTCAAGGTAATAAATTATCAACCAATAGTGACACGGATGGAAGATTTCATACCAACTGGCTAAATATGATGTATCCAAGATTGAAACTAGCTAGAAATCTTTTAACTGAAGATGGCGTAATTTTTATCTCTATTGACGATAAAGAAGTTGATAATTTGAGAAAGGTATGTGACGAAATATTTGGGCCAACTAATTTCGTTAACGCAATATCGGTAAAAATGTCCGAATCCTCAGGTGTAAAAATGGCTCATACGTCTAAAAGACTTCCAAAGTTAAAAGAGTATGTATTAATTTATAAGAAGAAAGATATTATTCTAAAAGATATAAAAATTGCCAAAGAGAAGTGGGATGATGAATATAAATCCATAATGACTGAAATCACAGAAGAAGAATGGAATAAAATGTCTGAGATAATTTCAGATGTTGAACGTTCCGAGTCTGATTTTACTTTTGTTAAAAAGTTATTGGACAAAGCAAACTATATGAGTCTATCAAAATATTTTCGAGAAAAAGAAATTACTTCTAACGAAGAGAAAAATAAATTCAAGTATGCTAATGCTTGGAGAATTTTCCAAACTGTATCTATGGGGAGTGGAACATCGAGTGAAATCGTAGAATCCCGAAGAAATTTATTAAAAAAAATATTTTTTCCTTATGTTACCAGTACAGGACAGCTTTATGTAATCAAAGGTGATTTTGATGAATCGTCAAGAAAACCTAGAATGCAAGTCTTATTTGCTCAAGATTATTTAAGTTATCATCCCGGGGATTTTTGGACAGATATTAAGACAACTGGGCTAGATAATGAAGGTGGAATTCCATTTAAGAACGGAAAGAAACCTTTAGCTCTAATACAGCGATTAATTGATATGGCAACAGATTCAAACGATGTTATCTTAGATTTTTTCTCTGGATCAGGTACAACAGCAGAAGCGATAATGAAATCATCCGCAACTGACAATAAAAATCATAATTTTATTCTAGTGCAGTTGCCTGAAAGTTTGGAAGAATCGTTGAAACAAGCCAAGGATAATAATGAAAAGAAAGTAATTAAGAATACGATTGACTTTTTAGATGGATTGAATTTGGAAAGAAATATTACGCAAATTGGTGAGGAACGCATTCGACGTGCAGGGGAGAAAATTATTTCTGAAAATCCTGATTTGAAAGGCAAACTCGATATTGGTTTTAAGGTCTTTGAGCTTAGCGACTCAAATATCAAAAAGTGGAATGTCGATACAGCAGATTTGAATGAGCAGTTTGAATTACTGGCTAACAACTTTGAAGAAGGTTCAAAACCAATCGATGTTGTTTATGAAATTATGTTGAAGCAAGGTCTTGATTTGACTTATCCAATTAGTGAAACAAAAGTTGGGGATGCGGTTGTTTATGATATTGCCTTTGGTGCAATGTTTGTAGTACTTGGTGACAAGATTACGAGCGAAGTGGCAAGTCATATTATTAAGCAAATTGCTGATGAAGAAGCTGAAAACTCAGTAGTTGTTTTACAGGATGAAAAATTCATCAATGATAGTGAGAAGTTAAATACGATTGAGCAGCTCAATGCAAGTGGCATCCAGTACAATGACATTTTAAGTATTTAAAGCAAAGGAGGTAAAGACTCTTGAAAATACAATTTGATACACTCGACTATCAAACAGATGCCGTTAACAGTGCGGTGCGCGTGTTTGAAGGTCAGACAATTAAAGAATCAAATTTTACGATTACAAACGATGACCCGCAAGGAACTTTGTTTGCTAACGATGGTATCGGTGTTGGTAATCGTGTCATCATTAACGAAGAACAGATGCTAAAAAACGTTAATAAGACGCAAATTTTAAACGGTATTGTTCCTAGCGATAATTTGTTTGGAAATAACAAAGCTTTCCCACAGTTCAACATTGAGATGGAAACTGGTACAGGGAAGACCTTTGTTTATTTGAAAACAATTCTTGAGTTGAATAAGCAATATGGATTTTTGAAATTCGTAATTGTTGTGCCAAGTATTGCGATTAAGGAAGGGGTGCTTAAATCCTTCGAAATTACAAAGGACTACTTCAAAAATCAATACAATGGTGTTATTTACAATTTGTTCATGTTTGATAGCAGCAAACCTGACCGTGTTAGCTCATTTGCATCGGCGAACACTATCGATATCATGGTTACAACCATTCAATCTTTCAATAAAGATACAAACGTCATGAATCGTGAGAACGAACAGCTTTCTGGTGCACGGCCGATTGACTTGATTGCTGAAACCCGACCGATTGTTATTATTGATGAACCACAGTCTGTCGATAATACTGATCTGGCGAAAGATGCGTTGAAGAGTTTAGATCCATCTGCGGGATTCCGTTATTCAGCAACTCACCGCGATAATACTTATCCTAAGATTTATCAATTGGGTGCGGTTGATGCTTATGACAATCAACTCGTTAAGCAGATTGAAGTTGCTGGAATTGAGATGGATGAAGATGGTAACCGTGCGCATTTGAAGCTGATTGAAACAAAGACTGGTAAGAATGGTATTACGGCCAAAATTGAAGTTTATAAGAAAACGCGTAATGACGCTGACAAGACAATTATGAACTTCAAAGCTGGCGACGACATGTTCAGTAAGACCAAACTTCAGGTCTATGATAAAGTTGGTTTCATTCAGGACATTGATGCTACACCTGGTTTTGAGTCAGTGACATTTTCAGGTAATCCAGAAAAAATCACTCTTGAATCAGCTACATTAGAAGATGAAGCAACGAAGCGTGCTCAGATTTCTAAAACGATTGAAGAGCACCTGAACAAGGAATTGAAATTTAAGCAAGTTGGACAACGGATAAAGGTGTTGAGTTTGTTCTTCTTGGATAAGGTTGAAAACTACCGCATTTATAATGAAGAGGGTAATCCTAGTCTTGGCCGTTATGCTCGTATTTTTGAAGAAGAATATGAACGCTTGATTCATTTGTCCAAGTACAAAGAATTGAACGATGTGAATGTGCCAGTATCCGAAGTCCATGATGGTTATTTCTCAGCAGATAATAAAGGTAAGTTAAAAAATACCATGGGTGATACTCAGGCCGATGAATCTACCTACGAGATGATTATGAAGAACAAGGAAGGCTTACTGACTTTCTATGATGAGGAGAAGCATCATACAGCGAAGGCTAATAAAATTCGCTTCATTTTCTCTCATTCAGCTTTGAAGGAAGGTTGGGACAACCCGAATGTATTCCAGATTGCCACTTTGATTGAAACAAAGGATACAATTACCAAACGTCAGAAAATTGGTCGTGGCCTGCGTATTGCGGTTAACGAAGATGGTGAACGTGTCCCTGGATTTTCTGTTAACACGCTGACTGTTATGGCAAATGAAAGCTATAAGGATTTTGCTGAAGGTCTTCAAAAAGAATATGAAGAAGATGGTGTTATCTTTGGTGTGTTCAATAAAGATAGCTTTGCAACCATTATTATTAAGTACGACGAAGTGACTGAAGAAATGGAAATTCTTGGTAAAGAGAAATCTGAGCAACTGTTCAACTATCTTAAGCAAGAAGAATTTATTAATTCATCTGGGCGGGCAACTGATAAGTTGAAACAAGCGATTACTGATGAGGAAATTGAAGTTCCAGAAGATTTCATCGAAGTCGTATCACAGATTTTGGATGTTGCTAGGTCTAAGGTTAAGAGTCTTGATATCAAGGATGCCAAAGATAAGGTTGAAGTCAAGGTAGTGAAAGAAGCCTTAGCGGATGATTTCTTGGAACTTTGGAACAAAATCAAATATAAAACGACTTATAAGATTGATTTCGATTCAGACAAGTTGATTGAACTTGCTACGAATGGAAATGAGTCATTTGACGGTGTTAATTCCATTCAAACGCGTAAAGGAACTTACCTCTACAAGAAGGGGATGGTTGAGGTGAGTCGAGCCGGTGTGAAGGCTGATGAATCTAGCGAAAGCAGTATTCGTGCAACAACGAGTGGTGCGTACAAATTGCCAGATATCATTACTTTCTTGCAAAATGAAACAAGTTTGACTCGCAAGACAATCGTCGCAATTTTGCAGTCAGTCAACAATCTGGATAGTTTTAAGAACAATCCATTGTCATATATGAATCAGGCTGCGAAGATTATCAACGCAATCAAGAATCAATTGATTGTGGATGGTATTGAATATACTCGTACAAGTGATGAATATGAACAGACGCTGTTTAGCACTGAAACCTTGAATGCTTACCTCGGTGAAAAAGGGAATTCTGTTAAAGTTGATGAAAGTAAACAAAAGACTGTTTATGACTATGTTGTAACTGATTCAAGCATTGAAAAGGATTTTGCTCGTAAGGCTGAAATGGATGACAATGTTAAGTTCTACATTAAGCTGCCAGATTGGTTCAAGATTCGCACACCGCTTGGGCCTTACAATCCAGACTGGGCATTGCTGTATGAAGAAGATGATGAGCAACACCTATATTTCATCGTTGAAACGAAAGGTGATACAAGCTTTGAACAGTTACGTCCTCATGAACGGGCTAAGATTCTGGCTGGTGAGAAACACTTTAAAGCAGTTGATACAGATATTAAATTTAAGCGGGTTTCTGATGAAGCGGAGATTCGTGGGTAATCTATATTTGAAATAAAACAGGAAGAAGTAAATCAATGGTACAGCAACGTTCATTTAAAAACTATGTTAATACGGGTTCTGTTGCAAAGTTTTCCAAAAAATCTATTTTAGTGTAAAATTGAGAAAAAAGACAGAGAGGACAGAGTAATGAATCATTTTAAAGGCAAACAATTAAAAAAATCCAAGTATTTATACTTGGATAAAAAGTCTAACTTTTGGGGTGCACATCAGATGTAGTAGTTATAAAAAAGATTAGATAGTATACAAAGCTAGATATTTTACAAGGAAAAGAAGTAATTGAGGACAAATGCATTGATTTTTTTAAAAAAATTTTTAAAATATAAAATTCCACTTTGTTTTTTTTAGTTGTATTAATTATAATCATTGGAGCATACATAAAAGGATTCACTTCAGGGAATTCTTTATTAGGTTCTGAAAAAAGATCATATTCCATGGTAAGATACTTGACTAAGGTAGATGAACAAGTATTTTTAAATGCAGGAATAACAGATATAGAAACAGAGGCAAATAACTTAAAAATACCTTGGACAAAAATTGGTGTTCCGTATACTGAAAAAAAAGCAATCATTATTTTAAATTATGATGCAAAATTAGGAATTAAAAAACCAATATCCATTCATAAAGAAGATTCTAAAAACTATACAATAACAATCCCAGAATTTGAAGTTATAGGGGTCGCTTTGTCAAGAAAAAATCCTTATAAGCTATATGATAAAGAAGGGGAATTACTCAGTATAGGTACTGAAGATATTGATACAGGGGCGTTAACAGTTAATAAATTATCTAATGAATCTCAAAAAAAATATTTAAATCAGTACAAAGATCTTATTAGAGAATCAGCAAAAAACTATTATGATACGGTGTTTAAAAGTATAAATCCCGATATAAACATTAAATATGAATTTAAATAAATTCGATCAGAGATAAGGACTATAATTATATAATGACCCCTCAAAAAGACTATTAAAATAGCCCCCATTATCTATCGGTTAGATAATGGGGGCTGTTTTTTTGTTAAGTGATATAATAAACCATAAAAGAAGTTTAGAAATACGGTCCTGGTCATCAATAAATAAACAATTTATTTAATTAATTATTTAATTTCAGAAAGGTATATATAAATCATGGCGCAACAAATTGTCCTACCCATCAAAGACTCCAACGTCTTAAAGATGGTACAAGTGACGTTAAGTCAAGTTTTTAGAGTAATAGTTTTAGCATATTCTGTCATTTTAATAAATGGCAAAATTAACTTTCCCTGTGATGAATCAATCCTGAATTCATAGAGTGAGTCTTGCCCCTTTGAATTGGTATGCTTTCTAAACGAATCTTCTAATATCTTATTTTTGCTATGTTTCTCATAACTAAGAATATGTTTCTTTAAATAATCCTCAGATATTTTTTCACTAAAATAAAGATTGGAATTAGAATTTAAATAAAAATATTTATTAATTTTATCGATATCTTTATCATTAATTTTAACATTCATACTGTTAGAGTTAGTAATCTTATATGTTTTAGGATCATATAAAAACAAACAAAGTTTTGGGGTTATTGGAAAGAATAACTCAAAACCTAGATTGCTAAATCCAGTCCCATCTGAGTATCCGTTTAAACTTTTTGCAAATATATTATCTTTATTAATTGGAACATCCGTAGTAATAAATTCTCTTGATCTAGAGTTATGAGAAATAAGGCACATTTCTAAATCATGAAGTTTGTATTGTAACTCAGACGACATTGAAAGTAGGAGCACACTATTCTCTTTTTTATCGAATCTTAATATTTCTTTAACTTGATTCGAAAGTTTGTCTAAATGGTTCTGTTGCAAAGTTTTCTGA
>NZ_JXJU01000022.1 GCF_002441655.1 Lactococcus fujiensis JCM 16395 | reverse complement strand
AGTCTAACTTTTGGGGTGCACATCAATAGACGGTTCTTATTTTTTTGTGATTTTTTCAATCAACAAGACAATAAAGTTAAGCAAGTTAATAAGTAACGCACAAATGGCGATTACTAACATTGCAACACTTATTGACATAAGAATGCTCCTTCCTGTTGGATTTTAAACTTACTTTCATAAGCCTCACCACCTTTCAAGAGCCACCGTCTATTAAACTTCTACACTATCAATTATACCATAAGGACAACAGAAACAAGGCTACCGAATGTGATTGATAAGAAGCCGTTTATGAGTATTTAACGTTGATAACAAACCAAAAATTGTAATGATTTAAAATCCATTTTCTGAAAACAACCTGGATAAAATTAATATTAAACCCTCCAACTATTCTGTTCAAATGAAAACTAAATAATCGCTTTAACAAAGGGAGACGGTGGTATTGTTGAATCAAAGTAAAAATATAAATCAAGCCAATAAATTGGCTTGTTTTTTTTTACTGAAACCTTTTGGCATTTTTTATGCAAAAAAACATAATGGAGAAAAAAATGAAACTTAAAACTGTACCCACTAAAACTTCAGTAGAAATTAACGAATTTATTGTCGATGTTGATCTGTCCCAACGAGAGAAATCAAAAAAGATTGAAAACTTGATCAATGAGGACTTTAAAACACTCGGTGAACTCTATTGCTTGTTCGAAGAAAAACGAAATAGCCTTCAAGGAATTATTTCAGAAGAAACACCCATTGAATTGGAACTCATTCCTGAACCACTCAATCCAATATGGCTTGAAAAACTTGACGATTATACTCCCGTTGTTCGTTTTTCAAATGGTGAATTCTATCCAATTAGTGATTATTCCTCAGTAGATGAATTAAGTGATGTCTTAAATGGCAAAAATTTTTATGATGACTTAAATAAAGAAAGGGAATTTTCCTACGATGGGAAATACGAAAATGCATACGGCTCTGCAATATTAGTGCCAATAGAAGGATGGTATCCAGAACGTTCATTACCATTCATGAGGGAATTTCTTGAGGATGCAATGGACATTATTGAAAAATCTCTTGGAAAGCATCTAACGATGAAATTCTTATTGCAATGGTCGAAAGATAATAACTTTGATTATTTCGAAGAAGATGATAATGAAGATAACTTTGATTTTAAAGAAACGACTTTAGATTTTCTAGAACAGCTCAATTATTTTGGTTTTGTGAAATTGGTCGAAGACATTGCGGAAACTGCGAATGGAAGAATATCAAAGCACTATTTCAGAGCCGCACAATGGTGTGGTTATTCTCAGGGCGAAGGTGGCCTCATTCTGTACGAGGGGTTCCAGGAAACACCAGAAACAATGGATTCTTATTACGAGTCAATCGCAGCAGGGGATTCCTACTTTAAACAAATCAAATGAAAGAAGTTAATTATAAATGGCAAATGAAACAGACGTTACTGGAACAATGTATTTTAAAGGAAATTGGGATAAGAGTATTATAAAGCGATTTGTTGAGGTGTTCAATCGACACTTCTTTACCGGATATGGAACTTATTTTACTGAAATAGTCGATGTCGATTACGATGACAATCTGGCTAGTTTCAACGCTACAGGTCGTACAAGTTACGAAGTCAACTTAAGAAATTTGAACAATTGGGCATTAAATAATGATTGTCCCGTGGACATGAATAAAGAGCAGTTTAATGATGAATGGAAACCCCTTTTATCAGAAATGTACCAAAACAATTTAAAAATTGAAATTGAATATACCGATGAAGCTCAAATAAACAATAGGCTAGTAGCAGCATCTGGTCAAATTTCTGTCCGTAATAAAAATAATCAATTAAGTCTATCTTACAAAAATCTAAGACACTGGCAGTATCCCTATAACCGAACAAATTTGCAATATTTGGGCCTGTGTTCTGATGATGACTATCCCATCTCAAAAAATGATGTTAAAAAGAAACTAAAAGAAAGTTACGGTTTAATTTTCAGAGAAGAAAATGACGGAAAACACAAAATGTTAAATGCTGTTCAAGAAAACCAACTAAATTATTACTTTGAATTCATGCCATTCGCAAAAAGTGTTGAAGAAATTCTTTGTAATTTGTCTTGGATACCATCAACATAGATATCAATAGCAAATAAATATAAATCAAGCCAATAAATTGGCTTGTTTTTTTATCTTGCATTAAAAAATTTGTAACAAAAAATGAAAGAAGAAAACATATGGCGAACATATCAAGTGCATTTGGCACACTAGATTTTAAAGGAACTTGGAACAAATCATTATTTGAAAAATTCATTTCCATTTTCAATAAACACCTCAATGATAAGGTAGGTGACTATTACCTAATTATTGACAACGAGAACTTTGAAAAAGGGGAAGCAAACATCAGAGGTATTGGGCGTTGGACTTTTGAAAACAACCTCTCATTGATGAACAACTGGGCTCTTAATTCGTTTAACTATTCTACGCAAACAAAAGAAGAATGCGAATCGGAATGGGAAAACCTGTTGAAAGAAGTACATGAAAAAGAGCTAATCATTGAAATTGATTACGTTGATGAAGAATCTGGACTAGAATACCTCGTCAGTAATGCTGGAATTATTGATGTTCAAGAAACTGATGAAGGCTTAAAGCTCGTTTATGAATTAATGGATTCAGACGAATATGAATACAATCGTTCAAATTTAATTGCCCTTGATATTTATGATGAAGAAGATTTTGAGGTTCAATTAAAGGATATCAAAGAAACCCTTCTTGAAGATTACAAACTTATTTACCGTAATGACAAAGAGCATGAATGTAAAAAATTGACTCAAGCTCAAGAAGATGAAATTGAAAAAGTTCTTGATGATAATCCATGGGCTGGAGACGTAGAAGATATTTTAGTAGAAATCGACTGGTTATAAAACGAAATAAGAAAATAAAGAAAGAAGGTGAAAAAATGGCAGTAAAATTTAATAACAGCAAGGCAAGATATTTCTCGGAATTGTTAAAAGGAAAAACAATTCAGGAACTCTTAGCTGATGTTAAAGAAACGGAAGAATGGGATGCTGAACATTACGGTCTTGACCCAAATGATATTCCTCGACGAGTAAATGATGCCAGAATTGAAATTGAACAAGTTCTGGAAGTATTTAATAAGGTCAAATTCCTTAAAAAGCCGCTAACCTTTGCGGTCAATGCATGGGGTTATGAGCAAACTAACTATGAAAACTTCTCAGTTATTGGCTCTTACCGAGCATCAATGATTGCTGTTTCAGACAACGGTCGACTAATTTACTCGATTGCAACAAAGAAATTTAAAGATAAAGTGCCTGGCACCTACTTAGACAGTTATGGGGTTCGCTCTACTGACTGGAAACCAGCTTACACTAGTGAAGATATTGCTGAAGAAAGAATGTACAATGCCTACTATGGCCATTGATGAGGTTAACATGTTAGAAACAGACGAACAATTCTACGGAGTAGACAACAAAAAAGCACTACGTGAGTTTGAAAAAATGGGCTTTAAAAAGTTAACTTGTAACTTCATTCAACCAGCAGAGATTTTATCTCTTTATGTTGCATTTGGTGTTTTTGAACTAAAAGCAAAGGATGAAGTGTCTGCGTCTTTCAGACTAGAAAAGTGAAAATTTATGAAACAATTAGATCGCTATTTGGTTGAACATAAAAGTGACCTTCCAGAAATTTGTGAGGAACTATTAGATGAATATGGTTCTGATTATGAAGATGAGCCTCGAGTCTACTTTTATTATAATGTCAGCACTAATCAAGTTCTCCCCAGTTTGCGTCACCATGAGGAGCAAACAGTTGCAATTTGGCATCAAGCAACAAAGACAATGGAAATGTTAAAAGGGAAAGGAGAAACAGTTGTCATTTAACACAGAAAAAATTAATTCCGAAGAAATGCTCAATTTTTTAGATTGGTATCAAAAACGTTCGGTAAAAAAAGATTTACCAAAAAATGTAAATTCAAATGAAGATGTGATTGCCTATTATTTCAAAAATGAAATAAAAGAATTAGATGAAAATACTTCTCCATTTACTGTTGAAGAACGATTAAAATTAGAGAAATTATTTACAATTATCGATTTCAACGTCCAACAGGATCATAATCACCGACCTTTCAATTTCATCTATGATTTACCTATTTTTGAAAAAACCGTCTACGAAGAAGGAAACACATTCATCGTACAACTTATACCCGAGTGGTTACCAGCACCTTATGGTGATGATTTAGATAGGCTTGCCCTCGATGATAACAATGGTGCTTTCTATGAACAGTTTTACTTAAATCATTTTCCAGAAAGCAGCGTAACCGAAATCGAATCAGCCTACCAAGCAGGTGACTGGAACTGGAAAATGACGATCGAAGAAGAACTAAACAATGACACCTATGATGATTTAGTTATCGAATTTGACCGATTCGAATGCCAAAATAAAGAAGAGGTGATTAAACAGATTGAAAAAGAATTTAAGGAATTTACAATTCTTTGCAATCAGTATTAATTAATCAATTATGGAGATTATTGTTTCCCATTGTTTTGCCAGTGATAAATCACTGGTGTATTAATTATTGCCAATTAAAAAATAATTGGATATTACTCTAAAAAAAATAAGACGCCAATGGCGCAAGGAGAAAAAACAATGACACAACCAACATTCACAGTAGAATCAATCGCTCTTGAAACTGAACCAGCAAAACTTGAAGCTGCATTCGAAAACGTAAAAGACGACTTTGATTTAATTCTTGCCATTTTACGTAATGAAAATACACCTGAATCAGTTCTCATGGAATTAATTGATGATGAAGATGGTGAATCTACTTTTGGAGATGATTATGAAACATTAGTTATTGAAGCTGTGAAAAATCCTCATTTGCCTAAATCTGAAATTTCACGTTTTGCTAAGAGTCCAGATTCACTCCTTCGTAAAGCAATTGCTTGTAACCCATCAACTGATACATTTACACTATCAGTGCTATGTAATGACCCAATTTCTGAAGTTGTTTCAGCGGTTGCATCACATCCAAACATCACTGCAGATTTAATGGACTACCTTTCACCACACGAAAATTCTTATGTTCGAACTGCACTTGCTAAAAATGAAAACTTGTCAGACAAAATTGCAGGAATTCTTGTTGATGATGAGAACCCATACGTTCGTGTTGCTCTTGCCTCAAACCCAATGGTCAAAGCAGAAATTCTACATTTGCTTGCATCAGATAAAGATGCAAATACTCGTAGTGCTGTCGCTAAAAATGATTCAACGGATGTTGACGATTTGACGGACTTAGCTTTTGACGAAAAGAAAGAAGTGATCAAAGCCGTAGCAACAAACATTAAACTTGCAGGTGACATCGTTTCTATCCTTTCAAAAGACGAAAACTCTTATGTTCGTACAGGAATTGCATCAAATCCTAACTTGGATGATGAAGCCATCGAACAATTATCACACGATGAAAGCCCATACGTACGTTCTGAATTAGCTGCAAACGCCGCACTTTCAGTTGAACAGCTTGATGTTCTTAAGAAAGATGTGAACATGTTCGTACGTAGCGCAGCTCACAAAACGATTAAAGCCAAAATTACTACAACTGAATAATAAATTGCCAGCACTAAAGTGCTGGCTTTTTTTGTTTCGACATATTGTTGTCATTATTTATGTTACCACTTTTTATGGCACCACTAATACTGATACTTTACCAGAATCAACATACAAAAAGGAGAATGACTAATGAAAGACAATAAAGCTTCAGCTGAAGAAACAATGCGTGCCTTTAATAATGAAGAAAATGCATTACCAACAAAAACTACTTATTTTCCAGAAAAAATCGGGAAAAAAATGGAAGATAACGCCCCCAGTTTTGAAACACAGATATTAGTTTTTAACGAAAACTGCGTGAACCGTGTATTTACGGAAGTTTATGCAGGTCACAAAACTGGAATTATGAATTTTGCATCTCCAATATTCCCTGGTGGTGGCTTCCTTAATGGTGCGTCAGCACAAGAGGAAGCAATTTGTCGTGGCTCATACCTCTATCCAGAAATCATTGCTCAAAAAGCCTATTACGAGAACAATCGTGCAATTGATTATACAAAGCATACGGCAGGACTTATCTACTCCGAAAATGTGAAATTCATTAAAGCAGAAATTAAGGACATTGAAGAATTTGTGGAACCTGTATTTGCGGATGTGGTAACAGTTGCTGCACCACAAGTTATTATTGGTCAACAGAACGAACAAATTGATACAGAATTAACTGAAAAGATTATTCAAACACTTAGACAATTCAAGGAACACAATGTGGAATCTATAGTTCTCGGTGCCTTTGGTTGTGGCGTTTTTGGAAATAACCCCCATCATGTTGCATCTCTCTTTGATATGCTTTTACAGTCAGAAGAATTTGACCATGCCTTTAAACGTGTCATATTTTCGACTTTCAAGAACAATATACAACCTTTTCTCGCAATGGCTAATACCATCGAAAAGTTGGACAAAACATTTCTAGAATCGAAACGTATTTCATCACCCGTTTCAATGTTTAATAACGGTGATGATTATAAGGAAATGGCTGATTTATACGGAATGGATGGATTTTACGTTTCTTTTGAAGAAATTGAATATCTTTATCCCGAATTAGAAATTGAAACAATTTATAACCTTCTCGAATACATGTACCAAAATACGGACGTGATATTGAGCAAATGCTACGAAGAAATGATTGCTGAACAATAAGAAAGGAGCCGAGTTGGCTAAAATACAAACAGTAAATGCTATACAAGAAAAACTCATGGGATTTATTAAACACCTTAACATGACAATCAGGGGCAAAAAGGATGATTTAGCCTGGCTCCAAAACATTAATAATTATGCTTTTTTAAAGGAAGTAAGTACTGAATCCGCAAAAAGCGTTGAAAAGTTTTGTCGCTATACGGTAGAAAGTTATTATCAAATACTTTTGAAACCATCTGTTGATGGTGTAGAATACACCAACAACAGTTATACTGTAGAAGATGAAAATATTACAAATTTGCTGTCAGAAATCATCTCAAATGATGTTTGGATTAATAAGAATAACTACAACAATACTGAACATGATATTAAAGTTGTATTAGATCTCATTGTTATTGGACTGCTCGTTGCGATTAATCGCAAAAACCTCTTTGAAGAATTGAAAGATATTCTATCCGAAATATCTCATACTGAAGTTAATGTGAAAGATGACCTTGTTATTATATATGAAATTCTTTCAACAAAGTATTCAGCTGAAGAAAAAAACAATATTATTATTACCGACGAAAAAGTAAATCAAATGATGGGACTTCTCGATTTTAATTTAGTAAAAACTACTAAAGATGATGAAAATGAAATTAATTATATTAAAACTAATTTCAAGAACAGCCATCATGTCAAAGACTATTTAATCAATGATAATAATTACGAGTTTTTCAAAATTGAAAATAAATTAATTGAAGAAAAATTTAATCCAAAAGAATTAGATACTCAACTTCTCGTTCATGGAACAAAAAAGAAAAATATATTATCCATCTTAAACTCAGGTATAGCAAGTCAACCGGGATACATTTCAAGTGGTTCAATGCTCGGTGTTGGTGCCTATTTCGCAAGACTTGATGAAGTCGGAAAATCAATGCAATATGCTGATCAATTCCTTTTGGTCGCAGAAGTAGCTACTGGAAAAGAATACAAACTAAGTGCCCCATGTGATGGCCGAAAATTATTGATTAGCAATCCAGAATATCAATCTGTTCATTGTGTTGCTGGTCCATACTTGCGACATGACGAGTATTGTATCTATCATGATAATCAAATTAAGGTCAAATATCTCATACAAATTAAACCAACAACAGAGGAAATCAAATGATTAAACCATTAGACTTGTCAGGTATCGAATCAACCATCCTTGATTTTCAAGGGGATTTCGAGCCTACATTCACAAATAAGAGTGTTACTAAATTAGAACAACTTATATCAAAACTCACAAAAATAAAGAATGCCTACGTCAATCAAGAAGAAACAGTTTCGGACGAAGTAGAGGGATGGTCAAAGTTCTTACTTGATGAATTGCCAAAAGCTGAAGAATTGAGAAAATTAAATTCGATTTTTAATCTAGCCATTCACGTCAAAAGCAAAAATAAAATAGTCAGCTCAAAAAAACAGACAGGCCGAAAACTGATCGTTAGTAGAAAATCTGGGAATGCTAAAACAAGTAAAGCGACAATTACAGGTAAAATACAAAAGAATGTGCTTTTCGTTTTATCTAACTCACAATTTAAAGACATCGATTTTGATGACTTCCCTGAAAATGCCGAAAATGAACATATTAAGTTAAATTTCTATTATATTCGCTCAACGATTGCGGAAAAATTGTTTAATAAATTCCCAAGACGATTGGCATCCGACATCATTATTAGCTTTGACCCATATCTTAGAAAGGCACCCGTCCAATCACTTGTCTTTGTCAAAAAAGAGGAACATGAATATCAAGTATTTAAATTAGGTGAAAATAGCGGTTTCGATAGTTATCTGACAAAAGGCATTGGGTCTATCAATTATAAGACGCCAACATACAATGAAAAAAAAATTATACTTCAATCACTTCGTCTTTCTAGCAATTCATATTCGAAGACCCCAGAAAAATGGATTGAAGCCTATAACTTTAGTACATTAAAAGAAGAACGGGAAAGTTATTACAAATTTATGGACTTCAATTCGTATGTTAGCTACCTTCAAGCAAAAGTTGAGGGCAATAATATTGAAGCATTAATTAAGAAAAACAAACTCAAATCACAACAAGTACATGCATTAGGTGAAGTTCAGAAAACACATCTTCCATTCATAGCTTCAGCTAAACAGGCTTTGATTGCATCAGACATCACCATCATTGCTTCATCTAAGCGCAATGACATAGCTGGTTACGACACAAAAGGGGATTGGAGGCATTCATCTACCCCTAGTTTGGAATTCATTTGTGCAACAGAAACAAATGAAGTTAATTTGGAACTTTAATAAGAAAAAGAGCAGATTTCTGTCTCTTTTTTAAAGTTTCAGGAATGCTAACAAACTGCTCTAGGATTGCTTTATCAAGCAGTTCAACAATTATTAAAGGAAAAAATAATGAAAACAATTAAATACATATCAGCAAGCAACTTTTCAAGATATTTCCCTTTCGAGGATAATATTTTTGGAGAAACACAGGAAGAAGTTTTTGAAACTCTTGCCATATTGTTAGGCCTAAGCGTTCAACAATTGGAAAAAATATACTCATCAAAAGATATTGGAACCATCAGTATTCATGAAAAAGTCTATTTTTGGTTACAAAAAGACCCTACAAAGGAGAAAACATGGGTACAATTCCTGCTTCATCATACAAACAAAAATGCGTATCGCTACCTTGCAACAAATAGCGAAAAATCAGTACTCCCTAAGTCAATCACGGAATTGTTCAACTTGGAACCCTTACAAGAAAGTATTCAAAGTATTAATAGCAAAATTGTCTACAAGACTCATCCTTTGATTGAATCAGTTTCTGATGAAACATTTAATCAACTTTTTGAATCTATTAATTTCTACAAGCAACAAAAACGTGTCATTAAAGAGGGAGCGAATGCTCTACTCAATAAAGTGAATTCGTTCTTCTATCTTGGTGAAATGGGTGTCGGTAAAACAATGACTTCAGTTGCTATGTTCGAAATGGCTAAGAAATTGAGAAATACTCCTAATGCTCGCTGCGCAGTCATTGCTCCTGACCATTTGGTCAGCAAGTGGAAAGATGAAATCCTTTTAGTCAATGCTTCAGTTACTGTCGATATTTTGCCTGAACATTTTTCTAACTACAAAGTACATACAGATTACCTTATTATTCCATTATCTTTTTGTTCCCAAAAGACAGAGAAGCAATATTACGATGTTTATATCAGTAAAATGGTAAAAAAGACAACGAACATCATTGGTAAACAGTTTAAGAATAATTTCGCATTATCGATTTTCGATGAAAGCCATCTCCTTTCACAACCTAAATTTGCAGACCAACTCCACGAATTAGCTCACATCGGTAAACAAAATATTCTAGCAACTGGTACCTCTATTGCAGGCAAAGTGACAGATATGTTCCCTCAAATTTTTGGCTTTTTCCAAGATGTTCTGGTTAAACTAATCGATGAACATGTCGATTCAAGAAAAATTGGCCGAAATCGTTCAAATAAAATGAGTAAATCATATAATATAATCCAAAAAGCTTATACTGAAACATACGGTTCATATTCTTATGCTCTAGGCAGAAATTCGGACAAAACGAATATGAAAACAGAAGTTGGATTGAATGCTGAATTCATCACAGACATCATCATTCAAAATGCGATTTTCTTAACAACTGAACAAGTTTGGGATGACAAAGTAGAAAACTTGATTTTCCAACCTATCTTCGTCCAAATGACACCAGAACAAAAGAATGCCGCCAACCTCTTGAACGGTGTAGCCAAGAAAGCTAAAAGTGAAGGAGACAAGCGAGTTTTCAGCCGTTACTTAACTAAAATTAACGAGTACATGGATAATCCTGAAGTACCTGATTTAACTTTCAGAGATGAAATCTTGTGGACACCTGAAATTTCAGCAATGGAATACTATTTTGATGATGAAATTCTGTTGCCTAAAGAACAAAAACTGGTCGACATTATAACAATGGAAAAATCACAAGACCGTCCTGTCATTGTATTTGTTAAACACATTGATCGGCTCAAAGGACGTTTACAATCTGTGCTTCAAAATGCAGGCTTCAAAGTAGGAACCCTTCCTGCTTCACGAAAAGCGGACGAACGTCAAGATTATATTAACAAAAAGATCTGTAACGAAAAAGTAGATGTTATGCTCCTTGACCCACATAAAGTAGCAACGGGAGTTGACTTAATCTCAGCACCAACAGTGTTGTTCTTTAATACTGGATTCGATTATTTTGAAGTGGGTCAGTCAGAACGACGTTCATTCCGTATCGGACAACGTCGCCAAACTCGTGTTTATTACCTTGCTTATGCAGGTGATGCTGATACACCGACCATTCAAGACCAAGTTTTGACAATGATTGCACAGAAAAAACGTGCAATGGAAGCTGTTCAAGGGTCAGTGGACGAAGAAGGGCTTTCATCATTATTAGGGAAAGAAAACAACTCTATCCTTAATGCTTTGGTTGCCAACATGGACAATGACAACAATACTGTTAAAGCAGATGTTGAAGATTTTGGGTCTAAACAAGAATACTATCTTAGCAACTTTGGTAAAGAATTGGAAGTTGAAGATGGTGGTCGTCCTCAATTGGACGAAAACCTCAATTTCATTTGGCCAGGTCTTGATACATCAGAATACGCTAAAGTACTTCCAAGCAAAATTTCTCAAAAAGAAATGGCGAAGAAACCTGTAGAAGAAACAATTAAAACTGTTGAAGAAGTTGCTGTGTCAAAGGTTGACTTCTCTTTCGATGATGATGGAATGATGGACCTCTTTAGTTTTGATGACTATGATTTGTCTGCTCAATTTACCACAATTTTTGCAGAAGAAAAGGTCGAACCTGTCCAAGAAATAGAAGTTGCAACAAAAACGAAAGCAAATTATGCATAAAAAAAGCCCTGATATATTCAGGGCTTTTTTCTTACATTTCTTTAACATTTTTTAAAACTTAATTTAGAAAGGAGTTTTTGGGGTACTACTGCTTAGAAAGCAAACAAGTATTGCTAAAGATTATTATGGAAAAGACTAGCATAAGTTTATTATAACATACTGTAAACGTTTAACAAGAGAGGGCTTAAAAAGGAGAAAAAAACTACCTGCTATTAAAACAGGTAGTTTCAGAGATTTTCACTAGAGATAAGGAGTATAAATTTATATATAAAAGTAAAACTAAAACCTTATCAAAATGAAAAACTTTCTTGTGTTGATAAAATCATTATAACACTTAAAATATATATTGCAACTTCACTAGAAAAGCAAAGTTAACGACACGAAAAACATCAATATCAAATATGAACAGGCTTGAGTAATAAACAATCATAATAAACGAGATTACTATCAATGTATAATTAAAAGCTCGATGTAATTTTGATACGAAAAGTCCTGTCATAAGAACTGTGGCGATTATCAAATACCTAGTGATAATAAATAGATTTGAATGTAAAAAATCCCGATCAATAGGTAAAACAGGGTTATTTGTTAACAAAGCTAGCAAAAAAGATATGATTAATAATCCAACTAAGTAAAACCTCAAAGTCATTAATGAATATGGCTTCATTTCACTTGACCCCCCCTAAAGTACTAACGGCGATACAAACGTATAGTCAGGTATTTCTAAAAATATCAAACAATGTTATTTTTTTTTAAATTAATTATAACATGATTGTAAATAAATAGGAATTAAAGAGTTTATACATTCTAATTTCAAGGCATCATAAAAGCAACAAGAAATCTTGTTGCTTTTAATTTAGATACCAAATTCGGTTCTGTTGCAAAGTTTAAAAAT
>NZ_JXJU01000021.1 GCF_002441655.1 Lactococcus fujiensis JCM 16395 | reverse complement strand
TCCCTTTAGGAGAATTTTTTATCTGACTGTTATATTATTCTACTCTCGAATTGTCTTCAATTCTTTCTTTTGTTCTTGAATATTGGTTAGCGGCTAATTTACTTGTGTCTTGTGCCGTTTGACTAACGCGATCTTGAAGGCTTGTTTCATCAGCTTTTTGTTGTTCGCGTGTTTTGACATCGATCACATCAACATTGACTTCAACAACATCCAAATCTGTCATTTTTGCAACTTCGTCACTAATTATTTTCTTGATTTCTTCATAAATTTTAGGGATATTTTTTCGATATTCAGCTACAATTTTCAAATCTACAGCTACTTGTTTTTGTCCTACTTCAACAGCTACACCTGATGTAACATTGTCTGTGTTTATCAATTTGTCTGTTAAATTTGAAAAGAAACCACCATCAACCGCCAACAACCCGTCAACTGATTCTAAGGCGAGACCGACAATTTTTTGAATAACTTTATCTTCGTAAACAAGTTTGCCTTGAACTTCACTATTTTTTGTAATTTCAGCTTTTTCTGTCATAATTTATCTCCAATCTATTTTTTTAAGAATTGCTTTATAATATCTGTCTTTTGTAGATATATCCCTATAAGTACGCCTAACACAACGAGTAAGAGCAAGAGGATTGTTTTCCAAAAACCAATGCTAAAGAAGCACACCGCGAGAACGAATCCAGATACTCCCCCTATTATTGGGTATTTATATCTGTCTATAATTTCCATTATGCTCCTTTCCTTAGATTACACGTAGGCTTTTTTGCCTGTCTCTTTCGCTCAAGGCAGTGACATCCACCTGCAAATTTACTTTGTGATTTAGCCCAAAGAATTCTCTTAGCCCATCTTTAACTTCCTGATTAAGAACTTCTGTTTTTTCAACGACTTGTACGCGTGGGATAATTTCCCCTTTTACTTGAATTCTCATTTTATTTTTATATACTTTTACAAAAATTTTGGGATTTTTCATATATCCATCATTCAAAATGATTTCTTTCACAAAACCTTCTATTGACGACTGATTAATATTAAGTCTTCCTTTTTCATCTTTTAGCAGAATTGCTGTGTAGGTTCTGGGATAGAAAATAATCACCAGAATTGCAAGGATTGTAATAATCGCTAATAGTGTGGAAGCAACAAAGAAATACTGAGAAATAAATGAACTCATCCACTTTGAGTTATTCATTTGTTTCAGTCTCCAGTTAAAGCCAAAGCTGGTTTCGTTAGCGTAAAGGACGAATATGAATACAGTTAGGAAAATTATGTTAAGAAGAATTAGTATCACTTTCTTACTTATTGACAAGTTTTCTCCCTTCTAAAATTAGTTATTACTTTATTTATTGAGCCGTCCTAAGAAAAACGAAACAACTAAAACAACGATGATCGCCCCTACTATTGAAGGAATCAATGCCATTCCAGCAAGACTTGGCCCCCAAGATCCAAGTAATGCTTGTCCCACAAATGAGCCCACAAGTCCCGCTAGAATATTAGCAATCCAGCCCATTGAGCCGCCTTGCTTTGTTAATGCACCTGCAACTACTCCGATCAGTGCACCTACGATTATTGACCAAATCATGTGTATACCACCTTTCCGATAATCAAAGACTCGCCTTGATTCATTACGTTTACCCCTACAATATAACAAATTCATTACTTAAAATCCAAAATATAGTTTATTTTCTTAATATATTTAATATTATAGATATATATTTTAACAAAAAAACAACCTCCGATAGAGATTGTTTGAAAATTCGTATTTTGATAATCGATTGATTAACGTTTTGAGAATTGGCTTGCTTTACGGGCCTTTTTGAGACCTGGTTTTTTACGTTCAACCATACGAGCATCACGAGTCAAAAGACCAGCGCGTTTCAATGCTCCACGGAAATCAGGATCTACTTCAAGCAATGCACGAGAGATACCATGACGGATTGCTCCCGCTTGACCAGATACACCACCACCATTAACGTTTACGAGTGTATCGTAAGCACCTTCAGTTTGTGTAGCTGCAAATGGTTGGTTGATAACCAAACGCATATCAGCAAGTGGAATGTAATTTTCTACATCGCGATTATTTACAGTGATTTTACCAGTACCAGGTACGAGACGTACACGTGCTACTGAGTTTTTACGACGGCCAGTGCCGGCATATTGTACTTGTGCCATTTTACGTTTCCTCCTAATTAAATCAAACCTGTGATGTCAAGGACTTCAGGTTTTTGAGCTGCATGAGTATGTTCTGCACCAACAAACACTTTAAGTTTCATGCCTTGAGCACGTCCGAGTGTGTTGTGTGGAAGCATTCCTTTAACTGATTTTTC
This sequence comes from Lactococcus fujiensis JCM 16395, assembly GCF_002441655.1. Lineage (GTDB taxonomy): Bacteria > Bacillota > Bacilli > Lactobacillales > Streptococcaceae > Lactococcus > Lactococcus fujiensis. The sequence continues at coordinate 11,169 of NZ_JXJU01000021.1, read as the reverse complement.
AATCAATTTTGCAGCATTTTTCTCACGGAGTTCACCAGCAGTGATTGATTTCAATCCGCCAGGGTAAAGGCTGTGTTTGTAATAAATTTTGTCTGTTGCTTTTTTACCAGTTAATTTAACTTTATCAGCATTAACAACAATTACGAAGTCACCTGTATCAGTGTGAGGTGTATATGTTGGTTTGTTCTTTCCGCGAAGTACGCTAGCTACTACAGCTGAAAGACGTCCAAGAGGAACATCTGTAGCGTCAACGACATACCATTTACGGTCAACGTTTTGAGCGTTAGCCATGAAAGTAGTTTTCATCATTTTGGTTTATTTTCCTTTTACTAGAATTTGTTTACATACGACCATTCCTTAGTCGCAAGGTATTTTTGGGTTTCCGGGGCCACAAAAATGGGGTAAACAATACCGTCTTCCATGATACCATAATATTTCTGTGTTTGTCAAGTTATTATTTTATTATTATCTTTTTTTATGATAAAATGATTCCATGAATATCGTACTCAATTTAGATGAAAAAACAATTCAACAATTAATGAAGAAATTTAGTTTAAAACAGAGCACGTCTAAAAATCAATACATTCGCTTTTTAGCAAAGGTAAATGGGGTTTCTATCAGCGTTTATTCATCTGGTAAAGTCGTTTTTCAAGGGAGCGGTGCCGAACAAGTCGCAAAAGAATTCGGCTATCAAGCACAAGTTGTTTCGCACCAACAAATAAATTGTATTGGGACTGATGAAGTTGGGAATGGTTCTTATTTTGGTAGCTTAGAAGTCGTGGCGACTTTTGTCACCGCTGACAAAGTTGATCTACTTCATCGATTAGGAGTCGCTGATTCTAAAAAGTTGACCGATGAGAAAATAAGGCAAATTGCACCCGAAATTAGAAAAAATTTGCATCATGTTGCTTTATCTGTTTCTCCTCATAAATATAATGAAGTTATCGAAAAAGGATATAACGCTGTCAGTATTAAGGTCGCATTACATAACCAAGCAATATATTTATTAGAAAAGAAAATTAATTCTCCTATTGAAAATATTATTATAGATGCATTTACTACGAAGGCTAATTATGAAAAATATGTAGTGAAAGAGAAGAATCAAGTTTCATCAACAGTCACGCTTTTACCAAAAGCTGAAGATCAATTTTTGGCAGTGGCTGCTAGCTCCGTCATCGCACGCGCCTCGTTTCTAGACCATTTAGATGAACTCTCAGTTCTAGCTGGGCTAAAGTTACCGAGTGGAGCTGGTAATAAATCAGACCAGATTGCAGCTGAACTTATTGTTAAAAATGGTGAGCAGATACTTGATAAATATGCCAAACTCCATTTTGCAAATACTCAGAAAGCAATTCAACTTGTAAAAAATAGAAAGTGAATTTTGAAGATATGAAAGCTTTTATTAAAGAATGGGGCTTATTCATTGCCATTATTATTGTCGCGCTACTGACTCGTATTTTTGTTTGGGATGTCGTCGTTGTCGATGGACATTCGATGGACCCAACATTGGCCGATAAAGAGCGGCTAATTATTGTGAAGACAACAAAAATAGAACGATTTGATATCGTCGTTGCCAAAGAAACTGACAATGGCTCAACAAAAAATATTGTCAAACGTGTGATTGGAATGCCTGGCGATATAATCAAGTTCGACAAAGACCAATTGACAATCAATGGTAAAAAATATAGTGAGCCTTATTTAGCTGATTTCAAATCTCAGCTGGCCGATGGAAAGCTTGAAAAGACATACCAAGCCTATCCTTTGACGTCTTCACTTTCAGCAGCTGATCGAAACAATTTTGTTGACCTTGCACAAAATGCACAGGCTTTTACAACTGATACAAACACAGGAAATCCAACTTTTCAAGTAACTGTTCCAAAAGGTGAATATTTCTTGATGGGCGATAATAGAATTGTCTCAAGGGACAGTCGTGTTGTTGGAGCATTCACACGTAGTGACATTATCGGTGAAGCCAAACTAAGAATCTGGCCACTGACAAAAATTGGATTAATGAAATAAAAAAGCTGTCCTTACGGACAGCTTTTTTATTTTCTTTGTGTTTTTATATTACGATACTCAAGTATGGTTAGAATAATCATAATGACATCAATTACGGTTACAAAAATCATAAATATTGAGTGCGTATGTGCATATTCTGTAAGCTGGTAGACTATGAATCCCACAAATACAATAATTGAAAGTGGATAAGCCCACAGTATCTTTTTCCAAAGTAAAAATAAGGTAACCAATTTTATCACCCCATGTGACAAAAGGTAAAAAGCTAGCAAAAACTGAGTGTTAACGGTAAAGTTACTGCCAAATTTGAGAATCAATCCTACCACATAATCGTGTGGACTTTCCTGAATTTCCCCTTGAGTTAACCATGAAATAATTGAATTTAACCGCGTTGGTGTAAGAAAGAATAGAGCAATCCCTCCCACTACTTCACCAATTGCAAATAAGCTTTTTAAAATAAGGGCTATATCGAAACTTACATCAACAATATGCGCTTCGTTATTTTTATTAATCTTCATTAAACCTCGCAATCTTGTTGTTTGTTAATTATATCTCTATAATGTATTTAATTTCTCAGTCTTTAGGCTGATTTTCAAATATGTTTCCAAGTTTGACATCAATGGATCGATTGGCAATATCGATAGAATCCACTCGTAAAATTGATTTGTACTCTTTCACTAAGCGATCGCCTTTAAAAGGACCTTCAAGAAAAACAGCAACACCAGCCAAGAAACAATCAAATTCATAGACTAAACTCTTCATTCCATTGATTGTACCAGCCCCCTTCATGAAATCATCAACAATCAGGACACTCTGACCGATTGACAAACTACGTTTTGAAAGAGTCATATTTTCGACACGACTGCTTGAACCCGACATATAATTTACATTCAACGTTGCTCCTTCAGTGACTTTTTGGTCGCGTCGAACGATGACGAAAGGTACATCTAAAATTTCAGCTACTGATTGTGCAATCGGAATCCCCTTCGTTGCAATTGTCATGATGACATCAATTTGTTTATCTTTATATTCATGGGCAATAATTTGACCGATCTTTTTCAAATTGCTTGGTGTTCCAAGAATATCTGAGAGATAAATATAGCCACCAGGTAAAATACGGTTCTCTTCACTCAATAATTTGGCCAACTGCTCACTCATCTCTTGCGACATTTTATCTGTGATATAGGGAGTAAAGCGTACACCACCTAGACTTCCAGGAAACGTTTCAACGATCCCAACACCCTGATCTTCAAAAACATGCTTAATAAAAACAAGGTCCTCCGAAATAGACGATTTTGCAACTTCGTATCGTTTGCTTAATTTATTCAAATTTAGCATTTTATTAGGATGATTGATTAAATAGTTCGTAAAATCAACTAAACGTTCGTTTCTTTTCATATTTATCACCACATTTTTATTTGATACGCCAATTATAACAGACCATTTCCGAACATTCAACCCTAAAAGTTTATTTTAAAAAAAAGAAGCTGCCATTATTGACAACTTCTCTTTATCTTTATGAGCAATTTTATTTTTTATTGATTAATCTTCTGAGTGACCGCGGCCATTTTTAGCTACGATTTCTTCTTGGATTGATTTTGGAACATCTGAATAGTGGTCAAATACCATCATAAATGTACCACGGCCTTGTGTAGCTGAACGAAGTGTTGTAGCATAACCAAACATTTGTGACAATGGGATGAAGGCATTTACGATTTGGTTTTTACCGTGTGCTTCCATTGAGTTAACTTGTCCACGACGAGCAGTAACGTGACCCATGATATCGCCGAGGTTATCTTCAGGAGCAGTGATAGTAACTTTCATCATTGGTTCCATGATAACAGCATCAGCATGTTTAGCAGCTTCTTTCAAAGCAAGACTAGCAGCAACTTGGAAGGCTGTATCAGATGAATCGACATCATGATATGAACCATCGTAAAGTTTTGCTTTAACGTCAACAAGTGGGTATCCAGCAAGGACACCGTTTGCCATAGCTTTAGCCAAACCTTTTTCAACTGAAGGGATAAATTCACGAGGAACGACACCACCAACGATAGCGTCTTCGAATTCAAAGCCTTTTCCTTCTTCGTTAGGTGTAAATTCAATCCAAACGTCACCGTATTGACCTTTACCACCTGATTGGCGTTTGAAGAATCCACGTGCTGATGTAGATGGAGCACGGAAAGTTTCACGATATGAAACTTCTGGAGCACCAACGTTACACTCAACATTGAATTCATCACGCATACGAGTTACAAGAACGTCCAAGTGGAGTTCACCCATACCAGCGATAATGATTTGTCCAGTTTCTTCATTTGTTTCAACTTTAAATGTTGGGTCTTCTTCAGCTAATTTAATAAGGGCTGTAGACATTTTAGCTTGGTCAGCTTTAGTCTTAGGTTCAACTGAAAGTTGGATAACTGGATCTGGAACTTCAATACGTTCCAAAACAATTTCATTTGTTTCATCTGATAAAGTATCACCAGTGGTTGTATTTTTTAAACCAACAGCTGCTGCGATATCACCGGCATAAACTTCTTGAATTTCAGTACGTGTATTGGCATGCATTTGAAGAATACGTCCGATACGTTCACGTTTACCTTTAGATGTGTTCATAACGTATGAACCAGCTTCAAGGACACCTGAGTATACACGGAAGAATGTCAAACGACCAACGAATGGGTCTGTCATAACTTTGAAGGCCAAGGCAGCAAATGGTTCGTCATCGTCTGTTGGACGTTCTTCAACTTCGTCTGTATTTGGGTTAATCCCTTTAACGTGAGCGATATCAACTGGGCTTGGGAGGTAGTCAATAACAGCATCAAGCATCATTTGAACACCCTTGTTCTTGAAGGCAGATCCTGCAAGCATTGGGTAGAATTCAACATTGATTGTTGCTTTACGGATAGCTGCTTTGAGTACATCTTCAGGAATTTCTTCACCAGCGAAGTATTTTTCCATGATTTCATCATCAAGTTCAGCAATCGCTTCGATTAATTTTTCACGCCATTCATTTGCTTTAGCAACATATTCTGCTGCATCAAAGTCCAATGAAGCCAATTCTGCATTAAATTCGTCTGAACCAACAACAGTTTCTTTGATATCTGTACCGAGGTCATTCGTGTAGATTTCAGATTTCATTGTTACCAAGTCAATGATACCGATGAAGTTATCTTCTGCCCCGATTGGAATTTGAATTGGGTGAGCATTAGCTCCCAAACGATCTCCCAAAGTTGAAAGTGAGTAGAAGAAATCCGCACCAATTTTATCCATTTTGTTAGCAAAAACAATACGTGGAACATGGTATTCAGTCGCTTGACGCCAAACAGTTTCAGTTTGAGGTTCAACACCTGATTGTGAGTCAAGAACGGTTACAGCACCATCAAGAACACGAAGTGAACGTTGTACTTCAATTGTGAAGTCCACGTGACCTGGTGTGTCAATAATGTTGACGCGGTTACCTTTCCAGAACGCTGTTGTAGCGGCTGAAGTGATAGTAATACCACGGTCTTGTTCTTGCTTCATCCAGTCCATTTGTGAAGCGCCTTCGTGAGTTTCACCGATTTTGTGAATTTTACCAGTATAGTAAAGGACACGTTCAGTAGTTGTTGTTTTACCAGCATCGACGTGAGCCATGATACCGATATTACGAGTATTTTCGAGGGAAAATTCGCGAGCCATTTTTGTCTCCTATTTTTTATTTAAAATGAGTTTTTCTCAGTTCTATTCTAACATTTTTTAGTTTTACTTCGCATTAATAATACTCTTAATAATAAAACTAAAATAAAACCGGGTGGGCGAGGAGCCCTAGCCCGGTAATGTTACGTTTTTTCAAACATCGTTAGTTGTATTTCACCTTTGCACTTATACAAATTTGAAATACCATAAAATTGGGTTTGCTGAACAGGTTCAAGGCAGAAATTTTCGAAATGACCTGTTGGTCATCAGGATGCTCTTGACGGAGAAACTGTACTGCAAAAACGATTTTACCAACGGAAGTGAGCGAATGCACGGTTAGCTTCAGCCATTTTGTGAGTATCTTCACGTTTCTTGACTGCTGCACCTGTGTTATTAGCTGCATCCATAATTTCTTTTGCAAGACGGTCTTGCATAGTGTGTTCTCCACGGTTACGAGCGATTGTTACCAACCAACGAAGTCCAAGAGTTGTACGACGTTCTGGACGAACTTCAACTGGGACTTGGTAGTTAGAACCACCGACACGACGAGCACGAACTTCGAGGACAGGCATGATATTTTCCATAGCTGTTTCGAAAACTTCGAGTGGATTATTTCCAGTAGCTTCTTCAATTTGTTTGAAGGCTCCGTAAACGATTTGAGCTGAAACTCCACGTTTACCATCAAGCATAACACGGTTGATAAGACGAGTTACTACTACTGAGTTGTACATTGGATCTGCCAAAACTTCACGTTTTGGGGCACGATTTTTACGCATTCTTACTTATCTCCCTTCTTAAGCTTTTGGTTTTTTGGCACCGTATTTAGAACGGCTTTGTTTACGGTTAGCAACACCAGCGGTATCCATTGCACCACGAACGATGTGGTAACGTACCCCTGGAAGGTCTTTTACACGACCACCGCGAAGAAGAACAACACTGTGTTCTTGGAGGTTGTGTCCGATACCTGGGATGTAAGCTGTAACTTCCATCAAGTTAGAAAGACGTACACGAGCGAATTTACGAAGCGCTGAGTTTGGTTTCTTAGGTGTCATTGTACCAACACGAGTTGCAACACCACGTTTTTGTGGTGAAGAAAGGTTAGTTTGGACTTTTTTGCGGCTGTTGTAGCCAACGTTCAAGGCTGGTGACTTAGATTTAGTAACTTTGTCATGACGGCCTGTGCGTACTAATTGGTTAATTGTAGGCATTTTTTCGTCTGCTTTACAAATTTTTCCACGTTTAAACGTGAAGCGGTGAAAAATATGAAAGCATTCCTTTCGTTTATTTTTAAATTGGGTTGTCAGTATATGGTCGCTTAATCCAAGTTCTGACAAGAAGTTTAGCAACTTTAACAAGTTCTCCTGAGAGTCCAAAGTAAAAAGTACCATTAACTATCTTATCATAACGATGGAAAATTGTCAAGTCAATGCCTTATTTAAATTCTTTTGGATTATTTTTCCTATTATTGTCTTGTTATCATCAATATACACAATAATTCCTGACTTATTAGGATTTACCTGTCTTTTTTGGTATAATTATTGCATGAAAAAAATATTGATACCGATAATTAGTCTCTGTCTGATTTTCCCATTTTTTCAAGGAAGAATCGTCAGTGCTGATAGTTTTTCCGTAGCTGCGAAGTCGGCCATCGCCATTGATGCTTCTAGTGGTAAAATTTTATATGCCCAAAACGCAACTGACTCTAGTACACAAATAGCTTCAATAACAAAACTGATCACAGCTTACATTGTTTATCAAAAAATTAGCGAAGGAAAATTAAGTTGGGACACAAAGGTACCAATTTCAACCTATGCTTATGATTTGACTTTAAATTCGGCTGCAAGTAATGTCAAAATGACAAAAGGTGAGACAATCAGCGTTAAAGACTTAATGAATGCATTAATGCTCCCATCAGCGAATTCAGCTGCTGTGGCTTTAGCGGAACATATTGCAGGAAGTGAACCTAAGTTTGTTGACATGATGAACGCACAACTCAAAGCGTGGGATATTACGGATGCTAAAATTTATAACTCATCTGGTCTTCCAAACAGTGTTTTAGGTAAGAATATCTACCCCAATTCGTCCGTGGATGCTTCAAATACGATGAGCGCTGAAGATGTTGCCGTTGTCTCTTATCACATCCTTAAGGATTATCCTCAAATTCTTGATATTACAAAGCAAGTGAGTCTCACTTTTGATGCCAATGGTTCTTCTAAAGCAACTATGCAAACGACCAATCAAATGTTAAAAGGTTTCCCACAGTATCGAAACGGTGTCGACGGTCTCAAAACAGGTTCTACTGGTTACCAAATCAATTGTTTCGCAGCAACCACCTTACAAAATGGATTCCGGATCATCACAGTTATCTTGGAGGCTAACAATCCTGCAACAGACAATAGTACAGCGTTTAATTTGACAAACACGCTGATGAATCACGTTTATGGAAGTTGGACAACAAATACTTTAGTTAAAAAAGGAAATGTTTATCCCGATTTTAAAACATTTGGCATCGTTGATGGTAAAAAAAATGCTGTTAAGCTAATTTCAGAAACTGATATAGCTCCCGTTGTCCCAATGAAAACTGATGGTACGCCAGAAACGAAAAATTTAACGGTCAGCACTGACAAAAATAAAAAAGACACCACCGAGGCACCTGTGAAAGAAGGAGAGCATCTAGTCTCTGTAAAAACAAGTTTTAAGGACAGCCTAGGATATATTCCCGGTGCATCACAGGCTACATTTCTACTTGTAGCTGCTACTAATGTGGATCGTTCAATTCCCCTTGTTGTGATATGGAATCATTTCGTAAATTTTGTGAACGAAAAACTATAAAAAACCGGATTAAATTCCGGTTTTTTCTATCCTCTAGATTTAACATAAGCAAGCAAAATTGCTCCAATGATGAATAAAATAGTGCCTATAAAAATATAACGCAATTCTTTTTTAGTTTTCTTTTCACCTAGGAAAAGAATTCCACAAAATGTCGAAATAATAACTCCTAATTGGGAGAATGAGAAAGCTATTGCATTCCCAGCTGTTGCAGCTGCCAACAACATGAAGACATTACCAATTCCCCACATGAAACCGACAAACATATTTTTGAATACTACCGTTTCAATTTTAATTTTACCGCCTGCGAGTAAAACTGCGCCAAAAATCATTCCTATTGACATTGGTAAAATGATTGTCAAAGTATCAAAGTGAATATTAAACCATAATCCAGATAAATTGTTGAGCAAGATAACGTAGACCACATAACCAATCGTTGAATAACTTAATGCGATTAAACCTTTTGTCATATGACTAGCAGGTTTTTTCTGAACATTTTCAGGATCTTGCTTAGATGAAAAATAAAAACCAATCATTAACAATAGCATTGCCAAAAAGCCGAGGACAAATTGAATTTGTTGCGTCCATTCATGGAAAACAATTGCTCCGATTAAGCCTCCTAAGACTAATTGAAAACCTGAAGATAATGGTGAGGCAACAGAAACGCCCATGTATTTCATCGAATGGAATTGTCCACTCTGACCCACCGACCATAAAACACCAGCAATAAAGCCAATTGTGAAAATGGGAACTGTCAGGTGAGGCTGGCGAATCAAAAAGACAATCAGAGCAAATACAAATGCACCCAAAGTCATTCCCAAAGTTTGTTGTTTGGCACTTCCACCAATCTTATTTGAAACAAATCCGATAGATCCCCATGCAATCATAGGAACTAATGCATATAATATCCCCTGCATAACCCACCTTTTCTAATTATTAACGTACTTTCCTATTTTACAGTATTTTTAACAAAAAGCAAATCTATTTTTAATACATGAATTAAATTAGATTTAGTTAATGAACAACTACCGCTTTTCAATAATAATAAGTTGTGGCGGTGTATGAACTTGGTTTAATGCACCATAAGCATAAACATGCCAGTCTTGTTGAGGGAGGGCTGTGACCCACTTTGTTATTCGATCCTTTTCTTCTCGACCGCCAGGATGCCCATAATAGAGCATAATTGCTATTCTCCCACCTTTGATTAATTTATCTGTCAGCGCTGACAAAGCCCTTAAAGTAGTATCCGGAAGCGTAATGATTGACTTATCAGCTTGGGGTAAATATCCTAAATTAAAAACTGCTGCTTTAATATTTCCTTTAACATAGTTAGCCACATTTTCATGTCCATCCAATATTAAATGGGCTCTTTTACCAGCCTGGCTCAATCTTTTTCTTGTCGATTCTATCGCCTGCTCTTGTACATCAAACGCATAAACATGGTTTGATAATTTTGCTAGAAAAAGTGTATCGTGACCATTTCCCATTGTCGCATCAACGACAACATCATCCACTTCAATCACTTCACTTAATAATTCATGAGCTACTTCTTGGGGCTTAATCATTAAATTAATTCCATCTTTCCTAATTTCAATTCGATTTAAAAATTCACTTTTTCATATTGACGAACATCTTTACACCCTTGAAATGACCCACGACGCTCCATTTCTCTATCTATGGAGTTTAATACTTCCCATTTCTTTAAAGACCACATCGGTCCGATAATTAAATCTCGAGGGGCATCTCCTGTCAAACGATGGATTACAATTTCCTTAGGTATCATCTCTAACTGATCACAAATGACGTTTACATAATCTTCTTGAGACAATAACTGTAACCGTCCCTCATGATAATCACGTTGAAGGCGTGTGTTTTTCATCAAATGCAAAAGATGCAACTTAACTCCTTGAATATCTGAATCCAATACCATTCGTCGTACATTTTCATGCATCATTTCAAAAGTTTCACCCGGAAGCCCATTAATTAAATGCGTACACACCTTAATCCCATGTACCCGCAAACGCTCCACGGCATCCACATAAGTTGGATAATCATGGGCACGGTTAATTAAATCTGAAGTCTCCTCAAATGTCGTTTGCAAGCCTAAATCAATCCAAACCTCCATCCGCTCATTCAGCTCCGCCAAATACGCTACCACATCATCAGGCAAACAATCTGGCCGTGTCCCTATTGAAATACCAATCACATCAGGCTGATTCACCGCCTCCTCAAACCGCTCCCGCAACACCTCCACAGGCGCATGTGTATTCGTAAAGTTTTGGAAATAAACAATGTATTTTTTTACCCCTGGCCATTTCCGATGAAAAACTTCGATTTCTTTCTGAAATTGAACGCCGATAGGTTGATCAGGCGCAACAATCATATCTCCAGAACCAGAAACTGTACAAAATGTGCAGCCGCCATGAGCAACCGTACCATCACGATTTGGACAATCAAATCCTGCATCAATTGGTACTTTGAAGATCTTTTCTCCAAAATTATTTCTTAAATATTCATTCCACGTCGTATAACGTTTATTCATAAGAATATCCCTTGCTATCTTTAGTTAAAAACTATACCTAATTATAACAAAAAAGAGACCCTCTGGTCTCTAAAAATAGCTGCGGTTGTCAGACTCGAACTGAC
>NZ_JXJU01000020.1 GCF_002441655.1 Lactococcus fujiensis JCM 16395 | reverse complement strand
ATTTTTAAACTTTGCAACAGAACCGCGTGAGCTATTAAGCCGACATTAGACAAGTTTTGGGATTGTTAAGGGTTCCGAGGCTCAACGTCAATAAAGCAATTATGATTTATTACTCGACAAAATCTATATCGTCATAAGCTTTTGTCCAATGATTAGGTTGTAATTCTGTTAATTTTTTATATTTAACTTCTTGATCTTCGTTAGTTACACCTACTTTTATTTGGTTACCCCAATATAATAATCTTTCTTGGCATGTCCCACATGGCGTGAGTATTTTAAATTCGCTCTTTTCGTCATCTCTAACAACGCAAATTGAGTGAGTTATAATGTCTTGGTATTTATGTGCTTCTAAGATTGAACCTGTTTCAATACATAATGCACTAGAGGCGTTTATGATTTCTGGGGCGACTGAAGTGTATGTTTTACCATTTTTTGAATACATTGCTGCTGCACCTCCCCACCCTTTTGGATACCTTTCTTTTATTAGTGCTTTAGCGTCTTCGAAAAGTTTTTGTTCTATATTCATTTTTTCCCCTTAATTTTTGTTTCTGCGAACTTATTGACAGGTAAATTCTTAAATATTGATGACTAAATCGCTTTGTTCTTTAATGTACGGGTCGTGAGTTACAATTATGACTGTTTTACCTGCTATATCCACTTCGTCTCGTAGTAATCTTATAACTTCATTTCTATTTTTTAAATCTAGAGAACCAGTAGGCTCATCTGCTAGTATTATTTTGCTATCTTTTAATAATGCTCTAGCAATAGCGACACGTTGTTTTTCCCCTCCAGAGAGGCTGTAAATTTTTGTACTTAGTCGATGTTCAATATTTACTTTTTTTAAAAAGTGTTTCATTTTTATTTGTTTTTCTTTTTTAGACATTTTGGAATACACTAAGCTAATATTTAAATTTTTTTCTATACTTTCATCTTCAATTAACGCAAAATTTTGAAATAAATATGAAATGGTATTTCGACGTAGTTTTAATGCAGTCGTACTGTTAAAAGGAGGAGCGAAAGACCCATCAAAGTAATATTTACCATCATCATAATCTTCCACGAGCCCAATTATATTCAAAAGTGTAGATTTACCAGAACCGCTAGAACCATATATCGCCACCATTTTTCCTTTAGGAATTTCTAAGTTAAAGTTGTTAAAAATATGATTATTTTTATAACTTTTATTTAAGTTTTCAATTTTTAACATACTACTCTCCTTTTAAAAAATTTAATATTAATTTTTTTTGTAACTTTTTAGAAAGCAAGATTGTTATTATGATTTCAATCATAAAATATAATAATAAAGCTTCTAAAATAATAATTCTATTTTGTTGTAGTGCTCCATAAATTAAGAAGATTAATCCTTGTATAGAGAGCAGCACAAATAAAGATTTGTACGTTTTCAAGTATGACATTCCGTAAAGATAACTGACAGCGATCTTCTTTTTATAAAATTCGAAATAAAAGAAAGTAGTAGATAAAATCATAGATAAAAAGATCAGTATTATTAAACCATTAGTTACAGTATAACTTAAAGGGTTTCCAATAGATGATAAGTAATCAGACCTATTAATATTATTTACTGTGATTAAAGAGGGGTGAGTTTCCAATTGTCCATGTTTTTTAAGTATTTTTTTGATAGAATTATATGTTTTATCTTTTGTACCAAGGATTTTAAACTTCATTGTTGCATTATGTAAAGCATCAAGATTTTGTCCTACATTTTTTGATGTATATATTTCCAATAAATCAGGAGTTATATTCCCATTACTACCATCTAGAAGTTTAAACTTTTGATTATCTTTCATGAAATAATAATGAATAGTTGGTGAAGAAAAAGATGATGAAGAAGCATAAAATTTCTTTATATCTTTTAAGTGAGGCTTCAACTTATCTGATACCACTACAATACCGGACGTATTATCATTGTTTATGAGTATCGATTTGTTATCCGATGTTTTAATATTGAATTTCAAAAGGTAATTATAGTTTAGTTGTAAAACATTTTTTTCCTCACTATTTTCAACGTTTAATCTTATAGGATTAACATAAAGCCCATCATGTTTCTCAGCGTAATTAAATAAATCAGAAGTTAGTTCTGAATCATTGCTGTAAGAACTATCACTGTTCAGTGTATAACCAACATATTCAGGATAGAGAACAGAATAGTCATTTCCTGTTTTTGTGTTAGTATTGAGGCCACTATTTATAAGATAAATTAAAGAAGCACTTGTAGAAATTGTAACCAAAAAAACGAAAGCTTTAATTGAGTATAAAGTATAGTGGCTGTATTTAAAGAAAGATTTTGAATTAATTTGATTTGAAAGAGAAAACTTAGATACAAGTAAAACAGCAAGGTAAGAAATAATAACTACTATTGACATCATAAATATTATCAGAATTGTATATTCAAAATTTAAAGATTTAAAATTTGCAAGACTCACAATTAAATAAATTAATAATGCGGTACAACAAAACTCCTTCATAAATAATAGCTTAGTTATCTTAGTAGAACTAAGTCCATTAAGACGATAAATAGCAATCTTTTTGTTGTTGGACACAAGCCATACGAATAATAGAATTGCAAAAAATATATTAGATATAACAATGAATAAAGTTAAATTACTATTATTATAACCAATGAAATCTCCATAATGAGTATCATACTGGTTGGGATTGGAGGATAATAAGTCTTTATCTTGTATGTTTAATCCATATTTTTTATTTATTAGGTTTGCAAGTTCTTTAAGCCCTTTAGATTTATTTTTATTATCAATATATATATCACTATTATTTAGTTGAACAGATGTAATTTTTGATAATGGAAAATTCAAAAAAACGTACTCAAATCCATGAGTTACAAAAACTTTATCTTCTTTGGGGAAATGTTTCGTATGAAAAAACATCACGCGGTTTATAGGTTTAATAAAATCAACATTCCCTTTACCGTCATTTTTACTTGCAACATAGGTTACTCTGAAAGTGAAAGATGTATCAGTAGCCTCTGATACATCTTTCACTTGTGATATAAGATTGTTATCGTATTTTACATTTGTAGGAAGCTGTATCTTTGATAACTCACTTGGCTCATAATTCTTTTTTATTTTGGAATCTATGAGACTATTTTTAATCATGTTTGCAGAAGAAAAAGAAATAACAGTAAATAGAATTAATAGTAATAATTTAGTAACTCTATTCATTAGAACTCCTTACCAAGCTTGATACCAACCTGACAAATTACCATTCCAAGCACCGACAACTTTAGCATAGGAAATTTGGTTAGCTGAAGCATTCCCGCTGTCACCTCTTCGACTTCCAACTTTAACCCAGCTTGAGTGCCATTTATTAATTTTTGCATTATCATGTCCAGTTGACTGGCTAATTGAGGGGTTAAAACGATCAGCATAAACATTATTCCAACCACCTAGAACGAAAGTTTGTGCAGCTGAAACTGCTGTACCTGAAATTAATAGTGAAGCAATAGCCAATACTAATATTTTTTGCTTCTTGCTTTTGTTTCTAATTGTTGCTCGTGAAATTGATGAGTTCATATGTAACCTCTTTCTTATTTTATAAAATTATCTTAACATTTAAATCTGACAAAAACAATAACGATATATAAATATAGTTGAAGTTATGAAAAACTAGTTTATTTTTTGAACCAGCCTTTTAACAAGTCGCCGAATCCAGCGCTGTCCTTTTCTGTTTCTTCTTTTTGTTTGCGTAATTCAGGATTTTGATATTCTGTTTGAGCGACCGCATTTGGCATGGGTTCTGGATCGTCTGACTTCCAAAATTGAGCGATGGCTTCTTCTTTTTTACGGTCAAGTTCGTATTGGTTTGGTTTTGGACCACTATCAAATAATAAGACATAAAATGAGCTATATTTTTTCAATATTTGAGTGTTCAGAAAATGGTCATTTTATGGACACTCTTCTTTTCTTATTAAAATTCTCAAAAACATTTACATTTATTGTTCATAAACCCGTAATTTATTCTATGTTCATTTATACATATCTTTCTAAGTTATGATACAATAAATTAAAATGAAGGAGAAAAAAATGAATATAGGATACGCACGAGTTTCAACTGGACTTCAAAATTTAGATTTACAAAAAGATAGTCTCAAAAAATATAACTGTGAAAAAATATTTACTGACCATATGTCAGGAAGTAAAAGAGAAAGACCTGGATTAAAATCCGCCATCGAATTTTCTCGTCCTGGGGATACGATTGTTGTTTGGCGATTGGATCGACTAGGTAGAAATATGGAAGATCTCATTAATATTGTTAATTCTCTTAATAATAAAGGGGTAAGTTTTCATAGTCTACAAGAAAATATTACAATGGATAAATCAAGTTCGACTGGACAATTGATGTTTCATTTGTTTGCGGCTTTTGCGGAATTTGAGCGAAATCTTATTTTGGAGCGTTCTGCCGCTGGTAGAGAAGCTGCACGTGCAAGAGGACGACTTGGAGGAAGACCTGAGAAATTTTCAGAACAAGACGTAAAGCTTCTTAAAACCTTGGTAGAAAGTGGTACGCCGATTAAGTCGATTGCGGATTCTTGGGGAGTTTCAAGAACCACAATTTATAGATATATTAATAAGTTTTAGAATAAACTTAATACAAAAAATCAGATTATCCGCATAAATACAGTATTTAAGGACTATTCATCAATCAAAAAAGCAATTATTTTACCACGAATTTACCATGATTGAATGAGCCTTGATATGACAGCAAAAGAACATAGATTGGATTATTTTTTTTGATTTGAGCTTAAAGACATAGTTTTTCATCTGATATGCCCACCCTTGGTCAGAGTGGAAAGTACGACGATAGAGACAATCAGAAGTCAATTCTAAAGCCTCCTGAAGTGCTGTCGTAATAGCTTGATAGGTTGGTTGTTTAGAGATTTCATAGCTAATCACTTCGTTGTTGAAAAGGTCAAGATAGGGGTTGAGATAAGGCTTCTTTTGAACCCCTTTATCGTAATATTTGAACTCAGTGGTGTCTGTCGTTATCTTCTGATGTGGTATAGAAGTGTTAAAACGTCTGTGGAGCTTGTTCTTAGCCACAGTCCCAACTTTACCTTTGTAAGAGTTATATTTACGAGATTTATGCCAAAAAGTAGTCACACGAAGCCCAAGTTTTTTCATCAAGCGCTGAACTTTCTTGTGATTAACATAAATTCCACGTTGTTTTAATAGCTCAACCATTGGACGATAACCTGCATTAGTGTGTTCTTGACGTATTTCAAGCATGACTTGCTCAATCATTTCGTCTTTATTAGGACGTTCAAAACGATTGACCCAGTAGTAATAAGTTGCTTTAGAAAGTTCAGAAATGGCTAAGAGTTGCTTAAGTGGGAACTTGAATTCTCGTCGGAGTTCACAGACCACTCGGGATTTTCCCTCTTGTGTTGTTCCTGCCGTAATCTCCTCAGCCCTTTTAAATATTCAACTTCCATTCTTAAATTAAGATTGTCGTTTTGAAGCCTAGCAAGTTCTTGCTCTGTTTCATTCACCACATCTTTCGCTTTCTTAATACTTATTTCAAGCAATTCAGACTCTTTTCTAGGTCGCCCCTGAACATTAGAAAAGGCAAATTCCCCTTTTTTGCGATAATTTGACACCCATCGTGTAAGAAGTGGCGGATTATTCATTCCCAATTCATGAGCTAGTTCTCTATATGACTTTTCACTTGTTAGATATAAGTTTACCGCATTAAGTTTGAATTGTGTTGAATAAACTGTATTTTGCCTTTTACGCTGAATTCCAACCGCCCCTAATTCTTTATAAGCTTTGACCCAACGCCTGACAATCGCTTCGTTTGTGACATGGTACTTTTTGGCTAAATAATCACACCCCCCTACACCGTTATCATAATTCTGAACCACTTTTAGTTTTAGTTCAAATGAATATTTTGTCATAATAAAAGACCCTTCATATTTTTGAAAAGTCTATCTTTTGGGGATCACTACATAAGACAACTTCTTTTTTATACGGTGAAAGGCTTTTGTTGACACATAAATTATAACTTACAATAAAAATCGAAACATAAATAGTCGTTTATGTTTGACAATACATAAACATTTGTTTATATTATATATAAACGTACGTTTATGTTTAGGAAAGGATTTTATGAATTACGAAAAAATTGCAATGAGTTTGAAGGCATTAGCTGAGCCAAATCGTTTAAAAATTGTCGACCTGCTGTCATGTGGAACAAAATGTGCTTGCGACCTATTAGAGCATTTTGATTTTTCACAACCTGCATTGTCCCATCACATGAAGGTTTTAGAAAAAGCAGAAATTATCACTGTTGAGAAAAAAGGGACTTGGAATTATTACACTTTAAGTGAAGATTTTGCTAAAGAATTCCAAAGCATGTGTATGACTCTATTCTCACATAACGAAGATACTTGTGTGTGTGGTACTGATAAAAAATGTAATTGTTCTAATTAAGAAAGGGAACTATAATGAAAAAAATTGAAATTTTTGAACCTGCGATGTGTTGCTCTACTGGAGTTTGTGGGCCGTCTGTTGATTCAGAATTACTTCGTATTACAAACCTATTTGATACATTGAAAGAGAACGAAGAGGTAAAAGCTTATCGTTTTAATCTTACAAGTAACCCTCAAGCGTTTGTGGTTAACGAAAAAGTTCTGAATCTCATACAAAATCAAGGAAATGATGTTTTACCAATCACATTAATTGATGGAGAAATTCTCAAAACCGAAAGCTATCCAACTTTTGAAGAACTTGGACTAAGCGATATTAATAATGAAAAAGGAGCTTGTTGCTCAAATTCCCAAGAAGAAGTCAAAGTAGAGGCTAATACCACATGTTGTGGTGGAAATACTGGTTGCTGTTAATAGGGAGAAATGATGAAAGCTTACGATCCAAAAAAATTAGAATTGACTAAATATCTGTTCTTTACAGGAAAAGGTGGGGTTGGCAAAACAACGTCTGCATGTGCAACTGCAGTAAGTCTTGCGGATTCAGGTTATAAAGTAATACTTGTCAGTACTGACCCTGCTTCTAATTTACAAGATGTATTTCAAACAGAATTAACCAATAAACCAAAAGAAATTCCAGAAATTCCTAATTTAAAAGTCGCAAATTTTGACCCAGTATCTGCGGCAAATGATTATAAAGAAAGTATAGTTGGTCCATATCGAGGAATTTTACCAGACTCAGCTGTAGAAAATATGGAAGAACAACTTTCAGGTTCATGTACCGTTGAAATTGCTTCTTTTAATGAATTTGCTGGTTTCTTAACAAATAAGGATGTCAAAGATGAATTTGACTATGTCATTTTTGATACCGCACCAACCGGACATACCCTCAGAATGCTTGCTCTTCCTTCCGCATGGTCTAACTACCTGGATGAAAATGATACTGGTGTTTCGTGCTTAGGTCAACTTTCAGGACTGGGAGATAAAAAGGAAAGTTACGAACGAGCAGTAAAAACATTAGCTAACGGTGAATTAACAACGCTTATGTTAGTAACACGTCCTCAAAAAGCATCAATTGAGGAAGCCAAAAGAGCTTCTGGTGAACTTGCGGAACTCGGAATAAATAATCAAAAATTAATTATTAATGGACTTTTAACTCAAGCAGATGATGAAGTATCAAAGATTATTGCCAAACAACAAGAAGATGATTTAGAGCATTTGCCTAACTTTCTCAGTAAGTATGAACAATTCTTTATTCCACTCAGACCCTATAATGTGACTGGGTTAGATAAACTTCGCACCCTTTTAGATACAGTTCAACCCGAATTGCCTGAGATTGATTCAGAAATGAGAGAATATCCAGAACTCTCAACTGTGATTGATAATTTTGTCAAAACAGGTAAAAAAATTATCTTTACAATGGGTAAAGGTGGAGTTGGAAAAACTACTGTAGCGATTAAAGTTGCTCAAGCTTTGCAAAAGCAAGGTAAAAAAGTTCATCTGGCCACTACAGACCCTGCGGACCATCTTAATTTCTACTTGGGAGATACTTCTGGACTCTCATTAAGTCATATTGATGAAGAAAAGGAACTTCGAGAATATAAAGAAGAAGTTTTAAGCAAAGCAAGAGAAACAATGTCAGGCGATGATTTTGACTATGTTAAAGAAGACTTGGAATCACCATGTACGCAAGAAATTGCAGTCTTTCGTGCTTTCGCTGAAATTGTTCAAAAAGCAGATGATGAGATTGTAGTAATTGATACTGCGCCAACTGGTCATACCCTCTTATTACTTGAATCAACTCAAAGCTATGCGAAAGAAGTTGAACGAACAAGTGGTGAAGTTCCAAAATCAATTCAAAAACTTTTACCAAGATTACAAAACTCTGATGAAACAGAAGTTTTGATGGTGACTTTACCAGAAACCACTCCAGTTTATGAATCAATGCGGTTAGCAGATGATTTAGATAGAGCAAATATTGCACATACTTGGTGGTTAGTAAACCAAAGTATGAGTGCAACTCATACCTCGAATGAAGTTTTGAAAGCACGTGCATCAAATGAAGTAGAATGGATTAATAAAGTTGCCAAACTTTCTAATCAACACTATGCAGTAGCTAAATGGCAAGCTGACTTTGAAAAATAAAGGAAATGATTATCCTATGAAAATTATTATAATTGGTTCTGTAGCTTCAGGAACAAGTGTTGCTGCTAAGGCACGTAGAAATACAGAGAGTGCAGAGATTACTCTTTATGATAAGGACACTGATATTTCTTACGCAGTATGTGGTATTCCATATGCTATTGGTGGGGAAATTGGTGATTTTGATGAGTTAACTCCTCGCGATGCTCGATGGTTTAAAAAACGTTACAATGTTGGTATTCATACTTCTCATGAAGTTTTAGATATTAATCATTCAACAAAATCTCTCAAAGTTAAGAACCTTTTGACTGGTGAAATATTTGATGATTCTTATGATATCCTTGTTTTTGCTACTGGAGCAACTTACCATAGACCTGAAGTTTTTCAAGGTAAATCATTCGATAATGTATTTCAAGTAAGAAATATTAATAGTGGTAAAAACATTAAATCTTTCTTGGATGATAAAAAACCAAAAACAGCAATTGTTGTAGGAGCAGGTTATATTGGTCTTGAAGTTGCCGAACAACTAAAAGAACGAGGACTTGATGTTACTGTGCTTCAACGTGGAAAACACCCAATGGCACACCTAGATTGGGATATGTCTATTCGCATTGAAGATGAAATGGAAAAGCAAAATGTTCATTTTCTATCTGAGGAAATAATCACTGAAACAAAGGGAGAACAAACACTAAAAAGTGTCATAACAAGTAAAGGCAATGTCCTTAGCGCTGATTTGTATATATTGGCTACTGGAGTTCGACCAAATACTCAACTCGCAGAATCAATCGGGGTGAAACTAGGTGAAACTGGAGCGATTGCTACAGATACAACGATGGAAACTAATATTGAAGGTGTCTATGCTGTTGGGGATGTTGCAGAAAGTTTCCATGTGATTACTGGGAAAGCGACATACCGCCCTTTGGCGTCAACTGCAAATAAGATGGGGAGAATTGCAGGAGATGCAATGACTGGTGGACCTCTTCGTTTTCAAGGTGTGCTTGGGACTGGAATCTTACGCTTCTTTGATTTAACCATTGCTCAAACAGGATTAACTGAAAAAGAAGCGATCGAAGAAGGTTATGAAATTGCAGTATTATTTAATATTAAACCAGACAAACCTGATTACATGCACGGTAAAGAAATGGTTATCAAAGCAGTCGCAGATAAGTTATCTCATCGAATTCTTGGAGTTCAAATTATTGGTCCTCAAGGCGTAGATAAAAGAATAGATGTTTTTGCCTCAACAATTACACTAGGGGTTACTGCAGAAGATTTGTTCCATATGGATTTAGCTTATGCTCCACCATTTTCAACAACTAAAGACCCTGTCGCATATACAGGAATGGCACTAACCAATGCCTTAACTACTGCGCCATTAATAACGCCTCATGATTTGATGGAACTTCAAAAAAATAGTGCAGACATAACAATTATTGACACACGTGCAAAAGCAAGTTATGAAAAGAAACATATACCAAATGCAATAAATATTCCGTTGGCAGAACTTCGTGAAAAATCATCTATCCTTGATAAGGATAAATTGACAATCGTTTACTGCAATAAGGGAGTCACTGGTAATGCTTCTCAAAATGTCTTGAGGAATGAAGGATTTAGAGAAGTATACAATTTATCAGGCGGAAATAAAAATTATCAAGAAATTGCAAAACAAGAAAAAAATTAGGGGAAAAACTCAATTATGAATCAAGTCACAAAGAAACTGTCGTTTTTAGACCGTTATCTGACGCTTTGGATATTTGTAGCAATGGGAATTGGAGTCGCTTTGGGATACTTCGTTCCTAGTGTTGCAACCACTATTAATGACTTATCAGTAGGAACAACATCAATTCCAATTGCCATTGGACTAATTCTCATGATGTATCCTCCATTAGCAAAAGTAAAATATGGAGAAATGGGAAAAGTATTTAAGGATTGGAAAGTCTTGTTGCTTTCATTAGTTCAAAACTGGATTATTGGTCCGATACTAATGTTTATTCTTGCAGTCGTATTTTTACAAGGTTATCCAAGCTATATGATTGGGCTTATCATGATTGGGCTTGCACGTTGTATTGCAATGGTTATTGTTTGGACTGATTTAGCACATGGTGATAGTGAGTATACAGCAGGACTTGTAGCCTTCAACTCACTTTTCCAAGTATTCTTTTACTCAATCTTTGCTTATTTCTTTGTAACCTTGCTTCCAAAATGGTTAGGCTTAGGAAATTTTGCAGTGCATATAACAATTGGTGAGATTGCTACCTCAGTATTCATCTATTTGGGAATTCCATTTATTGCAGGGATTATCTCTCATTTTGGTTTGATTAAATTAAAAGGTAAAGAATGGTTTGAAGAAAAATTCATTCCAAAAATTAGTCGTATAACATTGGTCGCTCTCTTGTTTACAATCATTATCATGTTTGCGGTTAAGGGTGAAAAGGTAGTAGAGCTTCCATTTGACGTAGTTAGAATAGCAATTCCATTGCTTCTGTACTTCGTATTGATGTTCTTTGTTTCCTTCTTTCTCTCTAAAAAATTGGGAACAAGTTATCCTGTTACAGCATCTTTATCATTTACAGCAGGAAGCAATAACTTTGAGCTTGCGATAGCAGTTGCGGTAGGTGTATTTGGAATTAATTCAGGAGAAGCCTTTGCGGCAGTTATTGGTCCATTAGTGGAAGTTCCTGTTATGATTGCTTTAGTTAATGTGGCTTTGAAATTTAAAAAAATCTATTTTACAAAAGAATCCGTATAAGGAGTATTATGAAATTTAAATTCACATCTCTTTCTTCGGCTGAAGAGAATTCTATCAATAATTACACGGGTGAAAAAAGTGGAGAATATATTATTAAAGAATTCATTAATATGAAATCAGCTGTTCAATATGTAGCTAATAGTTCTGGTTTTGTAACAACTGATGATGAGAAAAAATCATTTGTTGTTAGAAATATTGAAAAAATAAATTAAAAAAACACCATGTTTTGGTGTTTTTTTAATTTATTAGGGTCAGTATTAAGGTCAGTATTAAGGTCAGTATTAAGGTCAGTTGGAAAGTCAGTTGGAAAGTCAACGAAAAACTAGACACGGAGTTAAGAGAATTTAAGAATTATATTTTTCAAAGTCTTTTGGAGACTTGTAATCAAGACCTGAATGCATCCTTTTTGTATTGTAATAGGTCTCAATGTATTTAAATATTTCTTGAGTAGCCTCAGCTCTTGTCTCAAAATGAGCATCATTAATAAGCTCCCTCTTTAGCGTCTTATAAAAAGACTCCATCATTGCATTGTCATAGGGATTTCCTTTACGACTCATGCTAGATTGAGCACCGACTTGACGAAGAGTAGATTGATAACGAGAGCTTGTATATTGACTCCCTTGATCAGTATGGACAATCAAGCCAGGCTGAGGATGTTCTTTCCCACAAGCTTGTAAGAAGCAATCCCTCACCAGTTTATCTTGCATCCGTGAAGACATTGACCAGCCTACAATCTTACGTGAAAAAACGTCGATATTCACGGCTAAGTATAAGGTGCCTTCTTTGGTAGGGATATAGGTCATGTCTCCCAGCCATACTTTATTAGGAGCTATTGCTTTAAAGAACTGATTAATTAAATTGGGTCTTGAAAGCGAAGCTCCTTTTCTGTTGTAATGTTTATATTTATAACGGCTTCCCTTGGCATAAAGTCCCATCAAGTGCATCAGTTTCCCAACACGTTTCGTGTTAGTCATAATACCAGTATTATGAAGTACCTTGGTAATTCTAACCGCACCATAGCGTCCCTTATGCTCATGAAAGACAGCTTTTATCTTCTCTGAGAGAATTTCTCTCTCCACTTGTTGTTTTGAAGGACGACGATGCATGTATTCATAGAAACCTGAGCGAGAAACCTTAAGAACTTTTACTGCATGCTTAATTTTTATCTTCCCATGATGTTTCAAGAGAAATTCAAAACGTTTTACTTGCTTCGCTTCAAGAAGACCCGGAACTTTTTTAGAAGTTCAAGTTCCTCCTGAAGATAACGATTTTCTTTCTCTAACAATTTAATCTTATGTTGGGCATCAGCTAGGGCTGTCCCATTGCCTGGAAAAGCACTTTCTCCATATTCTTCAACTTCTTGAACCCAGCGATAAAGACTATTGGCATGAACCTCAAGCTCTTGGCTGACTTCTTTAACAGAGTAACCCTCTTCAAGAATGAGTTTTACTGCAGAATTTTTAAATTGTTTATCGAATTTTCTTCTTGCCATAATAAACCTTTCCACGATTTCTCTTAACTTTGTGTCTAGTTTATTATAACCTTTCCAAATTACTCCACAAAAAACTCGACGATGCTGAAGAAGAACAAAATAAATAATCTTCCTTCTGAAAAAAAGAAAGTTATCCATGAACCAACAAAATAAAATTTTTGAAACAAAAATAAGCGGGGCTTGGGGTGCGACCTCAAAATTAACACTAAAATTTAAGCTTGTATGAAGCTTAAATTTTGTGTTTTTTCGTTGGTGTACATACACCTGCTATGCTTGCCACAATGAGGGGCTTCCCCGTAAGGGGACTCAATAAGCGTAGCATTTGTGACCCTCATTGTGCTGCCGCGTAGCGACCAGGCGCAAAAATGCCACCACTAACTAATTTATAAAAGAGGAAACTTTATGCCAAAGAACAGGAAGCGAAAAGTTCATTTAAATTTTTATGTTAACCCTGACGAAGAATTTATGATCCGTGAGAAAGCCGCAAGTTGCCATAAAAATTTAAGCGACTATTTGCGGATGATTTCAATTAAAGGGGCAATTTATGAAGTAAACTTTCATGAACTTGATGAACTTTCAAAACAACTTTCTCAACTTCGATTTGAATTTAATCGAATCGGGAATAACATTAACCAAGTTGCTAAAAAAGTCAATTTGATTGATGAAGTGGATCAAGAAGATGTAGAAATTTTACAAGATGAAATGAGTGATATCCAAAAAACTATCGTGTGTTAAGTCGAAAAGTTTTAAAAGAAGTACAAACTTTAATTAGGGAGTTGGAAGAATGACCGTCACAAAAACAATCCAAATTAAAAGTGAGTCACAACTTGGAAGAGCTTTAGAGTATATTATCAATGCCAAAAAAACAATGAACGAGACCCTAGTGAGTGGTCATGCTTTAAATAATGTTCATAATGCCGAATTTGAAATGTTACGCACACGTCGCTTTGCTCAAAAATTGAAAGGTCATTACTCAAATGGAAAAGATGAAGTTTTTGCACATCATATTATCCAGTCGTTTGACCCCAAAGATAAGTCTTGAAAATAAAATAAAAAAAGAATACTATAAAATTATCTATAATAACCCGAATTGCTAGTTAATTTCATTGGAAAATAAATAAGTCGTGCTATCCTAATCTTAAACCACTAAGCATTAGAAAGCGCACGACTTATATGACTTATAATAGCACATTTCCAAAAGTTTTTGTTTATTTACTGACAACCATTGAGACGCTTTATCAAACGAGTGTTCCCCTTGAGGTTCAAAACCGAAAGAACGTCCATCTCGCAACATCAGATTGCTTAGTTATCGCTTGTTACCTATGGGGCGTACTGCATTTTAGTGAAACGCTTAAAGCTAAGCACCAATTGGCTCAAAGTTTATTTCCTAATTTCCTAGAATATTCTCGCTTTGTCCGCCGTTGTAATGCCCTCTTACCGAGTATCCAAGTCATTCGCCAAGCACTCGTCTTTAAAGAGGTTGAAGGAATGAGTGTATCCATTATTGACAGCTTCCCCCTTCCTTTGTGTCAGCCTATTCGTAATTTCAGAAGCAAAGTTCTTGGAGATTATGCAAATGTCATGCTTTAGTCAGTGAATCAGGCTATGTCATAGACTACACAATTACTCCTGCTTCAATGGCTGATAGTTCAATGACCGAGGAAGTGTTGAGTCAATTTGGGACACCAACAGTCCTTGGAGATATGGGATATCTAGGTCAGTCACTGCATGATAGGCTGGAATTAAAAGGAATTGATCTAATGACACCTGTCAGGAAGAACATGAAGCAAAAGAAAATCCTTTTCCCTAATTTTTCAAAACGTAGAAAAGTGATTGAGCGAGTTTTCTCTTTTTTGACAAATCTAGGAGCTGAGCGTTGTAAAAGTCGTTCGCCTCAAGGTTTTCAATTGAAATTAGAGATGATACTTTTAGCGTATTCTTTACTGTTAAAATCAGCTAAATCACTGGAACCAGAGACCTTAAGATATTCTATCGGGTATCAAGTCATGGCTAAATAATCAACTAGCAATTCGGGTTTTTTAAAGCTTTAGGATAAAGAAGATGGGCACTTTCTGTAGGAATTACTTCTTGGTGTTGCCCTCTTGAAAAGAGTTGAACCTTTAGTTCTTCCTCTAATTTTTTAATTCTAACAGTTGCGGTTGGCTGTGAAATAAAACATTGACTAGCAGCTCTGGTAAAGCTTTTGGTTTCAAACACAGCAATAAAAGTTTCGAGTAAAGCGAACATAAATCTTCCTTTAATTAATAAAAGTAATTTTAAAAATTATAATAATTTATTTTACAAAATAAAGGAGATTGTGTAAACTAATTGATGCTAGACAATTTAAAAAGGAAAAAGTAGAAAAATGTTAAAATTAAAAAATTATATTAAAAATGATAGACAGGCCATCATGAGTATTTTGCCAGGATTTCTGATCTCCTTTGCCATTGCTATAGTAAGTTATTTACTCAATCGTTTTATCTTCCATAGTTTAGGTTCAGCAACTATTGCAATATTATTAGGAATTATTTTGGGTAATGTGTACTTTAAACAAGTCACTTTGTTTGCAGGAACGGCTTGGTCAGAAAAAAAACTTCTAGAGTTTTCAGTGATGTTTTTAGGGGCAACCGTAACCTTTCAAACCATTGGTAAATTAGGGTTCTCCGGAGTAGGATTTATTCTGATACAAATGATTTCAACAATTATTTTTGTTTTATTTATGGGGAAAAAACTGGGCTTTTCTGCTAATGTCTCTGCCCTAATGGCTTCTGGGAATGCAGTTTGTGGTTCATCAGCAATTGCCGCAGTTGAACCAGTTATTGGAGCT
Organism: Lactococcus fujiensis JCM 16395; assembly: GCF_002441655.1. Taxonomy (GTDB): domain Bacteria; phylum Bacillota; class Bacilli; order Lactobacillales; family Streptococcaceae; genus Lactococcus; species Lactococcus fujiensis. The sequence goes on along the minus strand of NZ_JXJU01000020.1, from coordinate 1,512 downwards.
GAGACCAGTGAGAAAAGAACATCGATTGCCATGGTCAATCTTATGGGAACTATTTTAATGCTGAGTCTTCCATTTTTAGGAACTTGGATATTTGGTAATAATGATTTATTAAGGGGCGCACTGATTGGCGGAACAGAACAATCTGTTGGACAAGTCGTTGCTTCAGCGACAATGGTAAATCCAAACACAACAACATTAGCAACCCTATTTAAAATTATGAGAATTATCATGCTTGTTTTTGTCGTTTTATATTTTGGTTTTATAAGCAAAAAACAAACAAAGGGTGAACAAGCAACTGCTCAAATCAAAATTAAAAGAAATTCTTTTTTGCCATGGTACGTTGTTGGTTTCTTAGTGCTTTGTACTTTAGATACATTGATTCATTTTGTACCAGAAGTTTCAGCTACCGCAAAATTTCTATCAGGTTGGTGTGAAACGATTGCCTTAGCCGCTATTGGTTTGCGACTAAATTTAGTTGAATTCATAAAAGCAGGAAGAAAATTACTGATTTATGGTTCATCTATCTTAGTTTTTCAAGTAGTACTTGCAATTATTTTGATAAGTCTTTTAATCAAATAATCAGAAATCAAAGAAATAAAAAGTCACTAAATTTCTGTTTTAGTGACTTTTTTTATGGTAATTATTACCATCAGCTAAATTTTTCACTTTAGCAAGAAGCTTATTAATCAATCTGATTCACTAATGTTAAACCAGATTAATCCCCAAAGTGAAGCAATGACTAAAAAGAGTAGAGCGACCATTTTATTTTCCTTTACTGCTGTAAAACCTAACTAGATTATTTAATAGATTCTATGACTTCTTTAAGTTGATTGACAGACTTTTCAAATTGTTTCATTTCATAAGCATCCATATTGAGTTCAATAATTTCTCTGACACCATTTTGATTTACGACAGATGGAACACCAGTAAAGACCCCTTCTTGACCATATTCTCCACGCAAATAGGCAGAAACTGGTAGAATGACTTGTTCATTATTTAAGATGGCTTTGACAATTCTAGCTGTACTCATTCCGATTCCGTAATAAGTGGCTTGTTTTTTATCAATAATTTCATAAGCAGCATTTTTAACCTTATTTGATAAATTAGACAAATCTTCAAGACCAATTTTTTTATTTTTAACAATAAATTCAAGAATAGGTTTTCCACCTACCGTCGTGTGTGACCAAACTGCAACTTCAGAATCGCCATGTTCGCCAATAATATATCCGTGAATCCTTTAAATCGCAATTCTGGAACTTTCTTTTTAACTGAATCATCTATTTTCGCCATAGTCCCCACCACTTTCTTGGTTTTTCTTGTTCTTCTATCCTTTTTTGAACTTTGATTTGTTCCTGCAAATTTTCCAACTTCTCTTTAAGGCCCAGCGTACACATAACCCCCTAAAATCCATATAAGAGATTTGAACTTTATTTTTTGTTATATAATCCATTAACAAACAATATTTCTATTCTTTGTGACGTTAAGTAAAGTTTTTAGAGTCACAAACGTAGA
>NZ_JXJU01000002.1 GCF_002441655.1 Lactococcus fujiensis JCM 16395 | reverse complement strand
TCTAAGATTTAAGGATAACATCAATCCTATTTATCATTATCAAATAAATCATTTTGATATTGATTAAGCAATTTTCTAAAACAATACAAAACAAAAAGTCGATAGTTTTTTTCAATCGGCTCTTTATTTTATAAATTTTTTGTATTTTATTACTGCCCACTAAATTTCTTGATCCATTCATATGCACTGTTACAACATCGTTTAATTATTTTTCCAAATTTGAATGAAATAAATCACTACTACTTCATTCTTTTTTTCAAAATATTTGTGATCCTTATCTGTTCTACGCACTACGTAACATTACTCAAATTTTCAAAAAGTGTGGGTGAAAATGTGGGTAGAAAATGAAAATTATCGCTCATATTTGCTATTTCACGGTGATTTAATCAAAAAATCAAACTACAAAAATCAAATAAAATGCAACACCTCGAAGGATCCAAACACTTGGTACTACTAGCTAAAAAGTATTATCATCTTTTTTCTCTTTATTTTTTCAATAGAAGATTTGATAATTGTAAATTCCAAGCTCTGAATGTACTGTGTATTTTTCTTGTTCTTCCAAGCATATTTGAAGTACTTCCCAAATCACACGATTAAAAATTGTTCAACCGAGCGTTCATTCTTAATTCCTTCTCTATCAATGTTGGACAAATAAAAAAGCTGAGCAAAGACTCAGCTTTTTAATAACCTAGAATTATTTTTGCAACAAGGGGGACAATGATGACGTACATGACCCCCGTAATCCCGATACTAAGTGCAGCCATTGCGCCTTGAACTTTCCCCAGTCCAATCGCAGTTCCAGTTCCAATTGCGTGACCTGTTCCACCTAAGGCAATCCCTTGTGCAACAGGGTCTTTTATTTTAAACAAAGCCAGTAATTGGGCACCAATGACACTTGTTAAAATTCCAGTTGCTACAACCACTACGACGGTGATTTGTTCGACACCATGCATTTTATCAGAAATGCCCATTGCCATTGCTGTTGTAACTGATTTTGGGAAAATTGATAAACTTGCCAATCGACTCAGACCAAAAAATTTGGCTGCAAGAGCCGTAAGAGTGGTGTTGATGATTGTGGCACAGGTGATAGAAATGATAATACTCCGTGCATGATGTTTCATCAGATGAAAAGTTTTATATAAGGGAAGCGCAAGGGCAACAGTACTCGGCCCAATCAAATCATTCAGAATCGAGCCTCCTCCATAATAATTTTTATAAGGAACATGAGTAAAAGATAAGACTAAAATAATAATAACCGTTGATAATAGTAAAGGATTGGTCCAAGGTTTTTGGACGTTTTCATTGATCCTTACTGTAACCATGAAGACAAGTAGCGTTAAAACGAGGCCAAATAAGGGATCTGCTGTGATTTCATTCCACATGAATCTTATCTCCTTTCTTAGCTTGAGTTTGCCATTTATTCTTGTTTCTTGAATGCTGATTGATGACATCAAGGGCAATTTTTTGAGAAATCAAATCAGGAGAAATATAATCCCCTTCAAATTTGACTTTCAGCCATTGAACGAGGGTGCCGAGAACAAAAATGTTAACAATTAGAGCACAAACGACGATCAGTAAAATTTGAATCCAAAAATGAGAAATAAGCCCCCATTTTGCCATTATACCTACGCCTGCAGGCAAAAATAAAATGGTCATGTTGTTGATTAAAAAACTCCCAACCGTATCGATGTCTTGAATTTTTAACAGTTTAAATTGCAGTGCTAAAAATAAAAAAATCATTCCAATAATTGAGCCCGGAAAAGGCAGATTAAAGAGGCTAGAGATCAGATTTCCTATGTAGGAAAAGCCCAAGATAAGTAATAATTGCAGATAAATTTTCATAATGTGTAACCCTATTCGTTTATTTCACTATTTTTCATTTTACTCTTTGATGCAAGAATTTACAACTCTTACTTTTTTAATAGAATTCCCATAAATTAAATTCCTTATTCTTAATGGCGTACATCTGATACATTTCCTTCATAAATCATTTAAATCTGTAACGACATTTAGTGAAAATTTCTTGAGCCTTTGATTTCGGCGCTCACGTGTTCAATGAAATACGAAGTGTTGACTTGACTTGTTTCACTTGCTTTTTCTCTTCAATGAATGGGTATTTTCAGCTTACCTTTGTGGGATTTTACGATGCCGATGAAACACAGAACTTGTAATAATCAGACACTGAATGGCCTTGTACAAATCCACTAATCGTGCTTCAAAGACTAGCTAGTTAGCTTGAAATCATATGAATATTCCAAGTCAAAAGCACGACCGATGATTCAAATTAAATACCACTTATTTTTTATTTCTGATAAAGTCTATTAAAAGAGCGAGAGAAAGGGGAGCTTGCAGTCAGTTCCAGTAACTTTTTTACAAATTGGAGCCAACTTAATTACTTAATATTGCAATCAGATTTTCAGGGAAGAAATCTTTATTATTATCCCCATCTTTGAACATTAGGATCAAAGGCGAAAATTCATTATGTGAGACCCTGCTTGATTCACTGAAAACATTTACCCTTTTAGTTTTGTGAGGGCTACGCAGTATATTCCTCATGAATTCCTGCCTGTCATAGTATAAAAAGTGGCCCTATTGCTCAAGTCATAATGATCAGTACGTTCTTTTACGTCTTATATAAAATTAAATATTTCATTTTGAAATTAATAAGTTCTTTTTTCTTTAATACTAAAATTTTTCATAGCAAAAAGCCAATAGTTAGATATCCATCAGCTCTTTTTTTATAAATATATTTGGACCGTTATTCATTGTATTGGGTATGGTTGATTTCTCAAGTGAACAATAAATGATGCTTTATTCCTGAAGTTAGAGGGCAATAAGCGGTAAATAAATGCCTCACTAATTGAGAACGATTTTTTCTTTTTAATAGGCTCGATGAAATTATTAAAGTCCAATTAATTGTTCTCTGATTCATTTCAATATCGGAGCTAAAAAGACTTTTTGATTCTTGGTATTGACTTTCATTATCCAAATACTGAGGGACGATTTCAGATTTACTCGAAATATAATTGGAAATCTTTTTGAACAACAATTGATTAATATTGCTCATTAATGGTCACTCACTTAACTTTTTTGCCCTTAGAAAATATTCCCTCCTATTCATTTTCCACTTCAATCAACTTAAAAAGGAATTAAAATAATAATTCAAGGACTCTGATGAATCTCGTTTAATTTATCGCTCTTAAAAAAACGATCAAAACTCAATTTCTTCTTGTTTTACATCCCCCTTGACTAATGAGCCTAACGTCTTCATCACTCGATCTTTCAAGGATAAAAGGACCTAAATAATTAACCGTTATGAATTAGTTTTTAGAGGGGACGAAGTTTCATACCACTTAGTTTCTGGCAAAAAAATTCTTATCAGCAATCTGTTTATTGATTTTAAAAAAAGCCAGCACATGCAGCTGGCTTTTTTTATTTGTTTAGTTCTTTAATGATTTCTAATAGTTGACCTTTTGAGCGAACACCGACAACTTCTTTAACAACTTTTCCATCTTTTTTGAACATTAAAGTTGGGATGCTCATAATATTATATTTAAAAGCAGTTGCTTGGTTCTCATCAACATTGAGTTTGCATACTTTTAATTGGCTCTCTGGCAATAATTCTGACAGTTCCTTTAAAACTGGTGCTTGCATACGACATGGACCACACCAAGCTGCCCAGAAGTCAATTATTACAAGTCCGTTGCTTGTTTCAACATCAAAATTTTGATCTGTAAGTGTATATTCCATTTCTTCTCCTTAATACCCTCATCGGTATATTCATATTTAATATTATTTTTTTAATTCCAGTGGAAATGCATCGGTTCCATCTTCAACATTGATGACATCGATTCCCAAGAGATCGAATAAAGTACACGCATTCATCGACCGCTCGCCCGATTGACATATTATATAATCTCCATGATTAACTTCGGCCATTCGTTCCATCAGTTCACTCATTGGTATATTGATGGCATTTGGAACATGTCCTTTTGAATATTCGAAGTTTTCTCGAATATCAATGATTCTACCATTCAACGCCGTAATTTTAGAAAGTTCTTCTGCACTAATTGATCTCATTCATTACTCCTTTAATCATTATATACCATATGGGGTATTTTTTCAATTAATCAAACTTAATGATGCTTATGGTTTATAAGTAAATTTAGGAGCCTATTTATTCATTTTATTAGACAATCAATGATCAGGCTTTATTTCATCCCCCATTACTAATTGAAAAATATTTGGTAAAGGGATTTAAGGCAAGTCAGATCAAATAAAAAAATACTAAGCCTTACGAATGACAACTTAGTATTTTTCTACTGATTTCTATTTATGAAACTCATGTAAGTATCTTTTCATAAATGATCCTACAAAAGATCTTCAATAAGAATGAAGGTAAACTCATACTCATTATCTCTGTACCTTGCTAATAATGAACCACTCATTATAAAATTCTTATGTTGACTGGTTATTAATCTCAAACTTTATAATGCTTCAGTTTTCTATTTTCTAAAAATAAAATTATTAATGAGGCAAGACCCAAAATCGCTAGCCAAGCAAAAAAACAAAACGTAATTTGTGTAAAACTAAGCAAACGAGTTAGACGACCTGAAACAAATGTCACGAGCCCCGCTCCTCCATAAGCAATTAGAAAAATGAAAGAAAGTAATCCTGCTCTTTCAAAGGGTTTTGCTTTTTTTAGAAACTTTTGAAGAGCACTTGAATAACCGATCCCTTGTCCAATCCCAGCACCTACAATAGAAATAGAGCAAAGGGGGATTGATTTAATATATAATGATAGAACCAAACTTCCGACAAATCCCACATACATTAAGACACCAACAAGTTCTCCTAAATTTCGATTTTCAAAACGCTCTCCTAGACTAATTCCAACCGCATTGCAAACCATATAAGTGAGTAAAATCAATGCAGCGGTCAATGACCCCGATTGATGGTAAATTTCACCTGCAATTAATGAGCTATAAGATTGGAAATAACCACCCATTGCCCAGCTCATGATTAATATTATACTTGAAGCAAGTGCAATAGGACGTGTTTTTTGGGGGATGAGTATTCGAGGTTTTAAGACATCCCAAAAACCTTTCGTCCTATGATGAAGCGTTTCAGCGCCAAAAATCAAACCAATCACACTAAAGAACAAGAAAATAAGCATGATCCAATAAACATTATGGGCTTGTGAGGCGTTGATTTGTTCTAAACTACCCGAAAGTAATGCCCCAACAGCAATTCCTAAATACATCATCGAACCTGTTATGATATTTACAAGCCCTTTTTTCTGGTATATTCCGCTTTCGATGACTAACAATGATAAAACATTAGCCGCTAAACCACAAGCCAGGCCAAGAATAAAACGCGCCAAGATAATAAACCCTGATGTTTTAATGTTTAACATTAATATCATGGCTGCAGAACCTAAAAATATGGCTAAATATCCAATAGGTTTTCTCCCGATAATATTCGCTTCACGAGAAAGGAAAAGCAAAGCAACTGCACAGCCTAAGAAATAAAAAACAGTGGCCAGCGTTATTTCTGCCGTAGTCAGTCCTATGAGTTTTTCGTAAATATTATAAAGTGGAACCATACTCACGGATGCAGCAAACAATCCAATATACGCCAAAGAAGAAAAGATGAATGTTATATTCATTTTTCTTTTTGCTCTGACATCTATTTCCATAAATTTTTCAGATTTCATCATGAGTATATCATAACACAGATTTCATAAGATGGTGTTTATTTAATACATTGAACTGTTCGAAAACTAAATTTAGCCATAAACGTTGACTATTTTTTCTGTTTGTTTTTAAATTCCATTGGGATCACTTAACTTTCATTACAAAAATTAATAGTTTTGAATCAAAAAAACCAATTCGCTAATCTTTACTGCAAGATGTGATAGGATCACAACTAAAGTTATCAATCCCACAAGTGAAGCATCACTTATTGGAAAACGAAGTTAAAAAGTAAAAAAATGAAGAATGAAATCTATGACAATTAAAGTTACCTTTTAAACTTCCCAAGCTTACTTTTCCTATTTTGTTCATTTCATCCAGTTATCTTTGAATTTTGCAATCGCATGTTTTATTATTTTATTGATCGTTTATGTGAGTGAACCTCCTTTAATAAGCGAGCAAACCTTAGGGAATATATGATGCAGTAATATCAAAAGTTAGCATTAAAATATTTAGTGAGATTTGTAGGATAATTAAAATTACAGTGCGTTGGTATTGTCTCATTGCATAAATGTCGCAATAAGACTTTCAAAATTTCCAATTTACAAATTCTAATGATCAATGGAGTAAAGATTGAGCAACCGCTCGAGAAATTGATAAGTCACTGAGCCCATAAATCCATTCACTCAAAATTGTCCAATTTAGTGAATCAAACTGAGAAATATATAAAAAACCTACCAAATAGTTTGGTAGGTTTTTTGCGAAAGAAAATTGTTTCCACTTTCCTTTCACTTCTTAATTGGACTTAAATAATCACTTAAGTTCTACTGAAGCGCCAGCTTCTTCCAATTTAGCTTTGATTTCTTCAGCTTCTGCAGTTGCAACGCCTTCTTTGATTGGAGCTGGAGCACCATCAACGACTGCTTTAGCTTCTTTAAGTCCAAGACCAGTGATTTCGCGAACGACTTTGATAACGCCGATTTTCTTGTCGCCAGCTGATGTAAGGATAACGTCAAAGCTATCTTTAGCTGCTGCTTCACCAGCACCTGCTGCTGCTACTGCTACTGGAGCTGCTGCTGTTACGTCAAATTTTTCTTCGATTGCTTTTACAAGTTCAGAAAGTTCAAGGATTGTTGCTGTTTCAAGTTCAGCAACGATGTTTTCAATGTTCAATGCCATTTTGATATTCTCCTATTAGAAATTTAGTTTGCGTAAATCCGCCGATTTAATTGCAGTGGAAAAATCCACTTTTGAATCAATTCTACATTAGACAGCGTAAACTGAATTATGCTGCTGATTCTTCTTTTTCTGCAACAGCTTTGACTGCGAGAGCCACGTTGCGGACAGGTGCTTGAAGCACTGAGAGAAGCATAGATAGAAGTCCTTCGCGGCTTGGAAGTGCGGCAATTGCGGCAATTTCTGCTTGTGAAGATACTTTACCTTCGATGATACCACCTTTAACTTCAAGGTTTTCTGCTGTTTTAGCAAAGTCGCTCAAAATTTTTGCAGGTGCTACTACATCTTCGTTTGAGAAAGCCACTGCTGAAGGACCAGAAAATTCCATTCCTTCAAAACCAGCTTTTTCAGCTGCACGACGCAATATTGAATTTTTAACTACTTTAAATTCAACACCAGCTTCACGCAAGTTCTTACGAAGTTGAGTATCTTGTTCTACTGTCAATCCACGAGAATCGGCAACAACAACAGATGCAGCATCAGAAAATTTCTTAGCATAAACATCAACCAACTCAGCTTTAGCAGCAATTGTTGATTCATTTACTTTGTATTCGCTCATTTTTTTTACCTCCATTTTATTTTGTCGTAGAATTTTCAAATAAAAAACCCTACGGCCAAAAGACATAGAGAGTTCAATCATTTCTTAAAATGTTTGCCCTCGGTAGGATAATTATGACTCAAGGTCCCCCACTGTCTTCGGTCTGTTCATTACGAACATTGACAATTATAGCATAATGATTTTGCTATTGCAAGTCTAATATCTTGTTTAAGTTACTTTTTTCCAAATTTCATGAAAATCGATAAGTGTTTGACAATATGTTTGGTTATGCTTCACTTCTAATATGTGAGTTTAGTTAACTTATTTCCTTGAAATTTGTCAGGATGACAAGCAATAACTTGAGAAAAGGTTTAATTTTAAGTAATTATTATTAATTTACCATTCTGTTTTTATGAATATAAAAATAATGAATTTAAGAATGGCCAACTGCGCAGTCTTTTATTGCCCCATATTCGATCTAAATATAAATAAATCATGATGCGTTTAAATAATTAAAAAGAGCAAACCTTTTAATTTATTTTTATTAATTCTTGCGCTATTATATGATATATCAAGTAATCTTTCACTCCTATATTTAATTCCGATAAACACAAAGTTAAAGGCTGTCAAAAAGTTACTGCACTATAGGAGATAAATGCAATATCCTCATTTTACTTTATTCTCATACAAATATTATAATCATACAAATATTTTTTGCTCGGTTTACTCATGATTTCATAGCTTTTATCTTGGTTAATTCTTCATTCTGTTTTACCGATTGACCATAAATATCTGCATCCTAATTCATTTATTCTCATGCGCTATTTAGTCGTTTCCACTATTTTACTAACTGCACTTTTCTTATCAAAGTTCCATCGCTCCTTTAACTATGCACTCATTTTACTCGATCCAAGTTTATTAGTATATGATTCGAATTTATTCCTACTTAATGTTTACCTCTTATTAATGAAATATATAAACATATTAATTCCCTTCTATACCCAAAAATACATGGTTTGCGCTGAACGGTCATTTGAACTGTTCAGGAGAATTGAAGATTTAATTTCTCATCTACAAATTGCACCTAAATAAAAAGTCCTGTCACTAGTGACAGGACTTTTTAAAAATCATTTTGTTGAACGATTTGGTTTCATCACAACAAAAAATGCACCTTGAGGATCGCGTAACATGGCAAAATCCCCATATGGGGTATTCTGAGTTACAGCTTCTATTTTGGCACCCAACCCTTCTGCTTTTTTTGCAAATGCTTCTACATCCTCAACATCAAATGTAACTGACCACTGTGATTGATTATTGAAATAAGAAGGAAAATCAGGTCCCGTAAAAACGCCGATCATTTGATCAACAGTCAAATAAGTCATTTCTGGAGATTCGACTTCTTTATGTGGTTCCCAGCCAAAAACCCTGGTATAAAATTCTACTGTTTCATCGAATGCTTTGTTTATTTCAAGTTCATACCAACAAATTCCGCCTACTTCATTTAAAGCATCATTCATACCTGTACCCTCGACAATGCCAAAAGGAGTCCCCGCAGGGTCACTTGCGACTGTAAAAAGACCTCCTGGCATTTCTGTCGCGGGCATATAAATCTGCCCGCCATGGGCTTTCACATCTTCGATGGTTTGCTCAATTCGGTCTGTTTCTATATAGGTCAGCCATTGTGTTGGCTGATAAGGGTTCATTTTCCCTGATAATCCACCAATCGATTGACTTGTCCAACCGAATAATTCAGTATAAAATTTGATTGCTGCGCGAGTATCATCAGCTGCAACTTCTACCCATGCAGGCAGTCCTTTTTTGTGCAAGGTAACCATGTCTTTCTCCTTTTTAAAAACGTCTCGTTTTCGCTTACATTCTATCCTTACAACCTTAAACTTTCCTAAATATAAGAACTAATTTCCTAGAAATTAACATAAATTAGCAGTTTTACTATAAAAAAATATTTTTCAAAAAAACTTACTCTTGGAGTAAGTTTCTCATTTCTTCATCATCAGGAACTAAAAGTAGATATTGTTCAATAATTGGTCGTGCAGCTTTGATATGGCCAATCTCCCGCAAATATTCTGAATAATCCTTTAAGAATTCAGGATTTTCTGACAAGGTTGATTCTAAAAGTGCTTGGTATTCTTCACTGGCCTGATCGTCATTTTCCAATTCACGATAAGACTGGGCGAAAAGCCACTGGGCTAATAAATGTTCGTCCTCCAAAAGTGGTTTCAGATTTACAACTGCTTCAAAATCTTCGTCATTATAATAAAGATTGGCGAGTAAAAAGACTGTTTCATCGTGGAGTTCAGGTAAATCAAGAGCTTCCATTAATTCTTGCTCAGCTCCTTCGACGTCTTTTAATTGATATTTTAAGCGGGAAATAAAATGGAGCAAAGGGACCGAATGGGGATTTTTTTTCTTCCCTTGTTGAGCAATTTTTAGTGCTTCCTGATTTTGTCCATCTTCATGGAGGGCTTGTGCATAGGCCAGTTCATAATTTAAATAGTCATCATCTGCCTTATCCAACTTTTTAAAAGCAGAAATGGCACGCGATAAATTACCAATTTCAGCATAAAGAATCGCAATCTTATATTGGGTATCTGCTTTTGCATCAAACCCATAAGATTTTTCTAAAAACGAAATGGCATTTTCAAAATTACCGAGTTGAGCGTATGATTCACCAATCCGTTCATAAATTGAGACTTTTGTGTGATGTAAGATTTTCCGCTCAGATAATTTTGCATACTCCGTAATGGCACGTTGATAATCTGCATTTGCAAACAGACTTTCTGCCAAAGCAAAAGTGACCAACGGGTCATCCGATAAGTCCACTGCTTCTTCTAATTTAGATATTGCAGTTTCAAAATCATTATCAAATTGGTAGAGGTCAGCAATTTTAACCAAAGCAGCCACATAATTATCATCATCAGTGGGGATCCGGTAAAGGTAATCGAGGGCTTTTTCTATCTCCCCATCATCTTCTGCAATTTCAGCCAAGTTAATCAATATTGCCGTAGATTCTGGGTTTTTTGCTAAGATTTGTTCATAAACTTGACGGCTCTCACCATCAAAGCCCATCATTTGCAAATATTCAGCCAAGTCAACCAACAACTCTTCTGAATCAAACTTCAGGGCATTTTTAAGACTTTCTTGCATGCGAATAAAATCACCTTGATGAAGAAAATCTACTGTTTCTTGTGAATATGACATGTTTACCTTTTTCTAATTCTTCTAACTCTTATTTCACTTCATCGTTTTCAATTACCTCAGACAGTTTTTGGTCGGGATAAAGTTCTGAAATTTGACGATACCAATCATATATATGAACGACTACAACTTTTACTGCGGCATAGAGCGGGATTCCTAATAAAACACCCCAAATGCCCCAAATTTTACCTGATGTCAACAGAACAAACAGAACAGTAATCGGATGAATGGATAGTGACTTCCCTAAAACTAAAGGAGAAATCAACCTTCCTTCAATCGTTTGTTCAATGGTAAAGACAATGATGACCTTAACCAACATAAGGGGACCACCTGTTGCTATTGCAATAACCAAAGCTGGAACAAGTGCTAAATAGAATCCTAAGAAAGGAATCAAATTGAAGAACCCCGCCATAATTGCTAATGCCACTGCATATTTTAAACCAATCAAGGGCAGTCCAATAATGAACATCACACCTACAGAAAATGCAACGATTACTTGCCCACGAACATAGTTTGATAATTGGCTGTTAATTTCATGTAAAATTTTAGCTGTATCTTTCCGCCAATCGTTAGGTAATAAACGAGTTACGTAACCATTCAATTGTTGCCCATCTTTTAAAAGGTAGAAGAGAACAAAAGGAAAAATAATGATACTGATGATGAAACCAGTCGTTTTACCAATAAAGTCAGTAAGTGAATTCACCGCACTCGCTGAAAAGTTTTTCGACCAGTCAATTAACTGATTCCCGATAGAATCAGCAAATTTGTCGACTTGGGGTTTAAATTGGTCAAACCTTGGGTTTCTAAGTATGGAATTCACTTCATTTTGAGCGTCATTGACATAAGAAGGTACCGCTGTAGCAAATGATTCAATTCCATTTGCAATATTTGGAATTGCGACCACAAGTCCCCAAACAATCAGCGCTGCAATTATCACGAAAAGAATAATGATTGAGGTAATTCTTGAGATGTGATACTTTTCAGCATAGTCAACAATAGGGTTTAATAGATAGTAAAAGACAGCAGCCAAAACTAATGGCAGACCAATAATCGCCAAAAAGTCATTGATTGGTTTAAAGATAAAACTGACTTGACTTAGTAAAAAAACATTGAGCAAGAGCAACAAAATAATCGATAGAAATGTGACTATTTTATTGTTAATAAACCATTTTGCGAAAATGGTCGCGTAAAATGGTTTTGGTTCATTTTTCATAGGGTAAATCCTCTCTTGAAATTCATCATTTCATAAACGATTGACTTTTTCATTATAACATATTCTGAAACCGATTTTAGGTTTCCTTTCAGCTGTTCATCAATTTTTTTATATGTTAACACCTTTGGATTTAGTATCAATCATCGTTTACTCTCTCAAGTCTGAAAAAATAAGGATTGGAATTAATCTAACAAAAAAAGTCTAACTCATTAAATTCTAGTTTCTCTACACAAATTCACGAGACACTATGATCATCAATTCAAAATTTCTTGCAGCGAGTTTCTCAAAAATCGTTTATTTTACCAATCCTATCATGCTTTATAAACAAAAAATCTTATGCCTGTTAATCTAAAATTTTTTGACTGGAATCATGATCACTACTGCTTCGCAATATAAGTTCAAGATTCAATCACAATAGCATGACATTTCGAAATCCAAAGTTTCATGCTTTAATGACGAGGATTGATGCTTCATAATATAAAACTTCAAGCTTTACAAACATTGATCTATTGCATGACATTCAAAACTTTCATGTTTCCTTTTTTAAATTTTTTAACTTACCATTATTGAATAATATCTTTAGTCTTTTAATGGCTCTAGCACATGGGAAACCATTAAGAATTAGAGCATCAAAATACAGAAGTCAATGACCTGCTGAGTTATAATTTTAATTTATGATTTCCATGTTAAGATTTCACTTCTGACTTTTCAGATTTGGGGCATGCTATAAAAGTAATTCTTACTCTTAAGCTTCAAGTATAATGTTCACAAGTTTTTTTATAATATTACAATGCTCAATTAATCGATCGAACAAAACACTATGAAATGAAAAAGCCACGTTTCAACGTAGTTTTTTAAGTTCATAATATTGGATTTGAAGTTGATTTTTGTGAACGACAACTTCAAAATTTGTAGCTCTAAATAAATCGAGCAATTCTTTTTGACCGTATACTTTGACATCCCCTTCAGTTGACTTTTTCTCAATGTAACGATTATAGATTTTTCGAACATCATAAAAAGGGATTCTAATTTCAGCAATCACTAACCGACCATTTTCCTTCAAAGCACGTTTAGCTTCACGTAGGAATAACTCTGGATCAGGGAAGTGATGAAAACTCGCTGAGCATATAATCACATCAAATGATTGACTTGGAAATGGAAGATGTTGGGCTGATCCTACAATAAAATCGAATTCAGGGTGTCTTTTACGGGCAATGTTCACCATCTCAGGCGAAATATCGAGACCAGTTCCTTGAATCGTTGACTTTTTATTCAACTGATCAAGAAGTGTGCCGTTGGCACAACCGATATCAAGGACCTTTGCATTATTTTCAATTGATAAATTCGTCCCAATATACTTCTTGAAAAAACTCGATAAAAATCCGTCCCAAGAATGGTCAAAACGATTCGCAATCTTATCATAATATTTCTTCGATTCAAGTTCATGATTATGACTCATTTAATAACCTCACAATTTAGTATACTATTTTACATTATATTATTCTTTTCGACATTTGTAAACTTACCAACCAATTCAATGTGATGCGTTTGCGGAAATAAATCTACAGGACGGACACGTTCCAATTGATAACCATTTTGTTCAAAACGAATAACATCTCGAGCAAAAGTTGCTGGGTTGCAGGAAATATAAATGACTGATCTTGCCCCAACTTTTGTCGCAGTTTCAATGAAACGTTCATCGAGACCTTTTCGAGGGGGATCAACGAAAATCACATCTGGTTTTATTCCATCTTCAAGCCATTGTGGCATAATTTCCTCGGCCGCGCCAACTTCATATTTTACATTATTGAAGTGGTTTAAATCAGCATTTCTTATTGCATTTGTCACAGCCGCGGGAATAACTTCCATCCCATAGACGCGAGCAACTTGATCAGCAACCGACAAACCAATCGTCCCAATACCAGAATATGCATCAATGATTGTATCTTCTTGCTTCAATTCTGCAAATTCATAGGCCGTTTGATAGAGCTTTTCAGCTTGGGATGTATTTACTTGATAGAATGAAGGAGCTGATATTTCGTAAGTCTTACCCAACATTGTATCTTTAATTGTGTCTGAGCCATAAATCGTGACATATTTCTTTCCCAGAATGAAAGAGCCATCTGTTTTATTGATGTTAAGTTGAATTGACTTTAATTCAGGAAACTTTTCAATCAGTTCCGCCAAAAATTCTTTTTGAGGGAACGGAAACTTGGCATTTGTAACAACAAAAACAAGCATTATCTCATGGCTATGGTAAGCCCGACGAATCACTAAGTTTCGAAGCCACCCCTTACGCGTTTGTTCATTGTAGGCAATTTTACTCGCTTGTCCAAAAGCTCTCAACCCATCACGAATAGTGTTAACCAAGTTATCAATAATTGGGTCTTGAATATAGAAATCAGAAATTGGAACGAGTTGATGGGAATTCTTTCGATAAAAACCCGTTTCGATTTGACCGTTAATTTCACGAACGGGAACTTGTGCTTTATTTCGATAAGCTTTCGTTTGCTCAGCAGGAAGAATAGGCTCAACAGGAAAATTTTCCTTGTGAGCTGTCTTATGGAGTAATTCCACAACTTGTTTTTGTTTGTACTCAAGTTGCTGTTCATATTGGAGATGCCCGAAATCCGCAATTCCTGTCCGCAAATAATCAAGGTTAATTTCATTCATTCGAAATGGAGACTGTTTAATCAAACGTTCTAATCGACCAAAACCAAAGTTTTTACCAACCTTAGTAACGCGAACTTCGATTTGTTCGCCAGGTAGAGCATTCTCCACAAATAAAGGGAAGCCACCAATTTTGACGACTCCTTGACCTTCATGAGTCAAGTCCACTACATCACTAGTAAAGACCATATTCTTTTTTAATTCATTCATGAACTTATTTTATCATATTTTAAGGTAAAAAACAGTGGCCCGAGTGGCCAATTAAAATGAGCGTTTCGGTCTCATTGTGTCGGAATATACACTTGCATTTACAACTTTAATAATAATTTTTTTATGATTTTTAGCGTGCTGACCATAAGTAATCATTAGCCAGGCAGTGACAAATAATACAATACATAATTTTGCTAATAAATTTGAAATGATGCTTTCACCAGTAGTGAATAAATACATGGATGTAATTGCAGAGACAATTGCCGCCAATAATAAAAGCAAACCTAAATTTTCAAATTTGAATCGTTTTTTTATTTTAACATCCTGTAATTTCATGGCAAGCTCCTTTGATTAATTATATTTTATCGATTTTTTCTATATTATATTCTATTTTGTTTTGTTTGTCAATCGTTTTAATCGAAAAATACTATATTTCCAAATATAAAAAAGTCCTTGCTATTCACAAGAACTTTTTTATTAACTTAGTGGAGAGGAAATTCATATGTTCGACGAGCCTCTAGTTTTGATGAACGTCCATAAATCTTAACATCGATAGGCTGATTTGTCATTAGTTTTATCGTTTTATCGCTTATTTCGATATTGAGAGTTGCCCCTTTAAATTTTTGGGAAAAACTTAACCTTGTCCAATGATGTGGTAAATGAGGAGCTATCTCAAACGTTTCGTTGAGTAAGTTCACACCACCGAATTCATTTTGAATCACCTCCAAAGTCTCGCCCATCACACCAATATGAATTCCTTCAGCCGTTGTTCCGCCCTGAATATCATGATAATCTGAACCAATAGCCGTTTTGAGAAAATCGAGGGCGTTCTCTAAATTTCCCAAAGTCACATCAATTCCAGCGAAAACTGGCCTTGACGTTGTTGAACCGTGTACAGTTCTTGCAAGATAATAATCACGATTGAGTTGCAACCAATTTTGGGGTAATTCATAACCGAGTTGAAGAATTAATCTTTCGGTAAGACTTTCACCAAGGTTATAGAGCAACATCAAAACATCAGCCTGCTTTGCGACTTGGTATTCGTCTGGGGATATCCCTTGTGCTTTCATCAGACGATCAATCCGATGGATATCTCCATATTTCGCTTCATACATTGCAAAATCAACTTTTTTCAAGTCAAAATAGCCAGCATATTGAGCAATTATTCCGTCCTTACTAATCTCCAACGCTAATTTTTGAGAAACCAAATCCAGTTTATTTAGGAATTCAGACGAAATTTTTTGTTGATCAATAATATTTTTTTCTAAAAGTTCTTTTACCCAATTAAGTTGCCAAATGAGCATAATGTTGGTGTAAGCATTATCTTGAATTCCACCTTCTTTACCAGGATATGCTTCGTGAAATTCATCTGGGCCCATGACCCCTTCAATATGGTAACGTCCATCCTTGCCTAAATGTGCTTTGTTGAGCCAGAATTTTGTTGTTTCTAAAATTAGCTCAACGGCCCCCTCATCGAAGAAAGACAAATCATTCGTTACTTGAAAATAGACCCACATATTATAAACTATCGCTAATGAAACATGACGTTGACGTCGGCTATTGTCGGGTTCCCATTCATTATTGACTGTATTCAAATGCACAAATTGTGACTGCTCATCCCCTATTGAAGCTGATTGCCATGGAAACATGGCCCCTTCTTCTTGGTCACGTTTCGCATTTTCCTTAGCGGCTATGGTTCGTTTGATGCGATAATTCAATAAAGCTTTAGCCGTTTCTGGTTCATTTGAAGCATAATAGGGCAATACGAAGATTTCATCCCAAAATATATGTCCGCGATAACCTTCACCTGTTAGACCACGTGAGCCAACTGAAGCATCTAAATTGGGGTTGGCATGAGCCTGTGCCGCTTGACGAATATGGAAAATATTCATGCGGATCATCCTTTGTAAATCTTTATCATCCGATTCCAATTGAATATCGGCCTCTTGCCATAATTTTTCCCAATAGTCGGCATTATGGGACTTGATCTGTTCAATATCCAAGTTCCGACTAATTTTTTCTATATATTCAGAAGGGTTCTCCATCTCATATGAAGTTGCCACAGCCATACTTTTTGAAAAACTGATGATTTGATTGGCCTTAAATTGTATCGTTCCTGGTTCAATCAATCGTTCTTCTTCATTTCGATCTGTGTTTTCTAAAAGTTGACCCATTAATTTTGTTTTAGCAAATAAGACAATGTCAATACCTGTTGTTCTCGTCCGTGCTGTTAAACTTCGTTTGCCAATCCTTGTTACGTGAAATTCCTTGCTTTCAAAGGCCCGATACCGCTCGACATTTTGATTTAGAACTTGTCCATCAATTAGACTTTCCAATTTCAATTCGCCCGCAAAATCACATGAAAGTTCAGCTTCAAAAGCAAAACAATGGAAATCAATCGGGTCAACATATTTCCGTGTCTTTATGAATAAATTTCCCTCATTTAATTTGACTTGATAAAAATCTGATTGAATTCCATTTTTGAAGTCGATGCGACTTTGCCTTTTTTCAGTAAATTTTTCAAACTCGACCCACAGGCCATTTATATAGATTTTGATCAGCTGAGGATTGGGGAGGTTTACCATATCCTCATTTTCAATGTCTCTTTCCTCGACAATTGTATGGGTCCGATTAAAGATGCCTGCCACATACAGGCCAGGGTAATGATTTTCTGAATAGGTTGACCAAACAGGTGCCCCACGCCAACCTAAATACCCATTACCTAAGGTCATCAGGGATTCCTGACCATAGGCTCTTTTGCCTTCAGTTTGCTCCTCATAAGTAATGAGCCAGTCATTGTCTTCCATTTATTAGCCTTCCGATCATAAAATTTGTCGATGACTTGTACGTACAAGTCTATTTTACCAGAATTTGTAAGTAAAAACACTAAAAAAAGAGAATTTCTTCTCTTTTTCAATTTATTTTGCAACGGCATCTTTAAAAGCGTTTTTCTTTTCAACACCAGCACCCATAACATCTGAATCTTTGTAACCAAACATCCAAACAAGTGCAAATGCTACAACCATACAAATGATTGATGCAATCCAAAATGTTGCTAGGTTGCCAGCAGGGTGAGCATGAGTTAGAGGATTCGAAATAAAGTTAGGGAAGCCTATTAAAGAACCTGAGAAACCAAACATTTGCAGATTCATAAATCCAGCAACGCCCGCCCCAACAGCGGCACCTATTGAACTCATGATAAAGACACGTGAGTATTTCAAGTTAATCCCGTACATCGCAGGTTCTGTTACACCACAGAATGCCGAAATTGCTGCAGGAAGTGCCAAACCTTTAATGTCCGTTTTGCGAGTTTTGAAGAATACAGCAAGTGCACCAGTACCTTGGGCAAGCATTGTGAATGAGACAATCATATTAAGAGATGAAGTACCTGTTGCTGCAAGTTGTTGTGAAATCAATGGCACAACCAACCAGTGAAGACCAAAGATAACCAAACATTGATAGAAACCACCGACAATGATTCCTGCAATTCCGAGGTTTAATCCGAGAACGAAGTCGATAACATTAGATAATGCAGATGAAATTGTTGAAATAACAGGGCCAACTAGAAGTAAAACAATAGATGATGCCACAAAAAAGGTAATCATTGGTTGGAATATTGGACGTAAAGCCAATGGCAATTTTTTCTTTAACCAAGCATTGAGTGGTTTGGCGATTGCAACGGCAACAATTACAGGGAAAATTGAATAGGCATAACTTGGTAAGTTAACAGGAATTCCAAAGTAACTCGTATTGAATGTAACACCGAATAAGTGTGCGACTGCAGATGGTGCCGGAACGACTGACATCACACCTTTTGCACTTGTTGCAATAGTGGCTTGTGTCAATGGATTAAGATTGGGGTCAATCATAAATCCACCAATAGCAGCTCCAATATATGGTAATGTGTTATCTTTAGGTGCCAATTGTTTAGCGGCCGAGAAACCAACTAAAACTGGGAGAAAATAGAATGGAGCCATTGCCATCGTTGAAATAATCACTTTAGTTGGAGAATTCGGATCAATCCAATTCAGTAAGCCATTTCCTTTGATAAAGATATTTAAAAGTCCATTAATCATACCACCTGCAGCTAAGAGACCAATGATCGGAATCATTGAACCTGTGATCGTACCAATCACAACTTGGAATGCATGGACGAATGGGTTTCTACTTCCCCCTTTACCACCACCAGTTTCTGCAAGAGCTGCTTGCGTTGCTTCTTGATCAACAACGCTATCACCGAGTTGCTCTACAACTTCGTCATAAACATCTTCTACTGCTTGTCCGATGACGACTTGATATTGATTGAGTCCTTGATTATAGACCGCGCCTGCAACACCGGGAATTGCTTCAACTTTTGCTGTATCAGCTTTATCTTTGTCCTTCAATGTAAAGCGTAAGCGTGTGATACAGTGAATTACCTTTGTGACGTTACTGGCGCCACCGACAGCCTCAATAATTTCGGTTGCCATTTGCGTATAATTTGCCATAAGTTCTCCTTTTGTCAATAATGACAATTAATAATAATAAATAATAACTAACATAATTAATTATGAAGCCGTTGCTTGTCCGACTTTTTCGCCAACCTGAGTATTACCTTTTTTGACCTCAAAGTGATTGAGTTTGTCGGCTGTATTTGTAAAAACAACCATCGTTGTTTTCTCAAGACCTGCTTCTTCGACTTGTGTCCAGTCCACTGAACCACAATCATCTCCACCATCGAGAATGTCTCCAACTTTAACCTTGAAATGGAATGGCGCACCTTTTAAGCTCACGGTATCAATTCCAACGTGAAGCAATATTTCAAGACCGTCAGCTCTGACAAAACCAATGGCATGTCCTTGAACTAATTCAACACGTCCTGTCACAGGAGCTACAATTTTATTTCCTGTCGGCTGAACGGCATAACCATCGCCCATTATTTTTTTAGCAAAAACGGGATCATTCACGTCTTCAATACCAATGACTTCGCCACTTAATGGCGCATACAGTCCCTCATCAGCTTGGAGTTCCTTTTTTTTCCCAAATCCAAACATTGTAATACCTCTTTCTAATTCTATAGGTAATAAGATTAAGATGATAATTTGATTGAAACTTAAAATTTTATTAATACTCGTTCACTTGTACGTACAAGTATCTAACAATTTCATTATAAACTATGAAAGCGTTTTAGTCAACCCTTTAAATGAACTTTTTTTTGCTATAATAGATTTATGAAAAAATATGAGATTGTATTACAGGATTTAGAGAAAAAAATATTAAATCAGACTTATATTGAGAACACTTTACTTCCTAGTGAAAATGAATTGGCAAGCATTTATGAAGTCTCTCGAGCAACCATTCGGCAGGCCTTAAAAATATTAGAAGATTCTGGGTTAATCCAACGACGCCACGGTTTTGGAAGTACGGTTATTGCCCAACGAAAAATCCTTTTCCCAATGACAGGATTGATTTCTTATAAGGAATTACAGCAATCCTTACATTTTGAAAGTCAAACAGATGTTTTGGTTTTTGAGCGTTTGATCGTTACTGACCAATTGGCGGCAATAACGAATTTTCCAATTGGAGTAGAATGTTTTCATATCTTACGCCGCCGTCTTGTAGACGGTAAATATTCGATATTAGACCGGGATTTTTTTAGGTTCGACATTGCAAGGAACTTAACAAAAGCACAAGCTGCTGACTCAATTTATGAGTATCTGGAAAATGAATTGGGACTTGATATTGCTTATGCTCAAAAGGAAATTGTCCTCGATTTTGTCAATGAAGACGACCAAAAACTTTTAGATTTGAATCCGACAGATCATCACGTTGTCTCTGTTCGTTCCCACGTTTATTTATCCGATAATACTCCATTTCAATACACTGAGAGCCGTCACCAAGTCGATAAGTTCCGTTTTACAGAATTTGCTCGGCGACAAAAACATTGAGCTCTCAAAATATTTAGAAGGAAGCCTGAATAAAGGCTTTTTTATTTTGATGCTTTTTAGCATGACCTAAATTATTTGTAAAAATATAAAGGCAGTGCTATACTATAAATATGAAAAAAGAACAAGAGATGCTTGAACTGACCAAAAATGAACAAGATTATTTAAAAGCGATTTATATGTTAGAAAACAAGACATCTGAAAATTTTTTGCCCGTTCAAGTGAATACACTTGCCAAAAAATTAATGGTTTCTTCTCCCAGCGCAACAGAAATGATTAAAAGGTTGGCTAAAAAAGATTATGTGGATTACCTTCCATATAGAGGAGTAAATTTATCAGCAGAGGGCCGGAGACAAGCTCGATTTATCATCAAATCCCATCGGGTTTGGGAGACTTTTTTGGTCGAAAAATTAAGTTTCCTAAACGAGGAAGTTCATGCGGAAGCTGAGAATTTGGAACATGCTTCTTCACCAAAATTAGTTGAGCAGCTTTATGCGTTTTTGGATTACCCTGAGCGAGACCCTCATGGTTCAGTGATTCCACCTGAATCATTTTGGTCCTCTCAGGTTAATGAAATCTCCCTCAATCGCGCCATCAGTGGAAAAAATTATTATGTCAGTCACATCGGACTTGCTGCCCAAACTTATTTTGAAAAAATAGAGACTATTCCTCCACATTTTATCAAAGTCGTCGAAGAACTCGAAGACCACTCGATCATTGTGAAATCTGAAGAAACAAATTGTTTCTTGATTCCTCATTTTATCGGAGGGGATATTTTACTTCTGGAACGAAATTAAGCTTTCATGTCTCGCGTTTAAAATTTAGAAAAGGAACAAATGAATAAAAAAAATCAATCTCGAAATTTGATACATCATGCGAATGGAAAATCGCTTGAAGAGATTAATGGGACAGTCAAGGTTCCAGAAGATGGTAAATTCTTCAAAACCTTGCTTGCTTATTCAGGACCCGGTGCCCTCGTTGCTGTTGGCTACATGGATCCAGGAAACTGGTCAACTTCGATTACTGGTGGTCAAAATTTTCAGTACCTCTTAATCTCGGTCATTCTCTTCTCAAGTCTGATTGCCATGCTTTTACAATATATGTCAGCCAAATTAGGAATAGTGAGTCAAATGGATTTGGCCCAAGCTATTCGAGCAAGGACGAGCAAAAGTTTGGGAATTGTCCTTTGGATCTTAACAGAATTAGCCATCATGGCGACCGATATTGCTGAAGTTATTGGAGCGGCAATTGCCCTCTACTTGCTCTTCGATATTCCTCTAATCATCGCCGTTTTTATTACCGTTTTTGATGTTTTTATTCTCCTATTACTCACGCGCGTAGGTTTTCGTAAGGTTGAGGCTATTGTTGTCTGTTTGATAATTGTTATTCTGGTGGTTTTCTCTTATCAGGTCGCTTTGTCGGACCCAAACTGGAAAGATGTGATTGAGGGCTTTATCCCGACACAGAATACATTTGCAAATTCACCAACTATTGCTGGGATGACCCCGTTAACTGGAGCCCTTGGAATTATTGGAGCTACGGTCATGCCACACAATCTTTATCTCCATTCATCAATTTCGCAAAGTCGCATGATTAATCATGATGATAAAAAAGAAATTGCTCGTGCGGTTCGTTTTACAACTTGGGATTCAAATATTCAATTGACAGTCGCCTTTGTTGTTAACTCTCTCTTGTTAATCATGGGGGTTGCAGTTTTCAAAACGGGTGTCATTCATGACCCTTCATTTTTTGGACTTTACGATGCCCTATCAACCCCATCCTTGCTGAGCAATGGCTTATTGGCTGATGTTGCTAAAACAGGTGCATTATCGACCTTATTTGCAGTGGCTCTACTCGCATCAGGACAAAATTCTACAATTACAGGAACATTAACCGGTCAAATCATCATGGAAGGATTTATTCATATGAGAATGCCAATGTGGGCTCGACGCTTGATTACCCGCTTACTCTCTGTCATTCCTGTCCTTGTATGTGTGACTATGACGAAGGGATATAGTTTAACACAACAACATGAAGCGATCAACAATCTAATGAACGATTCTCAAGTGTTTTTGGCTTTTGCACTTCCCTTCTCAATCATTCCATTACTCATGTTGACCAACAGTAATGAAGAAATGGGCGCTTTTAAAAATAATAGCCTGGTCAAATTTTTTGGTTGGATCTCAGTTATTGGCTTAACATATCTCAATTTAATAAGTTTGCCCGGACAAATTCAGTCCTTCTTTCCTGCCCAATTGAATACGTTGGCGAATACTGTTTCAATCTTAGTCATTATTGGGGTGCTTCTGCTCCTGAGTTGGACAATTTGGGAACTCCACCAAGGGAATAAACGCCTTGCAAAACAATAAAAGCTGTCATTAATGACAGCTTTTTTTATCTAGATACGGGCTGATAATATATTTTTAGTCCATCCTAAGCTTGAGACCTTTGTTTACTTTATTTGGTCTAAAATATCTTTTGCCGAGTGACCAATAGCAGATTGCTTCCCCACAACGACCATGATGTCATTTGCTTTGAAACGATAATCCGCTTCAGGAACAACTGTGATGTTTTCTTCGTTTTTAATTGCGACAATATTCAAATTGAACGTTTTCCGAATATCCAATTCTATCAGGGACTTCTCCCACCACTGTTTTGGCACTTCCATCTCGACAATCGAATACTCGTCACTCAATTCCAAGTAGGATTTAAACATATAATTTGCATGGTATTTTAGCGCCAGTTTTTCAGCAAGTTCACGTTCGGGGTAAATAATCTCATCTGCCCCAATTTTACGTAATAACTCTGATTGTAAATCGGATCCAGTTTTAACGACAATATATTTGGCATCCAATTTTTTTAATAACATGGTAATTGTAATCGACGCCTCAAAGTTTTCACCAATTGTAACAAAACACATGTCAAAATCCATAATCCCTAGTGATTTAAGGACCGATTCATTCGTACAATCTCCAATGAAGATGTCGTCAATGAGATCTGACATTTTTTGGGCTTCTTCTTCCCCTTTATCAACGACCATCACCTCGTTGCCTAATTCTTGCATTTTTAAAGCCAAATAGCGTCCGAATTTTCCAAGGCCAATGACCAAAATTGATTTACTTTTCCAATGTTGTTTCATTTAATTTTCCCTTGCATTAATTAAATAGCTAGCCAACCAATATTTTTTCAGAAACACGTCTGATCGGTGGTGTTTGATTTTTACCGAGAAGCGAGAATATGAGCATCATCCAACCAACTCGCCCAACGAACATGAATAAAATTAAAACTACTTTAGAGAGACTGTCTAATTGTGGCGTGATCCCCAGTGTAAGTCCTGCAGTTCCCAAAGCTGAAAAAACTTCAAAAAAGATGGCTTCAAGTCGGAAAGAGTTTAAAGCACTTAAAATTAGTGTACCACTCATGCCAAGGATGATGTAAAAGGTCAGCAAGGCACTGGCCTGTTTGACCGTTTCATCATCAAAACGACGCTTGAATACTGCGGTAGTTGGTACTCTTTGTGCACTACTGATGGCACTAAATAAAAGAACTGCGAAAGTAGTTACTTTAAGTCCCCCTGATGTCGACCCAGATGCCCCACCAATATTCATCAATATCATCGTCAAAAATTGCCCTGAATCTGATAAGTGACTCAAACTGATCGTGCTGAATCCTGCTGTTCTTGGAGATACTGCAAGGAAAAAGCTTGACAATATTTTGGTAGGTTCAGAAAGCCCTTTCAAGCCATACCTATATTCTAAAAGATAAAAACCAAGCCATCCGCCAAACAATAAAATCGAAGTCATAAACAAAACGATTTTCGTATGTAAGGAGTATTTCCGGATTTTTTTACCATGACGTAAGATATCATCCCAGACCATAAAACCAAGTCCACCTAAAATAATAAGCACACTTATGGTTAGAGTCACTAGCGGATCAGCAACATATGTGGTCAATGAACGATATTGACCAAAACGTCCCATTAAATCAAAACCTGCATTACAAAAAGCAGAAATTGAATGAAAAATCCCGTAATAAATTCCTTGCACCCATCCAAATTCTGGAACAAAACGAAGGGAAAGAAGCGCTGCACCAACAAATTCAATTAGGAGAACGAAAATCGTGATCCGTTTGATCAATGAACGTAAATTAGTCGCATGTAAGAGTCCCGAAGATTCCATCAACAATTGGCGCTCATGAAGTCCCATTTTCCGCTTGATGACCAATGAAAAACTGGTAATAATCGTCATGAAACCAATCCCACCGATTTGAATTAGGATAAGAATGATAATTTGGCCAAATAAGGACCAATGCGCATAAGTATCATAAACAACTAAACCCGTGACACAAAGTGCCGAAACAGAGGTAAATGCCGCATTGACAAAGGGGGTCCATTGCCCTGATTTTGCCGCTATGGGCAAGCATAGTAAAATACTACCGATTATGGCAATGAATAAAACTACTGCCACAATTTTTTGTGAATAAGTTAGATGCTTCAATGAAAATCCTTTCGAGCGTGATGGCTTGTAAAAAAAACGGAACGCCTAATTTTGTTCCGTTTGATAAAGCAATATCACATTACTTTCTTTATTCTCATTGTACCACATTAAGATGTAAAATTAAACGTTCATTTTCCTGACATCACGCTTTAGAAGGCTAATAAAAGGGAAGAAATCAAAAGTCAGACCATCGCTCAGATTTTGGTAATGTGTCTTGTTTTTCTTGCCCAACTTTCGAATATCGTCCGTGGGTTTTCAAGTCAGAAAATAATGTTTCTAAAGTTCCACCTACAGCATTAATTTCACATGAAGTTGTACTTTTTTTCAAGGTTGTGGCATCGACATCTTTAAAGACCATTGTACAGGCAGTTGTAGACAGCTTGACCGTTCCTAAAGCGGAGGTTACAATCTCCATATTGTAGGCTGTTGCACTCACTTCTAAATAATCTGTCATCACATTTTCCAGATGAAGCGTGTTTGCCGTTGCGCTGATTTTGATGCGCTCAATATTACTTTTGCTAATAATAAGATCCGAGTTTGTCACTTTAATTTCCAAACTTCCTTCAAATCGTTTGGGCAATATCAAACGCCCCCGTTGACGTTTATGTGCAATATAACCTATAAGGTCAAGCTTTTTTCGATCTTTAATTTGAAGTTCATTTCCATCGGATTTAATTTTAAAATCACGCGCGATTGCAGCCTCACTTTCACCGATAAAAATGATGGACTTGCCCGTGTGACTCGAAATTTCCATATCCATATTTGTAAAGTTTAACTTAATTTTTTTCAAAGAATCTGCATCAAATTCAATCGAGAAACCGTTACTTTCAATCCTTTTGAGAACTTCGGCACTCTTGCTATCGTTAACTTCCATTTTTTCTCCTTGATGATCATTTTTATTTATATTTCTAGTATAATGCACAATTAAATATATTACATCCAACCTAAGACTGATTTAGTCTCAATTTTTATTTATATTAAATGATTTTCCATACTTTTTTCACTTTTTTGTCTGACGCAACATTATCGCTTTTATCAATTTTATTTTATATTAATATTGATTTTTTCTATATTTTTCGATAAAATGAATGTATGGAGGATGTGGAAATGAATCAAACAATAACAATGGACTATACAAATCACTTGTTAGCAACTACTTCACCAAAATTGGAACAGAAATTTCACTTTATGGTCGGCAATCATCAAACGGAACATTATTTGCTCGCGATCATCCCATGTGATTTACCGACTCATGTCAATGTTTTTATTTTTGATCGGGAGACACAAAATTTGACTTTGCAATATCTTTCAGATCGCCTTCCCTCATTGGCGGAAGCCGTTGAGAATGGCAATTTAGAAAGCTACTTCCAACCTAAGATCAATTCGATTAATCAGTTGATTTTTAATTTAGGACCTCGAAAGATTGATCATCATGCTTGAAGATCCTGAAAAATATTGATGGGTCGTTGGTGACCATGTCACCGAAAATTATCATCTTTTCATTTACGCCATCCAATCTCATCTATTTGCATATGTATTTGGTCGATTTCAAAAAAAGAATTTTATCAATTGACCATTCCAAATTGAGAAAAATCTGCTCAGGCATTGAGCAAAGAAAGTTACATCGGCCTGATTTTGTCCGATTTAATATGATTTCTTCAAATAATCATTATATTGTTTGTATTCTTAAGATTATCGTGCTATAATAAAATAAATTTAATAACCCTTTTAATTAAGCTTTTCAATTCCAGCTGACTATTAAAAAAAATTTAAGGGCTATTAAATTCATCCATCAGAGGAGATTTAATCTCCTCTTTTTCATTAAAAAAGCACTTCTTCCAAAGTGCACGTTTTTTATTTGTAGGGCTTCATTTGAATATGGCTAATGAGAACATCAGTAAATTCAGAAGTCGACATGCTCCCCCCTAAATCAGAAGTGCATCGTCCTTCTTTAAAGGCATCTACCATGGCCTTTTTGATGATTTTTGACACTTCAGTCCACCCTAAATAGTCAAACATCATCAAACCTGATAAGATTAAACTTGAAGGATTCGCCTTACCTTGGCCTGCAATATCGGGGGCCGTGCCATGTGTCGCTTCAAAAATCGCGTGACCTGTTTCAAAATTGATATTAGCCCCAGGAGCGATTCCAATCCCACCAACCTCGGCAGCTAGGGCATCCGAAATATAGTCTCCATTCAAATTTAATGTCGCAACGATTTCAAAATTTTCTGGATGAATAATGATTTGTTGCAAGAAGTTGTCAGCAATGACATCATCTACGAAAATCTTTCCTTCAGACAAGGCCAATCCTTTAGCGTCTTTAGCAGCCTCAATACCTGACTTAGCTTTTATTTGGTCAAATTCAAGTTTTGTAAAAGTTGGATAATCAGAGGCTATTTCATAGGCCCATTTTCGAAAACCTCCTTCGGTAAATTTCATAATATTTCCTTTATGGACAAAAGTCACCCGTTGCTTGCTTTTTTTAAGTGCCTCGTCAAATGCCGCTCTGACCAAACGTTTTGTCCCCTCAGGACTTACAGGTTTTACACCAATTGCTGACGACTCAGGAAAGCGAATTTTATTTATCTGTAGCTCATTTGAGATAAATTTAATCAGTTTCTGAGCCTCAGGTGTGCGACTGGCAAATTCGATTCCTGCATAAATGTCTTCTGTATTTTCTCGGAAAATGGTTATGTCAACATTTTGAGGATTTTTGATAGGAGACTCAATACCATCAAAGTACTCAACTGGACGTACACAAGCGTACAAGTCTAGTTTTTGTCTCAAAGTGACGTTGAGTGACCGAAATCCTTCGCCCACAGGGGTCATTAAAGGCCCTTTCAAAGTAACTAAATTTTCGGAAATCTCTGCTACTGTTTCATCTGACAAATATTGACCGTTCATTTCAAAACTTTCTTGGCCAGCAAAACATTGATGCCATTCGATTTTCTTATGATTTCCATAAACTTGTTCAACAGCTACGTCAAACAAGCGTTTGGCTTGAGGAAAAATGTCCTGTCCTACACCATCACCAGAAATGTAATTGATGGTCGGTGCATCAGGAACAATTAATTTTCCATATTTCTTCTCAATTTTCATTAACAGAACACTTTCTTTTATTTATTTCGAATCACATAAGGCATGATTCCGCCGTTAGCATAGTAATTTAAATCTGCTTGCGAATCAAACCGGAGGATGACTTCAAATGTTTTTTCGTCCGCATGTACAGTAATTTTATCAAGGATTTGTGGGTGACTTGGTAGTTCAATCCTGAACGACTCATTTCCCGTTAAACCGAGTGATTCAGCATTTTGTCCATCAATAAATTGTAAGGGAAGTAGGCCCATCATAACCAAATTACTTCGATGGATTCGTTCAAAACTCTCAGCAATGACAGCTTGAATTCCTAATAGTTTTGTTCCTTTTGCAGCCCAGTCACGACTTGACCCCATTCCGTAATCTTTTCCAGCCAAAATGAGTGTTCCCACTCCCTTATTTTTGTAGGCCATCGCGACATCGTAAAATGGAAGGATATCTCCTTCATAAGTACTATATCCACCTTCTGTCCCAGAAGCCAATTGATTTTTTATTCGGACATTTGTAAATGTTCCCCGGGTCATCACTTTATCATTTCCTCGTCGAGCACCATAGGAATTAAAGTCTTTGTATTCAATCCCTGCAGCTGACAAAAAGGAGCCCGCTGGAGATTTCAAAGGAATGTTTCCAGCAGGACTGATATGATCAGTGGTAATCGAATCAGCAAATTTTCCAATCACGCGCAGATGATCAAGCTTTGGAATAGTAGGTAACTCTTGTTTAAGCGTCTCAAAATAAGGTGGGTTAGCAATGTAAGTCGAGTCATCACGCCATTTGTAAACTTCACTATGAGTCGTTTCAATCGCATTCCACGCTTCATTTTCATCAAATATCTTGGCATAATTTTCAGCAAATAAATCTCTAGTGACATATTGATTGACCAGAGCATCTACTTCCGCTGCCTCAGGCATGATGTCCTTTAAAAATACTTCAAGTCCATTTTGATCAACTCCAAGGCAAGTTTTTGTTAAATCTTTTCGAACATTCCCAGCTAATGCATAAGCCACAACAAGAGGCGGACTAGCCAAATAATTTGCTTTTACTAAGGGATGAATTCGCCCTTCAAAGTTCCTATTCCCGCTCAAAACACTGGCAACAATAATTTCTTTATTTACAATTTCTTTCGTCATGTCAGGCAATAATGGACCCGAGTTACCAATACAAGTGGTACAGCCATAACCAACAACATTAAACCCTAATTTTTCTAAATAAGGCAACAAACCTGCTTTTTCTAAGTAGCTCGTGACCACTTTTGATCCTGGAGCTAGTGATGTTTTAACGTAATCAGGAACTGTCAAGCCACGCTCTACCGCTTTTTTGGCTAATAGACCGGCCATCATCATGACATGAGGATTACTAGTGTTTGTACAGGATGTAATCGCTGCAATTGCAATTCGGCCATCATCCGCTTTAATTTCTCCATTTTGCTGTATGACAAACCCTTCAAAATTACGCGCTAATTGGTCTAATTCAACCGTGTCCTGTGGGCGCGAAGGTCCAGATAAACGAGTGGTAATAGTCGTCAAATCAAGCTCAATTACTTTCGTGTAATGCGGTTCAACTTGTGCATCGTAAAAAAGTTTATTTGCCCTCGCGTATGCTTCAACGAGTTCAACCTGATGTTCACTTCGATTGGTACTCCTCAAATAACGTAAGGTTTCCGAGTCTATAGGAAAATAACCACAGGTCGCACCATATTCAGGAGCCATATTCGCAATAGTTGTTCGATCAGCTAGTGATAAATGGGCAAGTCCTTCGCCAAAAAATTCGACAAATTTGCCTACCACTTTTTCATCACGCAAAACCTTTGTCACTGTTAAGGCAAGGTCAGTTGCCGTAGCAAATGAACCAAGTTGACCAATGAGTTTGACGCCAATAACTTCAGGTACTGGTATCGCACTAGGCTCTCCCAACATCACAGCCTCTGCTTCGATTCCACCAACGCCCCACCCTAAAACGCCTAACCCATTAATCATTGTCGTGTGACTATCCGTTCCAAAAACACTATCTGGATAGATGCAGCCATTTTTTTCTTGAATGACCGGACTTAAATATTCAATATTTACCTGATGAATAATTCCAGTCGCTGGCGGAACAACGCGAAAATTATCAAAACTTTGTTCAGCCCATTTTAAAAAGGCATAACGTTCATGATTACGTTCAAACTCTTTTTGTGAATTACGTAAAATTGCCCATTCGTTTCCTTGTTCATCAACCTGTACAGAGTGGTCAATCACTAAATCAACTGGGATTTCTGGATTAATCAAACTTGGGTTTTTACCCAATTTTACCATCGCATCACGCATCGCTGCCAAATCAACAATGGCAGGAACGCCCGTAAAGTCTTGTAAAACGACACGGCTAGGTAAAAACGAAGTTTCCGCCCCTGTTTTTCCTTTTAAGTAATCAAATACAACTTCCAAATGCTTTTTGCTAATTGTTGAGCCGTTTTCTTGCCTAATGATACTTTCAATGAGCATCCTTAAACTGTATGGGTATTGATCAATATTTGGAAGTTCACTTATATCAAAATAGTTATAAATTTGATCATGCAAGCGTAATTTTTTCATTCTCTGACCTTCATATCAATATATTCTTTTGGGTCCATGACACTTTCATATGCTGGACGAATAATTTTATTCATGTTGATAAGTTCTTCTGTTCGATGAGCAGACCAGCCAACGATGCGAGCAATCGCAAACAGTGGTGTGTATAGTTCCTGCGGGATACCCAACATTTCGTATACAAAACCAGAGTAAAAATCAATGTTGGGTGAAATCGTCTTATAGGTTTTGCGCTCTTCAACTATGACTTGAGGGGCTAAAACTTCGACTTTCTCGTAAAGTTCCAAATCTTCTAGTCGACCTTTTTCGGCTGCCAATTCCGCAACGTAAGTCTTGAAAATTTCAAATCTTGGATCGGAAATGGTGTAGATCGCATGACCAATTCCATAAAGTAGCCCTTTATGATCAAAAGCTTCTTTATTTAAAATCTGCTTCAAATAATTGGAAATCTCTTCATCATCATTTGGATTGCTCACATTTTTCTTAATATTTTCAAGCATCTTTGCGGCCTTGATATTGGCTCCGCCATGTTTTGGTCCTTTTAAACTGGATAAAGCTGCAGCAATTGTGGCATATGTATCCGAGCCAGATGATGTAACAACGTGGGTGGTAAACGTTGAATTATTTCCTCCACCATGTTCCATATGGAGGATTAAAGCTACATCAAGAACCTTTGCTTCTGTATCACTGTATTTTTGATCCGGACGAAGAAGACGGAGAATGTTCTCTGCTGTTGTCAGATCTGAGCTTGGATAGTGAATATGTAAGCTTTCGTGCTTATTATAATGCTGATGTGCCTGATAGGAATAAATTGCAATAACTGGAAAATTAGCGATTAATTGTATCGATTGCAGCAGCACATTAGCAATTGAAATATCCGAAACATTCTCATCATAACTAGCTAAGGATAAAATACATTGACTCATCAGATTCATAACATCCTCTGAGGGGTGGGATAAAATAACATCTCGAACAAAACCAACAGGTAATTCCCTTTTTTCAGAAAGGAGCGCTTGGAATTCCTTTAATTCCTTTTGGTTAGGGAGCACTCCAAATAAGAGTAAATAAGTTACTTCCTCAAACCCAAAGCGATTGTCTTCCCGCAATTGGGCAACGATATCCTTGACATTGAAAGCACGGTACTCCAGAACCCCTGGTATCTGATGTCCATTTTTATCCGTGGCATGAACAGCTGAGATATTTGTTAAACCTGCTAAAACGCCTACGCCATTAATATCGCGTAGACCTTTTTTAACATCGTATTTTTCATAATATTCGATTGGAATCTTCGAACTACTAAGGACTTTTTCCTCGTATGCTTTTAATCGTTGGTCCATAACCTCTCCAATTCAAAATCAAGATTTTTTATATCGTATAAATAATGTAAACAATATGATATTTATGCTATTATACATTTTTTTATGAAATATTAGTGAAAATATTCTGCCTTTATTATTAAGTTCAAAAATCTTTTCAATTACAGAATATTACAATAATTATAGTTTAACCATGAATCCTATACCAATGTTTTGAATCATGGAAATCATCATCTTTTTGTCAGTGCTCACAAATGTCCAAATAATTAAAGTCAAGAATTAGATAAAGTAAAAAAAAAGACATTTTGTCTTTTTTAATTTGTAATATTATTTTCCTGCTTGTTCAACTTTGTCATTGGTCAATAGATGTTCAAAATCAACTGCACCCTTACGTTTGTTCGTTGCAATCACCTTGACTTTGATGGGTTGTCCCATTTTGAATGTCGTCTTAGACTTGGAGCCAATAACCACCTGATTGTCCTCATCAAATTCGAAGCGGTCGCCTTGTTCCCCTTTGAGTAAATTCAAACGAATTAACCCTTCGACTGAGTTATCTAATTGAACAAAAATACCAAATTTCTGAATTCCGTTGATGGTTCCATAGAAGCTATCTCCTATAAATTGGGTCATATATTCGGCTTTCTTCATGGCATCTACAATTCGCTCTGTCACCACTTCACGGCGTTCCATTTCACTCGATTGCTTAGCAATCGGCGGAATTTTTTCTTCCCATTCTTTTTTCTGTTCAGGACTGCTTCCAATTTCACCATAAAAATGAAGTAAGCGATGGACTAAAAGGTCTGGGTAGCGACGAATTGGACTTGTAAAGTGAGTGTAATCATTTGCGGCAAGTCCAAAATGGTGGGTATTTTCTTCAGAATAAAGTGCAGTTGACATGGTATGCAAAAGCATAGTGGATAGAACTGCTTCTTCGGGAGTCTCTTGAATACTCTCCATAAAGTATTCAAGAGATTGATGACTTGGTGAAGAAATAGAATAGCCTAAGTCTCCAGCAAATTCAATCAATTTAGCAAACGCTTCTTTTTTTGGTTCATCATGGACACGATATATCGCAGGTAATTTGTGACTAATAAAATGGTGCGCAACGGTTTCATTCGCAGCCAACATAAATGATTCAATCATACGTTCAGCAACACCACGTTCACGTTTCACAATATTAATCGGAACGCCTTTATCATCTAAAATAATTTTTGATTCAGCATCGTCAAATTCAATAGCACCTCGAGTTAAGCGCATATTATAGAGAATATCATGAAGTTCAGTAGCAATTTCAACAGATTCCTTTATTTTTGAAAACTGAGCACGCTTTTCAGCATTTTTATCAATCATCAAATTGACATCGTCGTAGGTCATGCGGTAGGTCGTTCTAATAATTGAAGGATTAATTTTTGCTGATAAAATTTTACCTTGAGGAGAAATTTCCATCACACAAGATTGCGTTAAGCGCTCCACGCCTTCATTTAATGAACAAATGCCATTAGAAAGACGTTCTGGGAGCATAGGAACAACACGGTCAGCCACATAAACGGAAGTTGCTCTTGATAATGCTTCTTCGTCGAGCGGGGATCCCTCAGTAACATAGTGTGCCACATCAGCGATGTGAACTCCGAGTTCATAATTTCCATTGCCCAATTTTTTGATGTGAATGGCATCATCCAAATCTTTCGAATCAGCTCCATCAATGGTATAAGTGATTTCGTCTCGGTAATCAACTCGTCCGATGCGTTCCTCATCACTTATTGCTTCAGAAATCGCATTGGCTTGTTCCATTACTTCATCAGGAAATGACTCGGGGATTCCCATCGCACAAAGGACTTCCAGGATATCAAGCCCCACATCGCCTTGGTGACCAATCACTTCAGTAATCACTCCACGGAATGATTGAGCATCTTTTTTGTTTGGATATTGATCAATGTGAACACGAACGACATCATTTGCGAGTAATGGTGCATTTGACGAAGTGATATAAAGTGCTGCAGTGATTTTATCATTGTACAAAAGGACTTGTCCAAGCAAGCCTGCTTCATTTTTGGTTGCAAATGGAATGTAAGTTCCTACTGTGTCAACGGTTGCGCGTTTTGTAATTTTAACAATTTTTCCATCGGCACCTTTTTTTGATTGTTCAGCAGTATGCAAAATTTCAACGAGCACTTCGTCACCGTCGAGTGCATTCAACGTGTTACGTGAACCAATAAAAACATCTTGTTTACGGTTCGTTGCATCAAGTGGTTTTACAAAGCCAAACCCCTTCGCATTTGCACGGAAAACTCCTGTTACTTTTTCTTGTTTCACGACTAAAACATCGGATAATTTCAAACTATTTCCTCTTATCTTTTAATAACTCCTCCCATTATAACATATGCCATAATAGTATCCGCTTACTTAAGCTAAAAGGATTGAAAAAATAATTGCTTTTGCACCGGTCAATATAAAAAAGAACCATTGGTTCTTTTTAATGTTCTAAACTATTTGCTAACGAAAGTAATCACTGCATGATAAAGGACGGCACCAAGACCAGCACCAATGATTGGGCCTACCACGGGAATCCATGAATATGACCAATCAGAACCACCTTTGCCTTTAATTGGCAAAATTGCATGCATGATACGTGGACCAAGGTCACGCGCAGGATTCAGTGCATATCCTGTTGTTGAGCCCAATGAAAGACCGATGGCAGTGATGACTGCACCTACGAGCAATGGCGAGAAGCCACTTGTTTTAGTCACATCATATTGCCCAAAAGCTAAGATAGCAATAACCAATATTGCGGTGCCAACAATTTCACTTACCATATTTGAAAACGTATGACGAATCGCTGGACCAGTTGAGAAAGTTCCCAAGATATCAGCTGGTTCATCCGTCTCTGCATAGTGAGGGAGGTACATCAAATAAATAATGATACTGGCAACCATGGCGCCCAGGAATTGGGCAATGATATAAGGAATGACAAGACTCCAACTAAAGCTCCCGATCAAAGCCATGGCAATTGTAACAGCCGGATTAAGATGTGCGGGTGACATAAATCCTGAAACATAAACCCCCATCATAACAGCAAAGCCCCAACCAAGTGTGATTGCAATCCATCCTGCACCCGTTGCTTTCGTTTTCTTCAAAACGACACCGCTGACAACACCGTTTCCTAATAAAATCAGAACGAATGTTCCTAAAAATTCTCCTAATAATTGGACAGTTTCTGAATGCATAAAAAACCTCTATTCTTAAATATATATTCTTATTCTTTTGTTTTTAAATCTTTTAAATCAGAAGCTGCAACAACTTGATTTAACTTAGCTACGTTTTCATCTTTTTCTTCTTTTGACCAATCCAGTTGATCAGCCATAACTGTAATAACGGCATCCTTGATGTCATCAAGGCTTTCACGTTGGAATAAAATATGGTTCGTTCGACGGAGTAAATAATCGTCTGGTGTTAAAACAAGTTCGTCTTCGAGTCCATATTTTAAACAAGCTGATTCAGCAAGTGAAAGTCCTGGATATGCTTCCATCTCTTTTGCATTGGCAAACACTTTTAACGAATTCATTCCATAAAAATCAGCAATATATGTGGCTTCAGCATCGGTCAAGCCCGCTTCAATACCAGTTTTCATGTTTTTGGCAACCGTTTCTTCCACTTTTGTTGGATCAAATTCACCGCCAGAGACTTGATACTGCTTTGAGTCGATGGTTCTGTAGATCAAGCCATACTCATTCTTAAGTAAATCACGTATCAAACTTACAGCACCCTCAGCCATTTTACGATAGTCTGTAATTTTTCCACCTGCAAGTGTAATTAAGCCATCTTCTTCTTGTTCAAGTGAACTTCCACGTGAAACCGAAGATGGTGCTTCCGTGTTTTTTTCAACTAAACTGGCTTCTAAATGATTTAAAACATTCTCAACTTCAACTTTTGTAGCGGTTTTATTTTGGAATTGAACAACTACGTCAATGAGTTTTTTGAAACTCTCGTCTGAAATGGCACCATTGTCGCCGCCATTATAATCAGAACCCGAATTTCCATCAAGCAACGGCCGTAAACCAGCCCAAGATGATTCAATATCATCAATCGTAAGATGAGCTTCTGGATAACGGAAGTTAATGACATCAAGCAGGTAATCGACATCTTCTTGCGTTACTTTTGGATTTGCATAATCGCCTTTGTAATCTGTATCTGTTGTCCCAAAGTAAGTTTTATTTTCACGAGGAATCGCAAAGACCATCCGCTTGTCTTTCTTTCCTGTGTCAAAATAAGTAGGTTGTGGGACAGGAAGTTTTTTAGCATCAACAACCAAATGAACTCCCTTTGTTGGACGCATTTTTGGAACAACCGCACGATTGAAGTTGAGCGAACGAATTTTGTCTACCCATGGACCACTTGTGTTAACAACGAATTTCGCTTTAACATCAAAAGTTTCACCAGTTAAAAGATCCTTTGCCTTCACCCCGACAATTTTCTTACCTTCATAGAGAAAGCCTGTCACTTTCACTTTACTTACCGCAAAAGCGCCATCTTCTACTGCTTTTTTAATATTATCAATAACCAAACGGGCATCGTTGTTTCGATAATCTAGATAAATTCCTGCCCCTTGTAAGCCTTCTTTTTTAATTAATGGTTCACGTCGTAAGACTTCTTCAGGAGAAATCGTATAATTGGCATATTCAGTTCCCTCAACACCTGACAAGTGGTCGTACAAATCCATCGCCACTTTTACAGAGAACATATCAAATGTAGTTGGACCCTCATCATCATAAATAGGCAATAGCATAGGATCTGGTTTAGGAATATGTGGCGCAATTCCTTGTACCACCGCACGTTCTGATACAGTATCCGACACAACCTCGACGTCAAAGTTTTTTAAATAACGAATCCCACCATGAACTAATTTTGTTGAACGAGATGATGTCCCTTCAGCAAAGTCTTGCATTTCAAGGACAGCGGTTTTCATTCCAGATGCGGCCGTTTGCAAAGCTAGTCCAGCACCTGTTATCCCGCCTCCAATAATGAGGACATCTAATTCATTGCTCTTAATTTCCTCAATATTTTCTTCCCTTGTCTTTTTTGAAAAAGTCATTTTAAATCTCCTTATTTAAAAGCACGTGTTGCATCAACTGCTTTTTTCCAACCTTTATAAAGATGCTCACGATGTTCTTCTTCCATTTCTACTTGGAAAATTTTACCTGCTTCATAATTTTCCTTGATTTCATCCGTGTCTTTCCAGAAACCTACAGCCAAACCAGCCAAGAATGCTGCGCCTAGTGCTGTCGTTTCCAAATCGCTGGCGCGTTGAAGCGGAATATCAAGAATGTCTGCTTGGAATTGCATTAAATATTCGTTATTGGCCGCACCACCATCAACTTTTAGAACTGGAATATCAATCCCTGTGTCTTCTTGCATTGTGTTGACAACGTCACGGACTTGATATGCAATCCCTTGTAAAGTTGCTTTGATGATATCTTCTTTCGTCGTTCCGCGTGTCAAACCGAACATAGCACCACGAGCTTCTTGGTCCCAATAAGGTGCACCAAGACCTACAAAAGCAGGAACCACATAAACTTCATCTTGATTTTTAGAAGAACGAGCTGCTTCTTCAGAATCACTTGCTTTATTCAACATCTTAAGACCATCTCGGAGCCATTGAATCGATGAACCCGCTACGAAAATAGAACCTTCAAGCGCATAATATACTTTTCCGTTTATTCCGTAACCAATAGTTGTCAACAAGTTATTTTTAGAAAGCTGAGGTTTTTCCCCTGTGTTCATGACGATGAATGAACCAGTTCCATAAGTATTCTTAATCATTCCAGGTTCAAAGGCCATTTGTCCGAACAAAGCTGCTTGTTGGTCACCAGCCATACCTGAGATAGGTACTTCTGATCCGAAGAAATGGAAACCTTTTGTTTTTCCATAAACTTCTGAATTAGAAACAACTTTTGGAAGAAGAATTCGTGGGATGTTCAATAGATCGAGAATTTCTTGGTCCCAATCAAAATCATGAATATTGTATAGCATGGTCCGACTTGCATTTGAATAGTCCGTTGCGTGAACTTGACCATCCGTCAGTTTCCAAAGGAGCCAAGTATCAATCGTACCGAACATCAAGTCCCCTTTTTCAGCTTTTTCTTGGGCTCCCTCAACATGATCGAGGATCCAACGAATTTTTGTTGCTGAAAAGTATGAATCCACAACCAATCCCGTTTTGTTATGAATCATTTCTTCAAGACCTTTTTCTTTTAAATCATTGGCAATGCCTGAAGATTGTCTTGATTGCCAAACGATGGCATGATATATTGGATGTCCTGTTTTCTTGTCCCAAATAATTGTTGTTTCACGTTGATTCGTAATCCCAATCCCAGCAATTTCATCTGGTTTAACTCCTGATTCAATAAAAGCGCCGGCAATTACTGACTGCACAGAATTCCAAATCTCGTTTGCGTCGTGTTCAACCCAGCCCTCTTGTGGAAAGTATTGAGTAAATTCTTTTTGTGAACTTCCAATATGTTTACCTTGTTTATCGAAGATAATCGCACGAGAACTAGTTGTCCCTTGGTCAATTGCCATGATATAAGCTTTTTCTTGCATAGCTTTGCTCCTTTTTGTAATCGTTTTCTTTACAAATTAATTATAACATGTTAATAAATAAATCAACTTTCAATTTTTTTTAATTATTTAAAATTTTTGAAAGTGGTTTTAACAATATAAAAAAACCAGATTAATATAAACTGGCTTTTTCTTGTTTTAATGATTCAATTTTTTGACTAATTCTAATGATATCATAATTGGTTGCAACCTCTGATAGGTAGTACATTGCCTTACGTTCGTCATTTCGCTTACTGGTAATTAATAAATCATAAGTAATATCTTCTTGGTAGGGCTCAATTTTAATATTTTCGATTCCTCGGAGGTGATTTTTAATGAATTGCTCAAGTGGAATTTGATAAAGCGGTGTTTCAGACAAATCATATAAAATAGTGATATTTGGTGCAAAAATCATTTCCAATAATAATATGGCATTTCCATAACCAAACATTAACTCATCCAATGATGTTTTAGCAAGTTTGCCTTTCTGGAAATCTACCTCTGCTTCATTACAAAGTTGTGCAAGGAGATCCGTTACCGATTCTTCCATTAATTGTGACTGCCTAAAAAGGAGATCTTTCTGTTGAAAATTACTTAAAGTGCCGGTAAAAAAGTAAAATTTATTGTTGATTTGTGACAATTGATACTGTAGTGATTTTTCTTCATCAATAGCAAGTCGATAATGTCGATAGAAATTCAACAATTTCTCCCTAATACGAATGTTCAGCATAACCGCTGGTATCTTTTTAGAACGGAAAATATCGTATTTGTAATAACTTTCTTTATCTAGAATATAAAATGACACAAAGAAACCATAAAAGAGTATTGTTTCGCAGTTATTTTTATCTTGATTTGCATAAACAACTTGATAAAAAAGTGAATCTAAAAGTTGATAGAGATGATCGTCTTGATAAATTTTTTTCTGTCTAAGTAAAAAATCAATCTTAAAATCACCAATTTTTCTTCTTTTATCTGAAATACCAATCCAACAGCTGATCTTATCTCTTGTTGATGAATTGAACTTTAAGCGTAAACTTTCCTCAAGTCGATTCACAAAATATTGATTTCGTTCATTCAAATTGAGGTAATCTGGTCGTTCGCTTGGGTGAAAAAGTGAAAAAATTGAATAATAAAGGTATCGAATTTGCTCCTCATTGCCCAAGATTTGTGTGTTCTTGATTGTTAATCCAAATTCTTTTAGCAGAATATTTAATTCCTTAATTTTGCGAAACAATTTCGATTCGCTTATTAAAAGTACTTCTGAAAGTTCGAGGATAGACAAATTCGGCTCTTCTAAAATATGCTTCAGTAAAGAATATTTTATACTTTCTCACAACAAATGGCTAATAATTGTATTGAAGTTTAAGCTCTCGTCCATTTTCAATTCAATTCGATTATCGTAACGAATTATCTCGAAATTTTTCCCAAGTGATTTCCCCAAATAATGGATATCTTCTAGATAGGATTCGAGGGAAGGACGTGAGATACTGACTTGACTGAGTAAGTTCTGGAGATTGGTTGTTCCATTTTCTAGAATTATTGTTCGAATGATATCAACTTGTATTTGTTCTTTTTTTTCTAACAATGATTCTAATTTCAAAACCAGTTCTCCTTTATCATTTTTGTAAACGCATACTATTTTAACACAAATTTTGACATTTGTTTATTTGATTAGATTGTAAATTGAAACACAAGAAATATATTATTATAACTAATAACTTTTTCTATTTTTTAAAAATAAAAATCATTTCAATTGAAATGATTTTTATGTTAAAGAATCTGAGTCTAACTTTTCATCGATCTTGTTGCGCCATTTTTTTGTTACATGAGCATTATAAATTTGCATCAAGCCCACTATGCCAAATAAAATCAAGCCTTTAAACTGCCATGTTAAAACTAAAATACAAAATGATCCGATCGTCATTTTCCAAAATGTTGAAAAACTAGAGAAACATGAAATAATACTCATTTTAACCAGATTAATCAACTCAATCCTATACTGACTACCTATAATGAGAGCATATTCGTATGCAACAAATAAAATGAAAATCGCAAAAATGA
Organism: Lactococcus fujiensis JCM 16395; assembly: GCF_002441655.1. GTDB lineage: Bacteria > Bacillota > Bacilli > Lactobacillales > Streptococcaceae > Lactococcus > Lactococcus fujiensis. The sequence continues at coordinate 173,197 of NZ_JXJU01000002.1, read as the reverse complement.
GCATGAAATCAATGATGAAAAAAATTAAACCTTTGATCTGTACTGACAAAAAGAGGCTATAACTTAATAATAAGAAAAAGAAAAGGGTGATTAGAAATAAAGCATTGGCTTTCCAGAAATCTGCTTTAAACATTTTGAAAGATTCTTTCCAACTTATTGATTTCCAATCGAAACCATGTGCCATATATTGCTCAGTAATGACTTTTAAGGCTGGACCGATTCCGAATATGAATCCCCCGCAAATTGAAAGGAGCCAGAAAATCAACGTCAATTTTACGACTGTCCAAACGCGTGTAAATAATATTTCTAAAGCTCTTCCTACCATGATTTCTCTTTTCTGCTCTCATATATGTCTGTATATTTATTTTTATATTCTCAGTATAACATTTTATATATTACTTTAATGGTAAATTTCATAAAATGTTGGTAATAAACTGTCAAGGTCATAAAGTATTTCTTCACATGTTTTCATGTTTGGTAAATCAGCCCAGACTGAAAAATATGTCCCTTTGACTTGTGCCATTTCATTTGCATTAAGATATTGACCACCAGAAAATTTATTTTTCTTCGCCTCATGTTTTAAACGATCAACAGTGGGTATAATATACCCTGCATTATTTCCTAAAACGTAATAAAGATCGTTATCACAAAAATTAATAAGGGTGTAACCCGCTTCAAGCCATGTAGAAACGTTTGCCATTGACGGATCCCAATTCGTCCAATAGGTTACTTCAACCGTTGGGTTTAAATTGACAAGACTCGTGAGATCCGATCTCAAAAGGCCATCGTTCCAGATCCTAACATCGAGCCCTTTTAATTTGAGGTGTCTTGTCAATTGATTTATAAAGGCGACATAAAACTCTATTCCAGATGCATTAGGTCCAAATTTTTCCCTTGATTTTCTTAATAAATACGGATAGTGTTGAATATTACGAAAATCAATGAATTCATCCCCTCCAATATGAATCGATTTGCAATTAGGAAACCAATCTAATATTTCATCATAAATCCCAAAAAGCCATTGTATCGCTTCATCGTTTGTTACATCAAGTGCTGAATTTGACGTCTCGGGTAAAATGTATTGAGGGTAATTTTTTAATAACGTGTCAAGATGGCCTGGCGCGTCGAAATCAGGAATAACTTCTAAGTCAAGTTCGCTTGCAAAATTGAGTATTTCAGCGACCTCTGTTTTCGTAAATCGATTTTCAGACGGATCTAATTTCAGTGTGGGTAATTCTAATCGAAAGCCCAAATTTTCACTAAAATGAAGTTGTAGATGTGTCATTTTAGCTTTATTCATGATTAACATTAATGATTTTATTTCATCTAGTGACCAATATTTCCTTCCGATGTCGAGTAATAAACCTAGCTCTTGCATGAGTGCTCCTTTTTCTAGCTTGTTTGCAAAAAAGCGACCCATGATTTCTCACTATTCGTTTAGAGAATTGAGGCTCGCTTTCGATCTTATTTAATTAATTTTTAGCACGGAAGGCGTCATATTGACTTTGCATTTCTTTTTGGATTTTGTCATAACCTGCTGTTTTAAGCTCCGCATCCATTTTCTTAATTCCTTCTTCTGGGTCAATAGTCCCTGTATTAATGTCATCTTTATATTTTGCCATTACGTTTTGAACAGCAGTAATTTGTGTTTGAACTTTCGTCATATCGAAGCTAAAGCCTAATAATGGAGAGACTTTTGCATCTTTGATGGATTGATCACGCGTTTGAATCATTTGTTCTGTAATTGCAGTTGGTGCATAGAGAATGGCATTATTACCAGTGTTCCATGCAGCCATATGAGAGGTTCCTTTGTAATAATCAGGAAGCAGCTTAATTTGGTCAACACCACCGACCGTTTTGCCAGTTTTTTCCCATTCTTTTCCTTCTTCACCATAAACTAGACCATTAAGCAATTTTGAATCCGTATTAATCAAGCCAAGTACTTTAACTGCCAATTCCTTATTCTTAGAAGTGTTAGAAACAACAAAGTTCGCCATTTGAGCCTACCCAGTTTTAATCAAGGCGTCTTTAATTGGTACAGACTTAACATCTTGTCCTGCCGCTTGCTTCAATGCGTTGTCACCATAATCAAATGGACCTTGTGTTTGAACCTGTGCGAACCACGTGTTTCCATTCAATGGGTATCCTTGGCTAAATGTAGCCGCACCGGATGGGATAATTCCCTCCTTATACCATTGACGGTGGATTTTCAGAATATCTTGGAAGTCTGATTGATCATACGGATTCACGATTTTTGTTCCATCACCGGTCGTTGAAATAGCAAACGGCATTGAATCGCCAAGGACGTAATCATAGTTTCCTGAGGCCACGTAATTTTGTCCGATGGCCAAAGTTGCAACGGACGGATTCGCCTTATGGAACTCTGTAAACACTTTTTCAGCATCGGCATATGATTTAATATTCGAAATATCTAGGTTATATTTTTTAACATATGAAGAATTAAATGTAATCATTTGTTGGGCATAAATATTGGCATTCACTGGTACGCCATAAAGTTTACCATTGATTTGATTCCCCTTAATGTAAGCGGGATTTAATGATTTGTAAAAATCAGGGGCATATTTAGGTAAAAGTTTGCTTAAATCTGCATAGGCTCCTTTTTGTGCAGTTACAGCGTAATTATTTGCTAATGAGATGTCATAATTTTGTCCAGATGAAACGATAACGTTCATTTTGGTATCCCAATCTCCCCAGCCAATATATGTAATATCAAGTTTTGCGTTTAATTTTTTCTCAATCTCTTTATTTGCTTCCGCCATAAGTGTTTTAAAATTGTCAGGTGCTTGCCCGACTTGATACATTTTGAGAACCGTCGGTCCACCACTTGCTTTACTGCTTGAACTTGATCCACAAGCGACTAAGCTAAATACGGATAGCGTTGTGATCGCACCGAGTGCAATTTTTTTAGATGTTTTCATATATGCTCCTTTGGGGGTTACCCATTTATTTACTTTAATAAATTTATAAAATCGCTTACATTACGTTTTAATAGTTTCTGCTTTGAATTTCCAAAGCAGATCATATCATTATTCTTTTACTCCACCTATTGTTAATCCTTTGACAAAATATTTTTGGAAAAACGGATAACTCAGGGCAATTGGCAAAATGGAGATCACAACGATAGCCATGCGGGCTGATTCACCAGGTAGACTACTAAGCCCCCCTTGTAATTGAGCTCCTGCCACTGCATTTTGCATGAGGAATTGTAGATTATTTTGTATTTTCATCAAGAGATATTGCAAAGGAATTAAGTTATCACTTTGAATATAGAGTAGCGCATTAAACCAGTCATTCCAATAACCAAGCGCGGCAAATAATGAAATTGTTGCGATACCAGGTACGGCTAGTGGAAGAACAATTTGTGTAAAAATTCTAATTTCACTTGCACCGTCAATTCGAGCGGATTCAATTATGGCATCTGGAACTTGGCGTCTGAAGAAGGTTCGCATGACGATAATATTAAAGGGCGAAACTGCCATTGGAAGGATTAATGCGAAGATTGTATCGTTCAAATGTAACATATTTGTCATAACCAAATAATTCGCAATCATTCCTGGAGAAAATAACATTGTAATCAAACAGAAAACAGTGAAAAATTTTCTTAAAGGGAATGTCGTTCGTGAAATCGCATAGGCATAAAGTGATGTTGTTGTCGTATTAATCAGCGTACCGAAAATAGTAACAGTCAAAGTGACCAGCAAAGATTGAAAGATTTGACTTTTCATTTGATTAAAAAGGAAACGATAGCCATCAAGGCTAAATTGACTGGGCCAAAAACTATAACCATGAGACACAATTGCACTTTCTTTAGTAAATGAAATGGCAACCACAAAGATGAATGGAAGGATGCAAGAAATTGCAAAGATCGCAATCAAAACGTTGAATAATAGATTGACAGAACGACTAAAATTTCTCACTTCAACATGTGTAATTTTTTTCTTTTTCATATGTCCTTCCTTTAGAATAAAGCAGATTGTTCATCAACACGACGAGCAATAAAGTTGGTAATCATCAAGAGAATAAAACCTACAATGGATTGATAAAGTCCAGCTGCAGTAGACATCCCTAAATCACCCGAACTTGCCAGTCCATTATAAATGTAAGTATCAAGAACTTGTGTAACGTTATATAATGCACCTGAATTTTGTGGTACGTTATAGAATAAACCAAAATCTGCTCTAAAAATATTTCCCACCGCTAAAATCGTCAAAATTGTCATCAACGGTGCCATTTGAGGTATCGTAATATTTTTAATTTGTTGCCATTTTGTTGCTCCATCAACCATTGCAGCTTCGTAGTAAGTCGGATCAATTCCCATTACTGTGGCAAAGTAAATAATTGAATTGTAGCCAATTCCTTTCCAAACCCCAATAAAGAGTATAATGAAGGGCCAATATTTTGGTTCACTATACCATTGGATAGCCGTCCCCCCATGCCCAGTAATCCAGTGATTGATAATCCCTTTGTCCTGACTCAAGAAAGCATAGACAAAATATGAAATGACTACCCATGAAAGAAAATAAGGTAAAAGCGACATGGTTTGATAGAGTTTAACCAATCGTTTATTTCTCAATTCAGACATAATGATTGCAAACGTGACCGCAATAATTAAATTGAGAACAATGAAACCGACATTATATAGGACCGTATTTCTAGTAATCGTAAAAGCCGCACCCGATTGAAAAAGGAATTTAAAATTATCAAATCCAACCCAAGGACTGTTAACTAAACTAGCAAGAAAGCCATTCGGATCAAGACGAAACTGTTTAAAAGCAACAACATTTGCTAGAACAGGAATATAGAAAAAGAAAATCATCCAGATTGCACCAGGAAGTGCCATTAATATTAAGGCTTTATATCGCCATATGTTTTTGATGAATTTTTTCATTGCTTCTCCTCTTGAGCCGAACTATTGTTCATCTCATGGACAAGAATCGTTTTAATTTCATAAGGCTTGAGGTCTTGTGAAAAATCATCCTGTTCTTCTTCCAATAAATTCAGTTCTTTAAATGCACCAACAATATGAACGATTTCTGCTTGATCAGACATATTGTAACCTCGTAAAACAATTCTGTCATCAGCTTCTCTTCTCTTTAAGGCAGTTGTTGCAAATGTATCAGCACTGATATCAACAATTTTCCCATTGTTAGGTAAGATTGAAACATTATCGTGGTGTCTCAATTGAACAGAACTGAATGGAATTTGTGAAGCATAGGCGTTTTTGTAAGTTTGGTACCGTGATTCTGGTGCATCATGCATTTCTAGACTATAGGTAAACTTTAATCGTCCTTGCGTTTGTGCTTCTGGTGTTGGAAAGTAGCCCCAGTCACCGAGTTCACCCACTGACCGTACGAGTGTCAGTGCAATGACGGAAGAATTGAGAATCTCATATTCATTCAAGCCGAAGTTTCCGATTGTCAAGCCATAGTCAGCATTATGAATGTTGACAAAAGCTTGTTGATGTTGCGGATTTGTTGGGTTCTCCCATTGTTCAGAAACTTGATTCGGCCGTTTGACAACTTCGAAGATGCTATCTGCCTCATGTGATTCAGTTGTCAGTCCTGACGGAAATAAAACACGAATACGGTGGTTTGTCATTTGATTGTCAATCGTTGTTTCAAAGTCTATTTTTCTACTGTCCGGCCTTACTGTTACAATTGTTTTTATCTCAAGCGGAACCAAATGTTTCGAGCGATTAGCTTTGCGGTAGCGAAATTCCAAGACCTCTTGCTGCTCTTTTTCGAGTAATGCGTCAGCTGATTCTGGAATCATCATATTCTGCTTTATTTCAATTTGTGCTATTTCAGGTTGATCAGTAATGACAGTTAAAGTCGCTTCTGATTCTGAAGACAAAATCGCTTTAGAGTGTTGCGGTTGAAAGTAAATGTACTCATTTCCAATATCCCCCGTATCTTCAAATTCCAAAATGTTCGAAAGATTACAGTTCTGTACCTTATCAAATATACTGAGGGTGCCGTTCTTTTCAATAGTCAATTTAAAAAATGAGTTTTCAATTTCTTGACCTGAAATCATCCCTTTTTCTTTGGTTTGTGATCGGTCGGTGCTAACCAACTGAAACGTCTGCCAGCTAAAAGCGGGCATTTTATTTAAAAATAATTTCACTTTTACGAAACGTTTCATATAAGGGACACGAAAACGATCTTTCGGTAAATCATAATCAAATAAAACTTCTGCTTTTGAAATTTCAGCATGAACTATCTGTCCCGTTTGATCTATAACTTCAAATTTCTGATCAACTTTTGCGTCTAATGAACGATACAAGTCAACAGGCAAGCCCTCTGAAAATAATTTCCGCTCTAGAACAACTTCTACTTCGGCCTCACCAGTTTTGTCATAAGCACTGGTATTAAAGACAACAAATGAGTGTTCACCATTCGGCTGGATCGCCTTTGAAATCGTTTCTAAAGCATCTGTTAGGACATAATCAGCAACGGTTTCTGCCTTTTCAAAACGAGTCATCATTTCACGATGAACGGAATCTAATGAGCACCCGCAAATGCTATCATGAGGATGATTTTGCAGTAATATTTTCCATGCATAAAGAAGTTTTTCATGTGGATATTGACCACTAATTTTGTATGCCAAAGTGGCAAGTGGTTCGGCAATATTTTCTAGCTTCCGTTCAACAAGCGTATTTTTTTGTTTCAAGTAAACACGACTTGAGGCCGTATTCGCTAATGTATACCAACCATCTGTTTCCTGAGAAGTTAATTCACCGCTAACCTTTGATAAATCCTCAGGTAAGGTGGCTCTCACGGCATCCAAATAAGTTGGCCAATTAGAATGAATGAATTCATATTCGGGGAAAAGCTCATTCGCAAGACGAATGGCTTTACTTAAATCCTTTTGAACGGGTTGATGATCTCCCCCATTCATCATCAATATATGAGGCGTTGATGCAAATTTTTCCGCATCTGCTATTTTTTTTGTCCAAAAAGAAATTGCTTTATCTTTTTCTGTTGGGATTTCATTTCCGTTAGAATACCAATTAGCAAATAAGATGCCAAGAATCTCACTCTCATCTGGGCCTTGCCACCACATTTCTGAATATTGTGATGAATAAGTTTTTTGCTCAAGGACTTGATTATCGAATCCAATTGGTTTGACCCCTCGGCCAAAGGCAACATTTTCGAGACCAGCGCCCTTCATCAATTGTGGTGTTTGTCCCATATTTCCAAAGGTGTCTGGAAAATATCCAAGGGGAACTTTTTGTCCCCAGAAATCTGTAGCTTTTTTCCCAATCAGCATATTGCGTACATTTGACTCTGAACTAATCAAAAAATCATCTTGTAAGATATAAAATGGACCAATTCTCAGTTTTCCACTACTTATAGCCGCTCGAATTTCATCTTCTCGTTCAGGTCTTACTTGTAAATAATCATCCAAGATAATCGTTTGACCGTCCAAATGAAAACTATCGAATTCAGGGTCTTTCTTAAATAAATCCAATAAGTCATCTAACAGATTAACCAAACGCATATGATGTTGCTCATAAGCCATATACCATTCTCGATCCCAGTGACTATGCGAAATTATGTGAATTGTCTTCTTTTTCATATCATCCCTTTTTTTATCTAAATTTGCTTTTAAATTTTGTACCCAAAGTAATCCATTAAGAGCTCGCAGTACATCATGTTTGCCCAACTGAACCACTCTCTTGTGTAATGGTTTGGATTATTAACATCAAATCCTTCATGCATCAGATGTGTTCCTGCATCTGTGTTGACCAAAATATTCAATATCCGTTCTTTTTCCGATTGAGAATCTGTGGTTAGTCCTTCCATAGCTAAAGCGATCGGCCAAACATAATTTTCTGGTGTATGACTCGAACCTATCCCTTTTGCAAATTTTCCTTCATAATAATAAGGATTCTCAAAGCTCAGCATTGTTCGTCGCGTATTCAAATAAATCGGATCATCTATTTCACAGTATCCCAAATAAGGGGCAGCAAGTAAATTAGGAACATTACTATCGTCCATTACAGCCCTATTACCCAGCCCGTCTACATCATAGGACCAAATATCATCCCCTTGCTGATTTTGAGTCACGGCAAATTGATTAATTCCTTTTTGAATTGAAGATTTCAATTCTTGTGCTGCTTGCATAAGCTGTGCATCGTGTAATACCTGACTGAAGATGAATATTAACTCATCAAGTATTACAACTGCAAACATATTAGACGGGACAAGGTAGCCATATTGGCAAGCATCATCACTAGGTCTAAAACCAGACCATGTCATCCCAGTATGGGCGACTTTCGCTCCCCGCCCATTTCGGATCAAGGTATCTTCATTCCGATCGGTCACACGTTGAAATCGATAAGGTGAGTGTTCATGATTTTGTTCTGTTTTAAAAACAGTTAAGATTTTGCGCACCCCTTCTACAAATTGTTCATCAAAAATATCGATCCTACCCGTCTTTTGATATAACAAATATGCTAATTGAACTGGATAACAAAGTGAATCAATTTCATACTTTCTTTCCCAAATCCAACCTTTTTTGGAATTAAAATTCGTTTGGTCATTTTGATGCCCTGCACAATTCTCTTGTTCATTAAAGGCATTTGCATAAGGATCAAAATTAATGTACTTAAATTGTTGCTTCACAAGGCCCGCAATCAGATCGGAAATTTGTTGATCAGTTTGTGCCAAAAAAAGATAGGGCCTAATTTGTGCTGTTGAATCACGCAACCACATGGCTGGTATGTCCCCTGTCAGCATAAATACCTGATGGTTACTCTGCACCTTTATGGCTTTTTCTAAGGTGTTTGTGAATGATGTCTCAAAATTTTTTGACCAATCTTGGTGAGATTCTCCACAGTTCTCTTTGATCGTTTGTACAAATTGTTTCACTGAATAAGGTATTTGAATGCCCACATTAGCTCCTTATATTGATATACTCTTTACAAAAAATAACAATCGTTTCAAATGTTGATATATCATTTTTTCTTCTAATATATCACATAAATTATTTTTTGCAAGCCCTTTTATAAAAATTTTATTTAGTTGAATTCGCATATCCTACGCTAATGTAAGCATTTTCTAGCTCAAGGGGTGTCGCCTGGTGTTTTTTGGGATTCGTAAAGTATTTCACTTGTGTTTTTTTTTATTTAGTATATAATATGATATATCAATTATAGTCGAGGTACACTTATGTCTGTTCCACTTTATCAGCAAATATGTAATGATTTAGTTAAGGAAATTAAAACAAATAATTTGAAAGTCGGCGAACAACTTCCTACCGAAAAGGAACTCGCTCTTACTTACAAAGTCAGTCGAATTACTGCAAAACGAGCCCTATCTGAACTTGAACAGATGGGGATGGCAACCAGGATCCAAGGTAAAGGGTCTTTCGTGACAAAAGTTAAAAAAGTTCAATTTTCAGGAACAAATCGTCGACTTCTTTTTGTAATGCCATTTGAAGGAATGAATTTTGGGAATTTCACACCTGGTCTCTTACCTACGATTAATGCTGCTGAAATTACTTTGTTTATGACCTATTCTAATTATTTAAGGGAAAATTCAGCAACTTCAATTAGAGAAAATTTTGACGGTTTGATCTATTATCCAATGCATACAGAGGATTTTCTCGATGTCCTTCTCGAATTATCTATGTATAACTTCCCAATTGTATTACTGGATAAAAAAATCATCGATCTCCCTTTTCCTTGTGTATTTGCCGATAATTTTAATGGAGGGATCCTTGCCACACATCTGCTTATTCAACAAGGCCATCAACGCATTGCATATGTGATGAGTAATGAGCCCCACCACCCGCATACGACGAGGAACCGGTATTTAGGATACATCAAAGAATTGAAAGAGAACCATTTGTCGTATCACACAACACTTGACGACCCTTTAGCAACGGTGGAAGGAATTTTGAAACTGATTGAGTCACAAGCGCTTACAGGGTTGGTTTGTGAAAATGACTTGGTGGCACTTCAAATCATGGGTGTATTACAACAACAAGGCTATTCTTTTCCAATGGATATATCAATTATTGGTTTTGATAATATTCAGGCTACCCAATTGAGCCAACCGGGTCTTACAACGATTGCCCAAGACTTTCAAAAAATGGGACAAGTCGCTGGTGAAATGATCATTGATTGGCTCGATCATGGAATCAGACCGGAAGATAAAAAAGTTGATATCCAACTTATTAAAAGAAACTCTACAAGAGACATTTCATAACGAAAACTTTAAACAGAATTCACTAATATATAAAGGAATATTATGAGAATAAATCAAATCGATACAAGGCAAGGGAGTGCAAATTCAAGTAGCTTTTCAAATGGGAATTGTCTCCCATACACAGGTACGCCTTGGGGAATGAACTATTTCGCGCTGTCAACTGCCTCAAGTCGAGGAGCCTGGTGGTTTCATCCAGAAGACCATACTTTCGAAGGCTTCCGCTTAACTCACCAACCCAGTCCATGGATGGGAGATTTTTCACATTTTACAATGACCCCATTTTCTGGATATCTAGGCGGCCATTCAATTTGGCACACCGTCTCATCTTTTCGCCCCTCAGAAACACAAATGTCACCTCATAAAATTGCAATAACATCACTGAGGTATCAAATTCAGTCAATCCTTGTTCCGTCCATTTATGGTGGTATTTTACAAATGAAGTTTTTAAATTCAAAAGTTCAAGATAACGGAATAATATTGCAATTACCTGGAAATTTTGAGATTTCTGCCAAAGACTCAAGAAATATCTTATTTTCGGTTTCTAATTATGCTGATTGTGAGGATGAAAACTTTGCGTTTTATGTGCAATTAGCATTTGAAAATGACATCGTACTTGATTCAGTATTTGAGGTAGAAGATGGTCAAGAGAATCAGGTTTTAGCTGATGGATCAAACTCTTTCAAAGGAAAAAATGGCGCTGTTCAGGTGACTTTTAAAACATTATTAAAGCAGATACAAACTGTGCGCTTTGGGACTTCTTTTATTTCTTTTGATCAGGCGTCTTTAAATTTAGAACGTGAGCACTCAATGACTCTTGACGAATATGAAGTTCAGAATGAAGAGGCATGGGAAAAGCAGCTGAATAAAATAGAAGTGGAACATGATGACCCGAAGATTGTTTCAACTTTCTATCATAATTTATATCGTAGTTTCCTATTTCCACAACGTTTTTATGAAATTGACCATAATAACCAAAAAATACATTTTGATACCAGCTCGAGAACAGTAAAACCTGGTCCCTTATATACAAATAATGGCTTCTGGGATACATTTAGAACTGTTTATCCGCTTTACAGTTTAATTGCAGTTGAAGAGTACGGAGACATGCTTGAAGGGTTTCTAAATTCATTTCGTGAATCCGGCTATTTGCCAAAATGGCTTTCTCCGGATGAACGAGGAATGATGCCCGGAACTTTAATTGATGCGGTCATCGCCGATGCGTCAAAAAAAGAAATTCGACTTGATCTCATGCCTGAATTTTTAGAAGCAATGATAAAAGGTGCAACAGTTCAATCATCTGATCCTAAATATGGTCGTCAAGGAATAAGTGATTATCTAGAATATGGGTATGTTCCACTGAATCACCATGAATCCGTCAATCAAACACTGGATTACAGTTATTCAGACTATTGCATTTATCGAGTGGCACAGATCCTTGGTGATCAAAATACCTCGCAATATTATAAGAAACAAGCCTTAAATTATTGTCACTTGTATGATTCCGAAAGTGGGTTTATGAGAGCAAAAGATCACGATGGGAAGTTTCGAGAAAACTTTAATCCTCTTCAATGGGGCCGTGATTATGCTGAGGGTTCCGCATGGCAAACCTCTTTTTCTGTATTTCAAGACTTTGCAGGACTGATCAAAATTCATGGAGGTGCTGATTTATTCGAAGAAATGCTGATTGAATTATGTAATCAAAAGCCCGATTTTTCTGTTGAAGGTTACGGCTTTGAAATCCACGAAATGAGTGAAATGGCTACACTCGAATTCGGTCAGGTCGCTATTTCAAATCAACCAAGCTTTCATTACCCTTATCTCTTTTCATACATTGGTAAACCTTGGATGGCTCAGCCACTGATCAAAAATTTATTGCTTGAAACATTTAACGATACAACTAGAGCTTATCCCGGTGATGAAGATAATGGGACAATGGCTTCATGGTATATCTTCTCTAGTTTGGGATTTTACCCAATGACCGCGGGGACTGGAGAATACATTTTGGGAATCCCACTTTGGAATAGAGCAAAAATTCATTTGTCAAATGGAAAGATGGTCGAAATAAATTCGTCTCCTAACAAAAAACAGCACGTTTTCGTTGACACTGTCAGCGCTGACGGGAAAAAAATAGAGAACACTTTTATTGACCATAAAGACTTGACAACAGGACTGCGACTTGATTTTAAACTGGGGATCGTTCCTCATCCTCAGACCTATTTACCCGAACAACTGCCTTTCTCGCTTACTAAAAATGATTTAAAAACGACCGTGTCAAAATCATAATGAAGATTCTAAGTACAAAAAAACCAACTCACGTTGGTTTTTCTTTACTCAATATTCAGTTCCCTGTATACACCTTTCCTGATTCGATAGGTCCAACGCGTGAATTCAACAACTGTGTGACGGTAACAAAAGTGTAACCTTGTGCTTTCAGCTCTTGAATAATTTGAGGTACTGCTGCAACAGACCAGCTATGAATGTCGTGCATCAGTATAATTCCCCCATCATGTGCATGAGTCACCGCATTTTGAACGACCTTAGCACTATTGTTAACATAACGCCAATCATTTGTATCAATAGACCAATTCACTGCTGCCAAATTTGTTTGAGCCAAAGTTGTTGCATTATAAGATCCATAAGGCGGGCGGTAAAAATTAGTGGATTGACCACTTAATGAATTAATTAAGTCGTGAGCTGATAATATTTCCTCTTTTTGTTTGTCAGCAGTGAGGTTGACCAAGTTTGCATGATTCCAACTGTGTGAAGCGACTTCATTTCCGCCAGCAGCTTCTGCTTTAATAAGCTTGGGATAAGCTTGTGCTTGTTTGCCCAATGGGAAAAATGTTGCTGAAACGCCTGCATTTGCAAGTGTCTGTATAAGTATTGGCGTCGTTTGTGGGTTTGGCCCATCATCAAATGTCAATGCGATCAGTTTTTTACCCGCCCATTTTTCAGCCTCTTTTTTTGCTGCCTCAGCAGCCGCTTCGGCTTCGATTCTTTTCTTGGAAACATCTAATTTTTGGGTTAAATTTGACTTTTCCTTTGCTTCGTACGTTGAGGTTAACAAATCTAATTTTGCTAGGACCTGCTGATAACTTTCTTCCGTTTTCTGATTTTCATAATTTGTGAGTGCAGATGTGGCATCAGCTATACGTATTTTATAATTGACTAAAGTGGACAATTTCACTTCAATTTTATTTTTATCTGTTGGATTCAATTGTTGTGCTAAAGTCTTGGAACGCTTGAGATTTTCATCTGTTGGATTTTGATATGCTTCATCGATTGATTTTTCTGCCAAGGTTTTTATTTTTTGATAAGCTTGGATTTTCTCCTTTCTAACTGTTTCATCATGATATAATTTTACACCAATGCCTATTCCTGTACTGGCTACTAATGTAAAAAATAAACTTAATAAAAATATTTTTCTCTTTTTTTTTCTCCTCTGCCGCGTTCTTAATTCCATAACTTCCCCCCCAAAAAAGATAACTTATTTATCAGTCAAAACAAAAATCGTGAAAATTATAAATTCTGACAAATAAGCCTTATTTCTTTTAATTTTAACATAAACTGAATGGGAATTCTAACGAGTGATAAACTTTTTTTTATAAAAAAAAGCCACTAAATATGGCTATTTTTATTTATCTTCCTTATTCTGAGCATCTTTTGTTTGAAGCTTTTCAAGTTTATTAATCCTCGTCAAAAGTTGTCGCTCACCAATTAAAATAATTAGCAATAGAAGTCCCCAACCGCCCATAAATTCAGCAGAACTAATTAAATCATCCCCGTGACGAGACATAAAAACACGGTCTGGATAATCATTGGCCACATAAACATTAACTCGATCACCAATATCACCTAATTTACGAAAATAAACATCCAACGGGCGACGTTCGACAATTTTACCATTCCACTCATATCGTACTTCGTGTAGGGATTTTAGATCGTCCCCTTGAACGATAACGGCGCTTATTTTCGTTTTTTCAATGTTTTTATTCGTCATGTGAATACCAGTCAGTGATATCGATGCCGCAAGTAATGCTGCCGCGACGACCAACATGATTATTCTTAATATACGTTCAAAAAGGGGAACTAATTTTTTCATTCAAATATCCTGTAAAAGTCTTCTATTTTCATTTTCATTTTTTCTGATGATTTCAAATCTTTTACTATTTTACCATTTTTCATGACTAAAAGTCGATTCCCAAATTTCAATGCGTCTTCCATTTGGTGTGTAATCATTAAAGCAGTCAATTTTTCTTCGACAATTACTTTTTGTGTCAAAGCCATAATGGCCAAAGTTGTCTTTGGATCTAATGCGGCGGTATGTTCGTCTAACAAGAGCAAATCAGGTTTTTGAAAGGTTGCCATCAATAAGGAGAGCGCTTGTCTTTGTCCCCCTGATAAATTTCCTGTTGGTGTATTTAATTGCTCCTCCAAACCGTTTCCAATTTTTATTGCTTTTTCGACAAATACATTACTCAATTTCTTCGGATGAATCAATTTAAGGCTGCGCGTCTGTCCTCGTTTACGTGCTACCGCTAAATTTTCTAAAACAGTCATCCGTGGCGCCGTTCCCATTTTAGGGTCTTGAAAAACACGTGCCAAATATTTTGAACGAAATTGAGGTGATTTATTCGTCACATCTTTCCCCATAATAAATACTTTTCCCGAGTTTAGTTTTATATTGCCTGAGATCACATTGAATAAAGTCGACTTTCCTGCGCCATTTCCCCCGACAATGCTGATAAAGTCTTGAGGATAGATGGCTAATGACAGATCGTCTAAAATTATTTTTTTGGAAAGGCCATTTTCTACAATGACCGTTGCTTGCTTAAGTTCAATGACGGCTTGCATTTAACTTCACCCCCTTAAAGAATTTTTCTCTTAGCGTTGGAATCATTAAACAGATGGCCAATATAATCGCACTAAAAAGTTTGAAATAATTCGTGTTTAAGCCAACAGTGATTACACCTAAAATTAAAAATTGGTAAAATATTGAACCAATGACTATTGTAATTAAACGTTCCAACATGGACACATTCGAAAAAAAGACTTCCCCAATAATAATTGCCGCTAAACCGATGACGATGACGCCTATCCCTTTTGAGACATCTGCATAACCGTCATTCTGACAGACGAGAGCACCTGAAAGCGCAATAATGCCATTCGATAGGATGAGGCCTAACAATTCCATATGCCCCGTGTTGATTCCAAAACTTGTTGCCATGTCTGGATTGTCTCCTGTTGCGATAAAAGCTTGCCCAATTTCCGTATTGAGGAAGAAAATCATAAGACAAACGACTAAAACGACTGCGATAAGGCTGACGCCAATGGATTGAAGACGAGGATAGCCAAGCATCCCTAAATTTGCTTGCCCCATGACCATAAGCATGATTGAATTTGATGAGGTCATGACCAATATGCCAGCTAAAAGTGTTGGTATTTTACCATTGACATAAAGCAAACCAGTGGCTAATCCAGCCAAACAGCCGGCTAAAAAAGCAGCCAGCGTAGCAATCAAAGGATCCACGCCATGGACGATCAGTGTCACAGCAACAGCTCCTCCAAGTGGAAAACTTCCTTCTGTTGTCATATCAGGAAAATTTAAGATTCTAAAGGTCATAAAGATCCCTAATCCTAAAATGGCCCAAAGCAAGCCTTGATTTATGGTTGAAATTATCATTTTTATTCCTACAATCTTATTTATCGTTTGTTGAATTATCTAATACTGTTTTAGGAATCGTTATTCCAAGTACTTTTGCTGCTTCAGTATTTACAATTGGAGTTGTGTGGTCATAAAAATCAACAGGAATTTCACTTACTTTTTTTCCTTTTAAAATTTGTGCGGCAATTTTACCTGTCTCAATCCCCAATTCACGTTGATTAATAGAAACTGCTGCAAGTCCCCCTTGCTCAACCATCGTATCAACGGATGGAAAAACAGGGATTTTAGCTGCATTTGTAATTTGTAAAACATTATTAAAAGCTGATGCAATTGTATTATCATTGCCGATATAGAATGCTTGTACTTCTTTAGCTGCAACAGATACTGTTGTTGAAATGTCATTAGATGAAGCAATAGCATATGTTTTACCCGTTAAGCCTTCTGCTTTTGCAGCTTTTGAAAAACTTTCGACTTGTGATTTAGAGTTCGATTCTGATGAAGTATAAAGGACACCAACGGTTTTAAGATTGGGCATAATTTCTTTCATCAACTTAAGTTCTTTTTCGACAGGAAAACGGTCCGAAACGCCTGTGATATTTCCTTCAGGCTTATTCACGTTTTTGACTAAGTTTGCTCCGACAGGATCAGTCACTGCTCCCATCACAATCGGAACTGTGCTTGTGGCATTAGCCAAAGCTTGAGCTGCAGGTGTTGCAATCCCAATCAAAACATCATTATTTTCAGACACTAACTGAGATGACATGGTTTGCAGTTTGGATTGGTCTGCCTCTCCATTATAGAAATTAATCTTTGCATTCGCGAAGCCTTCTTTTTTCAATTCATCTTTTGCACCTTTTGTTATAGCATCTAGAGCTGGGTGGGTTACAAACTGTAATATTCCGATTTTGACTTCTTTATTATTACTTGGTGTAGCATCGGATTTCGAATTCGTTTTTGGTAAAATGACCGCCACAAGTCCAATAATTACGATTAATGCAACGACGATGATTATTTTTCTATTTTTCATGATTTCTCCTCATTTATTTCATTATTAGTATTCAATAGTTTTCAGAGCACATGCAAAAAAAGACCGAATAGCGATGTCTTATCCTATCCGGTCTTCTTATTTTATGAATCACCGGCATAGATACTTTTTGAAGTACTCCAAAATTGTATCTATGCCCTTTGCACAAATACAACTTCAAGAACGCCAGCTTTGCCATGATTTGAAGTTTAATTTAAACATGTGATTCTCCTTTTTCCTGATTTTTTTTCTAGTATAAACCTATATTAAATAAAATGCAAGAGAAAAGTTAGCAAATTTATGATAAAATTAAAGTTAACGACTTTTATCAGTACTGGCGTACAATTGAAAAAGAAATCCATTCCAGATATCGCCAGCATTGACAAAAAAGAAAAGAGGCAAACCATGTCCTTTGATGGCATATTTTTACACCACATGACAGACGAATTAGTTCAAGCACTCGAAGGTGGTCGCATTCAAAAAGTAAATCAGCCTTTTGAACAAGAACTTGTTCTTTCAGTCCGTTCTGAGCGGAAAACTCAGAAACTTCTACTGTCAGCCCATCCTACTTTTGGCCGTGTCCAATTGACTCAAACTGATTTTCAAAATCCTCAAAATCCAAACAATTTTGTAATGATTTTGCGAAAATATTTGGCAGGTGCCTTAATCGAAAAGATTGAACAAATCGGTAACGACCGCCAAATTTGGTTTCATATTTCCAGTAAAGACGAAATTGGGGATACGATGAAGATCGCACTCGTGGTCGAGATTATGGGCAAGCACAGCAATATCATATTACTTGACAAAACGAGTGATCGTATTATCGAGTCAATTAAACATGTCGGTTTCTCTCAAAATCAATATCGGACCATTTTACCTGGATCAAATTATATTGCACCTCCCTTATCGTCTGAAAATAGCCCTTTCAAAAGCTCTGACGAAAAGATCTTTGAGGCATTACAACTTGGAAACCTTCAAAAAACATTTCAAGGGATCGGAAGAGACTCTCTCAAGGCCTTGTCCGAACTGACCGTTCCTGAATTCAAAGCACTGATCATTCAAAAATACCCTTCAATTTATCAAAATGATACATTTTCTTCAATAAATTTAGGTTCAGAAGCCAAAACGTTTGAAAGCCTTTCAGAAATGCTTGACTTCTATTATTCGGATAAAGCTGAACGTGACCGTGTAAAACAAATTGGAGCTGAGGTCATCAAAAAAGTTCAGAATGAACTCAAAAAGAATCGTGACAAATTAAAGAAACAGGAAAAAGAATTATTAGACACCGAAAATGCTGAGATTTTCCGCCAAAAAGGGGAATTATTAAACACCTTTTTGCACCTTGTCCCTAATGACCAGCCTACGGTCACCTTAGAAAATTATTATACCAATGAACCATTAGAGATTGCACTCGATTTATCAAAAACGCCAGCCCAAAACGCACAACGATATTTTCATCGTTACCAAAAATTAAAACAAGCGGTAAAATTTCTTGGCGATCAAATTGAACACACCAAGCAAACCATTACTTATTTAGAGTCCGTCGAAACCAATTTGGAAAATGCAGATGTTCCGGAAATTGCTGACATTCGTGAAGAATTAATTCAAACAGGGTATATCAAACTGAAGCATCGGAATAAAAAGCAAAAATTGCTGCCCCCTGAAAAATATCAAGCTGAGGATGGTACGATTATTTTAGTGGGTAAAAACAACCTACAAAATGAGCAAGTCTCTTTTAAGCTAAGTAAAAAAGGGGATACTTGGTTTCACGTCAAGGACATTCCTGGTTCGCATGTCCTGATTACTGGAAATAAAAACCCATCAGATGAAACTGTCACATTTGCTGGTGAGCTTGCTGCTTATTTCTCTAAAGCACGTCATTCTAACTTGATTCAAGTTGACGTCTTAGATGCCAAAAAATTGCATAAACCAACTGGTACTGCCCCCGGTTTTGTCACCTATGATCGTGACAAAACAATCCGTGTTACACCAAATGAAGAATTGATTAAAAGCAGGAAAATAAAATGAAAATAGAATTAAAATGTCCTGTCTGTAATCGTCCATTAAGGCAAGATGAGCGAGTTTTTATCTGCCCACAAAGTCACAGTTTTGATTTGGCTAAAGAAGGCTACCTCAATCTTCTCCTCAATGCCAAACCTACAGCAGGGGATTCTAAAGCCATGATGAATGCTCGGCGCAAATTTCTAGCAGCTGGTTATTACGAGCAACTTTCTAATGCAGTGAATCTGAAAATAAGTCAAGCCATTGCTGCTCAAGCAGATGCACACGCCATTGTAGATATCGGTTGTGGGGAAGGCTATTATCTTTCTCGTTTTCAAACGCAGCATCCGAGTGAAAAGCTTCAATACTTTGGCTTGGACATAAGTAAGCTGGGCATTAAGATGGCCGCCAAAAAAAGCCCTCAAATTCAATGGCTCGTAGCTAATTTCGCACATCTTCCTTTCATGGATCATTCAGCCGATGTGATATTATCAATGTTTGCAGAATATTCGGTAGCAGAAATGAATCGCATTTGTTCGGATCAGGGGATTATTATTCTTGTGCGGGCGGGCGACAATCATTTGATTGAATTAAAAAACGTCATTTATCCTGAAATTCACGAAAAAGAAAGGCTCGATTCAATAAAACCTTTCCCCAATTTCAAAGTAGAGCGTCAGGAAGTCACTTTCAAAACAACCATCACAAATAATGAAGATTTGATGAGTCTCTTATTAATGACACCACATTATTGGAAAATTAAATCAGAAGGGCTTGATAATCTTAAAAAGCTCAAAAGCTTGACGGTCACAGTTTCAATTGAAATTGATTATATTAGCCGAAACAATTCAAACCAGATTTGAAGAATTAATTTACCCCTCTATTGATTAAAAAAAAGTGCTTTCATAAATACGTTTTTTTTGATATAATAAGCTGTAATTATTTTTTTAAGAACTGACTTTGTCACGTTTTGTTTTTTAAAACGGCACAGGTCAGTTTTTGGAACATTAGGGTAAAAATAAGTAATCATTCTTATTTTTATCATATTTTTTTAGAAGGAGCCAAAATGGCCAACGAAAATGTAATCGAAATGATTAACGTGACCAAGCGCTTTGGTAATTTTGTTGCGAATGACAAAATTAACCTTGAGTTACGTAAGGGTGAAATTCACGCCCTACTTGGTGAAAATGGTGCTGGGAAGTCCACACTGATGAATATTTTATCAGGCTTGTTGGAGCCGACAGAGGGTGAGGTGCATGTCAAAGGGAAACTCGAAAAAATCGATTCTCCTTCAAAAGCTGCAAACCTCGGAATCGGTATGGTCCACCAACATTTCATGCTTGTTGATGCATTCACCGTTACGGAAAACATTATTCTCGGTTCTGAAACAACCAAAGGACTTTCTTTAGACTTAAAAACAGCTAAAGAAAAAATCATTGAACTGTCTGAAAAATATGGACTTGCTGTTGAACCTGATTCCTATATTCGCGACATTTCGGTTGGACAACAACAACGTGTTGAAATCCTTAAAACCTTATATCGTGGGGCAGATATTTTAATCTTTGATGAGCCAACTGCCGTGCTAACTCCTGCAGAAATTCTCGAATTGATGGATATTTTGCGTAATTTGGTAAAAGAAGGCAAATCAATTATTTTAATCACACACAAACTGGATGAAATTCGTGCGGTTGCTGATCGTATCACAGTTATTCGTCGTGGGAAGTCCATTGAGACTGTGGAACTTGGTGACAAATCAAATAAGGAATTAGCCGAAATGATGGTTGGGCGTTCTGTCTCCTTCATCACTCCAAAAGGACCAGCAACTCCAAAAGAGATCGTCCTTGATATCCAAGACCTTAAAGTTAAAGAGGCTCGCGGTGCATTTGCAGTAAAAGGTCTTTCACTTCAAGTTCATGCTGGTGAAATTGTTGGGATTGCCGGAATTGATGGCAATGGTCAAACAGAGCTAATAAAAGCTCTTACAGGTCTGATGAAAACTGACTCTGGCAAAATTTTCCTCAAAGGGAAAAATATTACCAATCAACGGCCTCGTAAAATCACAGAACAATCTGTCGGTCACGTTCCAGAAGACCGACATCGTTACGGTTTAGTTCTTCAAATGACCGTTGCCGAAAATATGGCCTTGCAAACATACTACAAGGAACCTTTATCCAAATATGGATTCCTCGATTATAATAAAATTAATGCCAAAGCACGTGAATTAATGGAAGAATTTGATGTTCGTGGAGCTGGCGAATTAATCCCTGCTGCTTCTTTATCCGGTGGTAACCAACAAAAAGCGATTATTGCGCGTGAAATTGACCGCGATCCTGACTTATTGATTGTTAGCCAACCTACGCGTGGACTCGATGTCGGTGCGATTGAATATATCCATAAGCGTTTGATTCAAGCACGTGATGAAGGAAAAGCCGTTCTTGTGGTTTCTTTCGAGCTGGATGAAATTCTTAACGTTTCTGACCGTATTCTTGTTATCCATGACGGAAAAATTCAAGGTGAAGTCACACCTGAAACAACAAATAAACAAGAACTTGGTATCTTAATGGTCGGAGGTAATATTAATGAGCAGTAAAACGAAAAAGATTCTTGTGCCTATTATTGCGGTTCTAGCTGGATTCGTACTTGGTGCAATTATCATGTTAATTTTCGGATTTAATCCGATCTGGGGATACGAAGATTTACTAGTCTCAGCCCTTGGTAATTCCCGAGCAATTGGCGAAACCATTCAAACAGCAGGCCCATTAATTCTTGAAGCACTTGCCTTTGCAGTCGCTATGAAAGCCGGACTTTTCAATATCGGGATGTCTGGTCAAGCTTTATCTGGTTGGCTTTTCTCAATGTGGTTTGCCCTATCCTTCCCAGACATACCACGTTTGTTGATGATCCCACTCGTTATTATCGTCGGAATGCTTTTCGGTGCTTTGATGGGCTTAATTCCAGGTGTGCTTCGCGCACTTCTTGGAACGTCAGAAGTTATTACGACCATCATGTTAAACTACATTATTCTGTACTTTTCAACTTTTGTGGTACATAACATCATGGCAAAAAAAATTATTATGTCAACTTCAATTGACCAAACAAATCCTGTTGGTACGAATTCAACTTTCCGTGCACAATGGTTGTCAGATCTGACAAATAATTCAACGCTGAACATTGGTATCTTTATTGCACTGATTGCCTTAGTGATCATGGCTGTAATCTTCTCAAAAACAACATTAGGATACGAAATCAATGCTGTTGGTTTAAATCCAGATGCCTCTGAATATGCAGGTATTTCATCCAAACGCACAATTATTCTTTCTATGGTTGTCGCTGGTGCTCTCGCTGGACTCGGTGGTGTTGTATATGGATTTGGTTATATGCAAAACTTCGTTGTACAAACGGCGTCTCTCGACATTGGATTTAACGGGATGGCTGTTGCCCTTCTTGGTGGAAATAACCCAATTGGGATCCTCTTTGCCGGATTGCTCTTCTCAGTCTTACAAACAGGTGCACCTGGTATGATGACTGATTCAATTCCGCCACAAATTATCCAAGTCGTAACTGCATCTATCATCTTCTTTATTGCCATTAAATTTATCATCGAAGTTATTCTTCCAAAAGCTAAGAAGAAAGGAGAAAAAGCATAATGAACTTAGTTGATACTTTGCAAATTATCGTTGCAAATATGCTTATTTATTCAACACCTCTGATCTTCACTTCAATCGGTGGCGTTTTCTCAGAACGTGGCGGTATCGTCAACGTTGGTCTCGAAGGAATCATGACAATGGGTGCCTTCGGATCAGTGGTCTTTAACTTGACAACTGCCAGCACATTTGGTTCCATGACGCCTTGGCTTTCCATACTGTTTGGAGCTTTTATCGGTGCCATTTTCGCTTCACTCCACGCCGTTGCCACAGTCAATTTACGAGCCGATCATATTATTTCGGGTACAGTATTAAACTTGATGGCTCCTGCGCTCGGTGTATTCTTAGTTCAAGTTATTTATAACCAAGGACAAATAAACATCAATCAACAAATTGGTTATTGGAATGTTCCACTTTTGAATAAAATCCCAGTGATTGGTCAAATCTTCTTTAGCCAAACATCATTACCCGCTTTTCTCGCGATTGCAGTTGCCTTTCTTGCTTGGTATGTGCTATTTAAGACCCGCTTTGGGCTTCGTTTACGTTCAGTCGGTGAAAATCCTCAAGCAGCTGACACGCTTGGAATTAACGTCTACGCCTATCGTTGGGCTGGTGTTGTGATTTCTGGTGTTCTTGGTGGGGTTGGTGGAGCAATTTATGCTCAAGCCATTTCTGGTAACTTCTCTGTTTCAACAATTGTTGGTCAAGGTTTCATTTCATTGGCAGCCATGATCTTTGGTAAGTGGAATCCTATCGGGGCAATGCTTGCATCACTCTTATTTGGACTTTCGACTTCACTTGCTGTTGTCGGTGGACAAATTCCCGGAATTAAAGAGATTCCTTCAACATTCTTACAAATGTTACCTTATGTCATTACAATTGTTGTCTTGGCGCTCTTCCTTGGAAAAGCAGTTGCTCCTAAAGCTGATGGTACCAACTACATCAAATCGAAATAAAACTCAAAAAACAGCGCTCGAGCTGTTTTTTTATGTTAAATTTCTGAAAGATTATGATAATAGGTTTATAATTAATAATTGAACAAGGAGAAATACTATGTGGTTAATTTATGCACTTCTATCGGCTATTTTTGCTGGTTTGACAGCAATTCTAGTTAAGGTAGGTGTCAGTGGAATCAGCGCTAATTTAGCAACAGCAATTCGCACGATTGTTGTCTTGATCATGTCATGGATGGTTGTATTTTTAGCAGGAAAACCTGATTTTACCAGTTTATCAAAGAAAAACATTACTTTTTTAATTTTATCCGGTTTGGCAACTGGCGCTTCATGGTTGACCTACAACCGTGCACTGCAATTAGGGCCAGCATCCAAAGTCATCCCAGTTGATAACTTATCCGTTGTAATTGGAATGGTTCTCGCTTTTATCCTTTTACGAGAACGAGTAACCGTCCCTATTGTCATTGGTGGAGCATTAATAACGCTGGGCGTCTTGGTGATATCATTTAACAAATAATCATTCTCAGACCTGACAAAAAGCACAGATTCATTAAATCTGTGCTTTATCTTATTAGCTAATTTTATTAAACTTTTACAGCTGATGAAAATTCTTCATTTTTGAATGCATCATCAATAATTCGTTTCAATTGAGCACCTGAGGCTTGCATTTTTTGTAATTCAGCATCACTCAAAGGAATGTTGACCGGATTGATCACACCTTCTGCTCCAACTACCGCTGGTTGACCAAGGTAACAGTCAGTAATTCCATATTGGTTATCTTGGAACGTTGAAACAGGTAATACGGCATGCTCATCATCCAATATAGCTTTCGTAATACGTGCGAGTGCCACAGCTACGCCATAGAAGGTTGCACCTTTTTTGGAAATTATTTCGTAAGCTGCATCACGAACGCCTTCGAAGATCCCAACAATTTCAGATTCATCGAGGTAAGAATTATCTTGGAACCATTGATCCAATTGAACACCGGCCACGTTTGCATGTGACCAAACGGCAAATTCTGAGTCGCCATGTTCACCCATGATATAAGCATGGACGGAACGTGCATCAACTCCAACTTTTTCAGCCAATGCTTGACGAAAACGTGCTGTATCAAGAGATGTTCCTGAGCCAACAACATGATTTTTTGGAAGTCCTGAGAATTTCCAAGTCGCATATGTTAAAATATCAACTGGGTTAGCAGCAACAAGGAAGATACCTGAAAAACCAGATTTCATGATTTCAGTTACTACGCTTTTTGTGATACGAAGGTTTTTTTCTACTAAGTCCAAACGTGTTTCGCCTGGTTTTTGAGGTGCACCTGAGGTCAAAACGACCAAATCAGCATCTGATGCATCAGAATAATCTGCAGAGTAAATCTTTTTTGGAGAAGTGAATGCGAGTGCGTGTGATAAATCCATCGCGTCGCCTTCTGTCTTATCTTTAAATAAATCTACAATACCCAACTCTTGTGCGATACCTTGGTTTACAAGTGCGAATGCATATGATGAACCAACAGCTCCATCACCAACAAGAATTACTTTTTTACGTTGTTTCTCTGCCATAGTATTAAACTATCCTTTCATATAGGTAAGAAATATTTTACTCTTTAATTATAGCATTAATTCACAAGATTGTCATAAATGTGATGTGATTCACAGGTATTTTTTTCATTTTATCTAATATGGTTAATAATATGTAACGATTTAATAAAAAAAATTCTCATCAGAGAATTTTTATTTTGTTTATCTAATTGTACGAATGCGACATGTGTTTGTACGTCCTGAACCAACAGGAACACCGGCTACAATGACAATGTTGTCGCCTGATTTAACTAATCCTGATTTAAGTGCTGCTTTTTCAGCAACTTCAAACATATCATCTGTGGAAGCTGGACGTTCAGTTAGTAATGGAATAACTCCCCAATTAATCAAAAGGGCACGTTCTACTTTTTCATCAAATGTAACTGCCAAAATATCAGTGTTAGGACGATATTTCGAAATCAAACGAGCCGTGTTTCCAGTCTCAGTCAAGGCAACAACTAACTTGATGTCCATCGAACGAGTGGTATTCAAAACATTTGAAGCAACAACTTCTGTTACACCATGTCTCGTATATCGATCTGGATTCAAACGACCATATTCTTGCAACATGGTTTGTGCTTCACAATTAATCTCTGCCATGGTCCGTACTGATTCTGCCGGATAGCGCCCATTAGCTGATTCACCAGAAAGCATTGTTGCATCAGTACCATCAATCACCGCATTAAAAACATCGGAAATTTCTGAACGTGTGGCACGTGGGTTGTAAGTCATGGATTCCAACATGTTTGTGGCAGTAATGACAGGTTTTCCTGCGTGTGCACATTTCTTGATAATTTTCTTTTGATAAACAGGAACGCGAACAAAGGGAACCTCTATCCCCATGTCACCACGGGCAACCATGATACCATCTGCTGCTTTAATGATTTCATCAATATTATCAATTCCCTCTTGATTCTCAATTTTAGGGAACAATTGAACGTGCGTATTTCCTGTTTCTTTTAAAATTTCACGAATAACTTGAACATCTTTGGCTGTCCGGACAAAGGATATCGAAATAAAGTTGATGCCTTGTTGAAGACCAAAACGAATATCAGAGTCATCGCGTTCTGCCAATGCTGGAAAAGGAATTTTTGTATTAGGAATATTGACTCCCTTTTGTTTTGCAATAATTCCATCATTTTCAACCTCGACAACAAATTCACGTTTTTCAACGTCTTTATCGATAACAGTCAGCCCTAATTTACCATCATCTATCAAAATCCGTTTCCCAATTGAAACATCATCAAAAATATCTAAACCACCTGCAACATTTAATCCAATAAGATTTTTTTCTGACTTTTGGCCTTGTTTAGTTGCAATTCGCAATTTGTCACCAGTAACATAATGAAAGAAATTACCTTCTGAATCATATGCCACATCAGATTGAGCATCAGCAGAGAATAATTCTGTCCGAATTTCAGGTCCCTTAGTGTCAAGCAAGAAACCAACTTTTTTCCCTGCAATTTCCTCAGCACGTCGAACAGCTGTCATCAACTCGCCTTGACTTTCATGGTCACCATGTGAAAAGTTAAACCGGAAAATATTTGCTCCATTTTTAATCAATTCTGCAATGACTTTCGCTGATGCTTCAATATCGAGCGGTTCATCCCAATAGCCTTCTTGAAGGAAAGTTTTGCCTCCACGAATTTCAACTGCTGGACCCAAAGTTGACACAATTTTTACACGTTTATTCATTTAATTAACCTCTTTTAGAACACGGATAAGCATAATTCTTAGTCAATGAATTACCCGTTATTTTACAATAGATAAGACGAATTGGATAAATCGAAAAGAGTCCTTGCACTCATGCAAAGACTCCTTCAAGTACTTTATTTAACAGTGCGGATACGCATTGTGTTAGTGCGACCAGAACCTACTGGAACACCAGCAACGATGATGATATTGTCACCTGATTCAACGAGGCCTGATTTAAGTGCTGCTTTTTCAGCAACATCAAACATGTCGTCAGTTGAAGCTGGTTTTTCAGCGAGCGCAGGAATTACACCCCAACAAATTGTCAGGCTACGTTCGATTTTTTCATCAAAAGTAACAGCCAAGATGTCTGCATCTGGACGGTATTTTGAAATCAAACGCGCAGTTGAACCAGATTCAGTCAATGCAACAATCAATTTAATATCCATTGCTTTCGCAGCATCTTTAACGGCAGCAGCGACTACTTCAGTAACAGAGTTACGATCGTAGTTTTCTGGGTGAAGACGGCCGTATTCTGAAAGCATCGTTTGTGCATTCATGTCAACTGTAGCCATTGTTTTAACTGATTCTGCAGGATAATGACCATTTGCTGATTCACCAGAAAGCATTGTTGCATCAGTACCATCAATAACCGCATTGAAAACGTCTGAAATTTCAGCACGAGTGGCACGAGGGTTGTAAGTCATAGATTCAAGCATGTTTGTGGCAGTAATAACTGTCTTACCAGCTTTATTAACTTTAGAAATAATCATTTTTTGGTAAACTGGAACCATTTCGAATGGAACTTCGATTCCCATGTCACCACGGGCTACCATGATACCATCAGAAACTTCGATGATTTCATCGATATTTTCAATCCCTTGTTGATTTTCAATTTTAGGGAATAATTTAACACCAGTGTGACCTGTTTCTTCCAAAATACGGCGAACTGCGAGCACATCTTCAGCTTTACGGACGAATGAAATCGCGATAAAGTTAATGCCTTGAGAGAGACCGAAACGAATATCAGCATCATCGCGTTCAGCAAGTGCAGGGAAGTTAATTTTCGTTCCAGGGATGTTAACACCTTTTTGTTTAGCAATAACGCCATCGTTTTCAACTTCAACTTCAAATTCACGCGTTGAAGTATTTTTTCCGATAACAAGAAGACCGAGTTTACCATCGTCAACAAGGATACGTTTTCCAACTTCTACATCGTCAAAAATATCAATTCCACCAGCAACGTTTAATGCGAGTAAATCTTTTTCTGATTTGATGCCTTGTTTTGTTGCAACACGAATTTTTTCGCCCGTTTTGTAATTGAACAAGTTTTCTTCATCATCATAGTCAGGATCAGCTTTAGCTGCATCTGAGAATAATTCTGTACGGATTTCAGGACCTTTTGTATCAAGCAAGAATCCAACCTTACGTCCAGCAATTTCTTCTGCACGGAGAACAGCTTGCATCCGGTTTCCTTGTTCATCATGGTCACCATGTGAAAAGTTAAAACGGAAAACGTTAGCACCATTTTCAATTAATTCTGCAATTTTTTTAGCTGATGATTCTACATCAAGGTCGCCTGCCCAAAAGCCACGATCAAAATATGTTTTACCAGCACGTACTTCGATAGCTGGTCCAAGTGTTGAGACGATTTTAACACGTTTGTTCATTAGTGTTTTTCTCCTATAAAATTTTATAATCCGTCCTAGTCAACAAAATCTGAACTAGTGTCCGGTTTCAATTAACTTAGTTAATTAGTTTAGGTTTAAATTGTTCAAAGCTGAATTTAATTTGTAAAGTTCCTCCCCAGCTTTATGTGGGTTATTGACAGTGATTCCACCGTCAGAAGTCAAACTAAACAAAGCACCTTCTTCTGCTGTACCGAGGATTTTGCTTTCAACAAGTTCTTCATTATGAATACCGACAGCAACACCACCGATACCATCTCGGAGCAATTCAACGGCGCGAGCACCCATGCGTGATGCGATAACACGGTCACGAACTGTAGGTGAACCCCCACGTTGGATATGTCCCAGCACAGAAACACGAAGATCAGAATCATCGCCAGCTTCTTTCAAACGTTTGGCAAATTCTTCTCCGTGCATAACACCTTCAGCAATGACGATAATATGGTGATTTTTACCTTTTTCATAGCCTTTTTTAATGTTATTTACGATATTTTCAAATTTGAACTCTTTTTCGGGAATGCAAATATCATCTGCACCAGATGCGATTCCAGCCCATAGTGCGATGTCACCAGCATTACGTCCCATAACTTCAACGATGAAAGTACGGTGATGAGATGAAGATGTATCACGGATTTTATCAATTGCATCAACAGCAGTCGTTACTGCTGTATCAAATCCAATCGTATAATCTGTTCCGACAATATCATTATCAATTGTACCTGGCAAACCTACTGCTGGGAAACCATGTTCAGTCAAGCGCATAGCACCATGATATGAACCATCTCCACCAATTACAACAACCCCTTCAATACCGAATTTTTTAAGTTGTTCGATACCTGCTAATTGTCCTTCGAGTTGAGCAAATTCTGGGTAACGTGCAGAATATAAAAATGTTCCTCCACGTCCTACTTTATCACCAACTGATGCTGAATCGAGTTTGTGGATATCACCGGCAACCATACCTGCATAACCGTAGTTAATGCCGTATACTTCCATACCTTCAGAAATTGCTTTACGAACAACAGCACGGATAGCTGCGTTCATACCTGGGGCGTCACCACCAGAAGTTAAAACCGCAATGCGTTTCATTAGAGACTTGTCCTCCAAAAATTAATCTTGTGTGAAATATGATTTTTCACCGAACCATTCGTTGACCGAATAATCCTTTATCTCTTACATTATAGCATGGTTTTGAAAAAAAATCTCATGCAAAACTGTATTAAACGTTTACATTTTCACAAAATCTTTAATTTGATGTTTTTAAGAATAAAATAAGAAATTTATTAGACATTAATCGGCCTTTCGAATAAAAAAGCTCGCTCAATAGAACGAACTTTTTTATTTTTCATAACGTTTTTCACCATCCAGGTATGTTGCAACAAGCTCCATATGTGGATTTAATACAATAAAGTCTGCATCAAGATCTGTTTTGATTTGACCACAAACATTTTCTAGTCCAACTGATTTAGCAGCAGTCAAAGAACCCATCATAATGGCTTCCGATGGCGTTGCAATTCCCCAGTCAACTACATTTTTGACGGCAGTCTTCAATGTCAAAATTGATGCTGCAGGTCTTCCTGTTGGGAGCCATGCTGCGCCATCACGCACTTCAACTTCGAATTCACCCAGCATATATGGGCCATCAGGCAGACCTGCTGCACGCATGGAGTCAGTAATGAGAACAACATGGTCAGCACCCTTCATTTTCATGACGATTTGTGCAGCTACAGGCCGAACATGGTGTCCATCGCAAATCAATTCGGCATAAGTATTAGGGGTATTCAAAATTGCTCCGACCATTCCGGGTTCTTTATGTGTCAGTCCTGACATCCCATTATAGGTATGTATCCAAATTGATGCTCCTGCTTCAACACCTGCGACGGCTTGTTCATAGGTCGCATTAGAATGACCAAGTGCAATTGCCACACCGGCCTCTGTTGCCTTGCGGATAAAATCTTCTGAACCTGCTCGCTCAGGGGCTAAACCGACTTTCTTAAGCATGCCTTTAGCTGCTTTTTGCCAATCTTCAATTTCCCACATTTTGGCGTCACGCATATATTTAGGGTTTTGTGCACCTTTATGTTCTTCTGTAAAGAATGGCCCTTCAAAGAAAATACCACGGACTTTAGCACCACGAGCTTCTTGATAATGATCTCCAATGACTTGACAACACTTCAAAAGGCCTTCGTGAGAATCTGTTAAAGGAGTTGGAAAGAAACTTGTGACACCTGCAGACAAAAGCCCCTCAGACATCGTCCCCATTATCCCTTCAACTTCTGCATCTTGTGAGTCTGCTCCACCAAAGCCGTGAATGTGGGTATCGACAAGTCCAGGTGCAATCCAAAAGCCAGAGTAATCAAGGATTTCAGCATTTTCAGGTGCCTCAACTACCCAATTTCCAAATTTAC
This sequence comes from Lactococcus fujiensis JCM 16395, assembly GCF_002441655.1. Lineage (GTDB taxonomy): Bacteria > Bacillota > Bacilli > Lactobacillales > Streptococcaceae > Lactococcus > Lactococcus fujiensis. Next base: position 142,310 of record NZ_JXJU01000002.1, on the reverse strand, counting down.
CATCTTTAATTTCAAGATAGCCCTCTTTTTTAATTTCATATGGATAGAAAAATTGATCTGCTTTGATATAATACAACATTTTATATCTTGCCTCCTTATATTTACTTTAAATTTTATCAAATCGAGACTGTTTTGTCAATAAATTGGTATAAACCAATTTGATAACAAATAAAAAAACGTTCCCTTATAAAGTTACAAGGATCAACGTTTTCAATTTTTCTTTCATTTTTATTTAGATGACATTTGCAAAAGTTTTTGTTTAATTTCATCTTCCATTTTAGACAATTCGAGTTCGCCTTGCTGACGTTTTTGACGACCTTCAGATTGTATACGCAAAGTTTCTTGAATCGTATCCACCAAATTTTGTTGTGTCAACTTAAGTGTTTCAACATCAATCAAGCCACGTTCATTTTCTTGAGCCGCTTCTATCGTAGAATTCTTCAACATTTCAGAATTTTTCTTTAACAAATCATTTGTCGTTTCTGAGACAATCCGTTGGCTAGTTAAGGCATCCTTTTGTTTTAGAAGAGTCAAGGCAATAGCCACTTGATTCTTCCAAAGCGGAATGGCTGTATTAATTGAAGTTTGAATTTTTTCAGCCAATTCTTGGTTCGTGTTTTGGATAAGCCTAATTTGAGGAGCTTGTTGAATCGTCAATTGACGTGCCAAACGCAAATCGTGAGTCCGTTTATCCAAACGATTTTTATAGGATTCAAGATCGTTGACTTTTTGTACAATCAATGCGTTATCTGATGACTGCTGGGCCTCGAGACGTGCTTGAGGAAGAATTTCTTGGTCTAATTGATCCAATTTTAACTCTGCACCTGCGATATATACATTAAGCGCCTTGAAATAATTTAAATTTTCATCATATAATTTGTCTAATGTTTCATTGTCTTGCAAAAGGCCCGCTTGTTCATTGTTCAATTTTGCGGAAATTTTATCTATTCCGGCTCCAATTTTTTGGTATTTCTGTGTCACCTCAAAAATGGATTTTTTTACTTTACCAAACATTTTTTGGAAAACACCTTTGTTTTCCGAGACCAATTCATTAGGATTAGCTTGTTGTAAATTATACATCAAATCCGTTAGCGAACCACCGACCTCTCCTAAGTCCTGTGCTTGAACTTTGTTAAGGACACCCTGTGAAAATGCAGAGATTTTATCTTGAGCGTTCGCTCCATATGCGATTACAGATTGTGAGGCATTTTCGTCTAATTGTTTCGACAATTCTTGAGCTTTTTCTAGTTCTTCTTGTGTCAAAGTATCTAAAGCACGCAAGCCTGCGTTCTTCTTCATTTCAACAATTTCTGATTTTTGAGGTTCTTTCAAATGTGATTCAGCAATCACACCGGAATCTTCATTAATTAAGTCATCTAGTACTGGGTTGGTCATATTTTCTCCTTTTAGGATTTTTTCTTGATGATAAAATAATTCTGCCTTTTGACAGAATTATACACGTTTTTGTCAGTTGTGACAAGCTAATTAGACATATCTAGTCGAAATTGACCTCATGTTTAATTACATTGACATCATCCATTAAAATATCATGGTAATTTTTAGAAATGTTAGTTGACAAGGTCTTGATGAGTAACAATGTTTCATCTAAATCGCGTGAAATGTCATCCGTTTTGACAGATTGTTTTTTCATTTCGATGAATTTATCAGATAATTTAACCATATTAGGCAAATCTTTATAGAGAAATTCACTTTGTTTTGTCAATTCTTGAGGATTTTGTACGATGTATTTAAATGTTAATTTACTAGATTCAAGCCCACCGGTAACCGACTCAACGACTTGTAAATCATCGTTCTTTTTCATGTTCTTTTCCCAAGTTTCAATGTTTGTTTTTGCTTCAGCTAAATTTTCACGGAAGATTTTTATATCACTATCAGAAAGACCTGATTCACGATAACGTTCCATGTTTACTTTTAGGTTTGCCGCTTTATCACGATAATTTTCACCATCATTCTGGCGAGAGCTTCTTGAAAGACTGACGCCAACAATCACTTTAATGACGAAAAAAGCCAAGATGAATATGAGAATAAAATTAAAGAATCCTAAGTGACCTCTACTCATTCCATCAACCATCATATAATTTACTGGCATATCAATATCTCCTTCGTTTATTTCTATTTTATCCACTTGTTTCCTGTTATACAAGTTGTTTTTTCTAATGCTAGCCTTACTGGCTATATGTCTATTTTACCACATTTCCAACTTTCAAAATCATACTTTGGTATGATTTTTATTTTGTATTATGTTAAAATGGGATTGAATAAATATTTATGAAATCGCTTTTTGAAATATTATATCTATCGAGCGTTCTTCAAAGTATAGTCTATATTTGTTTTCATAGAATTCATGGAGGAACTCACCATATGAATCATCAAAAAATTGCTGTTTTAGGGCCTGGTTCGTGGGGAACTGCGCTTTCCCAAGTCCTAAATGACAATGGCCACGAAGTCCGCCTTTGGGGGAATAATTTAGAACAAGCCAAAGAAATTAACGAAAAGCACACAAATACTCGTTATTTCAAAGACATCATTCTAGATGAAAAAATTGTTGCATATACGGATTTAAAAGCCGCACTCGACGGCGTTGACGCTCTTTTGTTTGTCGTTCCAACAAAAGTAACTCGACTTGTTGCCCAACAAGTTGCAGCCCTTCTAGACCATCGCGTCCATGTCATGCATGCATCAAAAGGTCTCGAGCAAGGGACTCACGAACGTATTTCAAGCGTCCTAACAGAAGAAATTCCTGAGCATCTACGTGGTGAAATTGTAGTTGTTTCTGGTCCGTCACACGCTGAAGAAACAATCGTTCGAGATATCACACTGATTTCCGCCGCTTCTATTGACAATAACGAAGCCAAATATGCCCAATCGCTCTTTTCAAATGATTATTTCCGCCTCTATACCAACAATGACGTTATAGGTGTTGAAACGGCAGGTGCTTTGAAAAATATTATTGCGGTAGGAGCTGGGGCACTCCATGGTCTTGGTTTTGGCGATAATGCAAAAGCAGCAATTATTACGCGCGGTCTGACCGAAATTACACGATTGGGTGTTGCATTAGGAGCGGAACCCTTGACTTACATTGGTCTATCCGGTGTGGGTGATTTGATTGTAACAGGAACTTCTGTTCACTCACGAAATTGGCGCGCAGGTGATGCACTCGGCAGAGGTGAAAAGTTAGCTGATGTTGAAAAAAATATGGGTATGGTAATCGAAGGAGTCTCTACAACCAAAGTTGCTTATGAATTGGCCCAGCAATTGGGAATTGACATGCCAATTACTGAAACAATATATCAAGTTTTATATGAGAATCTTGACCCAAGAACGGGAATCCTTGAAATAATGCGTCGTGAAACACGAGCCGAAAACGAATTCTGATTGTGAAACAAGGATTAAATACAAACGTTGCAATATCCTATATAATGGGATATAATAAAAATATATACTATTATCTTTACAAATATATAAATAATGAGGAGTAGATATGTCAGTTATTAAATCAAAAACAAAAAAAGTTCGTAAAGCAGTGATTCCTGCTGCCGGACTTGGGACTCGTTTTTTACCAGCGACAAAAGCACTTGCAAAAGAAATGTTGCCAATCGTTGATAAGCCAACCATCCAATTTATTGTTGAAGAAGCTTTAAAATCTGGTATAGAAGATATCTTAATCGTTACGGGCAAGGGAAAACGTCCCATTGAAGATCATTTTGATTCCAATGTAGAACTTGAAGAAAATCTTCGTGAAAAAGGAAAAACAGAGCTGTTGAAATTGGTTGAAGAAACAACTGACATCAATCTTCATTTTATTCGTCAAAGTCATCCTAAAGGTTTGGGACACGCTGTTTTACAAGCTAAAGCATTTGTTGGTGACGAACCATTTGTTGTTATGCTTGGTGATGACCTCATGAACATCATGGGTGAGGGTGAACCACTGACTAAATCTTTGATTGATGATTATGAAAAGACGCATGCCTCAACTATTGCTGTCATGAAAGTCCCACATAACGAAGTCGACAAATATGGGGTCATTGCGCCGAGTGGTAAAGTTGCTGACGGACTTTATAATGTCGACAAGTTTGTTGAAAAACCAGCTGTCGAAGATGCTCCCTCAGACTTGGCCATTATCGGTCGTTATTTATTGACACCAGAAATTTTTGGCGTTTTGGAAACACAAAAACCTGGTGCAGGTGATGAAATTCAACTTACTGATGCGATTGAAACATTGAATAAAACGCAACGGGTTTTTGCGCATGAATTCAAGGGGACACGCTATGATGTGGGTGACAAATTTGGTTTCATGGAAACTTCTATTGAATATGGTCTCCAACACCCTCAAATTAAAGACGATTTAAAGGCTTATATCATCGCGAAAGGTAAAGAACTTTCACAAGAAAAAGGGTCGAAAAAATAAAAATTGAGCCACTGGATCAGAGGATTTAGTGGTTTTTCTATTTTTCCAAAATTAACAACTATTCATTTGTAATTATCATGAAAATTTTGTCAAAATATGCTATGATTAAGAGTAATGAAATTTCTAAGAGATATAAAAATAAAGCCTCTCGATATCGTCATTATTCTGCTCCTCTTTTTTTCAAGTTTCTCGGTTTTTGCATTTATGCCAAAGGCTGAATCGGGAGCCAGTGCTGAAGTTCGAGTAAATGGTCAAGTTGTCAAGCAATTTGACCTGAACAAAAATGAAACATGGACTTATCGAGCAAAAAATGGCAATTGGAATATTATTGAAGTAAAAGACGGCAAGATTCGGGATAAGGCAGACAACTCTCCAGACCAAATTGCGGTCCATACAGGTTGGATAGACCAAGTGGGACAAACGGCCGTTTGTTTACCCCATAATTTAGTCATTCAAGTCATGAGCGGTAAGGAGAATAATGAGGTCGATTATAACGCATGAATATTAAAGAATATATCTATGTTTCTCTTTTGACTGCAGTTGCTGTCGTCATGGGGATAGTGGAATCATGGTTTCCACCTTTTTTTGCATTCGCACCTGGTGCAAAAATTGGTCTTGCCAATTTGGTCATGATTATTGCTATATTCACATTAAATTGGCGAAAAGTCTGGGTAATGGAGATTCTGAGATTACTCATCACTGCTTTATTTACAGGGTTTTCGGTTTTTATTTATTCAGCAGCGGGTGGGGTTTTGTCATTACTGATGATGTATGCCATGAAACAATTTGGGCCTCGCTTGGTCTCTAAAATTGGAATATCTGTTGTCGGTGGATTTTTCCATAATCTGGGACAGTTGACAGTTGCTGCGCTTCTCGCTCAAGCCTATTCTGTGATGATTTACCTTCCATGGCTCACGGTTTTTGGAATGTTAGCCGGCTTCGCGATTGGGATGGGGGGAAATCAACTCATCGATCGAATTAAACCAATTCACGAGTTATTCGTAAAAGAAAGTAAACTATGGACGTAAAAAATAGGATTTGGAAAAATTACCCCGAACTTGAGAAAAAGCTAAATAAAGTTACAATTTTAATGAAAAAACAAGTTCGCGTTAAAAATAAAGACATCCAAGCCGCTATTTTTGATTTAATTGATGGTGGTGGAAAACGGTTGAGACCAGCTTATCTCCTTCTTTTTGCTGGTTTTACTGAACTTGATGATAATGATGCTTTTGCTCTTGCTGCAAGTATTGAACTCCTGCATACTGCGACTTTAATTCATGACGACGTCGTTGATAAAGCTGATACGCGACGTGGTGTTGCTACTCTCTCTAATAAATATAATCCTGAAATTGCCGTGTACGCAGGGGATTATCTCTTTGTGGCCGTCTTTAAACTTTTGTCTGAGCATACCTTTGAAGTATCCAACTTGACCAAGCATTTAGGTTCAATCGAACGGCTTTTGGGTGGAGAATTGGGGCAATTGGACAATCATTTTGATTTGGAACAAAATTTAGATGATTATATCGCAAACATCTCAGGTAAAACTGGGGAACTCTTTGCATTATCTGCTTGTGCCGCTCCTGTTGTGACCAAAAACAATAAATTAGCCAATTTAGCAAATAAAATTGGAATGAATATTGGAATTGCTTTTCAAATTATGGATGACTATCTCGATTATGCCTCAGACGCAAACACTTTAGGTAAACCGGTTCTTGAAGACGTGCGACAAGGAATATATTCTGCGCCGATCCTTTATGCTTTAAAAGAAAATCGGTCTGAAGTAGAACATTTGTTGAAAAATGAGTCCTATGATGAACTTTTTGACTGGATTCAAAATTCAAATGCGTTAATAGAAACAAAAAAACTGGCTCAGTTTTATACAAACAATGCCTTAACCCTGATTGATAAATTACCTCATCATGAAAATAAAACCGTAATTGCTGAGATTACTGCAAAACTTTTAGAGAGAGCCTTATGACCCCAGAAGAATTTTATGCCCAATTAAAAACGTTTGATATTGTCTTAAATGACAATCAAAAGGTTCAGTTTGAACGCTATTTTGAACTGCTTGTAGAGTGGAATGAAAAAATAAACTTAACGGCGATTACAGAAAAAAACGAAGTTTATTTGAAACATTTTTACGACTCGATTGCACCACTTTTGTATCAACTCGTTGAAAATAAACCCATTAAAGTTTTAGATATTGGGGCAGGGGCTGGTTTTCCCAGTTTACCTATGAAAATTATTTTTCCTCAATTAAAAGTGACCATCATTGATTCATTAAATAAAAGAATTAAATTCTTAAATTTACTAACTGATGAACTTGAAATGAAAGATGTTGAACTTTTGCACGGCCGTGCTGAAGACTTTGGCCAGAATAAAACCTACCGAGACCAATTTGACATTGTTACAGCGCGTGCTGTTGCTCGATTGTCAGTACTGACGGAATTAACTATTCCCTTTTTAAAAATTCATGGACTTCTGCTTTCTTTAAAAGCTGCGCAGTTCGAAGACGAACTTCGTGATGCCAAAAACGCCATTACCAAATTGGGAAGCAAATTTGTGAGTGAAGTATCATACAAATTACCTAATGGTGATGAACGGCACATTGCTGTTATTGAGAAGAAAAAAGAAACGCCCAAAATATATCCTCGTAAGGCTGGCACACCAAACAAAAATCCTTTATAAAATAAAAACATCATAAAAATGATGTTTTTTTCTGTCTTTTAATTCTGCTCACTACCTATTAAATCTTAAATGATTAGAGCACGTTTTCTCACTTCTTCTTTAAATTCAACAATCTTTGACGAATTTGGAATAAAAGTTAATTCATTGAGTAAAGCTTTGAGTTCTTGATCAAAAGAACGACCAAATTCGATATCACTTTTTGTTTTAACAAATAAAACTTTTTCTGTTGCTGAAATTGTAGTGTCCAAAATGATGCTGTACATGAGATGGAGCAACTCTTTCTGATTTTTTGTTAGTGTCATTGTATTCCTCGTCTTTCTTTAGATTACAACAGTTATACATTATTTTCAGAAAAAAAGCAACTATTTAACTTTACGAAATGAAATAAAGCTTAGAAGACAAACAATGAAGGCGAAAATACTGATTCCCAGTGGATTATTTAGCACTAAATTAAAAGCTACAATGAGTAATGCTACAAATGTGACCACACTCACTCCTTTTTTCCACAAAGAAGCGCGATTAAGAAAATAAAAGCGAATTGAAGCTAGCAACAACATCATCCAGGTAATCAATACCGTGTATGAGATCGATCCAGCCATGTAGCTAAAGAGTCCATCCCCAAAGATATAAGAGAGAATAACACCGATAAAAAGAACAGCAGCACAGAATGCAATTGCACGAACAGGTGCCTGCCGTTTTGACAATTGCCCCAAATAATGGCCTAGCCCATTCTTCGAATTTTTTGTTCTGGCATAAAGCGAACGTGAGGTCGCATATATCATTGAATTAATCACTGAAAAGAGGGCTAAAATAATTACAAAATTTATTATGTCCCCAGCATATGGAATCCCAAATTTATCAAAAATAAGAACAAAAGGACTCGCCTTAGTTTCAGACAAAAACTTCCATGAGAATAATTCTAAAAATAGAAACATTGGAATCACGTAAAAGGCTACAATTCGGCTCATAACTCCACGAATTGCTTTCGGGATTGCTTCCTTCGGATTCTCAACTTCTGAAACCGTAATGGCAATCAATTCTGACCCCCCATATGAATAAATGACCATCAACATGGCATTGAAGATCCCGCGGTAGCCATGAGGCATAAATCCGCCATGTAAATTCATTTGGTTTAGACCAGTTGAAATCCCCAGATGTAAAACTTGAACCATTAAAAACCAAAAACCAAGACCAATTAATAGGACAATGACGCCAACTTTGGCGATTGCCAACCAATATTCTGTTTCAGCAAATGCTCTGACAGAGTACAAATTTATGCCCAGGGTTAAAATGGCAACTGCCAGCACAAAAATCCAATTTGGTACCTGGGGCCACCATACGTGCATAAATTGGGCAATAGCTGCAGCTTCTGCAACCATTACAGCCATGGAATCAGCCCAGTACACCCAATCGGTAAAATGTCCCCAACGATTCCCTAAGAATGGAGAAACGATTCCTGACATTCCTACAGATTTTGTTTTTTGTTGAAGAACAATTTGCCCGACACCATAAATAACGACAAATAATATAAGACCAGCTAGTAAGTAAGCGAGCATTACCGATGGCCCAGCTGCTTGAATGGCACTTGATGAGCCTGCAAATAATCCTGCACCAATGGCCCCTCCCAAAGACAGCATAACGACGTGCCTCGTTTTCATTGATGACTTTAACTTCTTTTCTTCATTTTCCAAAATAACTTTCCTTCCTCATTTCCTTACCAGTCCTGTTTTTGGCAAGAATTTTCCTTAATGAAACCCACTTATGTTTGTTCCTTATTTTTTTGTCTAAGAAATCCGTTTCGTTGATAACCCAACTTTTCATATAAATGCAGATTCCTTTCATCTTGTATAATTGTAACTAATTCCCAGCCATCTTTAGGTCTGTAACGTTGTTCAACTTGATGAAACTTTTCTTGTGCAACCCCACGGTTTTGAAATTCTGGATCAATTCCAACTAGAACGACGGCTATTTTATCTTGGCCTTGGAAGACACCATTCAAATGTTTCAATCGAATCATGCCGAATATTTTATTCTGCCATTTCGCCACATCTATTTCTGAACGCTTATCCTCAATTTTTTCCAGCAATTGTTTTTTCGTCATGGTGACTGGATTTATTTCATTGTCATGATATTTTTCAAGAAAGGACGAAATATTTTTTAACCAAACTAATTAATCCACCACTTCATCAACTCTAACAATCTGCAAATTGAATTACATTAAATTTTCCTTTTCTATTCTGAAATATTCCCAAAAAGAAAAACCGATTCGCAAGCGACTCGGTTTCTAGAGAATCACTGGCTTAGATACTTTTTGAGAATACTCAAAAGTTGTATCTAGCCAAAGCTACACACAACTATCCGCACCAGTAATAATATGATTGCATTAATTTTTGTGTTGCCATTTGTTCTCTCCTTTTCATGTTTTGTTGTATTAAATTATAACAGCTCATTTTGAAAATGCAAGCATTATGTAATTTCTAAAAAAATTTATAAAATCGTACTGACTTATTCATTCCAAGCCCTAAATATGGCTCGATATGCTTCATAAGCATGTTCTGCGTGGGTAATTGGTCGCCCAACAACAATATAATCCGACCCAACCTTGCGTGCTTCTTGTGGTGTCATCACCCTTTTTTGATCACCGTTTACATCCGATTTAAGACGAATTCCGGGCGTGAGACAGATAAAATCCTGGTTGGTTGCTTCTTTGATCATTTTCACTTCTTTCGCTGAGCAAACAACTCCGTCAAGTCCTGAAAAGGCCGTTCGCTCGGCATAATGAACAACCGACCTGCCAATGGACGTTTGAATATTTTGATCTTTTCGCATCCCAGCTTCAGATGTGGAAGTTAATTGGGTCACAGCCAACAACTTGGGAATAGATTGCCCAGGCACAGTCCCTTCAATTAATCCTTTTCTAGCAGCTCGCATCATCTCTGATCCACCTGCCGCGTGAACGTTTGTCATATCAACCCCTAAATTAGCTAATACACGCATGGCCGATTCAACTGTATTTGGGATATCGTGCAGTTTTAAATCTAAAAAAACGGAATGATGAAGTGATTTAAGGTAATCAACGATTTTTGGCCCTTCAGCGTAATATAATTCCATGCCAACTTTCAGATAAAGTTTTTCCGACTTAGGAAATTGATTAAGAAATAACCTGACCTGATCTAGGTTAGGAAAATCAAGTGCAATAATGGGTTTACTTTCACGCATTTTGGATTCCTTTCTTACTTTCTCTTACTTCTTTTATTAACCGCTCTATGCTCTCAATTCCATATTCGTCCATTTTTTCTGGCAAATCATTTATAATTTTAGGACAAATCAATGGATCCGTGAAATTAGCTGTCCCAATTGCTACAGCAGATGCACCTGCCATATACATTTCGAGCACGTCTTGTGCTGTTGCCACGCCTCCCATTCCGATAATCGGCAGATCAACGACTTCTGCGACCTGATGGATTAATTTTAAGGCCACCGGTTTAATAGCTTTTCCAGATAATCCACCAGTCCCGTTAGCAAGAACAGGTTTTCTCGTTTTTAAGTCATAACGCATTCCCATTAAGGTATTAATCATGGTAATCCCATCTGCACCTGCTTTTTCGACTGCTTTTGCGATGGGTACAATGTCAGTCACGTTGGGTGACAGTTTGGGATAAATGGGGAGATTTGTAACTGCTTTACAAGATTTAACGAGTTCAGAAGCAACTTCTGGGTCAGTTCCAAATGCTTGCCCTCCATGCTTAACATTGGGACATGAAATGTTAAGTTCAATGGCTTTAACATTACTCGCTTCACCGATGCGAGCACAGACCGCTACGTAGTCTTCTACGGTTGAGCCAGCAACATTTGCAATAATCGGTAATTCCGGGAAATGATTAGCTAAAAATGGCAACTTTTCAGCCAATATAAAATCAAGCCCTGGATTTTGTAAACCTATGGCATTGAGCATGCCAGATGTTGTTTCAGCCACACGTGGTGTGGCGTTGCCAAATCGTGGGTTAATTGTGGTCGCTTTGATCATGATTGAACCGAGCTGGTTCAGATCATAATACTTAGCATATTCTTCGCCGAACCCAAAGCAACCTGAGGCTGGCATTATTGGATTCTTCAAATCAAGTCCAGGTAATGAAACGGCAAGTCTGTTTTTAGTTGTCATAAAGTTAATTCTCCTCCCTTAAATACAGGTCCATCTTCGCAAACTTTTAGGGCATGCCCTGAAATTCCTTCTGGATCATCCTTTGTATGAACGACACAAGCATAACAAGCCCCAATTCCACAAGCCATTCTCGATTCCGTTGAGATATATAATCTTTTTAAATGCGAGTATTTATTGTAAACGGCTTTTAACATTCCCGCCGCTCCACAGGTATAAACTGCATCAGGCTCGAATTCAAGTCCATCCATAAGCATTCCAACATGGCCGTGCCTCCCATACGAACCGTCGTCAGTGGCAACCTGAACGGTAACATTTTTTAATTCTGTAAATTCTGCTTCTAAGATTTTAAACTTAACAGACCCAAAACCTAGAAGAACGATTATTTGACAGCCTTTTTTGGATAACTGTTTGGCTAACTCGTAAAGTGGTGGAACACCAATTCCACCAGCAACCAAAACAATTTTCTCATGCCTTTTGACCTCATGGATGGGAAAGCCGTGCCCTAAAGGCCCAAGCACATCAACTTCTTGTCCTCCGATCAGTTCTGACAATGCACGCGTCCCTGTCGTTTCATCTCCTGCACGATAAAGAAGGGTCAAAGTCTGCTGTTCTTTATCCCAGGAAGAAATTGAAATGGGACGACGTAAGAGCATCGATTCTTTTGGTGCTTTCAAATCTAGAAATTGGCCTGCTTCATTAAGTTCATCGACCATTCGGCCCTTCAGTGTCATTTCGAATATATTTTCTGCGACTTCCATTTGTTTGACAATTGTCATCTTTTCTTGTAAAACGGGCATTATATCTCCTTTTTTATAAATAAAAATGCACTTACAGAAAGTCTGCAAGTGCACAAAAAATTGATATTAGAATACCTGTCAACCACTCTACAAGCTATGATTGACTCTCGTTCTAGTAATTTTCATTTTCCGGTTCCTTGCAAGCCTCACTGGACTCATTTAAAGGTTTTAATCATTATAGCTTAATTTTTTTAATTCGTCAAAAATTATCGAAAAATTAATATATAACTTTGATAGACAAATTTTATCTAGATATTCTTTATGAACGAGTAATTTTCTGATATAATGAAAGCATTAACAGGAATAAGGAGAACACAGCATGGGAATCATAAAAGCAGCGACAAGCGCCTTAGGTGGAACACTTGCCGATCAATGGCTTGAGGTCATTGAACCAGATGAAATGAGTGATCAAACCGTCTTTACCAAGGGGGTCATGGTCAGAAAAAATGACAAGCGCGGCTCAAATCGTAAAGGAACTGCTGATGTCATTACTGACGGTTCTGTTGTCCACGTTTATCCAAACATGATGATGTTGTTAGTGGACGGGGGCAAAATTATTGACTATAGTGCTGAACCTGGCTATTATACGGTCAAAAACGACACGGCACCCAGCATGTTTAATGGAAATTTGCGTGAATCCATTCAAGAAACGTTTTTCCGTTTCAAATTCGGTGGCGTAACACCACAAAGTCAACAAGTTTTTTATATTAATTTGCAGGAAATCAAAGGCATTAAATTTGGTACTGCTACACCTTTACAATACTTCGACAATTTTTATAATGCTGAACTTTTTGTAAGAACCTATGGGACTTATTCGATTAAAATTACCGATCCATTGGCTTTTTATGCGAATGCCATTCCCAAAAACCAAGATCACGTAGAAATTCAAGATATCAATGATCAATACGTGTCTGAATTTTTGACTGCTTTGAATACGTCAATCAATCAATATTCAGCACAAGGTGAACGTGTTTCCTACCTGACTTCTAAAAGTATGGAGCTCTCCAAATACATGTCCGATGTCCTCGATGAGGACTGGCGTAAACTGCGTGGCATGGAAATTGTTTCCGTTGCTTTGGCAAGTATTTCTTACACAGACGATAGTCAAAAGTTAATTAATATGCGCAATCAGGGGGCAATGTTAGGTGATCCAAACGTGCGTGAAGGCTATGTTCAAGGTGCAGTCGCTCGTGGGATGGAAGCAGCCGGATCAAATACAGGTGGCGCCATGAATGCTTTCATGGGAATGAATATGGGCTTGAATCAAGCAGGAGGGCTCGTTGGTCAAACTAGTCAGGCCAACCAAGCCCAAATGAATCAACAAAAGGCCGAAAAAAATGACGAATCCTCATGGAAATGTACTTGCGGAACTGAAAATACAGGCAAATTCTGCCAAAACTGTGGCAAAGCAAAACCAGCTTCCGAAGCCACATGGACTTGTTCCTGTGGCACTGAAAATACAGGCAAGTTCTGTTCAAATTGTGGTAATAAAAAGCCGTCAACTGAAGAAACCTGTTCAGAATGTGGTGCCATCGTAGATACTGCGCAAGGATTGCCAAAATTCTGTCCTGAATGTGGGAAAAAATTTGTTCCTAAAGCCTAATAATCGTGGAGGAGAATGCTATGGGCGAAAGTACTGTCATTACTAATAAATGTCCCAATTGTGGCGGCCCCTTGCTCTTTAATCCAAAAGACCAAAAATTTCACTGCGAATATTGTGGCTCAACTTTTACCGAAAATGAAGTCAATCAAATTGCCCAAAAACAAGCTGATGCTGGTATCAAAGACCCACTAGGGCAAACTACGACCGATGTCCAGGCAAGTGATGAAAAAAATGTAGAAACACAAACAGAAACATCACAAGATGTTGGCCTATTTCTCTGCCCGTCTTGTGGTGCTGAAATTGTAACCGATGCAAACACTGCTTCTACTTTTTGCTTTTATTGCCACAACCCCGTATTGCTCTCAAGCCGTTTATCAGGTCAATTTTTACCCGAAAAAGTTTTACCCTTTCAAATTGAACGCAAAGAAGCTGAAAATGAGTTTCTCGAATGGGTAGGTAAGAAAAAATTTGTTCCGAAAGCTTTCTTCAACAAGAAACAGATTGAAAACCTTTCCGGTGTCTATTTTCCTTATTGGGTGGTTGATGCCGATTTGAATGGTCAATTGACTGCACGTGGTCGAAATGTGCGTGTCTGGATTCAAGGTGATACAGAATTTACTGAAACATCAGAATTCCAAATCACAAGAGTCGGCGATTCAAGTTTCAAAGACTTGGTCAAAAAAGCACTTCGCAAAAATTTATCTGATCATCTTGTAGGTGCTGTAGAACCATTTGATATGCGACAAGCAGTTGATTTCAAAAACCAATATCTGTCTGGTTTTTTGACAGAAAAACGAGACATTGAATTTTCCGAAATGAAAACCGATGTAGAAAAAGAATTTCAACAATACGCTACAAGTTTGATGCAAAGTACAATTAATGGTTATACCGCTGTCACAAATGTCCGAGGCGAGCAGAATTTGACCCATATCAATCAAGACTATGTCTTACTGCCCATTTGGCTTGTAACTTACAAACAAAAAACTGATGGCAAAATGTACTATTATGCCATGAATGGGCAAACCGGAAAAGTCGCCGGAGTGCTTCCCATTGATACAGTAAAATTATTTTGGGTTTCGGCGCTGATTTTCATCGTCCTCCTGAATTTAGGAGTGATTGTGGGGTACTACATCTCATGAGAAAAAAAATAATTATACTCAGCCTTTTTATTCTGACGCTTATCTTAATGACACTACCAAAACAAATTTTCGCAGAAACCTTCACTGGGTTAATAGATGACCAAGCCAATCTAGTGATGAATGAAAAGAACAATTTGGAAAATCAAGCAAATGTGTTGGCTCAAGAAATCAAAGCCTCTGTTTTTGTTGTTACAACAGAGACCAATAATGAAAAACCTGGGCCTTTCGCAAAAAGCTACTTGGCATCAAAAATTGGAGCCGGTCAAAATGGTGTGGTTTTACTCATTGATATGGGGCAACGTGAAGTCTATCTTTGGGGGACAGGAAATATGGAATTCTACCTTACCCAAAGTCGTATCAATTCAGCACTCGATGACATTCAACCTAATTTGACTAATCAAACTTATACCCAAGCCATTGTCGACTATTTTGAACATGTTCAGTCTGCCGTTCGTGATGGTGTGCCGGGAGGACGAAAATATAGTGTCAATGAAGAAACAGGAAAAATCACATTTTACCACCAATTTAAAATAGAATACGTGGCGTTTGCCGCTTTTATCGCCTTAATAATTCCAGGATTATTTGCATGGTCCATCCAAAGACGTTATCAAATGAAAGACTCTAGTGCAAAAGTACGTTACAATTTGAATCAAAACAGTCAACTCAACCTGACAAATCAGCAAGACTTACTTGTCAATCGTTTTGTCACCACGCGCCACATTCCACGAAATAATAATTCTGGTGGATTTGGGGGAGGCGGGATGTCAGGTGGATCAGGCGGAGGACGTTCTTTCTAAATAAAAAAGCCATCAATTGATGGTTTTTTTATTTTACATGTACTCTTTTTAAATTCTTGCACCAAAAAATCACCAATTTCAAAAGGCCAGACAAAATGAGCAAGACTGAACTTTTAAGACTTTTTAAGATGTAGTCAGAAGTGCCTGACCTTTTTGTTTTTGAGAAATTTCTTCCAGCATTTTCATTGAATGGAAACAGTATGATACATATCTTTTATGACAAATTCCTTAGGATTGAACTTGAAGAAGAACTTTTTGTGCCATTAATCGTCTAAGAGAATCGGATTCCTCATTCCTCGTAAGCGGCATGAATAACCCCAAGGACCAAGAAATTAAAAATCTCACCAAATCTTTCTTTTTTAAAATCAAAAAAAGAATTTCCGACAATGACCTTATCTTGACAAAAAAACTTTTCGTTCTAATTTCTCCCCTTACAAACTATAATTCATGTCAAGTAAAAGTAAATTAAAACCTGTCAGAGACAGATTTTAACCTTTTATAATTTTGAATTGACCAGAAGGCAGATTGCCCAACTCATATTCTCCTATTTTCGTTCTAATTAATCGCAGCGTTGGAAAGCCAACTTTAGCAGTCATTCTCCGAACTTGTCGATTTTTACCTTCTTTAATTGATAGCTCTACCCACGAAGTTGGGATGGATTTACGCTCACGTATTGGCCGTGTCCGCTCCCAAAGCCAGTCGGGCTCATCCACTAACCTTACCTTTGCTGGTAAAGTTTTACCATCTTTTAATTGGACACCTTGACGTAAAGCATTTGCGGCTGCCTCTGAAAATTCGCCCTCCACTTGCACCAAGTAAGTCTTGTAAGATTTCGTTTTAGGATCAGTCAAACGATGATTTAATTGACCATCGTTCGTTAGTAACAAAAGCCCCTCGCTATCCTTATCCAAGCGACCAGCCGCATAAATATTAGGTAAATCAATATAATCAGCCAAAGTCATACGACCTTTGTCATCTGTGAACTTTGTCAATACGTTAAAAGGTTTGTTAAATAAAACAATCATGAAATTCCTCACTTCTCCCACATCATTCGTTCATTTCATTATACCATAGGCAGCATTCGAATATCAGATAAAAAAACAACCTCCTTGGAGGCTGTTCTTTTAATCGTTTATAATGGTTGTCAAATCATATAAGGTTCCACTTTGTCCACCTTGACCCATTTGTCCACCTGGTTGAGTCGATTGACTTGTTCCACTTGTACTCGTTGAGTTCTTGCCTTGACTCGTGGCTCCTGTCACAACTTGAGCGCTAGAACTCGACGTTGCATTTTTGCTTGTTCTTGCTAGACTCGTTCCATTTGTTGAACTGACTGAGGAGACTGTTTTAGCGTTAGCTTCAATCCATTTTACTATTTTTTCGATTTCACCAGTTGCATCTGTCGTATTTTCACTGTTTCCACCCATCATACCTTTACCACCCGAGTAGAAATATTTAATTTTTCCCTCTTTAACGAGCTTTTTAAATTCAGTCAAAGTGATTGAAGGGTCTGTTCCATTGAAACCGCCTAAAGCCATGACCGATTTACCCGAAGAAATGATATAAGGTGCTGCAGTTGACGCATCTGTTGTCGCAAATAAATAGGTGGCAGAGCCTTGATTCTTCTCAACATAAGATAATAACTTGCTATCGACAGAACTTGACATGCCCATACTGGAGTTACCACTTGTTAAAACACTTGGTCCCACTGTCGGAATTTGTGCTGATTCGTGTGATAAAGTAGGAGTTAAAGCCCACCAACCAGTCAATAAAGAAATGATCACTACCGTCAAGCCAGCTTTAATTTTGATGCTAGCAACTTGTCGTGGGAAGAACCAAGCAATCGATAAGAGGAGGGCAATAATACCAAGGCCAATCACCACGAGTGGATAATATGACCAAGCATAATAGCCTTGTAAAGCAAGGGTGGACAGAATCATTAGGGCAAGGGTGCCATTGGCCCACGTGATTCCTTTTTTCGTCTCTTGCACTTTTTTGATTGATTCTACCAAACCAATTGCAGCCAAAGCTGCAACTGCTGGTGCCAACATAATCATATAATAAGGATGGAAGAAACCTGCGATTGAGAAGAAGCCTCCTACAGGAATCAACCAGCCTGCCCACAATAAGGTCTCTTTTTGCTTAAGATTTAGTTCAAACCATCTTTGTTTACGTCGCCGACTTGCGAAAAATCCGACAAAGAGACCAATGATTGCTGTTGGGAGTAACCAAGAAGCCATTGGACCAAGCTCTGACTCGAAAATTCTTAATGGCCCAGCTGTACCGATATTAAAGGCACCGCCGCCAGCTCCCCCTGCTCCGCCAGGACTCGCTTGACTTCCCTTTTTCATTGTTCCACCAGGTGCCGTACCCTGCGTTTGAATGCCAGCTGGCATCGACTCACTGGAATTGCCAGAAGCATTTACCGAACCCTGGCTCACAGTTCCACTAGTTGGTGCCATTTGCGTTGGAGTCGAACCAGCTGGTTTTTCTGGAGGAGTCCCTACTCCTGAGCTCGTTCCCCCTACCGGTCCTTTTGTTCCATTAGGTGCTGTTCCCATTTGACCATTGCTGCTTGTCTCTGCTTCTTGCGTTGGTGTTATTCCTTGTTTAGCCGTCGTTTTACTTGACATGCCTGGGAAAGCACCTCCAGTTCCTGTCGTTTGACCTAATAATCTTTCTGTTCCATTATAGCCAAAGGCCAAATTTAATAAAGAATTATCCTCAGTTGACCCAATATATGGCCGTTCACTGGCCGGTGTATTGTCAACGATCGTTGTATATGAGAAGGTTGTAATTCCAAGTATCGCCAGACTCGCCAACATTCCCAATAATAATTTTTTCCATGGTAATTTGATGGCAATAAAATAATAGAGGAGCATAGCAGGTAAGACCATAAAGGCTTGAAGCATTTTCACATTATATGCTATCCCAATCAAAGCAAAACTCAGAAAGACATAACGGAGGAGTTTCTTAACGGCCCCTTTTTGAAGAAAATAAAAGGCTAAGAGTAAGAAAAAGATAAGGGTCGTATCCATGTTGTTTGTTCTATTGTCCGCTACAGCAATTGGTGTAATGGTCATAAAGAATGCTGCTAATCGACCTGCCCAAGGCCCAAATTTTTTCTTTAATAAAACAAACATGAGATAAGAATTAGCCACCCCAAACAAAACAGAAGGGAGGACAACCGACCAGCCATGAACTCCAAATATTTTAGCCGACAATGCCATAAACCAAAGGGCAACGGGCGGTTTATCTACAGTGATGTATGAGGCTGGGTCAAGCGAGCCATACCAAAATGCTTTCCAGCTTTCTGTCATTGACTTAATGGCAGCTGTATAATAAGCATTGGCATTACCTGCGTCCCAAATCCCCCAAGCATTTAGAAATAAAGCGAGGATCAAAATAGCCAAAAGCCAAAAGTCTACTCGCTGATACCACTTCATTTTTATTCTTTTCTTCATTTTTATTAACCCGCTTCTTTCATTCGATGAACATATTGTACTTCCTTTCTTTTTAGTCAGACTTAAATGAAAATAGAATAAAACTTAAATGGCAAGATTTCTTATATCATTTTTTTAATTAAGAGTTACATGATAAAATTATTAGTAATCGATTAGAAACACGAGTACTTAAGGACATTCAATTGAATAAACAATATATAAATGAGAAAAGGAACATATCATGAAAAAAGAAAACATTTTAAGCAACTCGCGAAAAGGTGCTGGTATTGGAGTTGCTGTCGTTGCAGCCGCAACTTTCGGTACCGTAAGCCCTCTTTCGGCTAAAGCATCCTCAGTCACACCATTTACAGTCGTCAAGGTAATTAAAAAGAACGATGGCTTCCATTTTACTTATGATGAAGTCGAATCCTCTCCGCTCGAAATGAATATTGGTTACAATCAACTCGACAAACAAAGTGCGACCTACGGTGGTGGAAACTATTACACCTCCAACAATCCCGGTTTAAAAGCCACCCTCTATGACGGGAAAGTGCGTTTCATTGTCCTTGATAATCCCACTCGCGATTGGGTGATTGAAATAGATGAGCACTTCTATGGTACAGTCCCCGTCTTTTATATGACGCAACAAGATTCTAATACAAACTATCGTATGCTTGAGATTTTATCAACCGGGGAAAAGATGACCTATAAAATTGGCGAAGGGACACTTCCAAAAGGGTCTATGCAATCCATCTACCTCGGGAAGGGACTTCTTTCACCGACACAAGTGTCCTATAATCGTTATCGGACCTATGTTGCTGTATGGAATGACCTTTATCGAGCCTATCGACCAAATGAACATGATATCTATCTTAATCAAGAACGCAAAATGCTGGACCTTGAAACCATCGCTCGAATTCATGATCACGCAGGTGGCGCAAATGCAGCATGGAAGATTTTATTTGATGAAGGAGGTATTGACCATTACAATTCACTCAATTCATTTTACGGGATAAATGCTGCTCCTTACTATTATTATGCCGCGGACCAAAAGGCGGTTTATGACCTCTGGGCTGACCGTTTAGAAGTTGGCTTTATGCTTCTAGGGGTTCCTATTCTAAGCCTTTTACAAAATGAAATGAATCAAGAAAACTTACAAAACTATAGTTCAATTTGGCAAAATCAACTCAAACAAATGGGGCTTGACACCTTTGATTATGCCCCCCTTTAACTCAATAATTCAACAGAAAAATCATCCAAGGAATGATTTTCTTTCTTTTGTCTACTAATACGTAACATAACCAGTCCATAAGAAAGGGCTGACAGGTGGCCAAGACTCATAGAATTAAGATTTTGGAAAAGGATTCCACCAAAATTAGAACCGATGGTTAGGCCTAGATACATGGCGAAACTATTTAAGCTCATCATCGTTGAGCGATATTAGAACGCTTGACCAACAATTTTAGCTATCAAAGCAGTCACACCAACTCCTTGTGCAAAAGCTAAACCGATCAGCAATAAACCAAATAAAATTAGGTAATGAAGAACTGGGGACGAGAGAGAAGTACTAGTCATCTTCCGAGCAGAATGCCAATTACAAAGGATATAGTCAAGACCTATATAACCATTCCACTGCTTTTGTTGCTCCATTTTCGCTACAATCTTTGCCCTATGATTTCTAAACGATTAGATAATTGGAGGGCGACAACTAAATCTGGTAAACACCAGAAGAAATAGAAAGATGGTAAATGATGGTAAAAGCACACCTGGAAGTCCCTAAGTCAAAGGCCCACTGACCTTGAAAGTTAATTTTTTTCTCTAGAGCGTCGGGGAACTTTTTCTTCGATAGGGCTCAAATAAAGTTGACGTCCAAGCAATGAATAGTTCAACTCGCAACTATTCGAAGATCACATTTTACAAAACAAAGCATTACTCTTCCATTTTTGTAGCACAAAAATCTGAATTCTCAAAGCTACATTTTTGAACTCTCTTGCTTAACTTTGAGATTAATGTAGCTTAACGTATGCACGATTTCGCTTTACTTATGGAGTTTTGTCGCTTTGATTTTGGGGATAAAAAGTCTGATATTTGTCATTATTTTGCTTGGATTAGCGCATTATGTTCCTTATCTTTAATTACTCTGGTGGTTGACTTGAGCAAGCTGTTGCTTCCTTTAATCCGAAACTACTTATATAACCTGCTCAAAGTAGCAGAAAGTTGTGGATTTCCTCTTTGAATTGAGCTAGAATGGTAAGAAAAAAAGGTAAAAAGTGAGCAGGATTTACTTTATTTTTACCTTTTTATAAATTAAATTGTCGTGGTTGCGAAACTTCTGCTTTCCATGACTTTTAGGATAGCTGCGACTGTATCGAGCGCGGTAAAGAGCGGAATACCTCGTGAAATAGCTTCTTGACGAATGCGGTAACCATCCGTTTCTGCAGTCAGTGAGGCACGGTTGGCTCCCATGGTATTAACCACTGCTTGTACTCTGGCGTTTCGAATTTCTTCAACGATGGTTCCTTCTTCATCAGTGGAGCCTGCTAACTTTTCCACTTCACGAACATACAAGCCATGCGCTTTGAAGTATTCAGCGGTCCCTGAAGTTGCGACCAATGAATAACCAATTTCAGCGAAGCTTTTTGCAAGTTCAAGAGTTTCGGATTTGTCCTCATCGGCGACTGTGAATAGAATTGAACCAAAGTCTTCCATGTGCAACTTAGCTGCTTCAAAGGCTTTATAAAGGGCTTTTTCTAATGTGACATCGGATCCCATTGCTTCTCCAGTTGACTTCATTTCTGGGCCTAAAAGGCTATCGACATTAGCTAATTTTGTGAATGAAAAGACTGGAATCTTGACATGAACCATTTCTGGTGTTGGTAAAAGTCCTGACTGGTATCCTAATCCTTCAAGCGTTTGACCCAAAATCAATCGAGTAGCAAGTTGAGCCATGGGAACATTGGTAACTTTTGATAGGAAAGGAACTGTCCTTGAGGCTCGAGGGTTGACTTCGATGACATATACTTGTTCCTCGTAAACAACAAATTGAACATTCATCATTCCGACACACTTCAAACCGAGGGCTAATTTAGTCGTATACTCAACGATTGTTTCGATAATTTTTGGCGAAAAGGTCTGAGGAGGATATACTGCCATTGAATCACCTGAGTGAACACCCGCCCGCTCAATGTGTTCCATAATGCCTGGCAAAAGGACATCTTTTCCGTCGCAGATTGCATCTACTTCACATTCACGGCCTTGGAGGTAGGAGTCGACCAAGACCGGGTGTTCTGGACTTGCCTTAACGGCACGCTTCATATAATCACGTAAATCATTTTCGTTATTTATAATTTCCATTGCCCGTCCTCCGAGGACAAAACTTGGTCGGATCAGGACAGGGTAGCCGATCGCATTAGCATTTGCAACCGCTTCAGATTCATTTGTTGCAGTAGCCCCCTTAGGTTGAGGGATCCCCATTTCTTGTAGGGCAACCTCAAATAGTTTTCTGTCCTCAGCTCGGTCAAGGTCAGCAACTTGTGTCCCTAAAATGCGTACGCCTACTCTGGTTAATGGCTCGGCTAGATTGATCGCAGTTTGCCCACCAAATTGAACAATTACACCCTCTGGTTGCTCAACATCAATCACGTTCATCACATCTTCAAATGTTAACGGTTCAAAATAGAGCTTGTCTGAGATTGAAAAATCAGTGGACACCGTTTCCGGATTTGAATTGATGACAATGGCTTCATAGCCCTCTGCTTGCACTGCCTTAACTGCATGTACTGTAGCATAGTCGAACTCAACGCCTTGTCCAATTCGAATGGGGCCAGATCCAAGTACAAGGATTGATTTTTTCTCGGAACGAATTGATTCCGTCATTTGCTCATAGGTAGAGTAGAAATAAGGTGTTTCGCTTTCAAACTCCCCTGCACAGGTGTCTACCATTTTGTAGACAGGGAAAAGTTGGTGTTCCAATCGGAAATGACGAACTTGTTCGGCTGCGCAGTCCCATAGTAAGGCAATTTCACGATCTGCAAACCCATTTTTCTTGGCTTCTTTCAAGACTGACAATTCAAAAGGGGCTGCTTTTAAGTCTTGTTCTATCTCGACAATGTGCAGTAACTTGTCTAAGAAAAACAAATCAATTTTGGTTAATTCATGAATTTCTTCAATCGAAATACCGCGGCGGATGGCCTCTGAGACATAGAACAAACGGTCATCTTGCACTTTTACCATTTTTTCATATAATTTCTCATCAGATGCTTGTCTTGCTTCTTCAAGGTCATTGTGGAAAGCACCAATTTCTAATGATCGGATGGCTTTCAAGAAACTTTCTTCTATATTTCGTCCAATTGCCATCACTTCGCCAGTTGCTTTCATTTGGGTTCCAAGGTGGCGGTCGCCATGTTCAAACTTATCGAAAGGAAACCGGGCTATTTTAGCAACCACATAGTCAAGGGCAGGTTCAAACAAGGCGAAGGTTTTGTTTGTTACGGGATTGACAATTTCATCCAATGTCATGCCTACTGCAATCTTAGCTGACATTTTGGCTATCGGATAACCTGTTGCTTTTGACGCTAGCGCCGAACTTCTTGAAACACGTGGGTTGACTTCAATGACACGGTATTGGAAAGAATGAGGATCGAGCGCCAATTGGACATTACAACCGCCTTCGATTTTTAAGGCTCGAATAATATTCAAGGAGGCATCACGCATCATTTGGTTTTCTTTATCTGACAAAGTTTGAAGCGGAGCAAAAACAATTGAGTCCCCTGTATGCACACCGACGGGGTCGAAGTTTTCCATATTGCAAACAACGATGGCATTATCTGCTGAGTCTCTCATGACTTCATATTCAATTTCTTTGTAGCCAGCAATAGACTCTTCAATCAAGCATTGTGTTACTGGGCTTAATTTCAATCCGTTGGCGACTATTTCGCGGAGACTTTCTTCGTTGTCACAAATTCCTCCTCCTGTTCCCCCCATGGTAAATGCTGGGCGTACAATAATTGGATAGCCAATTTTTTCGGCAATTTGAACTGCATCATCAATTGTAGTGGCGATATCGGATTTACAAAGGGGTTCATCTATTCTTTCACAAAGTTCTTTAAAAAGTTCTCGATCTTCTGCTTGGTCAATCGCCGATAGTTTTGTTCCAAGTAGCTCAACTCCCAACTCTTCTAATATACCGGCTTTAGATAATTCCATGGCCATATTTAAGCCTGTTTGACCGCCAAGTGTTGGTAACAAAGCATCTGGGCGCTCTTTGCGCAATATTTTTGAAACAAATTCAACCGTAATTGGTTCAATATAAACGCGATCTGCGATTTCACGGTCGGTCATAATCGTTGCAGGGTTTGAATTGACTAAGACAACTTGATACCCCTCTTCTTTCAATGCAAGACAAGCTTGCGTCCCCGCATAATCAAATTCAGCAGCTTGCCCAATAATAATTGGGCCAGAACCAATGATCATAATTTTCTTAATGTCTTTACGTTTTGGCATTTGTTTTCTCCTTTAAGCAACTGGTTGCTAAATTATTCACAAGTCTCTTGCTTTCGTTCCATCATTGTGTCCAACGATTTCCAATAAGGCCTATCAAGCGTCGGCGACAAAAAAACATCTGCCAGAAACCTAGCAGATGTGTACCAAAATGTATTCTGTCAGTCCAGACAGAAACTGTCCTCCTGATAGAATTTTAATATCCCGTTCACAACCTTGCTAGCCTCTCTGGACTAGATTAAAAGTTTTATCTTATTGAGTTTATCAAATTATTTGCATTAATTCAAGTCAAAAGTTAATTTACATTATTGAAAAAAAGCAGTTAAACTGCTTTTTTTAATTCATCAATAATTTTCTGTTCAAACTCGGTAGGTTCTGTAGCTGATGCAAAACGCTCAAGCACTTCACCATCTCGACTAATTAAAAATTTAGTAAAGTTCCATTTTATGGTTGATCCTAGTACTCCTTTTGCTTCATATTTCAAAAATTTGTAAAGCGGATGCGCCTCGGGTCCGTTGACTTTAATTTTTTCAAACATTGGGAAAGTGACGCCATAGTTCATTTGGCAAAAAGCTTCAATTTCCGAATTGGTGCCAGAATCTTGGTTCCCAAATTGGTTGCAAGGGAACCCTAAAATCTCCAAGCCTTGGTCGTGATACTTTTTATAGAGTGTTTCGAGGCCCTCAAATTGTGGTGTAAAGCCACATTTGCTGGCGGTATTAACGACCAATACCACCTTTCCTTTGTACGCTGACATGGAAACTGTATTGCCATTCATTTTACGGGCCGAATAATCATAAAATTTCATCTGAATCTCCTTTTTTATTGGCTTTTATTAATATGATCCACATAATTCGTAACTTTGTTCATTTCATCTTCCGAAATCCCTGTGTATGCGAAGGGTTTAATGACCAATAATCTCCCATTTTTCTGCAAGTCGGTCAGTAATGATGACTCTTCTATTAACCAAGAATTAGCGTTGTCATCAATTAATACAAAGGATTGATTTTGATGTTCAATCATAAAATGTTCGATTGCTTCTAATTTGCCCCAAAAGTAGTTTTTTGTTCTTTTCAGATCAGAAAATCCAATATAGCCTGCAGAACTAAAGCCCAAATCGTGAGCAAATTGTTCCGATTGATCTTGCCAAGAAGAACACCAATATATTTCTGCTATCTGACTTAGCTTTTGAAGCCATGCGGGCAAGTTGGCATCATACACCATTTTGCCAACTTTCAACGTATTTTCTGGCTGTTGCCCCATCGCCAGTAAGACACCATCTACATCTAATAAAACAATTACTTTTGACATTTTTCGCTCATTTTTCTTTTTAAATAACCAGCTGAAACTTAACTTCATTTTAATTAAATTATAACACTTTCTCAGCTTTATCGCCTTACTTAATTCTAAATTCTGGAAGCAGTAATTCTTCAACTGAATGTTGGAGCAAATAGAGAAAGTCATATTTAAACGTATCCGGTGGTGGTGGAAAATCCTGTGAAAGCCAAGTCGTGATGATGACTAACATACTTTTTGCCAACACGTTTTGGGCAACTTCACGTGAAAACTCACCGGACTGATATTCTATCTTGAGATAAGGTTTTATCCAATTTCTCATTCTTTCCTCAGACCTTTTTATCCAAGTCGGATCCATACAAGTCGTATAAAAGACACGTAA
Organism: Lactococcus fujiensis JCM 16395; assembly: GCF_002441655.1. Lineage (GTDB taxonomy): Bacteria > Bacillota > Bacilli > Lactobacillales > Streptococcaceae > Lactococcus > Lactococcus fujiensis. The sequence goes on along the minus strand of NZ_JXJU01000002.1, from coordinate 116,075 downwards.
CCATTCGCGATGCTTATATAAAACGGGCAATAGCTGTTCAGCTAAAAAAACAAAAGGATCAGAAGTTTCAATCTTATTTGCTTCTCGGTAGACTTTTCCAATGTCAAAAAGCATTGGTCGCTGCACATCTTCAAGTATTTCAGCAACGTTGCGATAGTGTTTTTGATAAATTGCCTGCCGACTAATCCCTGCTTCTAATGCGATCTCATTAATTGTAAAATTTGATTTTTCAGGATGTTTAATTGCAATTCGAAACAAGGCATTAATAATATTTTCTCTTGTGTTTTTAACCATTTTATCCCTCCTATAATATAGTTTGTCAAATTTATAATGATCTTTTTGCTTCACAAGTATTACTATATCATTTTGTAAACCACAAAAAATTTACAATATGTAAAGATAATAATATAATATTAATTTAATTTTCGCTATTTTCATATATATTCTATTATATATCTTTTTAGTAACATTTACAATTCGTAAACATTTCTATGATTGCATTATGTTTACAATCAATAATATTTACAGTAAAATTTAATTAAGGAATAGCAAATATTTAAATAATCTTATTTTTAAAGTTTTTATGGAAAGGGGTATCCAAATGAACAATCTAAAAAATCACAAGGTAAGAAGTTTTATTTATTCTGCAAACATTCTCCTACTCGTAATGGGGTCGTTTGCTACAATCCCCCCTAGCAACCATGTTCTGGCTGACACGGGTAACCAAATCAGTCAGACCAATGGAATTACTGGTTCAACCAATGGAATTGTCCGTTGGGGGCAACCTCAAAAAACAGTTCCAGGTAATGGACAACCTTATGTTCTAGCTCAGGGAATAACTGTCTATGGTGAGCACGGGAACCCCGTTTGGACATTTAAAGCCGACGACACTGCACAACCAACTACCATCATCGTGTATGCTTGTGGAGTCGGAAATAAGTATGTCACCTACACCATTAAAGTGAGCGGAGCAGGAAGTTACGTTCTTGATGCTACGTCATATGGCTCCTTTAACCAAGGACTCGCCACTGAAATCATTCCGCTACCAGTACCTGATGTTTCTGGCCAAGTTAATGTCAACTACAAAGACAAAAATGGCAATGAAATTGCGCCACTTCAGAGTCTCCCTTCAAAAACATGGAAAGTCAATGAAATTGCACCCACTTACACGACATTAAATACGACCTATTCCCCTACAACAATCACCTATCAAGGCAAGACCTACACTTTAGATCAACAACTTTTACCAGCTAACGCCAATGGTTCTTACCTCGCTGGTGAAACCGTCTTAGTTACTTATTTCTATGACCTCGTTGAAACACCTGCACCTAAAGAAGTTAGTGGCTCGCTTCTCGTTCACTATGTTGACACCAATGGAACAACCATCAAGACGGACTCTGATTTAATGACTAAGTCTTGGCTTGATAATGAAACAGCGCCAACGTATACCACTTGGAATACTGAATTGTCTCCTCAAACCATTACCTATAATGGGGAAACCTATCAACTTCTTCTCGCTAAAAAACCAACCAATGCCGACGGTTCTTATGCGGCTGGAATGACCACAGAAGTCACCTATGTTTATCAAAAAAATGAAACACCTGCACCTAAAGAAGTTAGTGGCTCGCTTCTCGTTCACTATGTTGACACCAATGGAACAACCATCAAGACGGACTCTGATTTAATGACTAAGTCTTGGCTTGATAATGAAACAGCGCCAACGTATACCACTTGGAATACTGAATTGTCTCCTCAAACCATTACCTATAATGGGGAAACCTATCAACTTCTTCTCGCTAAAAAACCAACCAATGCCGACGGTTCTTATGCGGCTGGAATGACCACAGAAGTCACCTATGTTTATCAAAAAAATGAAACACCTGCACCTAAAGAAGTTAGTGGCTCGCTTCTCGTTCACTATGTTGACACCAATGGAACAACCATCAAGACGGACTCTGATTTAATGACTAAGTCTTGGCTTGATAATGAAACAGCGCCAACGTATACCACTTGGAATACTGAATTGTCTCCTCAAACCATTACCTATAATGGAGAAACCTATCAACTTCTTCTCGCTAAAAAACCAACCAATGCCGACGGTTCTTATGCGGCTGGAATGACCACAGAAGTCACCTATGTTTATCAAAAAAATGAAACACCTGCACCTAAAGAAGTTAGTGGCTCGCTTCTCGTTCACTATGTTGACACCAATGGAACAACCATCAAGACGGACTCTGATTTAATGACTAAGTCTTGGCTTGATAATGAAACAGCGCCAACGTATACCACTTGGAATACTGAATTGTCTCCTCAAACCATTACCTATAATGGAGAAACCTATCAACTTCTTCTCGCTAAAAAGCCAACCAATGCTGACGGTTCTTATGCGGCTGGAATGACTACAGAAGTCACCTATGTTTATCAATTAGTTGAAAAGCCTACTCCACCTGTTGTTACACCACCGACTCAACCAATTCCACTAACCCATCCAACACAAATCACAAAACCTACAATGGTCTTAAGTAAGCATACAAAAGCACCGATCATGGCAAAAGTCCTCCCCCAAACGGGCGAAAGCCAGACTGATTCGATTTTGGCTATCACCGGTTCCTTTATTATGGTTGGTTTGATTTTAATACTCCTTAAAAAAGCGAGAAAAAGAGATTAAACAGCCCGGAATAAACAAAAAAGTACCCAATCACCGTAATGGGTACTTTTTCTTGTTCTCTACTTGACTATTCTAATTAACTTTTCTTAAATTAAACTGAAAAAATAAAGCGTTATCATTAAATTTCTTAGAGAAATTATCAGAAACAGGTATATTTCTCCATAGCCAATCAAAATTATGTTAAACTGTCCATATGCCAAAACAAAATCGAAAAAAACGAGTTAAAAAGACAAAATTGTCCAAAAGGCTTGCTCAATTGGTCCTCGCTTTATTGATTATTTTTTCTATTTATAAAATTTCAAGTGATCAATTGAAAGGACAGCAACGTTCTACAACTGTAACTGCTCCAACCCAACAAGAAATCGAAGCCCAATTCATAAAAAAAATGGTTCCACTTGCTCAGGCTGCTTATCATAAAAGTGGTGTTCTCCCCTCTATTGTAATTGCCCAAGCAAGCCTTGAATCCAATTTTGGACAATCTAAACTAGCCAGTCAATATCACAACCTCTTTGGAATCAAGGCTTATGGAAATGTTCCCTCGGTCAATTTAGAGACACAGGAATACGTTTCAGGTCAATGGCTAACTATCTCAGGCAAGTTTCGAACATACGCTTCTGACGTTGAATCGGTAGATGCTCACACGACATTAATGACCAAGGGAACAAGCTGGAATTCTAAACAGTATGCTTCTGTCATCGCCGCAAAAGATTACAAATCCGCTGCCAATGCCTTATACGCCTCAGGTTATGCTACCGATCCAACATATGCTCAAAAAATTATTCAAATGATTGAAAATTTCCAACTTACAAAATATGACCCCTGATCCGTTGTTTAATGGTGCCACCAAAAATGTTCAACTTTTATGATACAATAGTAAAGAACATAATATTTTGAAAATATCTAACCGATAGCATCAAAATTTGGTGAGGATCCTATGGAAATTGAAAAAACGAATCGCATGAATACTCTTTTTGAGTTTTATGCGACCTTATTAACCGATAAACAAATGAATTACATTGAACTCTATTATGCCGATGATTATAGTTTGGCCGAAATCGCTGAGCAATTCAATGTCAGTCGACAAGCCGTGTACGATAATATCAAGCGTACAGAAAAAGTTTTGGAAAGTTATGAAGAAAAATTGCATTTGTTCTCCAACTATGTTATTCGCAATCAAATATTAGATCAATTGATTGAAAAATACGAAGATGACCGAGATTTAATTGAACAGCTCCGTGAAATTCAAAAAATTGATGAAGAAGAATTTTAAAGCTACTGGCAGTGTAGCTTTTTTATCTCCTTGCAATTATTTTATTGTTTTCTTTTTAAAACAATAAAATAATTGCCTTAATATGCTATAATATATTATACGAAACGGGGGCGTTTCGGATTCGACAGGCATTGTCGCGCATGAACTGCAACTGCTGCTGACACCAGGATAATCTGTCGCAGAAATATAACTGCAAAAAATAACACAAACAATTACGCATTCGCTGCCTAAAAAACAGCCTGCGTGCCCGATTTTGATTCACTGATGGTCATTTGAAGGTCTAAACTTTTAGTCAGATACGATTTTACGTTTTCTTAGCGTAAAATAAGAGATTCATAAGAATCGTCAATCATTGCTCTTTGAGGTTGACTTTGATGGTTGATTAAATTTTAGAAAGCCCTATAGTTGTAGACGTTGATGTAGCAAGGTGTTTGGACAGGGGTTCAAGTCCCCTCGCCTCCATAGAAAAACCGCACAAAAAGTGCGGTTTTTCTAATAAATGTCTTTAGCTTTGAAAAAAATAATTGATTACACATTCATAACATATCACAAATGGTGGCTGTGAATTATATGTGTTTTTTTTCGATTTTCACAGCTGTTCCATATGCGACAACTGAATCAACGTTTTGAAATGTGGATGAATCAAAGCGCATTGCTACGATTGCGTTTGCTCCCTTTCCAATTGCTTCTTCTTTCATTCGTTCTATCGACATTTCTCTCGTTTCATGTTGAAGTTTTGTGTAGCCGTTAATTTCTCCACCTACAACCGTTTTTAATTGTTGTCCAGCACTAGAGAACATATTCCTTGAGCGTGTCGTTAGTCCGAAGACCTCACCAAAAACATCTGTAATTTGATAACCCGCTACCTCATTACTGGTTACAATGATAAAATCATTCATTTTTGTAAGCTCCTTTTCATCGTAAGTGACCGTGGGACCTAATTTTATACCCTGGACTTTTTTTGTTTGTTGTAATTTTATTATATCACATTGCTATGAAAAAAAGAAAGACAATTAAGGCAATCTTAAAGATAAAAACCACTATCACATGGTTATTTTCAAATGCAAAATTCATCGCTCAAGTTATTTGTAATCAAGAAACTGTAAGCGCCACAATAAAACACAATATACAGATAAATTGATATTTCGTATCTATTGTGTTACAATAGTATTTAGGAATTTCGTTTGGAATAGTTATAGCCCTTTCGTTAGTAAAAAGAAAGGAGAATGCAAAATGACATTCACAAATAAAAATAAAAGTTTTGAGTACAATCTCGTACTCAATACTGCAAACAACACCTTCGAAGCCTACTTGACTGATAATTTTAACATTAGTGGTTATGGGGCAACCATCGAAGAGGCTGTTCAAAATCTCGAAAAAATAGTATAAGGAGTTTTAGCTCATGTCTAGCACCCCCGCACAGTAAATGTATCTGCTTTAGAATAGTAGGTACTTTTTGTTTTGTATCCTTTAATGGACTTAATGTAAACAGATTGTAAATCAGCTTATTTCGTAAAAAAGAATTCGACGGATAGACAAGTTTTTTGATATAATTGGGCTATGAAAAGAATTTTAATTGCAGATGACGATCGATCGATCCTCACTCTTCTTTCTTATAATTTTAGGCAACATGATTTTGAGGTTACAACCGCGTCTGATGGTAAGCAAGCGCTTGATTTGGCACGAAAAAAACCATTCGATTTAATTTTATTAGACCTGATGATGCCCGAATATGACGGAATTGAGGTTACCGAAATTTTAAGAAAAAAAGGCAACTTTACTCCAATTCTAATATTAACGGCTCGCGATGATGATGAAGTCAAGCTATTAGGACTTCAAGCAGGTTCTGATGAATACCTTGATAAATCGACCCCAATGAAAGAAATCGTCGTTCGAGGAAACGCACTTATTCGACGCTCACAGATGTACAATCAAAGCAGGCCAGTACTTAAAGAAGAAACAAATTCGGCAATATCGCTTTATTCTAATTCAAGGTTAACTCTGGATTATCATCGTAAAGAAGTTAGCTTTGATGACCATCTTCTGGATTTGACCAAAAGAGAATTTGAAATCTTAGAACTCCTCATTCAAAGGAAGGATGAGGTTGTCACCAGAGAAGAATTATTAAAACATTTCTGGGGAATTTCGGATGTGGCGGAAACAAGGACCATTGATGTGCTCATTTCAAAGATAAGAAAAAAATTAGATAACGAATATATTAAAACTAAACGAGGGTTTGGGTACACTTTTACGGATGAAAAAGATTAAACGCAGAAATATCATTATTATTACGATTGTTTATATTGTTGTCAATATTGCTTTACTAATCGCGATCAATCAGCATCTCTTAGGAAATGACACCAATCGTGCTTTAGATGCTTCAAATCGTGTCCAATTATTTCTAGAAAAAAATCCTAATGCGCAATTACCATCGAATTATGAAGTTTTTAAATCCAATGTTAAAAATGATGACACATTGAAAATTGCCGAGGGGGCACCCTACTCACGGCAGTTGTCTTCTGGTTCTATTATTTTAACCTCGCCAATTTACGAAGATGGCCAAATAAAGGGCTATTTGAAGGTGACACAAGACCGGACGCAAACATTCTTCATTAATTCATTAATTATTTTCTTTGCCCTTCTCATTTATTTGACATTTGGTGTGATTACCGTTGAACGGAGTCGGCGAAACTATGTCTTCACTCAAAATATCATCGCGAAAATTAAAAATATTGAACGAAGTCCTCTTACTCAGTCCTATTTAATTGGGGACGATACGGACCGTATCTCGGTCGCGTTAAATCATCTCGGTGAAACCATTCAACGTCAACTTTTGTCACATGCTGAGAAAAAAGAAAACCTCTATGAATTCATTGAATTCTTTTCATTCCCTATTTTTGTATACAATGGTAAAGGTAGCATCCGCAAAACAAATGCGGTATTCAAAAATGATTTTTCCGATACACAAAACTTGGATATATTTAGTCCTTATGCCGAATTTTTGCGTTTCTTGGTTGATAAAATGTTGCATCCTGATATCCAGGAAAAAGTTTTTTACTTTGAACAATTATCCGCCTATTATCAGGTCAGAATTACACCTTTGCCAGAACTAGATAATCGTTTTATCGTGACCATGATGGACATTACTCGTTATCAAAAAACATTGGAAGCACATAACACTTTCATTGCCAATGTGAGTCACGAACTTAAAACTCCCCTTACTTCAATTAAAGGATTTGCAGAACTTCTTGAAAATGACAATCTTTCAAAAGAGGAACGTCAAAATTTTGCTGCAATTATTAATAAAGAAACCAACCGATTGATGAACCTCGTTCATGATACTCTGCTCTTAACCAAACAAAATCATCGTGTGGAGAAAAAGAAATTAGATGCTGCGCTTCTAATTCAAGGTATTTTAAACTTTTCGATGCCACAAATCCAAGAGCGTCAGTTGCAACTTGAAACACAAATTGAACCAGTAAAAATCAAAACGAATGAGCCGATGATTCATAGTATTTTTGAAAATCTTATTGAAAATGCCATTAAATATACTCAAGAAGGCGGCAAAATTTTTGTCAGTCTGACTTCCGTTAAAGGTCGCCTGATTTTCTCGGTTACTGATAATGGTCATGGCTTAACCGAGATTCAAAAAGAAAGAATATTCGACCGCTTCTATCGAGCAGATGAAAGCCGTTCACAGGTACCAGGAACTGGTTTAGGACTTGCTATCGTTCAGAAAAATGTAACTGATTTGGGGGGGAAAGTTGACGTTGTTTCAGTCATTGGAAAAGGAACCACTTTTACTGTTAAACTCTAAAACAAATAAAAAAGGGCAATGCCCTTTTTTTATCTATCAAATCATAACTTATTCAACGGTAACTGCTTTCGCAAGATTACGAGGTTTATCGACGTCAAGTCCACGTTGGAAGGATGTCTCATAAGCAATTAATTGCGTTGGAATGATCATCGAGATGGCCGACAAGTAAGGATGAACAGCGTTAACGATAATATCATCGTCTGCTCGACTTGCTCCATCTTCAGCAATAATTATTGCCGATGCACCACGCGCAACAGTTTCCATGACGTTTCCACGTGTATGGAGGGCCACTTTCTCATTGTTCGAAATTAAGGCGATTACCGGTGTACCTTTTTCAATCAAAGAAATTGTTCCGTGCTTCAATTCACCAGCTGCAAAACCTTCACATTGGACATAAGAAATCTCTTTGAGTTTTAGACTTGCTTCCATAGCAACAAAATAATCTTGTTTTCGGCCAATATAGAAAGCATTGCGCGTTGTCAAGAGGTTTTTTGCAACAATTTCACCAATCTTTTCTTTTTCAGACAATGTGGCCTCGATGGATTGAGCGACCAATGACAACTCAGTCACCAAGTCAAATTCAAAGGCTTTTGTATTGCCCTCAGCTTCGCCAACTGCTTTTGCCAAGAAAGCAAGCGTGGCAATTTGTCCTGTGTATGCTTTAGTAGATGCAACAGCAATCTCTGGTCCTGCACCGATCAGCAATGTATAGGTGGCTTCACGGGATAAGGTTGAGCCCGGAACATTTGTGATTGTCAGTGATGGTAAACCGAGTTCATTGACTTTGACAAGCACTTGACGACTATCTGCTGTTTCTCCAGATTGTGTAAGGAATATAAAGAAAGGATGTGCAGACAGGAGGGGCATGTCATAGCCCCATTCACTTGCTAAACCAAGTTCGACTGGTGTATTCGTCAATTCTTCAAGCATCGTCTTTGCACCAAAACCAGCATTATAAGATGTACCAGCAGCAATAATATAAATCCGATCGGCCTTTTGAACAGATTCAACAATTTCCGGTGCCACTTTCATTTTACCATTTGCATCAGCATAAGTTGAAATCAAATGGCGCATTACAGTTGGTTGTTCATCAATTTCTTTGAGCATATAGAAAGGGTATGTTCCTTTTCCAATATCGGAAAGATCAAGCTCAGCCGTGTATGAATCACGTTCAATTTTATTACCAGCATAATCTGTCACTAGGACAGAGTCATTTTTGAGAATAACCAGTTCTTGATCATGGATTTCCATGAATTCCGAAGTTTCACGAATCATGGCCATGGCATCAGAACAGACCATATTATAGCCGTCTCCCAAACCGATAAGCAGTGGTGATTTGTTTTTTGCCACGTATATTGTATCGGGCTCATTGGCATCCATCAATGCGAAAGCATATGACCCTTGGATTAAGCCCAATGCTTTTTTGAAAGCATCAAGTGTGGTCAACCCATCTTTTTCAACAAATAGAGCAATCAAATGAACCGCAATTTCGGTATCAGTTTGACCTTTGAAAATATCATCAGTCAAATATTCGTTGTGTAATTCAACGAAATTTTCGATTACGCCATTATGCACCAGAACAAATCTACCCGAAGTTGAAGCATGTGGGTGAGCATTATCTTCAGTTGGTTTACCATGAGTTGCCCATCGAGTATGACCAATTCCTGTTGTGCCAGCCACATCAATACCAATTTTCTCACGAAGTGTCTCAATGCGACCTACCGATTTAACCAATTTCGATTTTTTATTTTTTCCTGTTACAAAAATTCCTGCTGAATCATAGCCGCGATATTCAAGTTTTTCAAGTCCTTGCATTAAAATATCTGTTGCGTTTCGTGAACCAACAACACCAACAATACCACACATCTCTTTTTTCTCCTCTTATACCATAATCGGTATAGTTCATTTATCAAGTTGTATTTTGTTTACAAAAAGCATTATATAATAAGTTGTCCGCTTTGTCAACAATGAATATATATAATTGGTATAGTTAACATAAATAAATTGGTATAACTGCTCCTATATCAACCCATCAAAAAAGAACTCCTGGGAGTTCTTTTATATTAGTTATTTTTTCGTAATTCTTTAATAGCATTTTGAAAAATTGTTGGCAATTCAGCATGAAATTCTAAATGTTCCTTAGTTTTTGGATGTTCAAAACCGAGGGTTTCTGCATGTAGAAATTGACCTTTGTTTGGTGTGAGTGTGTTTTTTGGTCCGTACAGTGGATCCCCGGCAACTGGATGACCAATATAAGCCAAATGCACGCGAATTTGATGCGTTCGACCTGTTTCTAATTCAAGCGCAAGTAGGGTGTAGCGGTCAAATCGTTCAAGAACTTCAAAATGTGTGATGGCAGGTCGTCCGTCTGCAACCACTGCTTGTTTTTTGCGATCTTTTGGACTACGACCAATTGGCGCCTCAATTGTTCCCCGATCACTTGGAATCACGCCATGCACGAGGGCAATATAACGGCGCTTGTTGGTCTTTGCTTTTAATTGAGCAGCTAAGCTTTCGTGAGCTTGATCATTTTTAGCAACCATCAGCAAACCAGAAGTATCTTTATCAATGCGATGAACGATACCAGGACGAATGGTGCCGTTAATCCCTGACAAATCTTTAATGTGATACATCAATGCGTTAACCATCGTGCCAGAAGCATGTCCTGCCGCAGGATGAACAACCATTCCTTGTGGTTTATTGACCACAGCCACATCAGCATCTTGATAAACAATTTCAAGTGGGATATTTTCTGCTTGGAGGTCTAAAACTTCTGCTTCAGGAACTTCAAACTCGATAAGGTCCCCAGTTTTTGCTTTATATTTCGCTTTTTTAATTTGGCCATTTACTGTGACTTTATCCGTACGAATTAATTCTGTCAGCAATGTCCTAGAAAGGTCTGTTTGTGTCGCTAAAGCTTTATCAAGCCTTTGCATATTGTTTTCTTCGTTAATAATGATTTGCAAATCTATTTCCTTTATTTAATTCTATTTCGGCGAGAAATCAAAACCTGTCAGTACTGACAGGATTATTTTTGCGCTTTTGACCCTTTTTCACTTTCATCTGTTAGGATGGCGATAAACAAAATGACAAAACCAACTGATAATAGGGCATCGGCGATATTAAAAATTGGAAAATTCATAAATTCTGTTTGGAACATATCCACTACATAACCTTGTCTTATTCGGTCAATAAAATTCCCTAGTGCACCAGAGATAATAAGTGTCAGCCCCCAATAATACCAGTTTTTATCGGCATATTTCCATAAAAAATATGCTGCAACAATCAAAACAAGGGGTGTTAACAGCATGAAAAACCACTGTTGACCAGAAAATGATGACCAAGCAGCACCGTCATTTTTCAGATAGGTCAAGCTAAGCACATTGGGAATGAATGTCTTCACTTGTCCGAGTGAAAAATTCGCTACAATCCAATTCTTAAAAAGTTGATCCAGAGTGATTCCGACGAGAATCAAAAGACCCGAAATTAATTTTTTCATAAGTTTAATTATAGCACACTTTGAGCTTTTAAAGCTAGTCTTTTCCTAGCTTATGGCTGGTCTGCGAATAAAGTGAGCGTCGATCCAAAATGTTCTTGCTCATAAGACAAAATTTCCATTTTTATATCTTGTCGGTTATCTTGCCCCATAAACCCGCCAAGGCTTCCATCCTTGCGCGTCACACGATGACAAGGGAGGATAATTGGTAACGGATTACGTGCCAGAGCTTGTCCAACCGCTTGTTGTGATTTTGGCGATCCCACTCGTTGTGCCATTTCTTGATAGGTAATGGTCTGCCCACGCGGAATTTTCCGCAACTCAAGCCAGACTTGGCGCTGAAAACGTGTCCCTTTAGTCAGTAAGTACTCTTCTTCTTTCAATGCATTGAGTTGATCATAAGTCATTTTTTCATGTGTATCATCAAAAAAAACTTCGATAATTCGACCTGCCTCATTTCGTTCAACGGAAAGTTTAATGTCCATTTAATCTCCTTTGTTTGCTTGTGGATCGTCTGCTTCATGCTCCAAAAGCCATTTTTTTCGCCACAAACCTCCAGCATAATCGGCTAAACTTCCATCCGCATGCAACAATCTGTGGCATGGCACAATGATCGCAAAATGATTTCGACCATTCGCAGCACCGATGGCACGTGCAGCATGAGCATTACCCATTTTGTAGGCAATTTGTTGATAAGTCGAAGTTTGACCATACTTAATTTGGCAGACTTGATTCCAAACCGCTTTTTGAAATTCTGTACCAATGAATCCAATTGGCAGAGTGAAAGTCTTCAATTGACCTAAAAAATAGGCGTTCACTTCTTTTTCTACTTGATCCTGTAATGGTATTTTTTCTTCCACTGCGGAAATTTCAACCCCAAGGCGACCAATTATTTTTTCCAAATGTTTTCGGTCCACAAATTCTAACAAATAAAGTCTTTCCCGATCTGATAGCATAAGCATCTCACCTAATTTGGTTGAAAAGTAATGCTTAAAAACAATTTTTTTCATTCCTTATTATAGCAAATATCTGTCTCTAACAAGTGAAAAATCAACACTTTTTCTTGTCAAATATGAAATTTGTACTCACACACACCTTTCATGCTTAAGTCTATCTCTTTCAAGCTTTCTGTATTCTATTATCAGAATACAATGTTTTTACATTCCATTTGAGCTTTCATCATCAAAAAAAAAACAAAAGCTGCTTGAATAAGAAAGTGAATCGTTTATAATAGTAAAAAAGGAGACGAAATGACCGAATTTGATTTTATGACTAGAATTGACCGTTCCAAAACGAATGCCATCAAAACGAAAGCTCAAGAAGACGAGCAAGATTTGATACCTTTATGGATTGCCGACATGGATTTTGTTGCTTTTCCTGAATTACAAGAGACTGCTCATTCCTATGCGGATCAGCAAATATACGGCTACACTTATGCCGCACATACTTTATTTGATGCCATACAATACTGGGAGGAAAAGCAACATCACTATACATTTGATAAAGAAGCCATCATTCTTGTCGAAGGTGTTGTGCCAGCAATTGGTCTAGCCATACAGTCATTCACACAAAAAAATGACGGCATACTAATCAATTCCCCCGCTTATCCTCCTTTTGCCAGGACGATAGAACTTAATGAACGAAAACTCTTTCGCTCCCCACTCATTGAAAAAGAGGGCCTCTATTTCTTTGATTTTGTAGAAATGGAAGACCTGTTTAAAAGTGGTCAAATTAAACTTTACATTTTATGTAGCCCGCACAACCCTGGTGGACGCGTCTGGACAAAAGATGAATTATTCAAAATTGGAAAACTCTGTCAAAAGTACCATGTGCTTTTAATCGCTGATGAAATTCACCAAGATTTAATTTGGGACGGCACTGAACAGCACTCTTTCAATACGCTCTCCCCTGAATTTAAGAATTTTGCCATTATCATTTCTTCTGCCACAAAAACATTTAATTTAGCAGGAACAAAATGCGCGTTTGCTATCATCGAAAATCTTGACCTAAGAAAAAAATATTTGCATCAACGTTTGGTAAATAATCAGCATGAAATCAACAGTCTAGGATTAATGATGACTGAAACTGCCTTCCGTTATGGGACACCCTGGTTGAGTGCCTTGAAAGCGCAAATTCAAATCAACTTATCCTACCTTATGGCTGAACTGACCCATAAAACAGCCATTAAAATAATGAAGCCTCAAGGAACCTATTTAGTTTGGCTAGATTTCTCCTCCTATGGCCTAACTGATACTCAACTTCATCAGATATTAATTAAGGATGCAAAGGTTATGCTCAATAAAGGAAGCTCATTTGGCGTGGAAGGAGAGCTGCATGCACGACTCAATCTCGCATCGCCTTATGAAACCATTAAAACTGGTGTCGACCGTCTGGTAAACACGTTTGGAAAATAAAAAGGATCAGATTATTTCTGATTCTTTTTTATTCTTCTAGGTTTTTTATAATGTCTCGAGTCGCTTGTATCCCAGCAATGCTTTCATTGTAATTGTTTGAAAGATAGCTATAAAATAAAATATCAACAACGTATAATTGTGCCATCAGTGACATTGTTGCAGCCGTTCTCATGACAAAAGTATCACCAGAAGTTGAATTCAAGACAATTTCACTTGCCATTGCAAGAGGAGACTTATCCTTACTCGTCAAAGCGATAACTGGAATATCAAATTTTTCTGCAATTGTTGCGAGTGTAATTAATTCTTTCGTTTTTCCTGAATTTGAAATAGCTATAAAAACAGCATTCCGTTTGAAGGCAACTAAAGAGGATGAAAACTGATGTAAATCTTGTGAAAAAAAGACATTTTTTCCGATTCTGGTAAATTTTTGAAAAATATCCTGTGCGACTAAACTCGATGCACCAACACCATAAACAAAGATCATCGATGCGTGATCAAGCATGGCAGCAGCTTTTTCAACACTTTCATCATTTAAAACATCGTTTGTCTGCTCAATCATGTTGCTCATTCTCGTACGTATTTTACTTTTGATTGAGGCCACTTCTTCATTTTGTTGAACTTCTTCAAAATCATCTGGGTGATCCATGCTGGCCAAAGAGGCTGATAATTTCTGTTTTAATTGAGCAAAACCATCAAGTCCAATCGCTCGACTAAAACGAACCAAGGCAGCCGGACTGGTCTGTGTTCGTTTAGACATTTCCTGCACACTTAATGTGAGGACTTCATCGCCTTTATCCAAAATGTAGTTTGCTATTTTTTTTTCAACTGGACTAAATGATGGATATTGTTGTCTGATGATTAAAAATGTATTCATTTGGCCTCCCTTCTGTCTTTCGTCTTCATTATTATATCACAATTATTTTAGCTTTTTTGTAACTCTTTTAAGGCTAAATAGTATCCCCCTTTGGTTGGCGCAACATCATCATTTATGATATTAAAACATTTCTCCGTTTGATTTAAAGCTAAACAAAAGTTTTCTTTTACCGTAGGAACATTTAATAAAATACTTCCCATTACTGCTATCGGAAATTCTGATTCAACATTTCCTTTTTTTAAGGCGAGCTTAGTCATTTCTGCCAACATATTTCCTGCATCACAAAGGATTTTATGGGCTTCTGTGTTCCCATCATTTTCTAATTTTACAACCGCAATGGCAAAAGATGCAATTTCTTTTTTAGTTGAAGAATAGATCAATTTTTTCAGATCTTCTATTTGATTTAATCGGTAAAAATCGAGTAAGGCTTGTAAAAAAGGCTGATCATCTGCTCCTATTTCATTCTCAAGAATTGCGACTTTCATTCCCTTTATTGCAATCCAATATCCTGAACCTTCGTCCCCAAGCAAATGTCCCCAGCCACCAGTTAATATCTCATGCTGATCTTTTTTCAATAAGCTCACGGATCCTGTACCCGCGATGGTCAAAAGACCATCATTACCTTTAAAAAAAGCTGCGTGAGCGAGTTGAGCATCATTAATCACGAGTTTGAGACACGTTAATTTTTCAAATTCACTTAAAACTCTCTCTTTCATATTGCCCGTTGTCACACCCGCAATTCCCAAAACTAAAGCTAAACAATTTTTGAGATTCTGATTTTCAAGAAGCTCGTCAACTGCCATTTTAATATTTTGAACTGCTTTTTCAAAATTAATTAACACATTGCCAAATCCTGTCGTTACTACTTTTACTGATTTTCCTTTTAAATCATATAAAGTAGCCGTCGTTTTTGTTCCTCCGGCATCGACTGAAATGATATATTCCATAATTTTCTATTATTCCTTTATTTTGAACTGGAAGTTTTGCCAAGGCTTCAGATAATCAATCAAGAAGAGCATGTCTTCGCTGACATGTCCGACAACATTTGTCTTTCCTGAGTTCTCCATATCCATCAAGGCAATTTGTAACTCCCCTTTATATTGCCCATATCGTTCATTTTCAATTAAAATGTCACCCCGTTGAATCTCACTAACATTCGTTGGTGGGAATTCTTCCATTTTATATTTTACTCTGGATTGAGTCGAGCGGATAAAATAGTCAGAAACGTCTCCACGATAAAAATGTGGCTCTTCTAATACGATTTTTCGTTCGATTGAACTTATTGTATCATACAATTCCACTTCAAATGTTGGCATTGAAGCATTAACTTGTGATAATCGTGATAACTCTTTTTCAGAAGCATATGCATTTCCAATAATGACAACATCGATTAATTGAGTCATAAATAAATGTTGGGCCTGTACTTGAATTGGAAGTTTCCGATGCATCTCAAGTGTTGGGAGCCCCTCCATGATTGGCCAAGGACCAAAAGTCGCATCTTGAGAATTGACAAATGCTGCTGTTCTTAAACCATGTGCTTTGAACTTCTTTGAACATTCAATGAAAAAGGGATAAGAAAGCGCAGCGTACCGGTGTGGGTAGAAATTATGACAACCTGTTAGGTGCGATAAATCAGGCTGATATGAAAGTAAATTATCCAAATATTTAGTTGCTGAACTCATATTAATTTCAATTTTTAAGCCAAAGGGATTATAAGTCATCAATGCTTCTTCTTGACCTGTGAATCCTTGATCTAATCGAATGGCATCAGCCCCCATATTATTGAAGAAAGACAAATCATGATATGAAATCTCTAATGAATCAAAAACCCGAGGTGAAACATCTAAGGTAACCTCAAAATTTAATGACTTTGCGTAGGAGATAATCGTTTTAAATTCCTGAAGTATTCCTTCTTTATCTCCATTTACTGAAAGTAAACAGGTAAAGATTTTAGTAAATCCATACTGATGTGCCAATTTGATATAAGCCATATCTTTTTCAATCGTTGAATGTTCTGGGTAGATTGAAATTCCTAATTCTCTCATCTTTTTCCTCTTTCTTTTATGATGCTGATGTAATTTGTCCTAGAATGACTGGTTTTAAAGCACCCGTCACTCCAGGTAGATTTGATGGTAAATGATGAAGCGTGACGTGTGCTAGTATAGCGAATGCAATCGCCTCTTTTGCTTCCGACGAGTAGCCTAATTCTTCTTGAGTCATCACCTCAATGTCTGTACCTAATTCATTTTGTATCATTTTTATGAGTGCTTTATTATATGCTCCGCCTCCTCCAATGATGATTTGATCAATATCAGATTTTGGCAAAATGAATCCTTTATATGCTTCTACTATTGATTGAGCAGTGAACATAGTCACTGTTCTAATAAAATCGGCCTTGGGTATGCTCGAAAATTTCTTCAGAAGTCCGTCAACATATGGTGCTCCAAATTCTTCTCGTCCCGTAGTTTTTGGCGGATTTTTTAATAAAAAGGGGTGCGACATGCATTCTTTCAACATGTCTTGATTAATTTTTCCACTTGCTGCAATTTTTCCGTCCTCGTCAAATTGTAAACCAAAGAGTTTTTGACAGGCATAATCAATAATCATATTTCCAGGCCCGGTATCAAATGCTTGAATCTCGTTTGGTTGACCATTTTTGGGGAGATAAGTTAGATTGCCAATCCCACCAATATTTTGAAAAACCCGATTCTTATTTTGATCCCGATAAAGTAACCATTCCGAATAAGGGACTAATGGGGCCCCTTGTCCGCCTGCAGCCACGTCCATTACTCGGAAATTGGAAACGACTTTTATTCCCGTTCGAAACGCGACTACAGATGGTTCGCCTATTTGAAGTGTTGAAGAAACAAGATTGGCTTCTTGTTTTGGTTGATGCCAAATTGTTTGCCCGTGGGAGCCAATAAAATCAACTGAACCAATGGGCATCTTTCCTTTTTGACAAACCTCAATTACCGCATCCGCAAATTTCATCCCCAATTTAAAATTCAAACTACAAATTTTTTGTACATTTGACTTTTCAAGAGCAATGCAATCTCTTATTTCATCTTTCAGTCCTTCATCATAGGCCAAACAAATAAAATCGATTAATTCTACTTGTAATGTCTCTCCTTCACCTTTTATTTCAACAAGAGCAGCATCAACACCATCAAGTGATGTTCCTGACATTAATCCTACTGCAATACTCATATTAGTTCCCTCCAAAAGAAAGACAGTACTGAATTTCAGCACCGTCTTATCAAATTATGCATCTTCTTCAGTAACATCTTCTCCAGCTTCTTGCTGTACCAATTTTTGGTCCCACATCTTAACAAATGGTATATAGATCACTGTAGCAATTGCCAAGTTGACTAATACTAATATGATTGCACGCCAGTCTCCACCTGTTGATAAAAATGCTCCAATTGGTGCTGGCATCGTCCATGGAACTGTGACATAAGTCTTGCCTACCCATCCAAGAGACGTCGCACCATATGCCATAAGTCCACCAATCATAGGGTTAATGATGAATGGAATAATTAACAAGGGATTCAAAACTACAGGAGCACCAAACATAACAGGTTCATTAATATTGAAAAGTCCCGGGATAAAACCTAATTTTGCAATGGATTTCGCAAATTTTGATTTGGCAACAATGAATATTGCAATAAGCAATCCGAGTGTAACTCCTGAGCCACCAATATAAACGAACCATTGATAAAAAGTTTCAGGAGCGATATTTGGCATTGGTTTACCGTCAGCTACTGCAGCAGCATTTTCTTGTACATATACTTGCCAAATTGGAGTTGCAATTGCTCCAACAACCGCCGCACCGTGAACACCAAAAGCCCAAAGAAATCCATTTAAGAAAATTGGAATCATTATTCCCCAAGGTGTATTTCCTGCTTTAATGATTGGAGCAAATAAATGCATCATTAAGGCATTCAAATCGATTTTAAAGACAACTGTAATGAGTGCCATTACTCCGATGACAATTACAACTGGAATCAATGCTTCAAAAGGTCGAGAAACAAATGGTGGTGCTGCTTCTGGCATTTTAATTGTAAAATTCTTTTCTTTACAAAAGCGTAATACTTCAACGGCGAAGAAACTCGTAATAATCCCCATGAATAATCCTTGACCACCAAGATTAGCCATTGGTAAAATTTGTCCCAATTTAGGATCAGCAATCGGAGTAATCGTCATCAAGAAAGCAGCAACAGAAAGTTGCCCCGCAGCAAGCGCATCTATTTTATAGGATTTAGCCAGATTATACCCAATACCAAAGGTCATATAAATGGTCATGATATACATGGTCAAACGGTACGGAATCATAATTTGAGTGATGTTTGCAGCTGCCCATTTGGCAATTCCCCAAGTTGCTGGAACTGGTGGCATCGCAATAATCAAGAAGATCGAACCGACAATAATAAATGGTAATGCAGAAACAACACCATTTCGAATTGCCTGTAAGTGACGTTGTTGAGATAGTTTTGCCATTGGACCTTGCAAGTACTTCTCTAGGAAATGAATAATCGCGTTCATATGCGCTCCTTTAATAATTTATTAGATTTAATTAAATAGACTAAGCTCATTCCATTATTGCTTAGTAATAGCTGGGCGTATAAATCCTCTCGTTTGATTCAGAAGTTCTTCTGCCTCCGCTTTGGTCTTTTCAGTAAGTATCATCACAATTGCAACTTTAACATTTTCATTGGCTGCATAGAAATTTTGTGTCGCAACATCATAATTACAATCAGTCGCTTGCATAATAATATGCTTACTGCGTTCAATTAATTTCTCATTTGTAGGTTTTAAGTCAACCATGAGGTTTTTATAAACTTTCCCAATCCCAACCATTGACAAGGTCGAAATCATGTTTAGAACCATTTTTTGAGCCGTCCCGGCTTTCAATCTCGTTGAGCCTGTCAGAAATTCAGGACCCGATTCAACTTCAATCGCTACTTTTGCGGAATGACTTAGTTGCGCCCCCTTATTACATGACAAACTTATCGTGTGAGCACCAATTTGATTAGCGTAATCTAATGCCCCTATAACATAAGGTGTACGACCGCTTGCTGCAATACCTAAGACAGTATCGTTCGCTTTCAAATTTATTTTCTGCAAATCAATTTTCCCTAGTTCAACACTATCTTCAGCCCCCTCTATCGCATTAATGATTGCATTTGATCCACCAGCAATAAGCCCAACCACTTGATCAGAATCTATTCCAAATGTTGGAACACACTCTGCGGCATCCAGAATACCCAAGCGACCACTCGTCCCAGCCCCAACATAAATTAAACGGCCTCCCCCCTTTAAGGAATGAATTACAAGTTCAATCGCCTTTTCAATTGTAGGAATCTCATTTTTCACGGCCAGTGCGACCTTTTGGTCCTCGAGATTCATGGCCTGAATGCTTTCAAGAAGACTCATTTGATCAAGGTGTTTGGAGTTTTGATTGTTTTTTTCGGTCATCAGATTATCTATGTTAACCATCTCTCCTCCTTCTTAAATATTATTTCTTATTTATGATTTTATTTTATCACATTAAGAAATATTATTTCATTAAATTTAAATGACAATTTGATGTATTTATGTTTCAGAATTATAGAATTAGCTCCTAATACGTGAAATAATATTTCTTGAAACGAAATAAAAAACTCTCTTTTAAAAGAAAGTTTTTTATTTAATCTGTAGTTGAGCATGAAAGAACCCGATCTATTTCATCGTCAATTGGGTGTCCATTGCTTGTTTTGTCGGATAAATTCAGACTCATCAAGTCCAATTCAATCGTTTTGTTTTTATCACTAATGACTGATAAAATTTGTGTGATTTTCTCTTGGTCAATGTTTAAAATATCACTCAACAAATTGACTTCTTCACTTGCTGCCGACAAGTCTGTTCTTGTTTGATAAACACGTCCAGCTGCAAAGACAGTGTGGTTATTATTTTTGAGCGGGCGTAAGACTAAGGTCCCCCGACTTGCACGGTCAGCTAATGGAACAGCTTCGGTTTTTACACGTTTGATGAAGCCACGTTGCGTTAAGAGGTACCAACTGTTTGAGTTAGTGAAAAAGGCCGACTTAAGCTTATCTCCTTCTTTAAGCGTCATGGCTTTGAACCCTGCGGATTTTGGACTGGCAAGCGCAATTTCATCCAAATTTAAACGCAAAGCATATCCGTTTTCGCTGATGAGCATGACTTCGTTAAATGAAACAGGCTTAATAAAAATGACCTCATCATCATCCATTTTAAGCTTGACATACGGCATAGATTTTGTCCGATAAGTTCGCCACGGACTAAAGCTTGTCAGTTCAATTTGTTTAATTTGACCTCTTTTTGTGACGACGAGGAAATTTTGATCCTTAAATTCCTCAATCACTTCCACGTCAATGATTTCTTCATCCGCCTTAAAATTATTCAATGACTGAGAAAGATGTTCCCCTAAATCCTTCCATCGTGTGTCCGTTAGTTCATGGATGGGGCGATATATGACATTTCCTAAATTGGTAAAAATCAATAAATGCGCTGTCGTTTTGGCCGATCCATAAAAAAGTAGTGCATCATCATCACGTTTGCCAATTTCATCCACTTGTGAGGACGCAAAAGAACGTGGCGATGTTCGCTTGATATAACCAGCTTTGGTCACGGAAACGACTGTATCTTCTTCGAGAATTAATTCGTGAGCCTCGATTTCGATGGTTTCAACTTCTGCTTGAAGTTCAGTTTTTCTTGGTTTACCAAATTTTTTCTTGACCTCACGCAATTCACGTTTCATCAAATTATAAAGCGTTTTTTCGTCATTAATAACGGCATTTAATTCAAGAATCTGCTCGTTTAGTGTGTCCCGCTCATTTTCCAAAGTAACAATATCAGTGTTGGTCAAGCGGTAGAGTTGCAAAGTCACGATGGCTTCAGCTTGTTCTTCTGTAAAGTCAAAACTTACTTTGATATTTTCTTTGGCATCTGACTTGTTTTCCGATGCACGGATTGTTGCAACAACATCATCCAAAAGAGAGACCATCCGAATCAGTCCGAGCACAATGTGTAGCCGTTTTTCAGCTTTGGTCAAGTCAAATTTGGAGCGTTTCACAATGACTTCTTCACGGTGTCTGACATAGGCAGTTAATATCGGTAATACCCCGACTTGGCGCGGTGTCATATTATCTATGGCGACCATATTAAAATTATAATTGACTTGTAAATCCGTATTTTTGAAAAGGTAGTTTAAAACCAATTTGCTGTCTGCTTCTTTTTTAAGGTCAATGGCTATCCGCAAGCCTTCTCGATCGGACTCGTCACGAACTTCTGATATTCCTGGCACTTTTGCATTTAGTCGAACATCGTCAATTTTCTTTACGAGGTTCGCCTTATTAATTTCGTAAGGAATTTCGGTGACCACTAATTGTTCGCGACCTCCTTTAAGAGTTTCTATAGTGACGCGAGAACGAACAACAATCCGTCCTTTTCCCGTTTCGTAGGCTTTACGAATTTCGTCTTTCCCTTGAATGATTGCACCAGTCGGAAAATCTGGTCCTGGCAAATATTGCATCAATTTCTCCAAAGATGCATTTTCATGATCAATCAGATAAATGGTCGCATCAATGACTTCAGCTAAATTATGCGTGGGGATATCCGTGGCATATCCAGCTGAAATCCCCGTTGAACCATTAACCAATAGGTTGGGGAAACTTGCCGGCAATACAGTTGGTTCTTTTTCGGTATCGTCAAAATTCCATGCTGTAGTGACGGTCTCTTTTTCAATATCTGCTAAGAGATAGCCAGCAATCTCTGCCAATCGAGCTTCTGTATAACGCATGGCGGCGGGACTATCGCCATCCATTGACCCATTATTCCCATGCATTTCGATTAAAGGTTCACTCATTTTCCAATCTTGACTCAGTCGAATCATGGCCTCATAGATCGAAGAATCACCATGGGGATGAAAATTCCCCATGACGTTTCCCACCGACTTAGCCGACTTGCGATAAGCCTTATCAAATGTATTCCCATCCTTGTTCATCGAATAAAGTATCCGCCGTTGAACAGGTTTTAAGCCATCACGAATATCAGGAAGGGCCCGCTCTTGAATGATGTATTTACTATATCGTCCAAAACGGTCCCCCATAATATCCTCTAATGGAAGTTTTTGTATATTTGACATCTTAAACTTTCTCTCATTAACTTCTAAGTTGCTTATTACAATTTTAATTGCATAACAATATGTTCAATATTATCCTCTAGAAAGAGATCTGAAATCTGTTCAAAGCCTAGTTTTTCATAAAAGGCCTTGGCATAAAATTGAGCCTCTATTTTTACAAGTTCAGCATTTTGAATTTCAAATTGGCTAATCGCCTCTTTAAGCATAACGATCCCAAGTCCTTTTCCACGTGCGATGGGTGCTGTAATCACTCGACCAATTGATACGGCGTCATTAAATGTCACACCTTTTGCAATCAGTCGACATTCAGCCAAAATTTGTCCCGCTTCATTTTCCAGCCACAGATGTTCGGCTGCTTGATCTTTATCATCCAAATCTTGATAAAAACATTCTTGTTCAAGAATAAATACTTCTTGTCGTAATTGTAACAATTTGTATAGTTCAAGTGGACTCAGCTCCGCGAATTTTTTTCTTTTAACAATCATTCAATAGCATTCTTTTCTTATTTTTATAAAACTTCAGAGATATCGGTCACAAAATTTTTCTTTTGCATTTGGACAAAGAAATCAGAATGTATATTCACTTTTTCATTGTCAAATAAGGTCAAGCAAAGGCTGAAACCAGCTGAATACTCTTGACTTATGGAAATTCCGATGACATCAAGTACCTGCCAGCTTTTATCTGTCGCCTGCTTATAATAGACCAAATCCTTCGTTAAAGGTAAGCCTAATTTTCGCCTTAGGGTTTCTGTGATTCCTTCATCTTGAAAACTTGTGAAAAGACTCAATTGTTCATCTTCCGCTTCATCGCTAGTAACCAATGCTTTTTGCGGATGTTCAATTTTCTGCAAATGCTGATATAGTAATCCAGTGACTAGGCAATCGTTCAAAGCATCATGACTGCGGACTGAAATTCCCAGAAAATCCTTCAGATTTTCCAATTTATACGATTTAGCTTTCATTAAACGGCGAGCCTCAGTCAATGTATCATAAACCTCAAATCGCTCCGCATCACGAATTTGACAGTCAATAATGGCTTGGTATAGAAAGCCAACATCAAAAGGTGCATTATGAGCAACCAGCAAATGTCCTTGAATAAAGTTTAAAAAGTCAGGTAAAACATCATTGATGACCGGTTGATTGAGCAGATCGCGACTATAAATCCCTGTCAGGCGTGAAATATCAGCTGAAACATAAGAGCGCTGAGGCTTAATAAGTTGATTGAAACGGGATATTTCATTATTTTCTTCATCATATTTGACCGCCCCAATTTGAATAATTTCATTTTTTTGAGCAGATAAACCAGTGGTCTCAAAATCAAAAACAACATATTTCTGAATCATATTTTTCCTTTTCTGTCAGGACTGACGAAATAACGCCGCCAATGAGACTAAAAAATCCCATCTTCTTCCAATGTGAATTTTACATTATTTTCAATCCATTTACGTCGCGGTGGAACCTTATCTCCCATTAAAACGGAAACCCGTTTTTCAGTCTGTGCGGCATCGTCAATCGTCACTTGGATGAGTGTTCTTGTTTCAGGATTCATTGTCGTTTCCCATAATTGGTCCGCGTTCATTTCTCCAAGTCCTTTATAACGCTGTAATGTTGCACCACGACCGAAATGTTTACGCATTTCTTCTAATTCGCCATTGGTCCATGCATATTCCGTTTTTTCTTTTTTTCCTTTGCCCTCACTCATTTTATACAGTGGTGGCAAAGCGATGTAGACGTGACCAGCTTCGACAAGAGGTTTCATATACCGATAAAAGAAAGTCAAAAGTAAAACTTGAATGTGTGAACCATCGTCATCAGCATCGGTCATGATAATCACTTTGTCGTAATTTCGGTCTTCAAGCGTAAAGTCAGCACCGACACCAGCACCAATAGTATAGATCATCGTATTGATTTCTTCATTTTTCAAAATGTCTTGCATTTTGGCTTTTTCAGTATTGATTACTTTACCGCGTAATGGAAGAATGGCTTGAAACTTCCGATCACGGCCCTGTTTTGCGGAACCTCCAGCAGAATCTCCTTCGACCAGATAGAGTTCGTTTTTATTGGGATTTTTAGTCTGCGCAGGTGTCAATTTTCCGGATAATAATCCTTTAACCTTCTTCGATTTTTTGCCAGAACGAGAATCATCGCGTGCTTTACGTGCGGCCTCACGCGCTTCACGAGCTTTCAAAGCTTTGCGTATCAAATTTTGAGCTAAATCGCCATTTTCTAATAAATAATAGGTCAGTTTCTCAGAAACGACAGCATCGACAATCGGTCGGGCTAAGGGAGAACCCAGTTTATCTTTTGTTTGGCCCTCAAATTGCAAATGTTCCTCAGGAATCAGCAAAGACAAGACGGCGGTCAATCCCTCACGATAATCAGAGCCTTCGAGATTTTTATCTTTATCTTTTAACAAACCGACCCGACGTGCATATTCGTTCATTGCTTTAGTCAATGCTGTTTTCAGACCAGCCTCGTGTGAGCCACCATCTTTCGTACGAACATTATTGACAAAGGACAAAATATTTTCAGAATAACCATCATTGTATTGGAGGGCCACTTCAACATCAAAACCGTCTTGTTGCCCTTCAAAATCGAGAATCGGTGTTAATGTATCTTTGTCTTCATTTAAATAAGCAACAAAATCTTGTACCCCATTTTCATAATGAAATTCAGCACTTTCGCTACTTCTTTCATCATTTAAACTTAAAGTTACGTTTTTCAGTAGAAAGGCTGATTCATTCAACCGCTCATAAATGGTTTGATATTTGAACTCAACGGTCGAAAAAATTGTGCGATCTGGTTTAAAAGTGACTTTTGTTCCCGTTTTCGACTTGGCAGCTTTACCGACTTTTTCAAGCCCTGTGGCTGGGTGTCCCCCGTTGATGAAACGTTGACGGTAAACAACTCCATCACGCGTCACCTCCACTTCAAGCCATTCTGAAAGGGCATTGACCACAGAAGATCCAACCCCGTGTAATCCGCCAGACGTTTTATAGCCTCCTTGGCCAAATTTTCCTCCTGCATGGAGAATCGTGAAGATGACCTCAATTGTTGGTTTACCCGTTTTATGCATTCCAACAGGCATCCCACGTCCTTCATCTTCGACCGTCAAAGATCCATCTTTATTGATTGACACTGCAATTTTTGAACCAAAGCCTGACAAGGCCTCATCAACTGCATTGTCTACGATTTCCCAGACTAAATGGTGCAAACCTGTTCCATCCGTCGATCCAATATACATACCCGGACGTTTTCTTACCGCATCTAATCCTTCAAGGATTTGGATAGCATTATCATCATAATTATTTATATCTACAACCATTAAGTTCTCCATAGATTATTTCAAACCCGTTAAGCAAAAAGCCTCGACCAGTTGGAAAAATTTATCATCCTTTCTATTTTAACCTCTTTAAAAACGTTTGTCAAAGCAGACTTTTTAAACGAATGAAAAATTGTAGCTCTCTTATTTAGTTCAATAAATATTGTCCACTGAGTTCTACTCCTTTCTCTCCTTTCTTCTCTATATTTGTAACTCATTGGATAACTTAAGTATTCTTAATGATCGAACTTTCTTTATCGATGTGTTTGTCCCTGTTTCCCAGTAAGTTTAATTTATTTTCTTAGTATGTTTTTAGTTGAATGAAGCTATTGTCTGAATTTAATTAATTAAACGAAACAAAAAGCGGAAAAGTTTCGCTTTTTGTTTCGTTCTGTTGTCCCTATCTCCTTTTTCTCTTTCGACCAAGTAAAACCGTTCCTGCAAGGCTAATCAAACTCGTACCGATTGCGATTAAATCTGTCGAATCAGCTGTTCCCGTTTTTGGCAAGAGGTGATGGTTAGCGTGTGAGACGCGACTGTATGAAGTTATATTTTTAGGGGCGTAAAATTTCTCTTCTGACCTTTCCTTGGTTGTTTCTCCCTTTTTGGTCACATTGGTTTTAGCAGGATAATTGAACTTTATAGGAGTATTGATTGGTGGGATGGTTTCAGTTTCGTTGGCAAAAGTTGGGGCAATGGTCAATGTCGTAGAATCCGTCCTATCAAGCCCCGTCACTTGCGATTGAATCGTATCTCCTTTTTGAGTCAAGCCTGCATATTGAGCAGCCGTCAAAGTATAAACTAGTGTGGCACTAGCTGTGCCATCTGAAGCAAATGTTCCAGCGGTTGTGGCGGCCACATTTTACAAGTTTGAACCTATTGATTCTGTCTCACATTTTATTCTTAATTTTTATAATTAACAAAGTTTAGTCATAAACCTTAAACTTTGTGAAATTTAAGATTATGATTGAGACCATCCAAGATTTTTCACCGCTTTCTCCAATATTTATGCTATAATTAGGAGCAAACTTAGAATTTAGAATACTATCAACATCACCTTTGTGATTTCGATAGCAGATATTAGGACAAAAAATGACAACAGTACTTTTACTTATCGTTTCCTACCTATTAGGGTCTATTCCTGCCGGATTATGGATTGGCAAAATCTTTTTCAAGAAAAATCTACATGAGTTCGGCTCAGGAAATACAGGAACAACCAATACCTTCCGAATTCTTGGAAAAAAAGCTGGCCTTGTCGTCTTCTTCTTTGATTTATTGAAAGGAACCGTCGCCGTTTTACTGCCAAGTCTTTTTCACAATACTGCTCTCCCGGTGCTCGTCTTTGGTTTATGTGCCGTTTTGGGACATACTTTCTCCATCTTCGATCATTTCCATGGCGGCAAGGCCGTGGCAACTTCGGCTGGGGTTTTATTAGGCTACAATCCACTCTTCTTGTTACTTTTGGTAGTCGTTTTCGTGATTATGCTTTATTTATTTAGTATGATTTCACTTTCAAGCATAAGCGCTGCAATAGTCGCACTTGTTGGTGTTGCTATTTTCCCTGCTTTCTCCTTTATTTTGCACCATTACGATTTGATTTTTACCCTCATTGTTTTGGCCCTGGCAACAATTATCATTTCACGCCACGCTTCAAATATTTCACGCATTAGAAAACACGTTGAAAGTGTCGTACCATGGGGCTTAAACCTTAGTAAACAACACAAGATATAGTGTTTGAATTAAAAATAATACATAAAAAACACTAGATGTAGAAAAAAAACCTTGACTTAGGTTTTTTTTTATACTAAAATAAAAGTACAATTTATTTTACATACGCCGAAACTGTCGCCCCTTATTTTAGACTCCAACGCATGAGGTCACGCCAGATGTTTTTATCTTAGGATAGATAAAACTACCGGATGCGCATTAACAATAAATCACATTAATTATTTCTGGAGGAACTTATGGTCACTGTTTATTCAAAAAACAATTGCATGCAATGCAAAATGGTAAAAAAATGGTTAAATGAACATGATGTTGAATTTGATGAAATTAACATTGATGAAAAACCCGAATTTATCCAAACTGTTTTAGACATGGGATACCGTGCAGCACCGGTTATCAAAAAAGACGAAATTTCTTTTTCAGGTTTCCGTCCTTCCGAACTCGCTAAATTGGTTTAATTATGAAAATTGTTTATTTTAGTCTTACGGGCCAAACCCGTCGCTTTATAAGCAAACTTCAAAATGTAACTGCCGTCGAAATTACGGCTGACGAACCCGACATTGAGCTAACAGAACCGTTTCTTCTCATCACACCATCATATGCTGAAGAGACCCCCACTGTTAGACAGAGTCAAGACGTCGTCGATCCTGTCTTTGAGTTTATGGCATGGGGCTTAAATGCCGCTTTCTGTAAAGGTATCATTGGCACAGGCAATAAAAATTTTGCAGGCATCTACATTTATACTGCTAAAGAATTATCCGCTAAATATCAAATTCCTATATTATATGATTTTGAATTTAATGGCACTCCAAAGGATGTCGAATTTGTGCAAACACTAATTCAAAAATTGGATGCCGGAGCAAAAATTAGAACTTCACCGCATTAATCCATGAAGTCCGAACATTGGAACAATATTATTCTAGGAGAGCATAGATTTCGGCTCTCCTAGTGCATTTTCTAAATGAATTAGAAAATAATTTCACATAGATAGAAAGGCAGCTATGTCTCTCAAAGAACTTAATGATGTCACTTATTTCGAACTCAATAACGAAATAAATATTCCCGTTAATGGCTCAATTCCATTAGCAAAAGACCGTGAGGCAATCAAAGCCTTTTTTAAAGAAAACGTACGACCTAACAGTTTTCATGCGGAAACTTACATGGACAAAATCGAATGGTTACTTGAAAATACCTATCTTGAAGAAGCTTTTATCCGTAAATACAGTCCAGAATTTATCACGGGATTACGCAAAGAGCTGGGTGCTTTTGGCTTCCGTTTTGATTCTTTCATGGCGGCATACAAATTTTACAATCAGTATGCGATGAAAGACAACGAAGGCGAAATGTACCTTGAAGATTTTGAAGATCGGGTTTTGATGAATGCCTTGTACATGGCAGATGGCAGCGAGAATTTAGCGCGCGATCTAGCTTTTTCAATGATCAACCGCCGCTACCAACCTGCAACACCTACATTCTTGAATGCTGGTCGTCAACGTCGTGGTGAATTTGTTTCATGTTTCTTGTTACAGATTTCAGATGATATGAATTCTATCGGCCGAACAATTAATTCTGCCCTCCAACTTTCTAAAAATGGTGGTGGTGTTGGCCTTAATTTGTCAAACTTGCGTGGAGCTGGTGCTCCAATTAAAGGTTATGATGGTGTAGCGGCTGGTGTCGTTCCGGTCATGAAATTATTTGAAGATGCTTTTTCCTATGCCAATCAATTGGGGCAACGTCAAGGGGCAGGTGTCGTTTACCTTTCAATTTTCCACCCCGACATTTTGGAATTTCTTTCTACAAAAAAAGAAAATGCGGATGAAAAAATTCGCGTAAAAACTTTGTCACTCGGAGTAACCGTACCTGATAAATTTTACGAATTGGTTCGTAAAGGCGAACCCATGTACACCTTCGAACCTTATACTGTAGAACGTGTTTATAACAAACCCTATGTTGAAGTGGATATTACCGCTGAATACGACAATATGGTGGCTAATCCAAAGATTCGTAAGAAAAAATTGGATGCTCGTACAGTTGAACAAGAAATTTCAAAACTTCAACAAGAATCTGGTTATCCTTATGTCATCAATATTGATACAGCGAATAAAGCCAATCCTGTAGATGGTATTATTTCTATGTCAAACCTGTGTTCTGAAATTTTACAAGTTCAAACGCCTTCAGTCCTCAGTGATGACCAAACTTATGAAGTCCTCGGAACAGACGTTGCCTGCAACTTGGGTTCAACAAACATCATGAACATGATGACATCTGGTGCTGATTTTGGAACATCTATTGAATCAATGGTTCGCGCCTTGACATTCATTTCTGAAACAACGAATTTGGACACTGTACCAACAGTCCGCAAGGGAAATGGTCAAATGCATGCTATAGGACTTGGTGCAATGGGCTTACACAGTTTCCTTGCCAATAATCATATTCATTATGATTCAAAAGAAGCCGTTGAATTCACGAGTGTTTATTTCATGTTATTGAACTACTATACTTTGGTTGCTTCAAATGAATTGGCTATTGAAAAAAATGCAAGTTTTGCTGGATTTGAACGCTCTGCCTATGCGGATGGTTCATACTTTGACAAATACCTAACGCACGATTATTTTGATGTGACCTCTGATAAAATTAAAGCCTTGTTTGCTGACATCAAAGTTCCAACACCTGAAGATTGGGCTGCTTTGAAGACTTCTGTAATGGAAAATGGGGTTTATAATTCTTATCGAATGGCCGTTGCACCAAATGGTTCAATTTCATACATTAATGATTGTTCTTCTTCAATTCACCCAATTGTAAATCGTATCGAAGAACGTCAAGAAAAGAAAGTTGGAAAAATTTACTACCCAGCTGCTGGACTTGCTACTGATACAATTCCTTACTACAAATCAGCCTACGATACTGATATGCGTGCCGTAATCGATGTTTATGCAGCGGCAACAGAACACGTTGACCAAGGTCTCTCATTGACTCTCTTCATGCGTTCTACCTTGCCTGAAGGCCTCTATGAATGGAAAGTTTCAACGAATAAAATGACAACGCGTGACCTTTCTATTTTACGTAACTATGCTTACAAAAAAGGGATCAAAACCATTTATTACGTCCGTACCTTTACTGATGACGAAGATGAAGTGGGCGCAAATCAATGTGAATCATGTGTCATCTAACTTAGAAGTCTGAGTAAATCTTTGTTTGCGATGACAAAAGATGATGCCTTTCAAAGAGAAGGAAAATATTAATGAATTACGATACAAAACGTGGTGCAGCAAATTACGCTGCAATTAACTGGAATTCAATTGAAGATTCCATTGACAAATACACTTGGGAAAAATTAACGAGCCAATTTTGGCTGGATACACGTGTTCCTGTCTCAAATGACCTTGATGACTGGCGCGGTAAATTGACTGATTTGGAACGCCACACTTACAGCAAAGTCTTTGCAGGCTTAACCTTACTTGATACACTTCAATCTCAAGACGGAAATGTGGCTATGCTTGACGATGCACGAACCATGCAAGAACGTGCGTGTTTCAACAACATTATCTTCATGGAATCAGTACATGCGAAGTCATATTCAACCGTCTTTTCAACTCTGCTTTCAAAAGCCGAAATTGACGAGCTGTTTGACTGGGTTGATAACAATGAATACATGCAGAAAAAAGCTGAAATCCTCAACCATTACTACCAAGATGGCACACCCTTGCAAAAAAAAGTGGCTTCTGTTTTCTTGGAAAGCTTCCTTTTCTACTCTGGTTTTTACACACCGCTTTGGTACCTCGGAAACAACAAAATGATTAATGCAGCCGAAATCATTAAATTGATTTTACGTGATGAGTCAGTCCATGGCACTTACATTGGATATAAGTTCCAACTCGGGTTCAACGAACTTTCAGAAGCTGAACAAGACGAGTTTAGAAGTTGGATGTATGATTTACTTTATGAATTGTACGAAAATGAAGAACGCTATGCTGAATTGCTCTATGATGAAATCGGTTGGACCGAGGAAGTCAAAACTTTCCTCCGCTATAACGCTAACAAAGCATTGATGAATTTAGGTCAAGATCCGCTCTTTCCAGATACGGCCGCAGACGTTAATCCTGTCGTGATGAATGGAATCTCTACTTCTTCATCAAATCACGATTTCTTCAGTCAAGTTGGAAACTCCTATCTCCTCGGCGAAGTTGAATCAATGTCAGATGATGACTATAATATTTAATAAAAAATCTCCCAAAGGAGATTTTTTTATTACAAAAAAAGCTCGCTAGGCAAGCTTTTTTCTTTTATATTCTCAAGAATCGGCGCATCGAGAGCAAGGCTCCAAATGAACCAATCAAGACACCAATGACAACCATAATTCCTGTAATTTGAGGAATAAATGAACTTGGTGAGTAAAGGTACAATTGTTGTGGTCGAAGACTTGGAAGCAAGCTGTTATAAGCAATTTTATAACCCCATGCTAACAAGAGACTTGGTATGATTGAACCCAATAGGCCAACCCATGCACCTTCAAGGAAGAATGGCCAACGAATATAGCCGTTCTTAGCCCCAACCAGACGCATAATTTGAATCTCACGTTGACGGGACATGATCGTAATACGAATGGTATTCTGGATCAAAAAGATAGCCATGAAAAGCAAAAGTGCAGCCAAACCAATTCCCCAAAGTCGAATAGATTTTGCAAAAGCAAAGATTTTGGTCGTGCTTGAACCACCATAATTGACTTTGTTTATGCTAGAAATTTTTTGAACTTGAGCCGCAATGGATTTAACTTTGTTTGGAGAATCTGCTTCGATGATGTAGGCATCATAAAGCGGATTAGCATCCCCTTTAAATAATTTATAAGTTGGAATCGATTCAGTTAATTGATTCAATTGTTCTTGCTTACTAGAAAATTTAATGGTCTTCACATCCGACAATTTCGTCAACTGGTTATAAACTTTTTTATAATCGGCATTCGTTATCTGCTTGGAAGAATCTTTTGGATCAGTCACCTTTTGTTCCTGGTCGTGTACGTCCAAATTCATGTATGCCACGATACGGACATTATTTTCTATATCTGTAGCCAATTTTGATACATTCATGATAATTGACAAAAATGCACCAACAAGGACAAGTGTAATCATAACTGATGAAACGGCAGCAATGGTCATCCAGCCGTTACGTTTTATGTTCTTAAGAGATTCACCGATATGTCTAAAGAAATTTCTAATCATCATAGCCATAATCTCCTTCCTCTTGGTCACGAACAATACGTCCATTTTCAATCGCAATAACACGGTGTTTCAACGTATTTACGATTTGGCTATTGTGTGTTGCCATGAGAATCGTTGTGCCTTGAAGATTAATCTTTTCGAGCAAATTCATAATTTCCCAAGAATTTTCTGGGTCCAAATTACCAGTTGGTTCATCGGCAATTAGGACTTTAGGGGCATTAGCAATTGAACGAGCAATTGCTACACGTTGTTGTTCCCCACCCGAGAGTTCATTAGGGAACGAACGAATTTTGTGTTTTAAACCGACCAAATCGAGAACTTCACTGACCCGTTTTTTGATTTCGCGTGGATTTTTTCCAATAACTTCCATTGCGTAAGCAATATTTTCAAATACTGTCTTTTTAGGCAACAATTTATAGTCTTGGAAAACAACTCCGACAGAACGCCGAAGCATTGGAACTTCGCGCCCTTTCAGCTTGCTTAAATCATATTTTGCAACGTGACCTGAACCTTTATCAATCTTCAGTTCGCGGTAAAGCAACTTGATAAAAGTTGATTTACCAGCTCCAGATGGACCAACAATATACGTAAATTCACCCGGTTCAATTTCGAGGGAAATATTACGTAAAGCGGTCGTTCCATTTGAATATTTTTTTGTCACATTGCTTAGTTTAATAATACTCATGAGTACCTTTCCTATGCAAATATTTTTACTCATTCCCATCAATAATGGGACAAGTAAAATGTTTTATTCGTTTGCAAACTCGTCGAGTTTACTCTAAATTCTCCATACTTCGCTGAGTACGGACGTTACAATTATATCAAAAAAGCAGCGATAAAGTAAGTCAATTCATATCACTGATTTCTTTATTATAACAATTTAGTTAAAGAAGTGTTTCATTCTGCACTTGAATTCACACACATTAGAGTGTTTTCCAACGCAAATATGCATTGATGAAGCCGTCAATATCACCATCCATCACATTATCAATCTGACCAGATTCAAAGCCAGTTCTGGTATCTTTAACTAATTGATAAGGCATGAAAACGTAGGAACGTATTTGACTTCCCCAAGAAATTTCTGATTGGTCTCCACGTAATTCATCAACTTCGGCTTGTTTTTTGTCCATTTCAAGTTGAACCAATTTAGATTTTAACATATTAAGGGCAATTTCATCATTTCCGTATTGTGTCCGGTCAATAGTTGATTGAACGACAATTCCTGTTGGAATATGCGTATAACGAACCCCTGTGGTTACCTTATTGACGTTTTGTCCACCTGCTCCACCAGCGTGAAAGACATCCCGTTTGAGGTCTGACTTGCTAATGTTGACTTCGATAGTCTTATCCAATTCAGGCATGACATCAACCGATGTAAATGAGGTATGACGACGGTTTGCCGAATCAAAAGGAGAAATTCGAACCAAACGGTGAACGCCTTTTTCACCACGTAAAAAGCCGTAGGCATTGTGACCATTGAAGCGAATTGTTACCGATTTGAGACCAGCAACGTCGCCGTCCTGATAATCCAAGATTTCAACTTTATATCCATGTGCTTCACCCCAACGTGTATACATCCGCATCAGCATTGATCCCCAGTCCTGTGCCTCTGTTCCACCAGAACCTGGATGAATTTCCACAATGGCATTCATGTGGTCATAAGGTTGATTGAGCAAAATTTCAAGTTCGTATTTCTCGATGACTTCTTCAAGTTCAACGACATTTGCTTCAAGTTCTTCTTGCATTTCTTCATCTGGTTCTTCTTGAAGCATTTCAAGCATGGCTTCAGCCTCTTCATAAAGGTCAGACATGTGCATAAAATTGTCGTATTTTGCTTTCAAGATGTTTGATTCATCGATTACTTTTTGAGCTGCAGTTGAGTCATTCCAAAAATTGGGATCGGCCATATCATTGTCAAAAAGAGCGATTTCTTCTTCGAGCCGATCAAGGTCCAAAGCATTGCGGAAATCCTCTACTTTTTGATGATGTTTTTCCAATAGATTTCTAATTTCAGATAGTTCCATAAACTCCATTTTACCATATTATGACTAAAAAAGACAGTAGATTAACGCGCTACTGTCTTTGTATAAGGTGTTTTTTCGAACCTGATGCTTTATTTTCTTAGAAGGTTTTTTTAATAAAAATAGTAAAAAACAAGCTTTACTTAAACAGATTGATGGGCTTCGTATAACGATTCTTATTTCCGTGGACGAATTCTTTTTTTGCCATTTTCTAATCGTTCAATAGCCCATTCTGCTGCATCGACCATATATTCTCTGACGTCTTGCTCCACAATTTCTTTAAGTTTTGGGAGTGCCGATTTATCATTTGCATTGGCTAGCGCATAAACGGCATTGCGCTGAATTGGATTTTTTCCTCTCCAAGAACCTGCCATTGCGCCAAATTTATTAACAAATTGCTTATTTGATAAATCAAGGAGGGGGAGCAATTCTGGGTTAGTCAATTCAGGGTCGGGTTCCATTTCAGGATGAAAATGACTATCAATTCCTTTATTATAAGGGCAAACCATTTGACAAATATCACAACCATAAATCACTGTTTTGATTTTGTCGCGATATTCTTCTGGCATTTTTCCTTTGGCCTGTGTTTGATAACTCAAACAACGTTGAGCATTAAGGCGTCCATCTCCAAGCAAAGCTTTTGTTGGACAAAAGTCAACACAGCGGGTACATTCCCCACAGCCGTAATCAACTGGTTGATCGGGTTCAATTTCCAAATTGGTGACTAGTTCACCCAGAAACATCCATGAGCCATATTCTTTACTGATGAGTAATCCGTTTTTTCCAATAAAACCGATACCGCTTCGTGCAGCTACTGCAACATCGACAAGGGCTCCTGTATCAACCATTGCCTTATAGTTAAAGTCACCAGCAATTTTTTCAATTCCTCTGGCTAGAGCATCTAGTTTACGGCCTAAGACATCATGATAATCTTCTCCCCAAGACCCACGTGAAAATTGGCCCCGCCGATATTCTGTCTTTTCGGGACGCCCCAAGGGCTTATTAGGGTATGCAATAGCGATTGAGATAATAGTTTTGGCATCTTCGACAGCTAGTTTTGGATGCAAACGCTCGTCCAAATTTTGATGTTCAAAACCACTGGTGTGCCCAGCTTCTTTCTGTTCAACCAATGATTTGCGCAAGTATTCGAAATTATCTGCCGTGGTAAAGCCGATTTTTTGAATATTTAATTCCCGTGCCAATTCTTGAATGGCTGCTTTAAGATTATTCATGTCCCTATTTTATCATTTTATCTGACAAAATGAATTGCTCTAGTTTATCTAAACTAGAATTGAATAGCTTGTTATAATTCCATGAAACAGTTATAATTTTTTTATGAATGATTCACAAAAACTTGCAATAATTTCTGATTTCCACATGGATATTAATCAGTTCACCCCCCCAGAATTAGACCTCTTTAAGAAAATTTTACTCAAGGAAAAAGTTACCCACCTCCACTTTGCCGGGGATATGTCCAATGACTTCTATGGCCTAACCGTGCCCTATCTTGTTGAGTTGTCAGCAGAAACAGGAATTGTGGTTACTTCAAATTTGGGTAACCACGATATGGTAGGACTAACTGAGAATGAAATCGAAGCGAATGATTTTCAGATTTTTTGGTTTGGACAAACCGCGTTCGTCAGTTTTGCTGGATGGTATGACTATTCTTTTTTAAAGGGTAAAATGAGCCAGAAAAAATTGGAAAACTTTAAGAAAAATTTTTATTTTGACCGAAAAATCCATCGTGCGTTGGACGATATTCTGACAACTGAAAAAATCTGTCAGCAGCTCAATGACGTATTGTCAGGCTTGACACATGCAAAACGGATTATAGTGAGTATGCACTTTGTACCACATCATCAATTTATCATAAATACGCGATACGAAAAGTTTGAAAAATTTAATGCTTTCTTGGGTTCAGATCGATTCCATGAGATTTTTATGAGGTTTCCAAATATTTCCGATGTTGTTTTTGGGCACATACACCATCGCTACGAGCCAAGAAAAATTAAGGGCATCATTTATCATGCTCGCCCTTTAGGTTACACTTATGAATGGCAAATGGTAGATCGGTTCTTTCATACCTATCCCACTTATCAAATCCCAGAAATGTACCACCTGAGGAAGCGTTACAATGCAATCAAAAACGAATCTGCTTGGCTTAAATTTCGTCAATCTCACCTGAAAAAAGAGTTTTTGTCAGCGCTCACATTATTTGAAATAAATTAGAAAATAATGTCATTTGAACTATTAAAATTAAGAAAAAAGTGGTACAATGATGAGTGAGAACTTTGAATTGAGAAAGCGAGAAAGCCTTGAAAATTCCAAAAGAAGGCGACTTTATCACGATTCAAAGCTATAAACATGATGGCAGTCTCCATCGTACATGGCGTGACACGATGGTCCTGAAAACGAATGAAAATTCTATTATTGGCGTAAATGATCATACGCTCGTGACTGAATCCGACGAACGTCGTTGGGTTACGCGCGAACCTGCAATCGTTTACTTCCACAAAAAGTTTTGGTTTAACATCATTGCTATGATTCGTGAGGAAGGCGTCAGCTACTACTGTAATTTAGCGAGTCCCTTCATCCTTGATAACGAAGCATTAAAGTACATTGATTACGATCTTGACATTAAAGTTTTTAAAGACGGCGAGAAAAAATTACTCGACGTTGAAGAATATGAGCGTCATCGTAAACAAATGTCTTATCCAAAGGAAATAGATTACATTTTAAAAGAGAATGTAAAAATTCTTGTGGATTGGATTAATAACGAAAAAGGTCCTTTTTCAAAAGAATATGTTGACATTTGGTACAATCGTTATCACCAACTAAAAAAATAGCCTTAAGGCTATTTTTTTTATTTTATTAATCAGCAAACGATATTCCGATACTTCTCGCAGCGAGCAAAAGACTGTCATCTTCTGGAACGGGTTTTGCTTTCCCAGCAATTTCACTGAGTTGATTAAACGAAATTCGCCCATTCACCTTGGCTACTGTAACACCGTATACTTCATCGGCTATAAGACCTGCGGCAACGGCACCGAGTTGCATGGTATAATTGCGGTCACGCGCTGAAGGCTCACCACCTCGCAAAACGTGTCCCGGTATAGCCGTTCGAATTTCAATACCAAGTCCTTTCGCAATATCATCTCCTACTTTATCTGCAATAGAATTAAAACCTGCCAACTTGCGCTCAGACAAACGTTCTTTATTTTTCATCTTACGCTCTTCTTTTGCAAATGCACCCTCACTGACAACGACAATGGCATAATTTTTTTCTTTAAGTGTCTTTTTTAATGCGTCATTCAATTTCTCCGCAGAATAGGGTATTTCAGGCAGAATGATTGCATCGGCACCCGCGGAAACGCCAACCGATAAGGCCAACCAACCTACTTTATTTCCCATGATTTCGACCACAAAGACACGTGAATGCGATGCAGCTGTAGTTTGGATTCGATCAATATAATCAGCGCCCACTTGAACTGCGGTATCGTAGCCAAAGGTTTCTTCGGTACCGAAAATGTCATTGTCAATTGTTTTGGGCAGACCAACGATATTTAAACCTCTTTCAGAAAGGAGGTTGGCAATTTTATGTGTCCCATTCCCCCCCAAGACAACGAGCGCATCAAGGTCAAGTTTATTATAATTCTTAACAATTTTGTCTGCTTTAGAAATACCGTTTTCGTCTTTGACATCAATCGTCTTGAAGGATTGGCGAATCGATCGTAAAAACGTCCCCCCTTTTGTCAATAGTCCCTCAAAGTCTTTCGGTTTCAGGACCTTGGTATTTAAATCTATTAAGCCAGTGTAACCATCCAATATGCCAATGATTTCCACATCATCTATTTTACGATAAATGGCTTTAGCCACTGCATATATTGCTGGATTAAGTCCTGCGCAGTCTCCGCCACTTGTTAGTATGCCAATTCGTTTCATTTTTTCCCTCACTTATTTTTGATTGACTATTTTTTTAATCCATTTGCCAACAGTTTCAGCATGAGCTAATTCATTCAGCCGTGCTTGACTGTCGACGAGTTTTGTTCGTTTCCCTACTCGAACAGGAACATATTTTCCTTTTGCATTTTGAATGCGTGCATTGACATTATCTTGCAAACATAAATCCAAAATCAATTGTAACTTCTTTTTACCCTCCTCGTCATAAATAGGTGATGCCGCTTCAACACGACCAGTCAAATTTCGTGTCATCAAGTCGGCAGAAGAGATATAGTATTTCCGTTCCCGTTGACCATCACCAAAAGCAAAAATTCGTGAATGTTCTAAATAGCGACCAACGATTGAACGAACCCTTATATTTTCTGTCTCACCCTTTACGCCCGGAATTAGACAGCAAATGCCACGAACGATTAAATCAACTTTAACTCCTGCTTTCGAGGCTTCAACAAGTTTATTCATCATCTCCTTTTCGGTTAATGAATTCATTTTTAAGATGATCCTCGCAGGGAGGTGCTTTTTAGCAGCTTCAATTTCTTCATCCATAAGTTCAATTAATTTGGGTTTCATTAAAAGTGGTGAAACAAGTAAGGCTCGACTTTGTTGAACAAATGATCCAATTTCAATATGAGTAAACACATTTTTGACATCAGCAGTAATTTTGTTATCAGAGGTCATTAGTGCCACATCTGTATAAAAGCGGGCTGTCGTTTCATTAAAATTACCCGTTCCAATCAAGCAGACTGAACGGTAGTCTTTTAACTCTATGAGAAGGAGTTTTGAATGCACCTTGTAACCGGGTAGCCCGTAAATGACATTAATTCCTGCCTTATTTAACTTTTCGGACAAATCAATATTATTTTCTTCATCGAAGCGGGCCCTCAATTCGATGATGACCGTCACGTCCTTCCCCTTTTTACTTGCCGCAATTAAAGCAGCCACAATTTTTGAATGTTTAGATACACGATAAAGGGTCATCGATAAATGGCTGACGCGCTCATCTTTTGAAGCCTGCTCGAGTAAGCGAACCATGGGCGAAAAACTTTCAAATGGATAGGACATAAGAACATCTTTTTCAAGTAATTGGTCAATTATATCTTTCGATTCATCCAAAGACTTAGTATTGGCCGGTTTTACAGGTGGATAAAAGGCCTTCTTGTGCATCTTTTTAGTAAATAAGTTTTCTAATTCATCTAGGTAGTCAAATTCGAGTGGGGTACTGTATTTAAAAAACTGAGTCTTTCGAAGTGCAAAATTACGGGCTAGATAATTGAGCATTTTGGGAGCTGAATTGCCTCTAAATTTAACCATGACAGGCGCTCTAAAATTACGAACTTCAACGATTTTGGACATCGTTTCTGAAAAATCAGGATCATAATCATACAGACCATCACTCTCATCGATGTCTGCATTTCTAACGACTGAAAAAACCATTTTTCCTTCAACTATAAACTTGTGAAAAATACGATTGGCATATCTGAAGATGAGGTCTTCGATGAGCATAAATCGTTTTGGATTGGAAGGAATACGTACAATTTTGTCAACATCTTCTGGAATTGGAAGAAAGCCAAAACGAGTATTTCCTTTTTTTGTCTTAAGCGTCACTCCTAAAACTTGTTTTTCATTTTCGAAAAATGGTAAGGGGTGATTCTTTTCGACAATGAAAGGCATCATTTGGGGAGCTACTTTATACTTGAAAATATTTTTAAGAAAGTTCTCATCTTTATCTGATAATTTTTCTGTTTCTTGAATCTGGGAAATCCCATAATTAGCGAGTTCCTGATTCAATTTGTCATAAGCCAGATCAAATCGTGGGATCAGACGCTTAGTTTTTCTCAAAACGGTCCGAAACTGTACCGTGACATTCGTTTTTGTTTGGGTATCATAGCTTTCGTTGTCCAAAATTAATTGGTCATTTAGCCGACCAACCCGAACGCGATAAAATTCATCCAAGTTATTCATGTAAATGGATAAAAAACGCAACCGTTCAAAAGTCGGTGTACTAACACGTTCTGCTTCTTCTAGCACTCGCTCATTAAACTGTAACCAAGAAATTTCTCGATTGGTATAAATTTCTGCTTTTTCGTCTGCCATCCTCAATCCTTTTCTATTTTTTTATCTATTCAAATTTTAACACAATTTTAAATTAATTATCAATTTTCTAATAACTTTTTATACATTATTTATTATTTTTGGGAAAATAAAACAGCTCTGTTCTGTCAGTCGAAAAAATAATTTCCGACTTGTAGAACAGACCTGTTTTTTTGTATTCAAATTCAATATCCTGAACTAATTTAGGCTCTTGAGATGAATTTTTTATTCACTAGCCACTGATGATGTCGCGGCGACGATACCCAATTAAGCCAATGATTACAAATACGAGTGACAAAATGAGAATCATCCAGAATGATGACCAATTCGCAACAATCTGTGAATTAACATGAACATTTAAGTCATAACCTGTTGCTGTTTTACTCAATGCGTGTACCGTCTTGGTCGTTACTTTTGTCAAATTGTGATAGATATCCAAATTCATGATATTGTTGCTCAAATTGAGCATATTCCCGATGACACCAATAAAGAAACTAAAGCCGATGTAGGCCCAAATTAAACTCGACAGACGTGGAAGATATGCGATAAGTAAGCCTAGCAAACCTAGAATAAATAAAGTTCCAATAGCAGATACCATTCCACCGCTCAACAGCGTGCCAAAACTCAACGCATTTTTGTTTCCCATTTGAACAAGATAGATTCCTAGGATTCCAATGAATTGAGCCAAAGCGCCAAGCACCCACGCAATCACAGTATATGTCAGGTATAATTTTGTCCGAGAAAGAGGCATTGAATAGAGTTGTTCAAGTCGATTGTGTCTTTCTTCAGAAACAATTCTCTGCAAGGAGGTAACTGCAAAACAGACGGATAAAAGTGAGATGACCAAATAGACCGTCATCAAGAAATCCTGCGTCATTACATTTCCTGTCGCGTGTTCTGTAATGCCCATGGCCCGTGACATATAATTGTTAGAACCAGCAGATCCAATAAGATTGCCAATTTGCCCAATCATGGAACCATAGGTGATTCCCATGACAAAGATTCCAAGCAACCAACCAATAGTGGCTGTTCTTTGTTGACGTAATGTAAATCCTGTAAATGTTTTGAGTAAGAAACCAGCATGAGCTTTTCCATTACCTTCAGGTAAATAACCTGCGGTTACGTCTCGATTAATTTCGATTAGGTATGAAAGAGCTAGCAATATTGCAGCCAATAAGAGGGTCAGGATGACTGGGAGCCAATTATCTTTGACATACGC
Organism: Lactococcus fujiensis JCM 16395; assembly: GCF_002441655.1. Classification (GTDB taxonomy): domain Bacteria; phylum Bacillota; class Bacilli; order Lactobacillales; family Streptococcaceae; genus Lactococcus; species Lactococcus fujiensis. The sequence continues at coordinate 73,825 of NZ_JXJU01000002.1, read as the reverse complement.
ATCAGTCAAGTAAGACCAAGACAATGGATTGAGCCAACTCAAAGATTCAGCTTTAATATCTGAGTACATTCTGAGGATGTACAAAGTCCCTAAAATTCCAATCGAAGCCCCTTTCGCACCACCAGCATCTGGGAAAATATTCATCATGACAAGAGCCACGATTCCCCACAAAAAGCCTTGCGCACCGATTGAAAAGGAAAAGAGGAGATTACTCGACAGCGGCATTCCAGCAACATGTTGAGCAGCAAGAGAACCGGCTAATGCTAAACTCATTATAATATGGAGTAGAAGTAATTCAATAACGACTGCTGTCGTATTTGCTAATTTACCGATTTGAAAACTCCGCAGTAGCTCAGCTATTCCTTCATCTTCTTCTTTTCTGGTCCGATTGACGACGTAGATAATAGAAACAACTGCGAATACAACGACGGTCATCAGAGGCATGATACCACCAAAAGCCGATGCTGCTGTGAAATCCGTGGCATGTTTCACGGCTGTAGGACCAAAGAGCGCAACCAATGCCGGATTCTCAAACAAACTATACATGGAGGCAGCGGTTGCTTTTGAATTCATTGCCAGTTCAAATTTACCTGCGCCTGAAGCTGCATAGGCAAGGAGAGCAATGACCCAAATGAGATATTTTATCCAATCCCTTTTGAAGAGTGTCCGCATCATCATCAATGTATGATTAAATGGTTTATTCATTTTAATTCTCCCTCAGCTCTTAACGTGATGCATTTTCTTGAGCATAGTGATGCATGAAGAGTTCTTCCAAGGTCTGTGGTGTGCTGTCTAATTTGACCACCGTGTAATCCGACAAAGCTTGGAGAATATCTTGAATTTTATCAGAATCAGCTTGGAAAACTGCTTTATTTCCATTAACCTTCAAATCGTGAACAGCTTCTACCATTTGCAATCCGAGCGGTGGTGTCGTTGTTTCAACTTTAAATTCATAACGGGTCAAATGACGCATTTCTTCCAGAGTACCATATTCAACAATCTCACCCGCACGAATGATCGCAATTTTATCACATAGTCGTTCGACTTCAGATAAAATGTGACTCGACAGGAGAATCGCTTTTCCTTCTTTTTTCAAACGTTCAACTTCTTCTTGGAAAACAGCTTCCATCAATGGGTCCAGACCACTTGTTGGTTCATCAAAAATATACAAATCGGCTTTACTTGCCAGTGCAGCAATCAATGCTACTTTTTGACGGTTCCCTTTTGAATATGAACGTGCTTTTTTCTTTGGGTCAAACTCGAATTTTTTTATTAACTCATCACGTTTTTCTGAATCAAATTCACCGTGCATCTCCAAAAACAGATCAATGATTTCACCACCCGTAAGGTTGGGCCAAAGATAGACATCCCCAGGTACGTAAGCAATGTTTTTATGAATCTCTATGGCCTCTTTCCAAACATCTTTGCCAAATATTTCTGCTTGCCCAGAAGTTGCTTTTATTAAACCAAGAAGTGTCCTAATGGTTGTTGATTTCCCTGCTCCGTTTGGTCCGACATAACCCAAAACCTCGCCCGAATGAAGCTCAAATGTCACATTTTTCAAGGCCTGAAATTTTCCAAAATTCTTTTGGAGTGCTTTTACTTCCACAATATTTACCATGATATTTCCCTCCCCATACAGAACTTTTTGTCCTTAGATCTCGTTCTGTCAGTAATAACAACTTGCTAAAAGGATAATTGAACTTAATATCTTTTTATAGTTCACATTGTACTCTTTTGTTTGAATTAGTTCAAATAAAAAGTTATAATTTTAATAGGTAAAATTTTATAAGTGGGTACAAAAATGAATCAAACAGAAAAAAAGAAAAAAGCAATCTTAGAAGTGACTTTTCAATTGCTGAATGACAAGGAAATTAAAGACATTACCATTGATGAAATTGCCGCAAATGCAGTTGTTTCGAAAGTTACACTTTTTAAATATTTTAAGAATAAAAATCATCTGATGAACATTGTCATTGTCAAGGCATTTGAGCATATGGCTGAAGATATTAATGAAATCATTGGTTCAGAATTAGATTTTGAATCGACATATCAAGCCATCACGCAGATGAAACTCAAACAATTAGAACATTACTCACCAACTTTTTCCGAGAATTTGATGACGCAATATACGATGAGCCCTGACTTTTTCGATGCGGACACGATTAAACTTCAAATGCAAGTTTATGAAGAATTATTTAAAAAAGGACAATTGGAAGGAAAGATTGCGCCGACTTATTCTTTTGACGATTTTATGTTTATTATGAACATATTTATCGAAGGAATGAAGGGTTTAACGGCCGATACACTGTTTAAAAGAACCGATTTAATCAGCCGCTATTTCTTGCAGGGGTTCAAATAAGAGGTGAACTTCTTCCCCCCTATAATCGAGCAAAAAAAAATCCGTTCTCGCGACGGATTTCTTTATTTAGGAGTATTTATGAAAAATTTATTTTGGAATAATTATATTATAGTTGATGTCCCTTAATTCTCCCTAAATCCAAGCCTAAAGTTAACTAAATTGATTTTTTATCTGCTGCTTCTAATGCCTGAGCGAGTTCAATAATTTTGCGGAGTCGATGATTAACACCAGATTTTCCTAATGGTGGGTCGAGTAATTCGCCTAATTCTCTAATTGATGCCTCTGGATAATCAACGCGAAGCCGAGCAATTTCAGTCAGTTGAGGAGCCAACTGTACCATTTCCTTCTTGGCATTGAGAAAATGGATGGCATCAATTGCTTCTTGAGCTGCTAACACCGTTTTGCTAATATTTGCGGACTCAAAATTGGATTGACGATTAGCTAATCCGCGCATTTCTCTTATCATTTTGGCATCTTCAAATTTCAATCGTGCTTGCATTGCACCAATTAAAGTCAAGAAATCCATGATGTCTTCTGCCTTAGTCAAATAAAGAATGTAGCGATTCTTACGCTCAATAATCTTGGCATTAAGTTCAAAATTTTGAAATATTTTTTGCAAGTCTTCAGCATGTTCTTGATAAACATTGGCAATTGAAAGTTGATATTCACCTTTCTCTGGATTATGCAATGAACCAGATGAAAGAAATGCGCCACGAAGGTAATCCCGTTGAATTAACCTATCATTCATGACAAAAGGGGGAACCCCATTGTCCAACAATAGGGAGTCTGCCAGTGACAATTCATCCAACAAATCATTGACATTTTCTTCCAAAAAGACTGTATATACACGGTTTTTAGAAAGGGTCGTTTTTTGATGAACATGGATTTCTGCCCGGATTTCGTACAGATCTTGTAACATTTTGTAAATATATTTTGCTGTACCAGCATTTTCAGTTGTGATGGAAAGGGTCAATTTGCCAAAAATACCAATTGAACCGTTCATTCTGACAAGGGCAAGTAAAGCACCTGTTGTCGAAAAATTTGCTGTCAATTCTTTTTTGACATCACTTGTGAAACTCATGATTAAACTCTTTCTAATGTAAACAACTCTTATAATTCAAATTCTGTTCGATTCGCAATTGCCACAATTTCTTTGGCTACAGCATCGCCATCATGGAATGCGCCTCCATCACGTAATTTTAAGAAATTATTCGAAATGACATTGACATTTTGTGCCTGCAATGCATGAAAATCATGTTCAACTTGAACCAAATACTCATCGAATTTATTTGTATTCATATATTCTTCTGGTACACGCTCACTATTCACCAACACGGTATCGATAATAGGTGTTCCAATGTGTTCATGTATGACGCGCACGTGATCAGCATCAGTAAAATGTTCTGTCTCGCCACGTTGGGTCATAATATTGCAAACGTAGACAATTCGTGCTTTCGTTTTCCACAGAGCTTCACAAATTTCAGGGATGACGATATTAGGCAAAATGGAAGTGAATAAAGAGCCCGGTCCCAAGACAATCGTGTCTGCTTCCATAATTGATTTGACTACATTTCTTGAGGCAACTGGACTTTGGCCTGTGTTTGTTTCAGTCAAATAAACATGGTCTATTTGCCCTTTATAATCAGCGATATGACTCTCCCCTGCAACTTCATGACCATCCTTAAAAACTGCATGCAAGGTTAAAGTCATATCAGATGAGGGATATATTTTACCATCAGTATGGAAAAATTGGGATAAGGTTTGAATCGCTCTATAAGTTGACCCCTGCATTTCAGCCACCGCGGCAATAATCAGGTTCCCCAAAGGGTGACCTGCAAATTCACCGTCTGATTCATCAAAACGATATTGTAGAATATTTTCATTGAATCTAGGCATGTCTGACATAGCAATTAAAACATTGCGTAAATCTCCAGGGGGGGCAATGTTTACCGCAGAGCGGATACGTCCGGACGAGCCCCCATCATCCGCGACAGTTACGATGGCAGTTAAGTCAACTTCTTCATTTCTGAGTGCTCTTAAAACAACTGGAATACCAGTTCCACCACCTATAACAACTATTTTTGGTTTGCTCATGAACGATTCACCGTTTCTTTCCTTCGATCTTTGTCACGATGACTAATATTTACGTGCCAGTTTTGCGTAAACTCTTTAGCAAGACGTTCAGCAAAAGCAACAGAACGGTGTTGTCCTCCGGTGCAGCCAAAGGCAATGGTCAATACTGATTTTCCTTCTTTTTGATAGTCAGGTAAAATAGGAGTGAGCATAGTTTTCAAATTTTGATAGAAGGATTCCGATTTCGGATGTTCCATGACATAATCATAAACCGATTTATCAGTACCATTCAAGTTACGCAGTTCAGGAAGATAATAAGGATTTGGTAAAAAGCGCACATCAAAAACTAAGTCGGCATCAAGAGGCAAACCATATTTAAAACCGAAAGACATAATCTCAACTCGGAAAGTAGATGTTGTTTGGGTCGAGAATTTTTGAATAATCTGAGCTCGTAAATTACGTGGGGTTAGATCACTCGTATCAATTACTACTTCGGATAGATTTTTCAGGTCTGTCAAAATTTCACGTTCCAAATTAATGCCATCGAGAACCCGACCGTCGATTGCTAAAGGATGGCTTCGTCGCGTTTCTTTATAGCGCGCAACCAATTCTAAATCATTGGCATCGAGAAAAAGCAATTTGAAATCAATATTCGGTAAATCTGTAAGTTCAGTGATAATCCCTCGTAGATGATCGAAGAAGACTCGAGACCGCATATCAACAACCATAGCCAATTTATCAATTTTACTATCCGGGGTATTCAAAAGCTCAACAAATTTTTCAATCAAATTTGGTGGCATGTTATCCACCGTAAAATAGCCCATGTCTTCAAATGACTGGATGGCAACTGTTTTTCCTGCTCCGGACATTCCAGTGATAATTACGATTTTCAATTTTTTATCCAATTCATTTATCTCGCTTTCTTTTTACAAGGCTAAATTTTAAAGCGTAAACCTTTTGGGAAATAATTTTTCACTGTCCCATTGACAAGTTTAGCAAAACCTAGACCGTTATTAGCAATGACAAGCTGTGTCCAACCACTGCACTCTGACGAACTCTTGAACGATTTCCCTGCCACATACATTACAAATTCTTCGTCGCTGATTTCTGTTTTATTTTTTACTTCACTTGGCTTTAATGCAAGGCCTAAGGCAAAACTTGGCTCAAACCGGTTTTTCTTAAATGTTCCTAAATGTAGTCCATTCCGAGCTATTTTTAACCTGCCTAAATCTGGAAGTCCTGCTGGTAATAAATAAAGATAATCACCAAAAACTTGCAACAATTGACGTTCAAACCGAATGTTTAGATTTTCAAAAGCGAAAGTTTCCCATAATTTATACTGCTCGCTCGAAACCGTATTTGCATTTTTGCCTTTGTTTTTATCGTTTTTAAGCCGATGCTTTGAAATATGAGGTGCAACCATTGTCTTATTTTGTAATTTGGCAATAAATTGACCTTCACCACGAAAATGATGTGGCCAGCAACGGACCACTTCTGACATATTTATTCCTTCAGCTAATCCAAATTCGTGCGTTAATGGGATTAGACTCAAATTTGGATATTTTTCCAACATATAAGAAATATTGTCTTCATTTTCCTCACGTGACCAGGTGCAAGTTGAGTAGACGAGTTGTCCACTCGGCGCCAACATTTTCATTGCTTCATCAATAATCTCTTTTTGCAAAACTGAACATTGTGCAGGGTAGTCCTCGTTCCAGTATTGAATTGCTGAGGGGTCTTTCCGAAACATCCCTTCTCCTGAACACGGTGCATCAAGTATAATTAAATCAAAAAATTCTGGAAAAATTTTTGCCAAATTTTCAACACTTTCATTTAAGACAATCACATTTCTAGCCCCAAAACGTTCAATATTTTCTACTAATATCTTTGAGCGTTTGGCCGAAATTTCATTTGATACAAGGAGGCCCTGATTGTCCATACTACTTAACAGTTGCGTTGATTTACCACCCGGTGCTGCACACAAATCTAATACTTTTAGACCTGGCTTTGCATCTGCGATAGCCCCAACCATCTGGGCGGCTGGTTCCTGAGAGTACACGAGTCCCATCACATGGTTGGCTGATTTCCCTGCTACTTTTCCATAATACCCAAAAGGACTGCCAGCAATTGCTTCAGCGTCCTGATTGGCCATCACGGACAAATCTTTCAACGGATTCAAGCGATATGCGCTGACAGGTTTTTCCTCAAAAGAAGCAAGAAATTCCTGAAATTCTTTTTTTCCTAATATTTTTTCATATTTTTCTATAAATGCTATTGGTAATTTCATTTTTCCTTAATATGTTAAAGCATTGGACTGATTAATCGAGCCAAACCTTCTTTGAAACGGACAAACATTGAACGCTCTTCATAGCGTTCGAGTGTCAACGGTCTACTGACTTTTACATCATCCAAATAATTATTTCTTAATTTTTGTGCAAAATCGTAATCGTAGACAACCACGTTTGCTTCAAAGCATAATTGTAAACTCCGATAATCAAAATTCGCAGAGCCAACTGATGCATACTCACCATCTATGATTAAGTTCTTCGCGTGAATAAAGCCATCCTCATAGGTATAAACTTTTGCACCATTTTTAACGAGGTCAGCCGCATTATAGTAGGTCGCCCAATAGACAAGCGGGTGATCCGGTTTGTTTGGAATCATCAATTTGACTTGAACGCCAGATAAAAGAGCTAATTTTAAGGTCTCATGGAGCGCATCAGATGGAATATAATATGGTGTTTGAATGATAATTTCGCGTTCTGCTCCTGAAATCATCTTCATATAAGTCAATTTAATCTGTTCTTGATCATCATCTGGGCCGGAGGTTACAAATTGTGTCGCCACGTGACCCAAATTTAAAGCATCAGGAAAATAGGGTTCTCCCTTTTTTATTTCTTGATGATGTTGCGAATTCCAGTCTAAAATGAAGCGATGTTGCATTGAATAAACAATATCGCCAGTCAAGCGCAAATGGTTATCCCGCCAGTAGCCGAATTTTTTGGTCACAGTCGCATATTCATCTCCAACATTAAACCCACCCGTATAGCCAATTACACCATCAATAACAACAATTTTGCGGTGCAAACGGTAATTTGTGCGCGGGTTAATAAGGGGTAATATCAAGGGGAAAAATTCAGAAACGTGTCCACCATTTTTAATTAGCTCAACAAAATCTTTAATTTTAGTTTTATTAGAACCCCATGCATCATAAAGTACACGTACCTCAACCCCCCGTTTACTTGCGTCAATCAACGCATGATAGATTTCTTTTCCTAAATTATCCATTCGGAAAATATAATATTCCATGTGGATTGATTTTTTGGCTTCACGAATGTCAACTAATAAAGCATCAAATTTTTCACGTCCATCATCAAAAATTTTTACAGAGGTGTTGGTTGAAATAATTGAATTTTCTTCGCGATAAAGCATATTAATCAATTGACCAATCGCATGATTTTTGCGCATTTTTTCCATAAAATTGGGGTCAGAATATGCCTTCGTTGCGTTTGCAATTTGTTTTTCATAACCCAATTGAAACTGTTTGCGGTCCTTAAAAATCCGATAATGAGAGATGCCACGACCAATTAAAATATATAAAATAAATCCAAAAATAGGAACAATATTGACTACGAAAAGCCATGACCATGTCGCCGATGTACTTTTTCTCTCTCGAAAAATAATAATTAATGACAAAATGATATTTAAGAAAAAGACTGATAATTCAAAAATTGCGAGTAGGTTAAAGTGCATACGCATATCCTCCTAAAACTTTTTCTACTATATTATATCAAAAAGTAAGTTCCATTTCTTACATATTTAATGAAAGTCAATAAAAAATAGAACTTTCGTTCCATTTTTCTCATTTGATCTTCAATTTTTCACGGTAATCGGTCAGCTCTGACTGATTCGCCCAAACGAAATGTCCTGGAAGGATTTCTATAAAACTGGCTTGATCTGTTTTGTAATCGTGTTGACTTGGATCATAAACAATCAATTGCTTGTCCTTCTCCAAAATCGGATCTGGAATGGGCACTGCAGACAGGAGTGATTGGGTATAGGGATGAATCGGATGCATAAATAATTCTTCTGTAGGAGCCATTTCAACAATTTTTCCTTTATATATGACGGCAATTCGATCCGAAATATAGCGGACAACAGACAAATCATGTGCCACAAAAAGATATGTGACATCCTGTTCTCTTTGGAATTTCTTTAATAGATTTAGGACCTGAGCCCGAATAGATACATCAAGAGCAGAAATGGGTTCGTCAGCGATGACCAATTTAGGATCCATAACTAAAGCACGTGCAATACCAATACGCTGTCGTTGTCCACCAGAAAACTCATGCGGATATCGAGACAAATGTTCTGGTAACAGTCCCACCTCTTTGATGATATTCTTTACTTTTTCTTTTCTATCCTTTTCATCTTTAAACAATTTAAAATTGTAAAGTCCTTCGGAAATGATATAATCAACAGTTGCTCTGTCATTCAATGACGCCGCTGGATCTTGGAAAACCATTTGAATTTCCCGTGTGATTTTATTTTTCAATTTCTTGGAAACTTTGCCCGAAATATCCTCGCCATCAAATTCAATTTCACCAGCAGAAACAGGATTTATCCCAATCACTGCCCGACCAATTGTCGTTTTTCCAGAACCAGATTCACCGACAAGGGAAAAAGTTTCGCCTTTGTAAATTTCAAAATTCGCATCTTGGACCGCAACAAATTTTTTCTTTCCTGCGCCGAAAGTAATCTCTAAATCCTTAACTGCTAATAAGACTTCTTTTGTCATTTTAGAGTTCCTCCTGATGTTGTTTTTTCACAACGATTTGCATTTTTTCATGCAAATTTTGAATGATTTCTGGTTTTTCAATTTTCGGAGCCCGTTCATCTAAAAGCCAAGTTTTGGCCCAATGACTTGACGTCACTTGAAATTTTGGAGGTGCGACTTCATAATCCACTTTCATCGCAAATGGATTTCGTGGGGCGAAAGCATCGCCCTTAATTTTCTTAAAAAGAGAGGGTGGGGTGCCTGGAATTGAAAAGAGCTCTTCTCCTTTTTGTCCCAATTGAGGAAGCGAAGACAACAAAGACCATGTATAAGGATGTTTTGGGTCGAAGAAAAGATCTTCTACACTGCCGTACTCGACAATTTCACCTGCATACATAACCGCAACTTTATCCGCAATATTGGCTACAACTCCCAAGTCATGCGTAATAAAAATAGTCGTAAATTGATATTCTTCTTGCAAAGTGCGAATCAAGTCCAAAATCTGAGCCTGAATCGTCACATCAAGTGCAGTCGTCGGTTCATCACAAATCAGAATTTTCGGCTTGCATGCCAATGCGATTGCAATAACAATCCGCTGACGCATTCCTCCAGAATATTCGAATGGATAATCCGAAAAACGTTTTTCGGCTTCAGGAATCCCCACTTTTTTCATGAGGTCAATGGCAATTTGTTTGGCTTTTTCACCTTTGATCTTTTGATGCTTTTCAATCACTTCAACAATTTGTTTACCAATGGTCAAAATCGGATTAAGTGAAGTCATTGGATCCTGAAAAATTGTTGCAATTTCGCCCCCACGAATTTTGGCCCATTCATCATTAGACTTGATTTGCGCTAAATCTTGTCCATTATAAAGAATTGTTCCCTCAGAAATATGCCCATTTTCTTCCAACATTCCTGTAAAAGTTTTAGTAAAGACGGATTTTCCTGATCCAGATTCGCCCACAATGGCAAGGACTTCGCCGTCGTATAAGTCAACCGAAACATCACGAATCGCTGTTAAATAGCGATTACGAACGCGAAATTGAACAGAGATATTTTTAGCTTCAATAATTTTTTTCTTTTCTGTCATAATCCGCTCCTTTACAAATGGGTTTTTGGATCAGATGCATCTGCGAGTGACTGTCCTACTAAGAAGAGTGCCATGGTGATCAGTGCCAAAATGAAAACAGGAATCCAGAACAAATAGGAATCATTGGTCATATTGTTTGAATACTGCGAAATCATCCGTCCCAATGAAGGGGTATCAGCTGATAATCCAATTCCCAAGAAGCTCAAGAACACTTCATAACCAATAAACCCAGGAAGTGATGTCGATGCCATTGTCATGATGACTGAAACCATAAATGGCAAAGTATTTTTTGTCACTAGATGCCATGTTTTTGTTCCTAATGTCTTAGAGGCCAAATTATATTCACGGTCGCGAATAATCATAACCTGAACTCGTATGAAGTAAGCTGTTCCAAGCCACGAGGTTGCGGTCATCGCGAAGAGTAAATTCCAAAATCCATTCCCAAAAGAGAAGGATAGAACCATGACAATCAATAAAGTGGGGACATTACTGATCACATTGTAAACCTCGAGCATGAACCGGTCAATTTTCGGCGAGTTCCCCCAAATGGCACCTACAACAACACCCAAAATAGTCGTAATTATTGTGGCCAAAAAGCCGATCAAAATGGATGTTCTAGCACCAGCCCATACCGCATCGAATAAGCTTTGCCCATTTGAATCCGTTCCAAACCAATATTTTAAACTTGGTGGGTTATAGCGTGCCGAAAAATCATTGATATTGCCCGTGTTCATAAAACTATAACCTGAAAACATGGGTTGAATAAAACTCAACAAGACGATAATGAGCATGATGATTAACATCACGATGGTCAATTTTGAACTAAAAAACTTGCGGAATACAGAGCGCCAATATGAATAAACGGGAGAATCAATTCGTTCTGATTCTAGTTCATCATATTTTGTCAGTTCAAACATATCTTGTGATAAATCTTTAATCTGTTTATTTGTCATTTGTTTTTACCTCGCTTTACAGACAGATTAATTCGAGGGTCTACTATGGTCATTAACAAGTCCCCAAGAATTAAAGCAATTACCGCTGTTGAAGTGAAAATAAAAGTCAACCCTACTACCAAGGCATTATTATGTGATAAAATTGCAGCCGGTAAAAGTTTACCCATCCCTGGCACGTTAAAGATTGTCTCTGTAACCGTAGCCCCTCCAATCGAGGCAATTATTGACCCTGGGATTCCTTGAACAATCGGAATAAGCGCATTTTTCATAATATGACCATTTGAAATTTGTTGTTCAGATAATCCTTTTGCCCGTGCAAAACGAACGTAATCACTCAAAGACTGGTCAATCATAAAGCGGCGAATCCATTGAATTGTTCCTCCCAAAGATAAGGCAGACAAAATAAACACTGGTAAAACATAAGAAAGGATATTGTGCGCTCCTAAATCAGGGAAGAGCGTTGGTAAGCCAATTCCTCCCCCAATAAATTGAAGGAAATAGACAAAGGCAATACTTGGAAGGGCAATGGATAAAATAATAATTCCATTTCCAATGCCGTCAATCCAAGTCCCCTTTTTCCGCGCAAATAATATCGATAAGGGAATTCCAAGCGCGTAGACAATTACCAGGGCAATGGTACCAATTAAGAATGATGTCCCAATCATTGATGGATCAGCATAATTATTTTGGGTCATTGAATAGGGATCATCGCCAAATTTCGCTTTTGTTGGTGCATCTGTTTTGCTTGGACTTTGATATTGAGCCGTATGAATATTAGCAGATGACATCATTTCACCTTTAGGAAATTGAACAGTGCTCAAGACTGTTTCGCCTTGGCCTTGTTCAATAACTTGCAAAATTCCTTGTCCATCGTAGGTGGGGAAAGATTCACCCAAATAAAGATGGACGACATTTTGGTGAATATAAGGGAATTTACCATCCACATAAAGTTGATATTTGTATTTGGTTCCACTAGCTTCAAGCGCTAATCCACCTTTTGTTGTCAATTGGTAACCACGTTTCAAATCAGGATTTGATTTGTCTTGAACATTCCAAATATGGTCTATTTGAATCATTTGACCGTAAAATCGTCCAACACGTTCGTACAAAGGTATCTCACGGGTAGCAAAAAATGCTTTTGAATTCGGCATCTGTTGGATTTTCCAACCTGAGCCTGCTTCCTTTGCCCACTTCTCAAAAATCGCCTTATTTTTCTTGTTAACTTTCGTCGTAACCGTTGAGTTCACCTTCTCAGCCTTCTGAGAAAGTTCTCGTGTATTTAAATATTCAATATAGCCAATTTTATCATAGACTGTATTTTCATAATCAGTTCTCTTATCAGGGACGGATGCAATTTTATTATAATTAGGATCGTTATTAAACACCATATGGCGTGGAATTAACGTGTAAACGAGCATATAAGTCAATGTCGTCACAAGAAAAATCGAAACAATCCCTCGAAAAATGCGTCCAAGCGTATATCTTAACATAATGAATTCCTCTAATATGCCTAAAAGTTCAATTTCTAAACTTTAATATTAAATTTTCAAAATTATTGAAAAAATTTATTTTTCCAAAAACAATTCAAATGCCTCCAAGAGGGATGAGGAGGCATCTGAATTATACAAATTATTTAGTCTTTTGTTTCATCAAGTGTAGTAGCCTTTTCATTGGCTTTCTTAAATGTTTTAAGTGCTTTATCGTATTGCGTTTGTGAAACGACATCGTCTTGTAATTTTACAAATTTAAAACGACCACTTGACCGATTCATTACTCCTGCTTGTCCATATGCACCAGTGAACGGAACCGTTTTTGAAAGACCTGGAAGTCCACCATCGGCTTGAACTGGGATTTGAATGAAGCTATTGAGTAATTCTGCTTCTGCTTTAGCATATGCAGTGTAACGTTTGTCTAAATCTTTTGTATCAGTATATTTAGCGGCTTCATCTAGTAGTGAATCATATTTTTCAAGCCCTACAGCCTTGATTGCTACAGTTTGTGATGCACTAGATGGTTGGCTGTCTGTGCCAATTAAACCAAGTGTTTGAAGCATATCTCCATGTCGACTATCATAGATATTCAAGTAAGTCGATGGATCAATGTAGTCTGGTCCCCAACCTGAAGCAGATGAAATATCAAAGTCTGATTGAGCCCCTGAAGTTGCCATATAAGTTGCTGCATAATACGCATCTTGATCGGCAAGATTCAAATCAATGACTACATTTTCTTTACCAAGTGTTGACTCAACCGATTCTTTCAGTGATTTTGCTTGGTTAATCAACAAGGTACCACTTTGATCTTGTGGGAGATCCAAATGAATTGGGAACTTAACACCTTCTTTTTCAAGAGCAGTTTTGGCTTTGGCAAATTCTGCTTTTGCAACGGTTGGATTAAATGCCGAATTATTTCCTGTATTGATATTTGTGTCTTTCCAAACTGATGAATCAAGACTGTCAAGCGTAGATTTAACTGTATCTCCATAAGGCTTACCATCAATATTGACAAATGTTGTTGGAACAAGACTATTACGAACTTTATTGACCGCTCCTGTTTTGCCGGAGACCTGCGCAAGATAATCTTCGCGGTTCAAAGCATAGCTAATGGCAGCACGGAAATCACGGTTGAGAATTGCTTTTTTAGTTGATTCTTTTTCAGCTGAATCAGTCTTTTTCGTCAATTTGTAAGATTCACGGTTTAAGTTAAAGGTGATGTTATAGGTTGTTGCACCCGTCAATCCGTATGTCACGTCATCTTTGTAATTTTTGAGAACTTGTTTATATGATGAATCATTTGGATAGACAGTTGCTTGTGTATACACTCCTTTATCAAATTGAGTGAAGAGAGCGCTTGGTTGCGATCCATCGTTGTAATTCAATTTTACTGATTTGACGTGAACATTCTTTTTGTCCCAATAGGATGGATTAGCCTTCATCTCAATAACAGATTTAGAAGTGAAGTTTGACAAGGTATACGGACCGGAATAGAGAATATTATCCGGTGATGATACATTTCCGAAATTTTCTCCTTTACTTGCCAAGAAATCAGCATTGACAGGGAATAAAATCGAATAAGTTGTTAATGAATTCCAATATGATGCAGGCTGCGTCAAATGATAACTTACTGTTCCCGCTTTGTCATCTGCCACAATCCCAACTTTTGAAAAGTCTTTTGTTTTACCATTGACATAGTCATCCAAGCCTTCAATCAATGGTTGAACCAAGTAGAGCATTGTTGATTTTGCTGAAACAGCGTGCTTCATTCCTGTTACGAAATCTGAGGCTTTTACAGGTGCATAGGTTGAGCCATCCGCTTGTACCCAGTTGACACCACTGCGTAGCTTGTAGGTATAAGTCTTTCCATCAGCAGAGACAGACCAAGATTTTGCAAGTGCTCCAACATAATTTCCATCCGGGTCATTTTCCATAAGACCATCTTCAAAATTCGAATAAATGGTTGAATTTACTGCTTGGTTAGTAGCCAAATAATCCATTGTGGTTGGGTCTGTCGAATAAACATAAGTATATTTTGTTGGGCCATCACTAGATTTACTTGTTGAACTACTATTGTTTCCACAAGCAGCCAATAGTACCGCAGATGATAGTGCGACAGCTGAAATTCCAATAATTTTAGCTTTTTTCATTTATTTCCTCCAAAAATTGATCCAGATTTTAAGTAAGTCTCATTTCGTTAAATTGTCTGAAAATTACTATGTTTTATATTTTACTTAAAATTTTCTTAAAACGCAAGCGATAAATTAATATTTTTCAAATTTTTTAATATATTTATTAATATTTTAGTTAATATTTAATATTTGCAATTATTTATTACTATTAAAGGACAAAATTTCAAAACAAAATGTATTAAATAATTAATAATCGTTATTTTACATCGCCTACAAAATATTATGTTTCAATTCAGAAATTTGAACTGAAATTTATTAGTAAAAAAAAAGTAGCTTACGCTACTTTTTTATTTTGCCAATTTATTTTTATTTTGATTTTTTCAATGCGCCGAACAATACTCCTGAAATAACTGCACCAATCAAAATAAAGAGGAGATACATGAAGGGGTTATTTGTAAGTGCAAGAACGAAGATTCCACCATGTGGAGCCATCAATTTGATGTCTGCAAGACCGGTTAAGCCCCCTGCTACTGCTGCACCAACAAAGAATGAAGGAATCGCACGAGCTGGATCTGATGCTGCAAATGGAATCGAACCTTCTGTAATGAAGGACAAGCCCATTACGATATTTGTCAGACCTGATGAACGTTCTTCTTTTGTAAATTTATTTTTGAACAAAAGAACGGCAACTGTTGTTGCAAGTGGTGGAACCATACCACCAGCCATGACGCTGGCCATGATTACTGAACCACCTGAGGCAACTGTTGAAGCAAGTGTTCCTGTCGCAAAAATATAGGCGGCTTTATTAATCGGACCACCGAGGTCAATCGCCATCATTCCACCAACAACAAGACCAAGTAATAAGGCAGATGAACCATTTAAGCTGTTCAAGAAGTTGCTAAGTCCAACATTGAAGTCAGCCATAGGAATGTTGATGAACAACATAATAACACCTGTTATAAATGTTCCAAGAAGTGGGTAAAGGAGAATTGCTTTGATTCCTTCAAGTGATTTAGGTAATTTAGAGAATACTTTGCGGAGCAAAAGAATTACACCACCAGCAACGAAACCACCTACCAATGCACCTAAGAAACCAGAAGGAATCATTTTAGCAGCATCTAATTTTCCGAACGCCATCCCTGATGAAGCCATTGAGCCAGCTACAAAACCAGCTACAAGGCCAGGACGGTCAGCAATTGAATTGGCGATAAATCCAGCCAAAACGGGAAGCATGAAAGCAAATGCGGCTCCACCAATATTTTTAAAGTAAGCAGCGATTGGATGATAAACACCAAGATTTGCCAGTTGATCCTTAGGAACCCCCATAGATTGGTCAATCAAGAAGGCGAGGGCAATAAGAATCCCACCACCGACAACGAATGGCAACATTGCTGATACGCCACCCATTAAATGTTTATAGAAGGCTTTACCTAAGCCCTGTTTTTCACCATTATCATCAGAGGCAACTGCTTCTCCGTCACCATGGAAAATCGGAGCTGAGCCAGCCAATGCTGCATTAATAAGTTCTTCCGGATGACGAATTCCTTCAGCTACTGGACGTGAGATTAAATGTTTACCAGAAAAACGGTTCATGTCTACTTTTTTATCCGCTGCAATGATAACACCATCTGCTTTTGCAATATCAGCAGCAGTCAATTTATGGTCAACACCTTTGGCCCCATTTGTTTCTACTTTAATACCGATTCCCATTTTGGCAGCTGTCTTCTTCAAAGATTCCTCTGCCATATAGGTATGTGCAATCCCAGTTGTACAAGCTGTTACAGCCACTAAATATTTGTCCGTGCTGACGGTCAGAGCAACTTCTATTTCGTCCTGTTTCGTGAACAATCCGGAAACTTCTTCAGCTGATTTTGCCGCCAACAATTTTTCTTTAAAGCCATCTTGCAAAAGGAATTTTGAGAGTTCAGCAAGAGCGGCCAAATGAGTGTCATTTGCTCCTTCGGGTGCAGCAATCATGAAGAAGAGATTGACAGGTTGTCCATCAAGAGAAGCGTAGTCTACTCCATTTGCACTCCGAGCAAAAAGAACCACCGCTTCTTTGACTGCAGCATTTTTTGAATGCGGCATAGCAATGCCTTCACCAAGCCCAGTTGAAGTTTGAGCTTCGCGAGCTAAAATGCCAGATTTGAAAGTTTCAAAATCTGTGACATAGCCTGTTTCAACTAATTTGTTAACCATTTCATCAATGGCAGCAAGTTTAGTTGTAGCTTGCAGGTCAAGAATCATGACCTCTTTTTTTAATAAATCTTTAATTTCCAATGGAAATCCTCCTATTTTTGTTTCATCAAATGAGAAAGTTTTGAAAGCCAACTTTTTCAAGCTCATTACATCATTAAAACTTGTTTAAACGAGTTCGGTAATTTCGATCTGATTTAAACATTGTTCAAGAAATGCTTCAGTAGGCATATCATCTGAAAAGACTTTTGCCGTACCACAAGCGACTCCTTGTTTGAAAGCCTTTAGTGGGTCTTTCGATTTAGACCACTCAGAAATAAATCCAGCTACTGTAGAATCACCTGCACCAACTGAATTTTTGATTTCAGCTTTCACTGGTGCTGCAAAGTAAACTTTCTTACCTGCGAATAAAAGTGCCCCATCACCGGCCATGGAAACCATGACATTTTTAGCACCTTGAGCCAACATTTTTTGGCCATAAGGGATGATGTCTTCTTTATGTTCAAATTTAACATCAAACATTTCTTCTAACTCTTCGCGATTGGGTTTGATTACCAAAGGTCGATTTGTCAATGTGCGTAAAAGTTTCTGGCCATCTACATCAATAGCGAATTGAGCACCGCGAGCGACAACTGCTTCAATCAAACGGTCATAAAAATCATCACCAAGACTTTTTGGAGCCGTTCCAGCAAATACAACGATGTCGTCTTCTGTCAAAAATTCAAATTTTTGAAGGAAATGTTCGACATCCTCTGGAGTTAATTTGGGACCAGCTGAGTCAAGACTTGTTTCTTCAGATACCGTCTTTACTTTAACATTGACGCGAGAATTAGCCGCAATTTGTGTAAAATCAGTTGTAATTCCTTGCTCAATCAATGCATCACGAATGGCCTGTCCAGTGAACCCACCAATAAAGCCAAGTGCTGTATTTGGTGTTCCCAAGAGCGAAAGCATACGGCTTTCCATAATTCCTTTCCCCCCAGGTGTCATACGTGTGGTACTCGTTCGATTGACATCACCAATCTCAATTTGCTCATATTCCATAAAATAATCCAAAGCTGGATTAAGTGTTACTGTATAAATCATTTGTCCTCCGTAACTTGATTTTTATTATTCTTGCTCTGCCTTATCGGTTAACAATTCGATTTCTTCAGTTCTCGCAAATTGAACGAAACTTGTTTGACCCAGTTTACTTTGGTCTAAAAGAATATAACTCATTTCTGATTGGATGATCGCACGTCTTTTTATTGCTGCCTCTTCGCTATCAGGAGTCATGGCACCATTTTTTTCATCAAACCCGTTTGCTCCCAGAAATGCAACATTAAAGCGATAGGTTCCCAATTGTTCTAAGGCACGGCCACCAATAACAGAGTCTGTCGATTTTTTTATCATACCGCCCAAAATAATCACATTTACAGAAGGATTATTTAACTGCGAAGCATGTGTAACCGAGTTCGTCACGACAGTCATGCGGCTATTTAATTGATTAATTTCATTAACTAAAGCTCCGGTGGTTGTCCCTGCGTCTAAATAAATCGTATCCCCATTAGCAATTTTTTTTACAGCCTTTTGGGCAATAATGAGTTTTTCGTGAACGTTTTTGGAAGATTTTTCAAGAATAGATAATTCTGCGGAAAGATCTTTTAATAATTCGGCGCCGCCGTGGATCCTTCTTAATAATCCTTCTTCCTCAAGTTCATTTAAATCCCGCCTAATTGTTGAAACAGATGTCTCTGTTATGGACTGAAGTTCTTCTAAACTTGCCCTTTGTTGATAAGACAAACATTCAAGAATCTTTTGTTTTCTGTCATTTGCTAAAATTGAAACCGCCTCCTTGAAATCACTTACATTTATATTATACACTTTTTATTTTCAAAATCAACCAAAAACTTCCATTTTTTGTCAAAAACAACAAAAAAAAAATACGAAGGGTATTTTTTTATTCATTTAGATAAGTAAGCATCGAAAATGCTGTTTCTACATAATATTCAACAGCGACTGAAATTGTCTCATCTTTAACAATCATGTCTGCAAAGTGTAGCCCAGATGCCCCAACTGCATTCGAACCAATGAATGCAAATACAGAGGGTGCCAGGTCGCCATAAGATGCAAAATCTTCCCCTGCACTGGATGGTTCTGGAACAAGTGTGGCATTATGCCATGCTTTCGTCTGTTCAAATAAATATGCTGTCAATTTGGGATCATTATAAGTAGCCGAAGACCCCATAATCCACTTAATTTCAGCTTTGACCCCATAAGCGATAGCCGTGGCGTTTACGATTTCGATGAATCTATCTTTCGTCATTTGTCTCATTTTTTCATCAAATGTTCGGATTGTCCCCTCAAACCGTGCTGAATCAGGCAAAACGTTCCATGTATTACCTGATTCAATATGAGTTACTGACAAGACTGCAGCCTCAAGAGGAGGAACATTTCGTGCAACAACTTGTTGCAAATTTTGAATAATCGCAGCCGTGGCCACAATCGGATCTCGCCCTTCTTGAGGATAGGCCGCATGACTCCCTTGCCCAATAATTTTTACATCAAATTGTTCAACCGCTGCCATGACCCCTTTATCTCGAAGTCCAATCGTCCCTGCAGGTAGTGTTGGAATATTATGAAAGCCAAAAAAAGCCTGCACATCATCGACAAGTCCTGCAGCTATAACATCCCTCGCACCTGTTCCAATTTCTTCTGCGGGTTGAAAAATTAGTTTTATGGTTCCTTTGATTTCATTTTCACGTAATTTTAATAACTTTGCGGCGCCCAACAAACTCGTCATGTG
This sequence comes from Lactococcus fujiensis JCM 16395, assembly GCF_002441655.1. Classification (GTDB taxonomy): domain Bacteria; phylum Bacillota; class Bacilli; order Lactobacillales; family Streptococcaceae; genus Lactococcus; species Lactococcus fujiensis. Next base: position 53,967 of record NZ_JXJU01000002.1, on the reverse strand, counting down.
TAAATCATGTCCACACGCGTGCATAATGCCATCATTTTGAGAAGCATACGATAGTCCTGTTTTCTCCAAAATAGGTAATGCGTCAATATCCGCACGCAATGCAATCACCGGTTTTCCCGAACCAATTTTCGCAACAAAGCCTGTTTTCAAGCCATTCGATGGTAAAATTTCAATGCCTTCCGCCTCGATTTTTTCTTTTAAAAATGCTGTTGTATTAAATTCCAGCTCCGAAAGCTCTGGATTTTGGTGAATGTGGTGACGAATCTCGGTTAACGCCTTGATAAATTCTTTACTAATCATTGATATTCCTAACTAATTTGACTATTCTATCCTCCAGTATAGCAAAAAAATGGGCTTGCCAGCCTTCATGACTTTTTATGATGTGATAATATTTTCTTAATATTATTTATTTTCCAGAACCATCCTACTTTTAAATTTTATTCCCATCATTATTGTAAGTATAATCATGCTTAAAGCATAGAGTAGATACAACATTTCAAAATTGTATTGCCCCATATTGGCGAATAATATCATCACTAAAAACAATATCAAATTGATAATAAATGTCCATTTAAGAACAAACTTTTCTTGACTGATGGCTTGTAAACTTGCTTTCAAAATCTCATAAAAGACAAAGAAAAAGCTGCAGCTCAGCATTAATAACAACATTCCAGATAAATCTTGTCCTTTACTAAGCGAAAACCAATTTGCAATAGTAACTCGATTGATAAAAATTAAGATTGAAAGAATACAATAAAATAGAATCGAACTCGATAGCGAGATGTAGATTATCTTTCTTGATTTCGATAAATTTTTCGCCCCATATGATTTTGAAACAAATACCGTAACTGCGTTTTCATACATATAAACGGGTGTTTTTGCGATATTCAGCATCTGGATTCCAAAGGCGTATACCGCAAGGATTGTCACACCTAATCTAGAAATCAAGGCTTCTATTACGATTGTAAATATTACACCTTCTAACAATTCTTGACCAAGTAGCGGGAATGACTTTTTTATCAAATTTTTAATTTCTGAAGCACTTACCCTAAATGCGCTAATCATCTGATTTTTCACAACCAAAAATTGAAGAAAAACCATGACAAATAGCGAGAATACTGAAGAAAAACTAGCTCCAACAATTCCAAAATGAAGCACTTTTACTAAAACAATGTTGAGTAAAAGCTCCATCCCAGTAGAAAACAATGAAATCCATAAAATCCATTTCGTTTTATTCTGAATTTTAATCAGATTTGAAGATAAAAATAGCATCAAGGTTAAAAAAATATACGGTGACTGAACGAGTAAATATCCCGTTGAAGTCAAAAGCATTGAACCTTGAAAATGATAGACAAGATTCAAAAATACTTCCCCAAGGCCAATTACTCCAAAGCCAAAACCAAGGCCAATTAGACCATTCAAGATAAATGATGACTTCACAAGTTTCAAAAATTTTACATTTAAATTTTTTCCTAATGCCTGTCCTCCTTCAATGTTGAAAGCCAAAGCAACAACACCAAGAATCCCCCCAAAAGAATAGAGTAAACTTTGAATCGTAGAAATTCCAGCCAAATTTTCAACGGATTGGTTAATCGCAAAAATTAAAATCAACTGATTAATCAGAATTTGAACTAAATTATTCGCAATAAGTGGGAGCGTAAACTTTTGAATCTCCTTAAATAATTTCATGCTATCCGCCATGTTTGGAAAACGGAGAAAGGTGTAAATATAAACCAGATTGAATCAGGTTTGTATAAAAAATATACTGCAGTGGATTATGTTCTACATAGCTAATAACTTCTTTTTTACACTCCTCATACTCTACATCATATTCATCCGTCAAAACCATGATAATCTTATCTAAAGAAAAATTTTTAGAAATACAATATAAAATTTCCGCTCCAATTTCATCAATATTATAATATTCTAATGCAATAGGATCATAGACATAAAAATTTTTATGATCCTTTCGGAAAATCAAATCTTTTTTTCCACGGATACAAAACAATTCTTTATCCATGAACCACCTCATTTTTATTCCAATAGCAAGATAAGTCTGAGCGCTTATAGTATTGGAGCGGAAAAAAATGCGTCCAAAACACACTACTTTCATTAGGCGGAACAATTTTAAAATGAACTCTAAATTCTTTTCTTTTCATGCGCTCAGATAGATCAAGAAAAACTGGAAACCATTTCTCTTTATTAGCTAAAATGCTTGCATCATTAGCTCGCCCTGTCGGACAAATAACCATCACAGACATGAAGTCTATTTGCATTTTATCACATAACCTAATAGTATCTAACAAATTATCAACGTTTTGCTTACCCAAAGTAAATAAAATTGAGACGGGAAGATTGTAACGCTGCAAATTCCTAATTCCAGTTATAACTTTACTAAATGTTCCTTTTCCTCACTGACTTTCATGTATTTCGGCAGTACTCCCATCTAGAGTTACGCAAATTCTGTCCAAATGCAAATGTGATAATTTTTCTGCAATTTTATCCGTAATCAAAGTCCCATTTGTATTCAAGATTTTAACAAAATTATATTGATCAAATCGTTTCAAAATCTCAAGGGTATCTTCTCTCCGAAATGGTTCTCCTCCTGTGACTGCTACGCGTGGAACGCCCAAGCTATCAAGTTCTTCTAATAACGAATCTAATTTTTCAATGGTCATTTCCTCTTTTTTGCTCGCAAACGGCCCTGAGTCTGCAGAACAATAGCTACAATGTAAGTTGCACCGATTTGTCACACATACATCTACCAATAATGGCTTTTCAAAATGTCTCTCATCCCTTAACTCAATCTATAAAAAGCTAGTTTATATAAACTAACTTTATTTTTAATTTTTCCCCAAACTTGAATTTTTTCAAGCATTGGTTCTTTAAACACTTTTTATTCAACATGGTTTTCGACTCTTTATTTTTTAAATATCTATTGGAGAAATAGCATATCATATCTAGAATTTGGTGTGTAGATTAAGGAATACATTTCTTTGTTGTCAATATTACTCTTTTTTTTTAGCTGTTGTCAACGAAAAACTCAAAATTTTCTGATTCTTTAACTATTTCTATTCTCACTATATTCTGATTTTTTATAAACAAAAAAACAACCACAATTGTGATTATTTTTTCAATTCATTTGATTTATTTGCTTTCTTCAAAGTCACCGTCAAAGGTGTTAGCATCTTTAGGAGCTTCTTGTGCACCGGCCTGTTCAGCACCAGCAGCTTCTTGTGCTGCATTAGCTTGTTCGTAAAGTTTAACAGCAAGATTTTGAGCGATTTCAGAAAGTTCTTCTGATTTCTTCTTAATGTCTTCGGTGTCGTCACCTTCAAGAGCTTTCTTCAATGCTTCTTTAGCATCTTCAGCTTTCTTGATTTCAGCTTCGTCCACTTTACCTTCAAGGTCTTTCATTGTCTTTTCAGTTTGGAAGACAAGAGCATCGGCATTGTTACGAACATCAACTTCTTCTTTACGTTTTGCATCAGCTTCGGCATTGGCTTCAGCATCTTGCTTCATTTTTTCAATTTCTTCTTCTGACAAACCAGAATTAGATTTAATGACAATCGTTTGTTCTTTTTGAGTACCAAGGTCTTTGGCTTTTACAGAAACAATACCATTTTTGTCGATGTCAAAAGTAACTTCGATTTGTGGAATTCCACGTGGTGCAGCAGGAATATCAGTCAATTGGAAGCGACCAAGTGTTTTGTTATCGGCTGTCATTGGACGTTCTCCTTGCAAAACATGAATGTCTACGGCTGGTTGATTATCAGCTGCTGTAGAGAAGACTTGTGATTTAGATGTAGGAATTGTTGTATTACGTTCAATCAATTTAGTGAAAACACCACCCATAGTTTCAATTCCAAGTGAAAGTGGAGTTACATCAAGAAGAACAACGTCATGAACGTCACCAGTGATAACGCCGCCTTGGATTGCAGCTCCCATGGCAACTACTTCATCAGGGTTAACTGATTTATTTGGTTCTTTACCTGTTTCGTGACGTACAAGTTCAACAACAGCTGGAATACGAGTTGATCCACCAACGAGTAATACTTCATCAAGGTCAGATGCTTTGAGTCCAGCGTCTGACAATGCTTGGCGAACAGGTTGACGTGTAGCTTCAACGAGTGACAATGTCAATTCGTCAAATTTAGCACGTGTCAAGTTCATTTCCAAGTGAAGAGGTCCAGCTGCTCCTGCAGTGATAAATGGAAGTGAGATGTTTGTGTTTGTCACACCTGACAAATCTTTTTTAGCTTTTTCAGCAGCATCTTTCAAACGTTGCAATGCCATTTTATCTTGTGAGAGGTCAATGCCATTTTCTTTTTTGAATTCAGCAACCATGTAATCGATGATAACTTGGTCAAAGTTGTCTCCACCGAGTTTATTGTTCCCAGCAGTTGCCAAAACATCGAATACGCCGTCGCCAAGTTCTAGGATTGATACGTCGAATGTTCCACCACCGAGGTCATAGACCATGATTTTTTCATCGCGATCAAGTTTATCAAGCCCGTAAGCAAGCGCTGCAGCTGTTGGTTCATTAACGATACGTTCAACTTCGAGGCCTGCAATTTTACCCGCATCTTTAGTTGCTTGACGTTGAGCGTCATTGAAATAAGCAGGTACTGTGATAACGGCTTTATCAACTTTTTCGCCAAGATATGCTTCTGCTGTTGCTTTCAAATTTTGAAGAATCATTGCAGAGATTTCTTGTGGTGTATATTCTTTCCCATTTGCTGAAACTTTAGCAGGTGTACCCATTTTAGATTTAATTGAAAGAATTGTATCAGGGTTAGTAACTGCTTGACGTTTTGCGGCATCACCAACGATAATTTCACCATTTTTGAACGCTACTACAGATGGTGTTGTACGATTTCCTTCTGGATTTGCAATAATTTTAGCTTCAGTTCCTTCAAGAACTGCTACTGCTGAGTTTGTTGTACCTAAGTCAATACCAATGATTTTAGACATATTTGTTATCCTTCTTTTTAAGTTTGTTTTTATTGTTATAGTTTAACGACATTGCGGTCAAATGTTTTCTATTTTAATGTGAGGGTCATGTTATACCATTTTTCTCCCCCATGTATTGATTCTGCAATCCCCTCATTCTGATAGCCGTGAGCTTCATAAAAAGGAATTAATTTTTCTAAACAAGTCAATGAAATGATGGCTCTGTTCTGTTTTCTTGCGACTTTCTCCAATGCCTTTAAAAGTTGAGTAGCAATCCCACGTTTACGCGCAAAATCCGCCGTTGCTAAACTTAAGATTGTTTGCGTTGTATCCATTTCGTGATTTGGTTCAACTTTTTCAAATAAGTCATCGTCAATATAACGACGATGATATGCAGGTCCAACGATATAGCCTAAAACTTGCCCTTTCTCACTTGCAACAAGAAAAGTATCCGAAATTTTTTCAATCCGCTCTTTCATTGCTTTAGGAGTGGCTGCTTCACTTTGTGAAAAGCCTTCGTTTTCGATGGCCATTATTTCTGTCAGTTCTGACAGTTTGGCCTCAGCTATTTCTATCATTGAGCAACAACAACCATTGCTGGACGCAGTAAACGCTCATGTAATAGGTAACCTTTTTGGAAAACTTGAACAATGCTGTCTGCATCATGATCTTCATCTGCTGGAACAGTTTGAACAGCCATATGGAAATTGTGGTCAAAAGTTTCTGTTGGAACTTCTTCCACCCCTTCTTCTTTGAGCGCTGCAATCAAACTTTCTTGAACCATTTCAAGGCCTTTTTTGACATCATCAGTCAAACCTTCAACAGCAAGTGCACGTTCCAAATTATCTAATGAAGGTAAAATTTTCTTGGCCAAATCTTGTGAACGGTATTTAACCAATGTGACACGTTCTTCATTTGATCGACGTTGAATATTTTGCATCTCTGCAGAGGCACGAAGAAATTTATTTTCAAATTCTTTTGCTAAATTTTGAGCTTCTTCTAATTCAGAAACTTCATCTTCAACAATTTCCTCAAGCGCTTCTTCTGTCAATGTTTCCGTTTCAATGGGCCCTGTTTCTTCTTGGCTTGTTTCATTTTTAATTTCTTCTTTATTTTCTTCGGACATATTGCCTCCTTTTTTAAATGGGTTTTTCATTTTCTACATTTCTCATTTTCTGATTTCATAATGATTACCATCTAAATAACGATAATAATCTGCTAATTTCATAGACAAAACTTTCGCCACTAAATCGAGAACTGATAGTGTCTGACGATAGTCCATTTCAACAGGACCAATCAGGGTTAAACTTCCCAGACCCCTGTAAGGAATGACAAATTTCTGATTGAGAATGGTGAAATTCTTGAGAAAATCTTTTTTATTAAACTCGACTGAACGCATCTCGTTATTATCTGTCACCTCTCTGATTTCATGGATCATTAATTCATCATTTGTCAGAAGGCGGTATAGTTTCGAGAGATTTTCTGAACTGTAATCAAATAAATTTTGACGACCTCCAGAAATCAACTGTTCCGTAAACAAATCTTTGAAGACTGTTTCAAACAATTGCAGTGCGTCCGATGTAACTTTGAAATAACGTTGGACAATTTGAGGGATTTCAGTCCTCAAAGTGTAATGAATATCCAAAACTTTCTTTCCAAGCAACCGTTCTTTAACCAAATTTGAAAATGTCTGCAAGTCAAGATCAGTCATACTCTTTGGCATCGAGAATTGATTGGTTCGAACCTCCCCAGTGCCTAGAGTAATGACAGAGAGAACAGAATGGTTATCCAGCATGACCAATTCAAATGAGGCAAGCATTTGTTCTCGCTGTGGAATATTAAGCACAAAACTCGTTAAACCTGTCAGCGACGACAACGTATCAGCGGCCGTTTGAAATAAGTCAATTAAACGGTAGAACTCACCGTCGAATGCTTTCATGACTTGAAAAAGATCATTTTGACTAAATTCTTCAAGCGTGAGAACATTTTCGACGTAATACTTATAGCCTGAAACAGATGGCACTCGTCCACTCGACGTATGCTCCTTTTGAATAAAGCCAAGTTCTTCCAAGACCTTCATATCATTACGAATCGTTGCACTAGAAGCATGAATTTCATCCAACAATGCTTTTGACCCAATTGGATTTCGGTCTTTAGAATAAAGTGAGACAATTAAGTTTAAAATTCGTCTTTGACGATCTGTAATCAATGACACACCTCACTTTCCATTGATTTCGAATGCTGAGTTAGCACTCTACTTTCTCAAGTGCTAAAATTATTATATCGCTTTTAGTTTACCATGTCAAGGAAAAAGAACGAAAAATTAGCACTCGTTAATCAAGAGTGCTAATTTTTACATTAAGTTCAAGTGGTGTGAGATTAACCAAATATTTATCAAGGAAATAATCAATACAATAAAAGGAAGAATTTGTTCAAACCCAGTGATGTGGCTCACAATCAAGTAGGCATACGCGGCAATGAAAAATAAAGTTATCACTTCCAAAAGGACAAAGGTCAGTCGCCAAAATCGAATCAATAAGAATAAAATAATTAGGAGTAGACCGATAAATGCAATGTTTCGCCAATCCGTCACTGCTACTTTCGTATTATAGTAGAAAAATGAAATATTACTAAAAAAAGTGATCAAAAATTTAGAGAAGATATTATCATACTGACTTAAATATTGGATTGACAAAGTCATCGCATAGAAAAATAATCCCACATTTACAGATAACACAAGCCAGTCACGGTTTAACATCTTTTTCATTTTACTCATCAAATTCTATTCTCTCGTTTTCAGGCAAAGTCATCCTGAGCTTCCATTAATTCGCTCCCCAATTCACGATAGGACATGTCTCCAACTTTACCCACTTTAAATTTCCCATTTTCATAAGTCAAATGTGTGACGGACCCATTATCAAGGCCACGTGGTCTTGGTACATCTGGCATGAGCAGTTTTACAAAAGTGCCTATGGTCATACCATGACTTACAATGACAATATTTTTAGCCCCAACCTCTTCTGATCTTTTGGCCATTTCATAAAAGCCTTCCAAAATCCGTCCTGAAAGTTGTTCCCAAGTTTCTGCCCAACCAGCCGTATCAACCTCATAAATGGCTTCGGCAATTTCTTTATAGGAACGTGCTGTTCCGTCATTTGGGCGATCAACAAATATACGAGGCAATACGCCATCAAATAATTCACCATCGTATCCGCCATCAAAACTACCAAAACACCATTCACGAATGCGTTTATCATAAGTGTAAGGAATTCCTTCATTTTCTGAATATTTCAGAAGTAAACCCATTGTTTGAATCGTACGGCCAGAATCGGATGAATAAGCTCGGTCAAATTTGATATGTTTGGCCTTCAATCCCAAGCCAAGTTCGATAATTCCTTTTTCACCATCGCTGGTGAGCGGACTGTCTGACCAGCCCTGTGCTCGACCAATCGTATTAAACATTGTTTTACCATGTCGTACAAGATAAATATTAACCATATTTCCTCCAAGGATCATTATTCTCGAATCATCTTCTTCTATTATAACAAATTTATTCATAAATTGAGACTGATGATAAACGTTTTCAATTTTAAGATCATAATATTCAATAACTGCAACTAAATGTAAAAAAATTCACAATTTATTCTGATTAGCAATGATTTTTAAGTCTATATTTGGTATAATTTGGACATGAACATAAAAACTTTTCTCAATTTTACAAGGATACAAACTTTACCTGTGGCTCTCTTATCACCACTTGCTGGAATTATGTTTTCAATCTGGTACTTTAAAAGTTTCCACCTGGTTCAGACCATACTATTCATCATTGGATTGGCAGCCATAAATCTTTTTGTTTCTGGTTGGAATAACTTGATGGACTATTATAAAGCCCTTGATCCAGAATACAAAGCGCGAGAAAATATCATCTCCAATCGGAACATCGACCCTAAACTAGCATTAAAAGTTTGCCTTATACTGCTCGGAATTGACGTTGTCGTTGGACTTGTTGTGCTTTTTATGACCAATCTGGCCATACTACCAGTGGGGGGAATTTGTTTCCTCGTTGCAATTTTTTACACCTTTGGTCCTTTCGCTTTCAGCCGTTTCCCTTTGGGCGAAGTGCTTGCAGGCTTATGTGAAGGATTCTTTGGCTTTTTTCTTGCCGTTTATATCAATTCATACCAGAAAGGATATTTTTTCATAGAATTTGATGGCTGGAAAATGAACTGGACTTGGGATTTATCTGTCTTGATTCCGATAGTTCTTGTTGGCGCCATGTGTTTCTTCCAAAACTTCAATGTGATGCTTTCAGATAATATCTGTGATTTGGAACAGGACATTCGAAATCAGCGTTTCACCTTACCCTATTATTTGAAAGTTCCCTTGTCATTACTTTTGTACAAGCTTATGTATCTCATCCCCGCCATCTGCGTCTTGCTGGCCATAATTTTTAGAGTCCTCCCATGGTCTTCACTACTGATGTTTTTAATTGCCCCCCTTCTCCTATCCAATATGCGGAAATTTCTGGCTAAACAGATTAAATCAGAAACTTTTCATTACCAAATCAACAATCTTATCCTGTACAACGGTTCCTTAGCAGTGACCATCTTATTAGGAATTCTGATTCGTCACTAACAACCGCTTCTTGTAATTATTAGAAAAGAAAAGTCGAGCAACTCGACTTTTTAATTTACTTCAGCAACTAAATTATTTAACCAACTGCCCGTTTTCATTTTGCGAATTCCTAAAATTAATCGAATCACTTCTTCAAAAGAAAGGGCAACGAAGCCCCCATCAATCGGCCAGTGGAGAATAAAAGCGGTAACAAGCCCCAGTGGAACAGCAAACAACCAACTGCCCATAATGGAAATGTAAAATATGAATTTTGTTTCACCACCCGATGACAAAATATTGCCTAGTACCATATTAATTACTTTAATTGGTACAAAAAGAACCATCAAGACCATTACAATTTTTGTTAAGTTTAACGAAAAAGGACTCATATGAAAGAGGCTGAGGTAAGAGGACATGGTCAGTAATATCATTCCCCCTAGTCCAAGTGGTGCAAACAAACTCAGCCAAAGAATTTTTATTCCCGTCGAGTAAGCTGCTTTCGTTTCATTACGGCCTAAATGATGGCCCAACATAACCGATGCTGCCGTACCAAATCCTGCAAAAAATGTAATAATCAACGCTTGAATCGGCATCATGATTGTCACAGCAACCGTCTGACTGGTACCCATAAATCCAAAAATAGCTCCAGATGCTGCATCAGCTACAGCAAAAGAAAAATTATCCATGAGTAACGGCCAAGTTAATAGCCAGAGTTGTTTTATTTCTGAATCAAAGTGCCAAAATTTCAAAAGACTTTGAATCGAAAATGCGCCTGGTAACTTTTGGAAATACACAAAAGCAAATAAAACAAGTGCTTCAAAGGTTGTTGCCAATGTAGTTGCAAGTGCTGAACCTCCTACACCTAGTGCCGGAAAACCTAAGTGACCAAAAATCAACAGATAATTCAGAAAAGCATTAAGAGGGACTGCCACCAAGGATACAAGCATTGGCAATTTCACAATCCCTGCAGATCGTAAAACTGTCGAGTAAACCGCTATAATCAGCATTGGAAAATAGGAGAAAGCTAAGTAACGATGATAGGAAATTCCTTCGGTTATCACTTTGGGGTCTGCAGAAAATAAGTGCATCGCCCAACTTGGAAGGCAAAACGAAAGGATAAAAAACATCAAGGAAACAAGTAATCCCGCAAAAAAAATCATGCCTTGAATTTTACCAATTCGTTCAAGTCGCCCTTGTCCGACATGTTGAGCAGCTAAAATACCTAAACCAGCGGTCAATCCCATGATTACAAAATTCAATACCCCGGCATTTTTAGAAGCAAGCCCTACTGCAACAACTGCTGTTGGCCCTTTTTCACCGACCATGATTTGGTCAACAATAGAGAGTAAGGAATAGAGGAGTCCCTGCAAGGCCACAGGCAGAGCAAGTCCTAAAACTTGTTTCCAAAAAACATTTTGACTCTCTTGTTTCATTTTATCTCCAAATTAGATAATGTATTTTTTTGATTATGCAACCGTTTGCGTTTATTTTACCATCCCCCTAAACTTAAAGCAAATAATAGCAAAAGATTAATAGCAATTGCTTCAGTTAATACTTTTTGATGTTCCATTTATAATATTTCCAAATAAAAAAGCTCGAAAATGAGCCTTAATTTTAAGGTTGTGCATAGGCATTTCCACCTTTCGCTGGAACTGCATTTCTACCTTGAGCTTCTGCGAGTGTCAAAATGAAATAATTGCTAGGATTTTTCACTCTAGAATAATATCTATTGCTCTTTTGATGAACAAAAACAGTACCACTATTTGCCACGTACCAGCCATTAATCTGACGATAACTGGTTGTAGGTTTAGGTGCTGGTGCAGGTTTAGGTGAAAGTTTTGGTACTGCTTCTGTACTTGTAATTGTTGAACTGGGTGGTGTGGATGTACTAGTCTTTGGTATTTCAGAGGATTGTCTTGTTCTAGTAACGACATTCGACGCCCCGGTTTGACGATAATCAATTGAAATCCCTTCAGCACTATTGATCACAATAATTTCGACATCAATTTTGTTATCACTGGATTTTATGTCTACTATTGAGCCTCTTGGTATTACCTCATCTCTATAATAAACGGGTCTTGTCTGATAACTGACCGTATTGCTCGTATTTGGATGCGCCCGCCAGTAATTTTCGACTAACTCTTCTGGAAAACGCATTCCACCATTTTGATTTGCACCAACATTTTGACTTCGCGTTCCGGTCGTAAAGTTAAATTTGGAGGTGTATGAAGCAACGCCGAGCAAGCTATCTGCAATGGAATGGCTCCGATTATACAAATACCCATGATAAGTCCGTCCTGTTAGAGCAAATGAAATTTCAGTTTTCGAATTTGTTGGCCAATAGGGCGGAGCAAGAGGATCGCCTTGCCTTGACCCTTGTGAATTTTTGAATTCTGAGTCATTAAGTACCGCGCGAGCAACCGATGAGCGCCCTTGTCCATCAGAGGAAAAGCTATATTGTCCTGAATGAAGCGATTCAAAGCCTGATAATTTTGCTTGCCCATTTTCCCAATAATAGTTCTGAGTTGGTCCAGCGGATTCAGCATTCGTATATTCAAGAAGTTTCTGAAAAACTTCATCATCCGAGCTTGAAGAGGTCTGCAAACTGGTCCTTGGAACTTTCACGCTTGAGCTGATTGAGCTACTACTTATCCTTTCTTGTGAACTACTTGGGCGAGAGCTACTTGATTTTTTCGATGGACTTGAATTTGTTTCAGTCCTTGATGGAGAGGACTCGAGCGATTTTGCAAGTTTTGTTTCATGCGTCGGGACTGATTCGGGATGTGTAAATGCTTCACCATATGCGATAAATCCAAAAAGTGAAATGAGAGCAAGGGGGATCACTCCAATAATCCATCTTTTTTGACCCGTATTTTTAAATTTCCAAAACATTTTAATTGCTCCAATAAGGCATACAACTGGGAAAAATAGGATTCCTATCATCCAAATCCACCAATTTTTTTTACTGCCTTTTTTGTACTTTTGTCTCATCATTTCTCCATCCGATTAATTATACTGATAATTTTATTATTATCATACCACAGTTCTTCAACTTAGTTAATATATATTTTAAATTTTTCGGTAATATTTCACGATTCATAAATAGATGCGAATCTCAAGATAATAAGATGCTTAATTAATTTTTAATAGCTCTATCTTACCATGACAAATTTCTGCGTTAGCATTTTCACCATGAGGCTTCCTTCTTTTTCTATTTAAGTCAGTCTTTATTCTTGATTACTTATTTCTTGAGCAATATTCAAATTTCAAGAACTCATTTTTCAAGAAATATCGTGGACTCATAAAAAAGACTTTCCAGGCCTGGAAAGTCTTTTCAATGAGAAAGATAAAATTCACTCTTTCTATTATTTCATTAATTCAAAATTCATCACAACGGGTTGATGATCAGAGGATTTAAAGTCATTATCAATTGTTTTAACAGAAAACTCTTTGATGTTCTCTGAAACCAAAAAACCATCGATAATACCAAAGGTATTTTTAGGATTTGATTTGACATATGGGACATCAAGTGAGCGGACCGTAGGTGCATTAGTCGGCGCTACCACACGCATTCCTTTTGTCAAATCCGCGGTGGGAAATTCTTTCATCCATGTTAATTCGGGATGTGCTTTTCCAGCCAAAACATGATTATAATCAGCCCCACAAATAACATAATCGCCTGCATCAACATATTTTTTCATGGCATCAAATAAGGTTGTCAGCTGTTGTCTTTGAATCTTTTGATCCTTTATGAAGGCGGACAAATGCGTATTGAAAATCACAAAATGTTTTGATGAATCTTTGATGGGCAAAACGTTAACATCAAAGGCGCGGTCAAGATCAAAAAACTTGTTAAAATTAGTTTCCATTGGCAATTGATACCGTCTGGATGAATCAATTTGATATTTTGAATAGGTCAAAATGCCTGATTTAGCTTTCCCAATCGGATCTGTCAGCGGGTAAAATAGATAGGCTGAATCATAATTTTGTGTCAGCACTGATGTGTATTCGCTCAATGCCGATTGAACCATTTGAGGCTCGTCAACATGTTGAGACCGATCGCCCTGCCAATCTATTTCTTGGATGTTTCCAAAATCTGGTTGCTCCGATTTAATCAAGCGAATATCTTCATTAATTGCGTCTTTAACAGCTTGTTTAGAATATGCTCGAACATCGGGCCCCCCATCCATGAAAAAGCTAAAAGATGGAGGATATGATCCATAACCAATGTTGAATGTCATCATTTTGTAGCTTTTTCCTAATTCAACTTTTTGCCTTTGAGGATTTTCTACTTTTACGGCCACGTTGTTTGGAATCCGGTGATATTGAACATAAGCATAAGTGACATAACCGCCGACAATCAAGAACAGTATTGCGAAAACCACGCCAATAGATTTCCAAAATATACTCCAAAATTTCTTCATAAAATCCCCTCGTTTTAATTTAGACTCGCTATAACTTGGTCACTTGTCCAAACTTTTCCAAGTCGTTTGAATATATGTTCCACAATATCTTGATGTAACTGACCGTTGAAGTCTGTCATGGCATCTTCAATCGTAATTACTTGATAACCAAGTTGATAGGCTTCACGCGCAGTTGTATCAACGCCAATCGTTGTCGCTATACCAGATAACAGAATGGTGTCTATTCCACGTCGACGGAGTTGCACATCCAAGTCTGTCCCGAAAAATGCCCCCCAGTTATGTTTCTTAACATGAATGACATTTTTGATTTGAGGATCCGTTGCGAGAGGTAAAATGAAATCGCTGAAATCTTCAGGAACATGCTCAGATTGGATGGGGCGATTATCCGTTTGCGGATGAAGTGCTTCAGGTCCATAATTCTTCACGTGAACACAGACAATTGTGGCATCGGTATTTGCCAGTTTTTGAGCAATTTGTTCATTTTTTTCTAGAACTTCTTGACTTGAGTAAGGAGCCAACCCTTGCCGTAAAGCTATCCCTTTTTGTAAATCAATCATGACAAAGGCCGTTTTTTGAAGATTTAATTTTTCCATTTTTATTCCTCACGATATAAAATATTTATTTAAACTTTATTTTAAACTTTATTTTAAACTTTATTTTAAACTAAATTATTTCAACTGTCCGAAATTAACTTCTCTTCTTACGATTTTTTGGACTTTGATTTGCATTCTTCTTGCCGCCATCAAGTTTTGGTGCACTATCGCGACTCCTTATGGTATACGGATGTGCAGCTTTCGATCCATTTTTATTTTTATTCTTACGTGATGAGACTAAATAATCTGAAGATTGACTTCTTTCTTTTGAAGTTGAATGTTCATGCCGTTTATTTTTCTGAGAACCTTGTTTCTGTTGATTTTTTCGATCAGAAGTTTGGCCTTTGTCTTTCCACTGACCTTTTCGCTTTGAACGTCCCTTTTTATTGCCTTTAGACACTTTTTCGACCAGGTCGAAGTCACTTGGCAAATATTCAAAATCAATATCACCTGTCATCTTATCGGCACGAGTGACTTTTATTTTGATTGGTTGTCCAATTCTGAATACTTTACCAGAACGTTCCCCAACAAGTGACAAACTACGTTCTTGATAAGTCATAAAATCATTCTTAATGGTTGAAATATGAACGAGACCTTCAACAGTGTTCTGGAGTTCTACAAACATTCCAAATCTGGTGACTGATGCAATGATACCGTCAAATTCTTCCCCAACGTGGCGTTCCATGAATTCAGCTTTCTTCATCTTTTCAACTTCACGCTCTGCATCAACCGCACGTCGTTCCCGGTTACTGGTGTGTTGGGCCATTTCTGGAATTCGTTCGTCCCACTTATCAATCTCTTTCTCAGTGGGATGATCCATGACACGAATGAGCCGATGAACCAATAAATCAGGATAACGACGAATTGGAGACGTAAAATGGGTATAATTATTTGCTGCAAGGCCGAAGTGGCCCGCATTTGTTTCAGAATATCGTGCTTGTTGCATTGAACGAAGAAGCATCGTTGACAGAACCACCTCTCCCGGTGTTCCTTTAGCTTTTTTAAGAAATTCTTGTAAAGCTTCTTGTGTCATATGATTCGCAGTTCCCGAAACTTTAATTCCAAATGTTGAAGCAAAATCAATAAATCGTTGCAAGCGTTCCTCTTTAGGATGTTCATGTATCCGGTAAATAAAAGGTAACTGACGTTTTTCAAAATCTGTGGCAATCGTTTCATTTGCTGCAAGCATGAATGATTCAATCATTCGTTCAGCCACACCACGTTGACGTTTTCTAATTTCGATGGGCAAACCTTTATCATTGACAATAATTTTAGCTTCAACTGTATCAAAATTAATTGCACCACGACGTTGACGCATTTTCTCAAGGATGGCATGCAATTCGGTCATGACGGACACGGATTCTGCGATGTCATCATACTTTTTAAGTGCTTCGGGGTCTCCAGCAATCATTAAATTGACATCGTCATAAGTCATTCTTTCTTTTGTCTTAATGATTGATTGCGAAATTTGGTAGTTCACAACACGCCCATCAGGGGTGATTTCCATGACACATGACTGAGTCAAACGATTCAGTCTAGGATTCAATGAACAAATTCCGTTAGACAATCGTTCTGGCAACATAGGAACAACACGGTCAGTCACATAAACAGATGTTCCTCGTTCGTAAGCTTCTCGATCAAGAGGTGACCCCTCAGTTACATAATGCGAAACGTCCGCTATATGAACGCCGAGTTCGAAATTACCATTTTCCAACCGTTTGGCATGAACGGCATCGTCTAAGTCTTTTGCATCTGCCCCATCAATTGTAAATGTAATTTCATCGCGATAGTCAACGCGCCCAATTGCATCGGACGCTTTCACCTCTGGCGGGATGGCATTTGCTTGATCGATTACATCTTTTGGAAATTCTGAACGAATATCCATTGAAGCTAGAATTTCCAGTACGTCAATACCGGTATCACTGTCTTTTCCGATGATTTCGGTTGCTAAACCGACCATTGTCTCAGGATACTTCTTTGTTGGATAATGTTTAATTTCAACACGAATCACTGATTTATCTTCAGGTTTGAGTCCATCAGAGCTGACCAAAATTCTGAATGGTAATTTTTTATTTCGTGAGGTAATATAGCCTAGAGCCCCACTTTCATTGGCTTCCTTCTTACCAAAAGCAGTGAAGAGACCAACAACTTGATGAATGTGACGTTGCAAAATTTGACTGACCTGACCTTCAGCACTTTGAGCTTTCAAAGGATTTGAATTCTTTGTCAACTCAATTTCAACTTCATCACCATCTAATGCCAATTTTGTTTTGCCTTTTGGAATAAAAACATCATCTTCTTCAGCATCAATCGTTACGAAACCGAAACCATTCGCATGTGCATGAAAAATACCATTGATTAAAGCTTTGGTCTTTTCTTTTATCGGAGCTCCCGCGAGTCTAATTTTCCCTTCATCAGTAAATTGGAGCAGCCCCTCCCCTTCCAGGCTGGCCACTGTTTTAACAAACGATTTAAAATCTTTTGCTTTATTTAAATGTAATTCAATTGATAATTCTTCAATTGAAAATGCGCGTTCAGGATTTTTATTTAAATCCTCAATTATTTTTTCTCTTAATTTCATCTTTTTCCTTTTCTTTGTCAGTACTGACAAAAAGCTCCATGAGCTTGGTATTCTATAGACAATAGAGGAAATAATAAACGGGCTGTCCCCAGCCCGTATTTTTATTTAGTTGACAGAACAACCAAGACAAATCCAATAACAAGCCATAGGCCAATCATGATTGCTGTGAATCGTTGCATAATTGCTTCAAAGCCTCGAGCTTTTCTTCGCTCGAAAAGTTCTCCTGTACCACCCGAAAAGGCATCAGCCGCTCCATCTTGTTTTGATGGTTGCATAAAAATAGAGACTACAATTAGTACAGACACAATCAACATGATAACGATTAGAGCGTCATAAATCAGTTTTTCCATATGTTCATTTAGAGCCTAGGCCCTTTCCCTTCTCATCTCAAAATACGTTGTTTCTATTGTATCATATTTTTATTGAATTTACAGTCTTTTCAATAATTATTTTAGGCTTAATCCATCTCTGCGACGTACTTATAGGCCTCTTGAGCCGCTTGTGCCCCGTCGCCAACTGCTGTGGTAATTTGACGGAAGTCTTTCTGACGAACATCGCCGACTGCAAAGAGACCTGAAATTTGTGTTTTCATATGATCATCAGTAATAATCCAACCGGCTTCATCAGTTATTCCAAGATCTTGGGCAAATTCAGCGACTGGATCAAGACCCACATAAATAAAGACACCTCCGAACTCTTTTTCAGTTCGTTCCCCAGTCTTCATATTTTTATATACAACAGAAGTTACTTTGCGGTCATCCCCTTTGATTTCTTCAACTGTAGAATCCCAAATAAAATTAATTTTATCGTTCTTGAAGGCACGTTCTTGTATTATCTTTTGTGCACGCAATTGATCACGGCGGTGCATAATTGTAACATTTTTACCAAAACGGGTCAGATAAATGGCTTCTTCTACTGCAGAATCCCCACCACCGACAACCAAAATCTCTTGATCTCGGAAAAAGGCGCCATCACAAACGGCACAGTAGGATACCCCACGCGCTCCGAAGTCTTCTTCTCCCGGTACACCCAATTTACGGTGATTTGCACCTGAGGCAATGATGATTGATTTGGTTTCAAAAGTTTCATCTTCGGTTATAATTTTTTTATAATCGCCATGATCTTCGATTGATGTTACATAGCCATAACCATTTTCAACACCCAAGCCTTCAAGCGGTTCAGCCATTTTCATTGACAGTTCAGGTCCCATAATCGTCCCATAACCAGGATAATTTTCTACTTCCGCCGTGTTATTCATTTGTCCCCCTGGGACCCCACGTTCAAGAAGTAACGTTTTCATTTCAGATCGTGCTGTATACATGGCAGCGGTCATTCCCGCAGGACCAGAACCAATAATAATTACATCATATTTTTTAGTTGTCACTTTATTTCCCCTGTTTATTCTAATGTCCTTATATTTACAATTGTAAACTTAACAGACTCACTTTTCCATTTTTTTGCTCACAGAGCTCTTGTTTTCAAAATGATCAGTAAGCCTAAGAAGGCGAAACTCAAAACTGGAATCGTTAATAGGTCAACCAAGATCAAATCAAAAATACGATTTCGCCTCACACTCCAAGGGAGATCAGAGTGTCGCACCAGATAAGCAAATGCATAAATAGCACTCAAAATGAGGACCAATATTGCTGAAATTAACAAGCCTTGCAAGTATAATTGAAGGACCATTTTCTACTTCCTTTTCTATAGTAAGACACCGTAAAAATGCCATCTTGTTTTATTATACAAGAATTTTGATAATATTTCTTCTTTTCATCATTTTTTGTTACACAAATAGAAAAAAGCGATTGCTCGCCTTTTCTCTCTTAATATTCCAATGCATAATCTGGAGTCATCCCACTTATTGAAGAAATTTTGACCTGATCCCCAGGTTTTGGGGCATGAATGAATTCGCCATTTCCTAGATAAATACCGACATGACTACCTCCGAAAAAGACAAGAACATCACCAACTTTAGCGT
The DNA here is from genome assembly GCF_002441655.1 of Lactococcus fujiensis JCM 16395. GTDB lineage: Bacteria > Bacillota > Bacilli > Lactobacillales > Streptococcaceae > Lactococcus > Lactococcus fujiensis. The sequence continues at coordinate 34,824 of NZ_JXJU01000002.1, read as the reverse complement.
CTGCGAATGTGACTTTTTTCCCATTCCCAATTTGGTTATATGACGTTCGTCCAATCTCTTTTCCTAAAGCTTCACGATAAACATAAGATGTAAAACCAGAGCAATCAAAGCCTGATGGACTACTACCGCCCCAAACATATGGCACACCAATATACTTTTTGGCAAGTTCAATCAATTTGTCCGCAGAAGTTTTTTCATCACCTTGGATTGTTTTTGCACTTTGAGCCGCTTTTTCAGCATCTTGCTTTTCCTTTTCCTGTGAAACCGAAAGCACTGTATTATTCATCGTGTGTCTTAATAAATTGAGGGATTTCGAAGCATTATTTAATTCTGTGAGAGAGCTTAAATCAATTGGCTGGCTTGAAATTTGGTCTGCCTGAACGGACTGACCAAGTGGACTCAAGCCAATTCCTGAGATTATAGCTGCTACAATAATAGTTTTCTTAAACATCTCAGCAAGTATAACACAAAAAAGCCAGAATTCAACCGGCTTTACAGACTTTTAATATTTTGTCATTTTGTTAGCTAATTTTTAGCCTTTTAATCTATTTGTTATTTATGTGAAAGGAAGCGTTCTTAAAATAATCCACTTATTTTTCCCTCATTTGTCACATCCATTTTTAAGGCAGCAGGAGCTTTGGGCAAGCCAGGCATAGTCATAATATCGCCTAATAAGGCGACAATAAATCCAGCCCCAATTTTAGGAATAAGCTCTCGGACGGTTATTTCAAAGCCTTCCGGCGCTCCCATTAAATTCGGATTATCTGAAAATGAATATTGTGTTTTTGCCATACAGATTGGCAAATTATTCCAATGATTTTCTTCAATTTCTCTCATTTGTCTTTTAGCTTTGGCCGAAAAACTCACTTTGGAACCGCCATAAATATTTGTAACAAGTTTGTTAATTTTCTCCTCAACAGACTCATTTAAGTCGTAAAGGTAACTAAATTCAGTTTTTTCTTGTAACAATGGTAGAAGTTTTTGGGCCAGGTCAATTCCACCCCTCCCTCCTTTTTCAAAGACCTGACAAAGCGAAATCGGTACATGAAGTGCCTCGGTCAGCCTCATTAATTCATTAATTTCTGCTGCGGTATCCGAAGCGAATTGATTAATTGCGACAACAACTGGAAGACCATAAGATTGCATGTTTTCCAAATGACGTTTTAGATTGCTAAAACCTATTTTTAAGGCCTCAACATTTTCTTCTTTCAAATTATTTTTATTGACACCCCCATGCATTTTAAGGGCTCTGACCGTTGCTACTAACACAATAGCATCTGGAGTACTACCTAATTGACGTGTCTTTATATCAAGGAATTTTTCACCACCTAAATCAGCGCCAAATCCTGCTTCAGTTATAACGAGATCCGATAATTTGAGTGCCGTTTGCGTCGCTAAAACAGAGTTACAGCCATGAGCAATATTGGCAAATGGTCCACCGTGAACAAGGGCTGGTGTCCCTTCAATTGTTTGCACTAGATTAGGTTTCAGTGCATCTTTTAACAACATCGCAATTGCACCAGAAACGCCCAAATCATCGACAGTAACTGGCTTGCGGTCGTAGGTACTAGCAATGACAATTCGTGAAATTCTAGCTTTTAAGTCATCGATCGAAGTTGCCAAACACAAGACAGCCATAATTTCACTTGCTACCGTGATATCAAACCCATCTTCTCGAGGGACCCCATTAACAGGGCCTCCTAAACCAATCGTGATATGACGTAACGCACGATCATTCAAATCCAAAACACGCTTCCAAATAATTCGGCGAGGATCAATATTTAAAGGATTTCCTTGTTGGAGAGAATTATCCAAAAATGCCGAGATGGCATTGTTTGCAGTTGTGATGGCATGAATGTCACCAGTAAAATGCAAGTTAATGTCTTCCATAGGTAAAATTTGTGCATAGCCCCCACCAGCGGCACCACCTTTCATTCCCATCACAGGACCTAAAGAGGGCTCACGGAGGGCCACCATTGTTTTCGTGCCTATTTGATTAAAGGCATCAGCTAAACCAACTGTAACAGTTGATTTTCCTTCACCAGCTGGCGTGGGATTAATTGCTGTCACCAAAATTAATTTGCCATTCGAACGATTCTTAATTCTATTAATGACTTCGAATGGTATTTTGGCTTTATATTTTCCGTAGAGTTCAATCTCTTCAAAAGTAAGCCCCACCTTCTGTGCAATTTGACTTATCGGTTCCATTTCCGTTTCTTGGGCAATCTCAATGTCTGATTTCATTTTTTTCTCCAACATCTTTTCTCTCATATCTTGATTCTGAAATTATTAATAACTACTAAATTTTCACATTAATAATTTATTTATTAGATTATTATTAATTTTTATTTGGACTTCGAATAGATGACTTCGAATTCTTCGCAAAGGACGGGCATATTAGGTCGGTAAAGATCAAACTGTCGCCAGAACGCTTCATGAGCTTGACGCCAGTAAGCCAAACTCAAATCTCCTTCACCTTCACGTCGTGCGTGGTCAGCAGTAACTTGATCAAATGAAGTTTGGTATACTCGTGTATTTGTAATGGCAGCGATGGGCTCCCCTTTGCCATTCAGAACAATGTCAAATCGACCATCTACGATTGGAAATGGTTCATTTTCCTCATATCCTTCGACAGCACTTGCTGTAGCTGTTTTACGACCTTTCAAAAGTTCGTCTAACAATTCATCTGCCATTTTAGGATCAGAAATATTTTCGCCATCATTCCCAAAAGCAAAAGCAGCGCGGAAATCTTCAACCTTTAAATCTGCCTCTTTAATAAAATTTTCATATTTCACAATATTCACCTCATTTCTAATAATTATATCATAAATCAACTTTAGCTAAAAAAATGAGAGATGAATTAAAAAATAATAAAAAAAGAAAGAATCCTGAAACTCTTTCTTTTTTATTATTGTTTTTACGCAATCAAAGTTTCCAAACCAACTTTCATCATGTCAGTAAATGTGGATTGACGCTCTTCAGAAGTAGTTACTTCTCCAGTCAAAATATGGTCTGAAATTGTACAGATGGCAAGTGTTTGAACATGATATTTGGCGCCCAAATAGAACAAACCAGCAGCTTCCATTTCAATTGCCTTAACACCATATTTACCGAGCTCCACTCCGTCAGGTCCACCGTAGAACAAATCTGATGACAAAACGTTACCAACGTGTGCAGTCAAATTCATGTCCTTGGCGATATGATAGGCTTTATCAAGTAAATCAAAATCAGAAATCATTGGGAAATCAAATTGAGGGAAGTCATGGCGAACAATAGCTGATGTCGTTGCTGCACCTTGAGCAATTACAAGATCACGGATATGAACGTCAGCATTGATTGATCCAGCGGTACCTACACGAATCAATTTTTTGACACCATATTCAGTAATCAATTCGTTAGCATAAATTGAAATTGAAGGAATTCCCATTCCAGTTCCCATTACGGAAACACGTTCACCTTTGTAAGTTCCTGTAAATCCGAGCATTCCACGGACATTATTAAATTGTACAGCATCTTCAAGGAAATTTTCGGCAATGAATTTTGCACGAAGTGGATCCCCTGGCAGAAGGATTTTGTCTGCGATTTCGCCTTTTTGAGCTTCAATATGTGGTGTTGGCATAGTTATTTCTACTTTCTATTTCTAATTTGGCTGATTTAATCAATCAGGCTGTCAGGAATGACAGAGTCAACTTTAACGAATTTTGTCTGCGCAACAGGTTACTTTGCATGAATTATTTTTTCCAGCGTTTTAAACCTTTTATTTGCATGCCACAAAAAGTTCTGAAAAACCATTTTTTCAATGGATTGATTTCCATTCGATCAATGGCTTCGTGACCTTTGGCAATCGTTTCTTCAAGGGTAATATTTGGCTGAGTCCATGTCCCATTTTGATAACAAAAGTGACAATATTCCGTTGATTTGGAACCGTCTTTTTCTGTTCCAAAATCTTCGGCATTTGTAAGCGGCATCCCACAACTTTGGCAAAATTCTTTTTTCATTTTAATTTTTTCACTCTTTTCTCGATTTCATCACGAACTTGACGGAACTTTTCAATTGGTTTTCCAGCAGGATCATCAAGTGCCCAATGTAGATGTTCATGACCTTTTGGAACCACGGGACATTTATCACGGGCGTCTCCACACAAAGTCACAATCAAGTCACACTGGTTAAAGTATTCTAAATCAATTAAATCCGAAGTCTGACCAGAAATATCATAACCAATTTCTTTCATCACCTGAACAGCTTGAGGATTCAAGCCGTGCTTTTCAACACCCGCCGAACGGACCTCAAAACTTCTAGCTAATTCTTTCTTGGCAAATCCTTCTGCCATTTGTGAACGGCATGAATTGCCAGTGCAAATAAAATAAATTTTTTTCATTTTTGGTTATTTTGTTCAATAAATTGAACACTAGCCTACTTCTTTTCTAATCTGTAACAAAAAATAAATAGTCTAATGTCAAATGTCCTTCCGAATTCACACGATCAAAACGCGCGGTATAATTTTCAAGCTCAATCATCCACCCGTCAACAGTTTTTCGTTTTAGGTTAGGATATTTTTGTAGAATTGTGTCCCACGCTCCACAAGCAGGATCTTTCCCAAAAATTTCATTTGGGAATCCTTCAATCCAAGCAGTGGCGGCCTTTATTGCTGGAAACTTTAATGATTCAAATGCTTCAGGTACTTGGATACGCTCTGCAAAAAGGTTGCCAATCCAGTATTCAAACGATTCCCCTTTTAACCGCATCAAGCCGACACAAGCTATTGGTTTTCCAAGTTTTGCTAAATTTGCCCAACGGTCGGATGCATTCCACTTTTCCCAAAGATGACCAAATGCTGTTTCGTCAGCATCTTCAAAAGTGTAACGATGACCAACGAGTTGCGTAGCAGGCCAATTGTCAATCAACACGTTCATGATTTCATACGCCATAATGGAACTCCTCAAACACATTTTACTTGTGATAATGATAATGAAGTGAGCACTTCTAATCTCATTCACAGTACTTATTATAGCACATGTGTATTCTTATGATTATTTAAAAGTGAAGAGATTTGAAAATTAGACCAACTCATCGAGGAATGATTCCCCGATTTCACCTGCTTTGACATCAAAATTGTCAGCAATGGTCGCTGAAATGTCAGCAAAGTGTCCAATGGGGAGTGGCTTAGGTTCTTTAAAGGCTTTAGAGAATGTCACTAGAGGAATATATTCACGTGTGTGGTCTGTACCAACAAAAGTTGGATCATTTCCATGGTCAGCTGTAATCATGAGAATGTCATCTTCGCGCATCGCTTCCATAATTTCAGGCAAACGACCATCCAAGTCTTGAATAGCATCACGATAGCCTTCTGGGTTACGACGATGGCCGTATTTGGCATCAAAGTCAACCAAGTTAACGAAGAGTAAACCTTCATTAAATTCTGGTAAAGCCATCGCTTTAAGCATACGGTCAACTCCATCCATATCACTTAAGTTGTGTCCCATGTCTTTATTAATCCCTTGACCTTCATAAATATCATGAATTTTACCGACTGAAATAACAGGGAAGCCTGCATCATCGAGGTGATTCAAGACGGTTGGGCCAAATGGTGCCAAAGCATAGTCACGACGATTAGGTGTCCGTTCAAACGCACCAGCTTTTGTTCCAACGTATGGACGAGCAATTATACGGCCAAGCATCCATTCTGAGCCAATATTAGTAATATCACGCACGTATTCACAAATCTTGTAAAGTTCATCCAATGGGATAATAGCTTCATTTGCTGCAATTTGTAAAACAGGATCAGCTGAAGTATAAATAATCAATTCACCCGTTTCAATCTGACGTTCACCAAAATCATCCAAAACCTGTGTCCCTGAATAAGGTTTATTGGGTTCACGCATGATCTTGCGGCCTGAGAAGGCTTCAATTTTTGTCAAAAGTTCTTCAGGAAAGCCATCAGGATAGACAGGAAATGGATTTTTAATATCCAAGCCCATGATTTCCCAGTGACCTGTCATCGTGTCTTTTCCATTTGAAACTTCTTGCAGTTTTGTAGAGTATCCCAAAGGTTTGTCATTAGGCGCCACAGTTTTAAGTGGTGTAATATTTCCGAGACCTAATTTTTGAAAATTAGGGACATCAAGTCCAACTTGTTCAGAAATGTGACCAATGGTATTTGATCCCGTGTCTGGCGTCTCATGATTGAAAAATTTATTGGCATCAGGGGCTTCACCAATCCCCGCTGAGTCCATTACGATAAGATGTACACGACCAAATTTTTTAGCCATTATTTTCTCCTTCTTCCGTTTTGAATTGACTTCAAAAACCTGTGTTCTAATAAAATTATAACATAATTTTGATGTTAATTTTGACAGAAAAACAATATTTTAAAGTAAGATTTTACAATATCGATCCCCACCAAAAAAACAATTAATCTCTAATTGTCCCTTTTTCTTTGTAAATCATATACATATCCATCATAATACGACAAAGCAACTCAAGTGGAATCGAGCTTTCTTCGTCTTCATTAAAAACGTCTTTCTCCAATTTGGACTTGTAGCCCAATAAAATTAAATCGCTGACATCGCTTAACTCGTTATTATAATCACAGATTAAGGAAATGACTGTCGCCCCTCGATTTTTCGCCTTCTTAGCGGCATTGGCAATTATTGTTTCCTTGCCTGTAAAACTCAATGCAAGCATCAGGTCAGAGGTCGTCATTTTTTTAGCATACTCTTCCATGTTGTCGTAGTAACGTGAAACCACGATTTTACCAGCACTTTGGAGACGATGCATTAGGTCGTCACCAATATCCTCTCCAGAATCACGTGCGACCAATACAATTTGCTCGGCTTTATCAATTCTTTTCACAATTTGAGTTAAATTATCCACATCTAGTAGACTGATGGTGCGTAATACTTCTTCAAGATTGCGGTAGATAAAGGCATTGGCTTCATCACTTAATCCATTCACCCGTAGCAAAGATGGATTTCCTGAATGCTTGAGTGAATTCTTATAATCAGAATAACCGTCATAGCCTTGTTTCTTTAGTGTTCTTACAATAGTCGCAGTACTCACATGCGATAATTCAGCACACTCTGTGATAGATGAAAGTTGAACTTTAGCTCGATTGTCTTCCAAAAAATGCCATGTGTAAAGCTCAGTTTCTGATAATTTCTCCATATTTAATCCTTTGTAACTAATAGTCATATTATAACATGAAATCACTAAAATATTTGTTCCTGCCCGTTTGATAATGTATAATAGAAGTTGGTTAAGAATTGTCTTTGTTTCAACTGGTTCTAAAATTTTTATGACATTAAATAGAGATGGGGAATGCATTATGGAATACGATGAAGAAAAGGATTTCGTCTCATCGGTAGATTTTATCGAAACTAATCCTTCTAGAGAAAAAGATCAGGAATTGATTGAGCATATCTTGAATTATTTCAAAGAAAATGAGCATTATATTGAGTGGCGTAAAGAAAACATTTTGAATCAATTTACCAATCAAATTTTAGATGCTTCTGATTATTTTGACTTTGTAAATATTCAAGCACTTCCAATTGATGAAGAGATCAAAAATTTTATTGATTCAATTTTAGAAGAAAATGATACTGCGCGTGAAGGAATGGAACAACTTACAGATCAAGTCTCAGAAAGTCAAACCGAGTCTTTACGTTTACAAAATGAGTTAAAAGAAGCAAAAGAAAAACTGGCCAACGCAATAGAGTTAAATAAACAACTGGTCAAAGAAAAATGGTATCAAAAACTATTCCGCTCATTCTCAGATTATAAATACAAGTATGAGATTGAAGGCGGACAAAACAAAACCCAAAAATAAAAAAACGAGAAAATTCTCGTTTTTTTATTTTTGTTTACTTATTCAGTTATCCCTAACAGTTGTTTAATTTGCTCGACTTGCAATTTGGCATATGCCACAGGGTCTGATTTTTGAAGCGCGGCCATTTGCATTGCTTTTTCAGGATCGGCCTTTAAAGCTGCTTCCATTTTAGCTTGCATTGCTGGTGCTTCTTCAGTCAATTTTTTTACTTGGTCTTGAGTCAAGACAAGCCAAGTATCTTTCGGTACAGTGACTACAGAATGTTGTTTAACAAGTTCATTCTGTTCACCACCGACACCAAAAATTAATTTCCAAAAATCATTTTTGAATACTCGACGTGTGGTCGTTGTTGTAACCGATGCCGTTTTTACTGCAGCAATTTTATATGTCGCCGTTTTCTTCAACGTTTCGATGATATGATTTTGGTCTGGGACGAAATTGCTATCTGGTTTTTTACTTTTTTCATCATTACGATAAACAAGGACATAATTATTGGTGTCTTTTCCAATTTCAGCCTTGATCATCATACCATACGGTGCATTTGTTTCTCCCGCCGTATAGATTTCTTTTGTTTTAGCGCTAGTGACCTCTTTCATTGCCCATTTATCCGTGATTTGATAAGTTAAGCCGATAACAGTCGTGAGCAATAAAACAAAACTGATGATTCCTGCAACCCAACGAACAGTTTTATTTTCAATAAAAATAAAACTATAGAAGGTCAACAATACGAGAATTGCGAGAATGATAATTATCATTATTTTGTCCCCCCTTGTTCAATTTCTTTTTTCGCTTTTGATCCTGCCCCTTTAGTGTTACTCAAAAAGAAAGCTACGATAAATCCTACAACAGCAAAGCCAAGACCAATCGCAAAGGAAGTATGATATCCTTTCAACATTCCGTCAATCGCCTTTCCTGCATAATCAAGCGGGTTAGTCGTTTTCAAACTAGTAGAAGGCAAATTATTTGTAATCACATTTTGTGTAACGGATGAAAGTAAGGCTACAACTACCGCTGATGCTAATGAACGGGCTGTTGAATTTGATGCCGTTCCGTGTGCTACTTCATCTACAGGCAATGCATTCATTGCTGAAGCAGTCAATGGCATCATTACCATTGCAATCCCAAACATCCGAAGACCATACAAGGTCGTAACAAAGTGATCTGGAGTAGCTGTATTGAAGAATAAGAAAGGAATCGTTCCTACAGCCAAAATTGAGAATCCTAAAATGGATAGTCGTTTTGCACCAACTTTATCAAAAGCAATTCCGGCCAATGGTGAAATAATCCCCATCATTAAAGCACCTGGCATTAGAACCAACCCAGAATCAAAAGCTGATAATGCATGAACTTGTTGTAAATAGAGGGGTAACATCATTTCGACACCCATCATCGCCATCGTTGCCAATGCTAAAATTAATGTCGTTAATGTAAATTGTTTATTTTTAAACACACGCACATCGAGGAAAGGTTCCTTTAAATTTAATTGACGAAGGATGAACGCTGTGATAAACACAATTCCAACAATGATTGGTAAAATAACCGTTGAAAATTTAGTCCAACCATCAGATGATACATTTGTGAATCCCCAAAGGAATACTCCGAATCCAATTACTGATTCAACTAAGGAAATAAGATCCAATTTAACAGGACGATTAGGAATAACATCGCGCATTAAGAAAAATGAAAGCACCGTAACAATGGCAACAATAACCATCGGTACTAAGAACATTGTTCTCCAACTTGCTGGCAATACAATGCCCAAGAAGTTATGCGAACTAGACATTAACCAACCTGAGAAAGTTGGTCCGATAGCTGGTCCTAAACCAATTACAATTCCACCTAATCCCATTACTGCACCCATTTGTTTAGGCGGGAACATATTAACCAGACAAACTTGCATCAAAGGCATGGTCAACCCTGCGGCGACGGCTTGAAGCATCCGACCTGCCAAGAAAACACCCCATGATGATGTTGGTGCTGCATAGGCAATGAACATCCCTGCAAATAAAATAATATATGAAGTCGAATAAAGCCAACGTGTCGGAAATTTCGTTGCTAAATATGCTGAAATTGGGACCATAATTCCGTTTGCTAATAAGAACCAAGTTGTTGCTTGTTGCGCCGTTGACATGGTAATGTCAAAGTCTTTCATCAAAGTTGGAATTGCAGTCCCAAGTGATGTTTGCATGAGCATAGAACCAAATGTACCGATTAAGATAAGGATCAACATTGCCCAGCGACTGTATTTATTTCCATGAATATCGATGCTATAATCTTTTTCAATATCCATGGCGTGATTTTGATTTGAAGCCATTTTTCTCCTTTTTAATTTTTAGACTCGTCTGTGTCATCTTGAACTTCGATTTGTTCTCCTAATTCCGCACCAAGTTCTAAAAATAATTTAAAATTTTCGACAAAGGGAATTGCCTTTTCCTCACCCATCGCTTGTAAGATACTTGCAATGTGTCCTACAAATTCACTTTGAGCATTCTCAGCATATTTTTTGCCTTTATCTGTAATACCAACTAAAATTTTTCGACGGTCCTCACGCGAAATTTCACGTGTGATCATTTTTTTATCCTCGAGATTATTCAAGATGGTTGCAATTCGTGCTGTACTTGTAGTGGTATAGCGAGCAATATCGCTAGGCACGATTGGCTTTCCAGTATTTTTGAACAAATAAAAAATAACCTGATGTTCACCATGCGAATAAGTATTAAATCGTCTAACAACACGTGATTTACTTGGGTTTTTCGCAGCCAAAATAAAGGTTTCAGCGAGTTGATTATAATCCATTTTTCCTCCTTATTTATTCAATATCATTTTAATCTTGAATAACGATATTATATTTCTAATAGTGGTATTAATTAACACTGTTAACTATTATAATAAGTTGAAATAGATTTGTCAAGAAATCGAAATTAAAATAAACAGACCGTTTTGTGATAACTTACACAAATCTTTGACAGTTAGCTGCCATCGCTGTATAATAATTGTGTCATCGATTTATTCAATTCACCTCAGCCAGAATTGAAAGAATAATAATTCAAAAAAACTTACCCCAGGGTAAGTTTTTTACATGAAAAATTTAAGACAGGCGAGAGAAATCATTCCCACTACTACGACGACTAATAAACTCTTTGTAACAATTACTGAGATAAGAGTCGGTAAGGAAGCCAACGCATTTTCCCAATTAACTGTGGGTAATTTTCCAAGATGTTGAACAAATAAGTTGGAAAACCATAAGGCTGACATAATTACAATGGGCACAAAACTCAAATATTCAAGGACTGTTTTAGGCAGGTTGAATTTCTTGAGCAAGACAAAGGGGATAATTCTGGAAAGCCAGGTCACCAAACCACATCCAATAATACTAAGTAAGATAAAGTTAAAAGAAGGCACGTTTAATAAAGACCCCCAATCCACAAGCAAGTAATGTTACGAATAAGATCAAAATGTTTCCAGGAATGAAAATCAGTCCAAAATAAAATAAAACCAGCGTCAATAATATTACTATGACTTGTAATTTTAAACCTTTGACATGATCACCAATAACTTGTAAATAAAGTAACCCAATAAACATCGCTACGACAGCAAATTCAAAACCGAATTGGCTGGGATTAGGTATTATTTGCCCCACAAGAGACCCAATAACTGTTGAAACAACCCAAGTAGAGTAAGCCAGTAAATTAACTGCATTAAACCACTCAAATTTTAGAATCCCCTCAGTATAATTTTTCTTGCTCATTCCCAAAGCGAAACTTTCATCAGTCAAGAAAGTCCCAATTAAGACATTCTTAAATAGACTTTCCTTTTTGAAAAATGGGGCAACGGTTGTACTGAGTAAAATCATTCGTGAATTAACAAGAAAGACACTCATAACAATTGATAATATGGGACTTTTTAATGCAAGTAGGGTAACCATAACAAATTGACCAGAGCCTGCGTATACGACTGCAGAAAGGAGAAAAACGACAAAAGCATTTAATCCATTACTGCTTGCAATAATTCCAAAAGCAAGTCCTATTCCGATGTAGCCAAAAACGGTCGGGATAGTCTCCCTTATGCCTTGCTCAAATGTAAGTTGATTATTCATATTCCTATTTTTTTTATAAAAAAAGAATAAGAAAACTCATTCTCTTTTGTATTAATTAAGCATCAATGGTTGAATATTGTGCATTTTCTTCAATAAATTCACGACGTGGTTCTACGCGATCACCCATAAGCATGTCAAAAACTTTATCTGCTTCTGCTGCATCTGTCAATGATACACGCGCCATCAAACGGTTATCTGGATCCATTGTTGTTTCCCAAAGTTGATGATCGTCCATTTCTCCAAGACCTTTGTATCGCTGGATAGTTGGTTTAGAACGTCCTTGGGACCAGCGTTCGATTGCAGCAGCCAGTTCTTTTTCTTGATCGGGTCCAGGTTGAATATATTCCTTTGTATCCGACCCAACTTTAATCCCATAAATTGGAGGTTGAGCGATGTAAACATAGCCTGCTTCAACAACTGGGCGCATATAGCGATAAAATAGGGTCAAAAGTAACGTTCTGATGTGAGCCCCATCGACATCAGCATCCGTCATGATCACTAACTTATGGTAACGTGCTTTTGATAAATCGTAATCAGCCCCGAAGCCTGTTCCCATTGCAGTAAACAAACTCCTAATTTCTTCATTGGCTAAAATTTTATCCATCGTTGCTTTTTCAACGTTCAGGATTTTCCCACGAATGGGTAAAATGGCTTGAAATTCACGATTACGTCCCGATTTTGCGGAACCACCAGCTGAATCACCTTCGACGATGAAAAGTTCGGTTTGCTTTGGATCATTCGATGAACAATCAGCCAATTTACCTGGTAAGTTGGAAATTTCAAGACCAGACTTTTTACGCGTCACTTCGCGTGCTCGTTTAGCAGCAACACGGGCTTTACTTGCCAAAATCCCCTTGTCAACGATTTTTCTTGCGACTTGTGGATTTTCGAGCATGAATGTTTGGAGGGCATCAGAAAATAATTTATTGACAATTCCCGTCACTTCCGAATTTCCAAGTTTTGTCTTTGTTTGCCCCTCAAATTGAGGATTCGGATGCTTTACTGAAATAACAGCCGTCAAACCTTCACGTACATCATCACCTGTCAAATTATCTTCATTTTCTTTTAGGATCTTTTGTTGTTTTGCATATGCATTGATCACACGAGTCAAAGCTGTACGGAAGCCCTGTTCATGCGTACCACCCTCGTGTGTATTAATGTTATTGGCAAAGGACATTACAACACTATGATAAGTGTCTGTATATTGCATCGCAACTTCAACGCTGATTCCTTCCAGTTCACCTTCTGTGAAGATGGCTGGTTCAAAAATAACCTGCTTATTTTCGTTTAAATATTCAACATAGGATTTAATTCCGCCCTCATAGTGGAAGCTATCGTGATTTTTTTCATTTCCTTCACGTTTATCAGTGATTGAAATACGTAAACCACGGTTCAAAAAGGCTAATTCACGAACGCGAGTCAACAATTTATCGTAATCAAATTCTGTTGTTTCGGTAAAGATTTCTGTGTCTGGAACAAAATGAACCGTTGTTCCTCGGTGGTCAGTATCACCAATAATCTTTAAATCTTCACCAACATGACCCCGATGATAGGCCTGATAGTACTTCTTACCATCTTTGTGTACCGTAACATCAAGAACAGATGATAATGCGTTTACAACTGATGAACCAACACCATGTAAACCTCCAGAAACTTTATAGCCGCCACCGCCAAATTTACCACCAGCATGAAGGACTGTAAATACAGTTTCTACAGCTGGACGACCTGTTTTTTCTTGTATATCGACAGGAATACCACGACCATCATCAACGACCGTAATAGAATTATCTGGTTCAATAAATACTTCAATGTGCGTTGCAAATCCTGCGAGAGCTTCGTCAATCGAGTTATCAACGATTTCCCAAACCAAATGGTGCAACCCTTCTTTAGAAGTTGAACCGATATACATTCCTGGACGCATACGGACAGCTTCGAGTCCTTCAAGGACTTGAATTTGACTGGCATCGTATTGGTCTGCAAGTTTTTCTATTTCTTTATCTTTTTCGTTCAAAATAAATCTCATTTCTATCGAGTTACTATACCCATTATAGCATAATATAGGGATTTTAGCGACTTACTAAAAAAAAATAAGTTCTCGGAGAAAACTTATTTTTTCTTCAATGACCAGGGCAAGTACATCAGGGGCCACACAAGTAAAACAAGAAAGATGAGCCCTAATAAAGATGCGGAGCCAAATATTTGGTTCAAGTGGAGTTCCCGGTGCAGGAATTTCAAGAAAAATGAAATTCTGTTGCCAAAGTTGGTTTAAGATAGAGATAAATGAGACAATTGCGAGCAAGCAAAGGAAAACCCGCCAAAGAGGATTCCTATTTGGGCAGAAATCACGTCCTATTAGCCGCATGAGAACGTAGGTCACAAAGCGCATGTGAATTAAAAAGCTCTGCCAAACAGAATTTGTCAAGCAATTAGGTGTTATCAAGGCCATTAAGGCACCTGGCAAAGTCAGACTGAATAAAAGCGCATGACTTGTAATGTCTGTGTGAATAGCATCCCAGAGGACGAAAATATACCTAGCCCACAGAGTTGAAAGGGCTAATCTCCTAATGTGAATTGATCAGTCAGATAAAGGGTCACATCCTTAAGGATTTCAAGTGACAAAATGCCAAAGGCTAGCCCAGCCTCATTCTTGTTTTCGTCAGCGCTGACAAAGAACGATAAAATATGATTAAGAGGTAACTTATCAAGGCCAAGAGACAGAAGCTTACTAAATGTGTCTGACTAAACATGACAAATCCCAGTCCCTTGGCATTTTCATTAGAAATTAAAAATGAGGTCATACATTATTTCATAATCCTAGGAGTTCAGTTAAATTTTGGATATTCTGACTGGCTCGTGGATCAGTTTTTTTGGTGTCGAAGAAAACGGTCTGAACACCTGCTGCAAGACCAGCCTCAATATCTATTGGCCGATCACCAATCATAACTGTTTCATCAGGATTTAACTTATATTTTTTTAATAAATAATAAATTGAATCGGGTGCTGGTTTTCGGCTAAATCCATTATCAGCAGTGACCACTTCAATAAAAAACTGGTCAATGTGGGCTTTCTTTAAAATAGCCATAACTTGGCTATCTCGGTGCGAAATCATAAAATTTTGTCTGCCATTTTCCATTAGGACTGACAGCACTTTACTTGCGCCAGGAAATAAGATGGGACGTTTTAACGTTTCTGCCTCAAGCTTTTTATAAGTCGTTAGAAAATCAGGAATATCTCTGGCAAAAGTATTGACAGCATAATCAGTTGAAACTTTTAAAGCATTATAAATATCTTCGTGTAAAACAATGCGGTCTGCCGATTGCCATAAAGCAGCAGCAAAAGCATGGCTTGAACTTTCATAATTATTTAGTAAAGTTCCGCCTAAATCCCAGATATAATTTTTGTATTTCATGTGAACATTATAACATGAAGTCAACTGAATTTGAGCTATTTCCAAGACAATATAATAAAAAAAGAAGAAAAATTCTCCTTTTATAAACATTAGATTATTTTTTCATTTACAGTGGCAAATAAATCATTTAAAGCCTCTGTCATAGTAGGATGGGTATAAATTTGATCACGCAAAAGCGTATAAGGGAGATGGGCTTTCATTGCAAGGCTGATGATGTTAATAACTTCATAGGATTCTTCTCCATAAATAGTCGCTCCTAAAATTTCATCAGATTCTTTCGCAACTAATGCTTTCAAAAATCCTTTGGGCTGACTCAGAATTGCTGACTTAGGAATTGAAGTTGCATCTAATGTAAATAAGCGATATTGAATCCCCAAATGTTCTGCCCGTTTTTCATTCAAACCAACACTTGACAGGGCGGGAGTAATGAAAACACTATAAGGCAATGGTCCTCGATTATTAAGACTGCGCTTTTGTTCTCCAAAAAGTTGGTCTTGGATAATTCTAAAGTCATCAAGTGATGCATAAGTGAATTGTTGCCCCCCATGGACATCACCGACAGCCCAAACTCCTTTTACGCCAGTTTCTAATTTTTCATTGACAACAATTTCACCTCGCTGGCCTAATTGAACGGTTGTATTTTCCAGTCCGAGTTCATCAGTATTGGCTTTCCTTCCAGTAGCAACAAGAATTTTATCGGCGATAATCGTCTCATCTCGACCTTTTTCATTAATAAAATGAATTCTAGTCTGATTGCCTTCATCATTAATTTGATTGACATTTACACCTAATCTAAAAACAATGCCATCTTTTTCTAAGTCTTTTTTTATACGTGCAGAAAAATCTTCGTCTTCTCTGGCTAAAAATTGATCAGAATGGTCTAAAACAGTAACTGAAGAACCATATTTTTTCATCATCGAAGCAAATTCTAGTCCAATATATCCTGAACCAATAATCAACAAGTGTTATGGTAAGGCATCCAAATCCATGATTTCTGTAGAAGTCATGAGTTGTTTGCTCTCTTTTAGCCCCTCAATTTCAGGAATGAGGGCTTTTGAACCAGTATTAATAAAAATTCGTTCGCTCTCAATTGTTTGTCTTAACCCATCAGGACTTACCACTTCAACTTGATGATTTGAAACAAAATGTGCCTTACCATCAACCACACGTGCTAGATTTTCATCAGCAATCATATGATAATTCTTACCGTTTAATTTTTTTGTTAACTGATGTTTCTGTCTGATTGCGTCAGTGAAAGTCATCCCTTTTTGACCATTAACAATTAATGATTTTGAAGGAATACAACCAACATTAATACAAGTTCCACCGTACATTTGAGGAGACTGTTCTACCACAACCACTTCTTCATCGTGACTGGCTAAAAATTTAGCGAGTGTTTTTCCTGCTTTACCGAATCCTATGATTAGATTTTTTACCTTTACTGTTTCCATTATTTCTCCTTTTTTACAAAGCTAATTCTTTTTCAATTTGTTGAAAATTTGTCTTTAAAAAATCAATGTCTTGTCTTACTTTTAATAAAAGGATACTCCCTTGAATTTGAGCAATCAGTCCTTGTGCCTTAATTAGAGCCTCATTTTCAGTAATATTTTGCATTCTTATCATTAGACCAGCAAGTAAATCTTGCCATCGTTGAAGCCACTGATTTAGTAAAGCTCTGTCTGCCTCATCACTTGTGGCAAGTTCGGCAATTAAATTGCCAATGGGGCAACCATAATGCACAAGCTGGTCTTTGTGTGAGTCATAAATCCAATCGAGCATTTTCTTAATTTGCTGCTTCGGGTTTTCATCCACTTCTAAAATTGCTTGAAAACAATCAATTTCCCAATGCTCGATGTGCTCTTTAATCACTTCTAAGCAAAGCTCATTTTTGGATTCAAAGTAATAATAAAATTGACCTTTTCCCGTACCAGACGCTAATAAGATATCGTTTATTGAGGTTGATTGAACACCTTGTTGGCAAAAAAGCACGCGAGATGTTTCAATAATTTTTTCTTTTACTTTTTTCATTCATTTTCCTTTACCTACCGGTCGGTACAATTCTATTTTAACACAAGGATTAAAGTTTATATATATATAAGTTTAAAAAAAAAGAAATAAGACAGCCTCATTTCTTTTTTTATTTCATTCTTCATTTCGTGACAAAAAGATGACACATATCACGACTAACACCATCGCAAAAATAGATAAGGGCGTTAATACTAAGCCAAATAATGGAACTGAAACCAGCACTGATGTCAGAGGTTCTGTCGCTGTAGCAACATTCACCACAAGTGGAGAAACATATTCAGTTGCCTGCAGCCAAAGTAAAAATGCGATGGCCGTTCCAACAATTGCAATTATTGAGATATAAAAAATTGATAATGGTTCAATTTTGAAATCAATCTTCCAAAATGGGTGAATCATATTACTTCCGATTCCTGCCATCATCATTCCCCAACCTGCTACATTTAATGAACCATATTGGCGTAAAATTCGTCTAGGTGCCAAGGAATAAATAACAACTGCAACCGCTGCGATTACCCCCGTCACTAATGCCAAGGGCTTAATGGTTAAATTGTTAACATTACCATTTGTTATTAAAAGAAAAACGCCAAACATCGCCCCTAAGACCAAAAGTGTCGAATTTAATTTAGGCATCCGACGATTGAAAATGGCCGCGTAAATCAAAATAAAGACAGGCGAAGTATATTGTAAAATGGTTGCCGTAGCCGAATTGGAGAGCTGAATCGTCCAGTAATAAAAAAATTGGACTGAGAATACACCGCCAAAGGCGTATAAGAGAATCACTGGCCAATTTTGCTTCTTTTTCACTAAATCCCAAAATGTCTTTGGCGATTTAATGTAAGACATTCCAAGTAATATTAAACCTGCCACGAGTAAGCGAAATGAGGTAATCCATAAGGCATCACCATGGTAGGCTTCAAAAAATAACTGGCCAAAAATACCCGAAACGCCCCATAAAATGCCTGCAAAAATTGCAAGCATTGTTCCTTTAAAAATCTTCTGTTGAGTTGTCATAAACTACATTATAACACAACCTGAAGGAGCTCAACATTCTGAAAAAATATTTAAGTATCATCAGCCCTACTTCGCTTATCAAGACTGACAATTAAACTTGGTCCAATCCAATCAACCTTGCCTCTATTTGATCAATAAAACTTTGATCATGTTCAATAATCAACATGGTCGGCTTTACATTTTGAATTAACTCAATAATTTGTTCATGATTAAAAACATCCAGATAATTGAGTGGCTCGTCCCAAAGATAGAGCTGTGCCTTTTGTGTGAGACTTTTTGCTAATTCAACTTTTTTCTGCTGTCCCTGACTCATATCTTCAATTCTTTGTGAAAAAACATTACGTTCCATCCCTAATTTTATTAAGTTCGACAAAAATTCTTCAAAATTTAAGGCATTCGCTTTAGCAAAATTCTCCAAGGAGCCTGTATGTTTAAACATCTGACGTACATATGAAATCGAAGTTTGGGAAGCCATTGTCATTTGACCTGACTGTTGTCCCTCAAAAACTCCCTCAATGGCTTTCATTAAACTCGATTTACCAGCACCATTTTTCGCATCCAGTACAAGACGTTCACCTTCCTCTAAAATGAAATTCAGAGGCTTAAATAATACGTGATCATCAAAAGCCAAACTAAAGTTTTCCACAGCTAAAATTTGCCTATGGTAATCCGGTACAAAATTTATACTCAAGGGCTTAAGATGCTCTATATTTTTAAGTAATTCTTCTTTTGCTTCCACCTCTTGATTCATTCTTCGTTCTATCGATTTAGATTTTTTCATCAGCCGTGCGGCACGAGCCGTAATTGTACCATCATGACCGATTCCACCTGAATTTTTCAACTTAGGATTTCCGTGAATATCGCCTTCACGACTTTTTGACCAATCAGATTTATCCCTTGCACTTGCTTTCAGACGTGTGATATCCTTTTTTAAACGAACATTTTGTGCTAATTCTGATTCATCTTTTAACTTTTTCTGTTGCTCATATATAGAATAATTTCCTTGATAAAGCGTAATTTGTCGTCGTTCGATCGCTAAAACGTGGTCAATGACAGCATCTAAAAAGGCCCGGTCATGTGAAACCAAAATGTAGCCTTTTTTATTCTTTAAGTAATTGGCAACTGTTTGTCTTGAGCGACGGTCTAAGTGATTCGTTGGTTCATCAATCAAGGGAAAGGCGTCTGAATTCAAAAATAGACAGGCCAAAAGACATTTCGTTTGTTCCCCACCCGAAAGTTGACTAAAAGGTCGCCAAAGCACCTCTAAATCGAGTTCTAATAAAGTCAATTCACGTTCTAATTCCCATTGTTCCGATGAAATCAAATCTGTCAAAAGTTCATTCGTGTAACGACTTGGATCAACTATTTCTTGTGGAAAATATATAAATTTCTCATTTATTTGAGGCATCGTATCTGATGTTAATTCGCCTCGAAGAAGATTTAATAAGGTTGTTTTGCCACGGCCATTTCGTCCAACTAGCCCCAGGTGCCAATTCTTATCGAGATTAATCTGAGCATTCTCAAATATCAATTTCTCTTGATAAGAAAAAGTTAAATTTTTTATTTCAATATTTGTCATGTGTTCTCCTTTTGAAAATATTCGAACAAAAATCTCGCATGAAAAATCAGATCCCACTTCTTCTTGGCGTATTTTTTGTTTGAACATGTTGATTTTGCTTTTGTGGCTTATTTCGAAATTCTACTTTTTCAAAAGTCGAAAGCGTTGACTTTTGATTTTTCTTCAATTCTGTCACTCTTTTTTGCATTTCTTTTTGTTTTGGACTCATTTTTTCCTCCCATGATAAAAAAACTCTTTTCACGGCAACATGAAAAGAGTCTTAACGTGGGACCCAAAAAAGCCCCTTTATTATCGTGGTCAAGTCAATTCATTGAAAACAGCCGTGAACGCATAAAAATACTTTCCATAAAATGAAATGAAAATTCATCAAATTTTGTATTTTTAAATTAATTGTTCAAGACTTAAATTTTCAATAGACCATCCACCTTATTCTTTAATTTAAAGTCATTTTACCAATTTGCCTATCACTTGTCAAATTGTTTGAGTGAATCGATTAAAAAAACCCACCATGTGGGTTTTTGCTTTACCGACGTTGAGAACGTTTTTCTTTTTTTGCATTTAATCGACTACGACCTTTGTCGATCGCTGCTTGCTTAATGACTCCTTCAGGAATTTGATTATACTTCATTGACAAGACGAGGGCAAGTCCAATCATATTTGACATGAGTGCTGACCCCCCCTGTGAAATAAAGGGAAGTGGAATCCCAGTCAATGGAACAACGCCAACAGCCGCACCAATATTTTCAAAAACATGGAATAAAATCATCATGATGATCCCAGTCGAAATATATGTGTAAAATTGGTTATTGGACTTAAAGGTCACTCGAATCATTCGGTAAATCAACATGAAATAAAGTAAAATCAAGAACGTTGAACCAATAAAACCGAAATCTTCAGCGATAACCGTAAAGATCATATCTGATTCACGCACAGGAACTTGAACATTGGCTACACCAAATCCACTTCCCCAAAGTCCGCCTACACCAATTGAAATCAATGAACGGGCTTGCTGTAAGCTAAAGGTTTGCATATTGTCAAATGGATGTAGCCATGCTTCAAAACGCTGAACTTGATAAGTTGCAAAACTCATTTTTTCTAGAAATGCTTGACCTGCAGGATTTGCTACTAAAGCAATGATACCGCCAGCGACCGCTGATACAATTAATACAGCAGGGACAATAATCTTCCACGTTACCCCTGAAACTAGAATCACCCCCGCCAAAATGACGATAAAAACAAGGAAAGTCCCAAAATCTTTTTGGAAAAAGGATAAAATTGCGACTGGTAAAGTTGCCAACAAAAGACGACCTATTAATCGAAAATCATCTTTTACCCCTCTTGCTTCAAGATTGTTTTGGAAATTAACAACAATTCTACTTATAAAAAGGATAAAAGCTATTTTCATAAATTCTGATGGCTGAAATAAATTATGCCCACCAATAGCAAACCAGTTTTTAGCACCTGTAGATTGTACAGTTGCTGCATCATGGAAAAAGATAGGCAGAACATTTAAAAATAACCCTAGGCCATAAAAGAATGGTGTAAATTTCCAAAGTAATTTTGAATCCAAATGCATGACAATAAAGCCAACAAAAATACCGACCAAAACCCAGATTCCTTGCTGGACAACCATTTGAGTCGCTCTAGAAGGATGGTCATGAGTGACTGCAACGGAGAGGGCATATAAACCAATGATAATCAGTAAAAATGCCGGTAATAAGAGGGCATAGTCTATTCGATTATCGAATGAAAAGCGATTATTATTTTTTTTATTCAAATCTAGCTCCAGTAAATCAAACTTATCTTTTTGATAAGTCTTTATCTCAAAATTCAATATCTCTATTATACATTTTTTTAGTCATTTTTGGGATATTTTGTAGTAACAATTTCATTGATTTTCTCAGCAAAATAAAATAAAAAATCCGCAGATGCGGCCTTTTTATAAAAATTTTTCAAGAAATCCGCCACCATAGATCAGGATGTAGGAATAGAGTAATATTGGTAGTGGTTTACATAAAATCATGGTCCAAAAGAGGTAACGCCAAGACATTTTTGTTTGACTCGCCACCAAAACCAAGGCGTCATCTGGTGCAATTGGTGATAATATCAATAAAGCAAAAATGATATTGAAACGCTTTTGTCCCTTTTGTACCCACCCCATGTATTTGTTGTAGGCCTTTTCCTTGATGAAAGTTTGGACCAATGCTTGTCCATATTTCCGTCCAAAATAAAAGAGTAAAATGGAACCCAAAACGATACCAACATAATTATAAATGAATCCCCAAACCGGTCCAAAAATAAGGACACCTGCTGCCATCGTAAAACCACCTGGAATGATGGGGATGATGACTTGAATGATTTGTAAACAGAAGAAAATAATGGGTCCCAAATAGTGATGGGCTAGGATCAACTGCTGCAGGGATGCTTGATTTTGAAAAACACCTAACCGCCAAAGGTAAACTGCACCTACAATCGTTGCAACAAAACCAAGGATAGTGATAATGTTGAAAACTTTTTTGATGTATTTTAAAACACTTGTATTCAATTCACCCTCCCTTTAAATAAGCATCATTTATGCTTTAATTCTGTTCCAATTTGATTTTTAGCTAAAAAACGTTCATTTTCTTCAACCCATTTCCCTAATTCATTTTGCAAGCTAATAAACCCTATTTTATTTCTTGAATCTGTAAAATGCTTTTTATGATAAAAATGGTGTACTTGTGGGCTTTTTTCAAGACTTCGTAGGGACAATGAGACTTTTCCGTTAAACTCATCAATATCAATAATTTGAGCCGTTAATTTTTGCCCAATCTTAATAATATCGCGGATATTTTTGATGTAGCCCGATTGAATTTCGGAAATGTGTATGAGCCCTTTTTGATCCTGCTCATTATTTTTCCCTGAAGAATTGCCATCATTAAATCTAACGAAGGCTCCATAATCTTGAAGACCAATGACTTCAACTTTAACGATGTCCCCGATTTTTTGTGCTTTCATAAGATTATTTCTCGATAATTTCAATAGAAGTAATCACAACGTCATCTACTGGTTTATCTTGAACTCCCGTTTTTACATTTGCAATTTTATCTAAAACTTTGAAACTATCCGCATCAACTAATTGACCAAAAACGGTGTGGCGACCATCGAGATGTGGAGTCCCTCCTTTTGTATAGAGCTCTGCAATTTCTTCAGGCCAGCCACCTTCGACTAGTGCTTCTTTAGGATAAGGGAGGTTTTCATTTTGTACAATGAAAAATTGGCTTCCGTTTGTGTTGGGACCTGCATTGGCCATTGACAATGCGCCTCGGATATTGAAAGCGTTCAAAGAGAATTCGTCTTCAAATTTATCCCCATAAATCGAGCTTCCGCCCATCCCACTTCCAGTTGGATCCCCCCCTTGAATCATGAAATCTTTGATGATACGGTGAAAAATGATGCCATCATAGTAACCTTGCTTACTTAATTCAACAAAGTTTTTAACAGTTTTTGGAGCCAGTTCATCAAATAATTTAATCGTCATGTCACCATGATTCGTGTGCATCACGGCTGTTGTCCCTTGGAAGTTTGCAATATCAATTTGTGGGTATGTCATAGTATATTCTTTCTAATGTTAGTGTAACAAAAGGTTTGGCTCAACTGCCTTACACTTTTGTAAGTTTAATTAATCAATAATTTGTAAGGCTTGGAGTGCTTTGAGGATGCCATCATTTTCAACAGTATCGGTGATATAATCAGCCTTTTTAAGAATTTCAGGATGTGAAATTTTCATTGCTACAGAAAGACCTGCAAAGTCAAAAAGCTCACGATCGTTCAACTCATCTCCAAAATTCATCATGTTTTCTGCTTTTATTCCAAGTTCGTCGAGGACTTTCTTACACCCCTCTGCTTTTGAACCATGCATGGGAACTAAATCTGATGAGTCTGGATGCCAACGAACCATGCGAATTTTTTTAGCAAGCGATGGCGTCAGTTGGATTTTATCGTCATGATCCGACAAAGAGAGCATTTGATAGACATCATTTGATTTATAGTAATCTTTATCTTCTTCCAATGTTGCGTAGACGGGTCCGACAGATTCAGCGGCGACCTTATTCCACTTGGAAACACGTAACGCATCTGCTCCAACAAATGAATATTCACTGTTTTCACTTTCGAGCCAGGCAATAACTTCTTCAACGGTTTCTGTTGGAAATGGATTTTTGTAAAGCACTTCATTCTTGTTATTCATCACGAATGCACCGTTGATGGTAACAAAATAATCGGGTTTCAAAGCAATAACTTCTGGGACAACCCCATAAAGATTTCGTCCCGTTGCAATTCCGGTCATAATTCCTTTTTGACGAAGTTTTTCAAAAACTTCATTGATTGAATCCGGCATATAAGCCGTATTTTTCACGCGCAAAGTATCATCAATATCAAAGAAGATGATTTTTATCTGCTCTGCCTTTTTTAATAATTCTTTCATTTTCTATCCAAACTAAAAATATTTCGCTCTTAATTATAACATATTTGTTTCGAGACTTACCTTATCATCTTGTTCTTAATTAAACCAGCTTATGTTGGATAGCATAGATAGTCGCCTGCGTACGGTCAGTTACTTCCAGTTTATTGAAAATATTTGAGACGTGTGTCTTAACGGTTTTCAAACTAATATAGAGTGTATCAGCGATTTCTTGGTTAGACAGGCCTGTTGCTAAAACTTTTAACACTTCTAATTCACGTTTCGATAAATCATCATAGAGTTCGTGTTTTCTATGCTTTTGCTGTGCAATTTTTTCCTTAACCGCATCAGATAAAACATCTTCTCCATTGGCGACTTTACGAATTGCATTGGCAATTTCGGCAGCTTGCGATGTCTTCAAGATGTAACCTTTTGCTCCCGCGGCAAGTGCAGGGAACACTTTTTCGTCGTCAATGAAACTTGTTAAGATTAAAATTTTAGCATCAGGATGTTTGGCCAATATTTTCTTTGTTGAACCAATTCCATCCAGTCGCTCCATAACCAAATCCATTAAAATCACATCTGGATGCAACGCATCAGCTTTCAAAAATCCCGACTCGCCATCTGCCGCTTCTCCAATAACTTCAATGTCTGGTTGAATATTCATAAAACTTGAAAGGCCCAATCTAACCATCTGATGATCATCAACAATCAATAACTTAATTTTTTCCATGGTCTTCTTTCTAAATTTTTACATCATCTTCTTGATTAATTTTAGGAATACGGATTTCAACTGTTGTTCCTTGATTAGGTGCTGAAATAACTTTTGCATCTCCTCCAAGCAAAAGGGCCCGCTCTTTAATATTTGCAAGTCCATAACTGGCTGTTTTTTCACTTTCACGTGTATCAAAACCAACGCCATCATCCGCAATCATTAAGACTATATTACCATAATTTTCACGCAAAGACATTTCTATATTGTCTGCCTGAGAATGACGTAAAGTATTACTTAATATTTCTTGCGCCATGCGGAATAAGTTGTCCTCTATGTTGCTTGTTGTCTCAATATCAGCCAATTTTACACTGATGTTTGCTGAAATTTTTGCTTGTAGTTCATCAGTAAGTGCTGATAGTCCTGCGCTTAGCGTTTTGCCATCCAGTTCCACAGGACGCAAATGCAAAAGCAGAGCACGCATTTCATTTTGGGCAGAATGCAAAACTTTTAAGACTAATTGTGTCTGAGTCTCAATCTGTTCTTTGGACAAATTCTGTGTTGATTCGGTCACAGATGACAATATCATGGTCGCTGCGAAAAGCTCTTGACTGACAGAATCATGTAATTCACGAGAGATACGACGCCGTTCATGTTCAATAATCTCGGCCTTATCGGCTGATTTTTGCTGAGATAATTCTTGAAGTTCATTCGTCATTTTCAACATTTTTTCGTGAATTATTTTTAATTCCTGATTTTCAGGTTCTTCATTCTGCTCCAAGCGTTTGGCATCATCTTCAAAAGCCTGTTTAATCATCATGTTTTCGTAATAATTGAACATCGTAAAAATAAGTGCTAGGATCGCTGCTATCGAAATAAAAATCCACAAACCATAGATATTATTACCGACTTGTCCAACCATTTCGGGCATCCCCATATTTTTTGTACGACTATTAACAAGCACAAAAAGGAGTGTATCCACTCCAATAATGATAAAAAATAGGGATAAGAATGTCGTTAGTATTGAACGTTTCATCTTAATTTCTGAGAGTGCTAGTTTCTTCCAAACTGAACTCTCTTTTCCTTTCAGTTTGATTAACCACGAACAATTTCAACGTTGCCTGTTTGCACTCTAATCGTAATTTTCATTCGTTTTCTTGCTTCATTGACATTATCTGAAAAATAATGGATATTTCCGGCGTTGATTTGTGGACTTTCATCAAATACTTTGACAATTCCTGTTCCAACCGTAATGTCCAAAATTACCGCGACATCATCCGGTACAATGATCTTAGTATTCCCTGTCAATTTTTTGATAGAAATGGCATTGCCCATGGGTCGATAATGAACATCGTCGAGGTCAATAACATCATTTCCATTGGCATGCGTTACTGTTTCTTCTTTTTTTTCGGTCGGTACGCCGAAGCCTTCATAAAAGACATTTCTTGCCCTTTGACCGTCCGTTCTCGGATTATTTTTCCAGAAGACAATGCAGGCTACTGCAGGAAAAAGAATCGCCAACCAGAACCAACCGGCTGTGAACAAGACCATTACTGAAATTGCCCAAAAGATAAAACTCAGCACTCTAAAGAAGTTAGAACGTGAGCGATTGGCAAGCACAGTAAATACAATTGCTAAAATCGCCATCATTAACATATATGGTGATCTAATAATATGTATAAAGAGTCCCACTAAAATAAATATCTCAATGATAATTACTGCTTTTAATCGTTTAGTCATGCTTTTATTGTACCAAAAATAAGTCGACTTTTTATCGGACTAAAGACTTATTTTTTTACTTATTTATTTTTTCCGAATCTTTTTACCAAAATAAAAAAAGCAGAAATGAATCTGCTTTTTTTGAGCTTTACATTTTGAGAGTACGCTTATTTTTGCTTTTCTCGAAAGGCTTTTGTTAAGTATTGATCGTTGAGCAAAAGATCAATTGCGTAGTCACCATAACCAATTTCAAGCAATAATTTTGTTCATTCATTTGCCGATAAAGCTACAAGGGCGTTTTCTGCCTGAACAAGTGCTTGATTGAATTCTTCTTTCGTCATTTTTTCTCCTCATCATCTAAAATTTAAGACAGTGTCATCACGATTTTCCCATGTGTATGACGAGCCATCTGTGTCTTTATTGCTTCTTCATAATCTTGTATAGAGAATTTCTCTGCAATTAACACAACCAGTTGTTTCGTTTGTATGGCTTCAAGGATAACTTTCATATCTTCTTCTGTTGCAGCACCACCCGTCGAGGTTTTTATTCCTTCTGGCAAAGGTGGGTACATAATTATTGATGTGATTTTTTCTTTGGGAACACCGAGTTCAAGTGCTACATTGACAACATCATGACTGTATAAGTCAATTGCTGCTGTGATTTTAGGAGCTTCTGTTTGTTGCAAATTAGTTAAGAGCTGATCTCCGTAAGCTATTGGTTCAGCCCCTAATCGGCGTAAAAAATCAAAAGTTGAAGGTGAACTTGTTCCAATGACACGAGCTCCTCGAATTTTAGCAAGTTGAACCGTGAACACACCAACACCACCCGCTGCACCCCCAATTAATACTGTATCGTCTGAATTAAGCTTAATCGTGTTTAAACAATTGGCAGCGGTCATTCCAGCAACACCAAGAGACGAAGCAATCTCATCAGTAATAAAATCCGGAGTTTTAACGATACGATGTCGACTGTCTGATTTCACGGGTAAGATAATTTGTTCGCTCGCCGCACCGTCATAAGTCGTTCCAAACACACGATCCCCAACTTTATAAGCGGTAACTCCCTGGGAAGTCTTGTCAACAATTCCAGCAAAATCATAACCAAATTTTTGAGGTAACTGAACTCCAAATTGTTGCGCCATTTGCGGATTTCCTATGATTAGCCAATCCATGGGGTTGATACTCACAGCAGTTACCCGAACACGAATTTGTCCGGCAAGAACCTCTGGCGATTCAATTTTTTCCCACTTTAATTGCTCAATGCCACCAAAATTACTGTATCTTAATGCATTTATCATCCTTAGCCTCGCTCTTTATTTTTTCTGTCAGTCCTGACATTATTTTTACAGTCACATTATACGCTTCTTTTTGGAATCATTCTTAAAAGTGACTCTCATTTTTGAAAAAAATTGACAAAAAAAGACTATTGCTAGTCTATCTAATTAATATTTCAAGCCCACCTTTAACGAATCCCCAACGCAATCCGTGCATAGCGTGACATTTTATCAACAGTCCAGGCTGGGTACCACACGAGATTGACTTTAATTTCTGTCACTTCTGGTACATCTTTTAGCGCATCGTGAATTTGATCCGTTAGCAAATCAGCTAAGGGGCACCCCATTGTGGTCAGTGTCATTTTAATTTCAGTTAAGCCGCTGTCGTCAAATGTTATTTCATAAACAAGCCCGAGATTGATGATGTCAATCCCTAATTCAGGGTCAATTACATTTTCTAATGCCTCAAGAATATTATTTTTAATTTGCTCAATTTGGTCATCCGTGTATTTTTCAGCCATGTGATTCTCCTTTTCAATGACAATTTTAATAGTCTGTCAAAAGAATTTTACAGCTTTTATTTTAACAAATTTTTCACAAAAAAACTAGGTCTATCTGACCTAGTTCTGATTTTATTAAGCAAACCGTGAAATCCTCTTGAAAACACTAAGTAAGCCTGTAAATACGGCTATCAAAATGATAAAACCAATAGCATAGATGGTTATATTTCCTGATAAACCAATCGTTTCACGCAGCATTTTAAGACCATAAGTCATAGGAAGCCAAGGGCTAATACTTTGGAAAATATTGGATGACAACTGTAGTGGATAAGTTCCTGCACTTGTTGCTAATTGTAGAACCAATAGTATAATCAAAATGAAATCTCCCACAGCACCTAGCCAATTGACGAAGAATGTGGCTATCGCCATAAATGCAAAACTTATGAGAATGATAGCAAAAAGTGTACGAATTGGATAATTTGGTGTCAATCCCAACAAGGATACAGCACCATAGACAACTAAGGCTTGCAAGAGTGCAACCACACCGTTTGTCCCAATTTTAGCCAGCATGAATTCTCGACCAGTTTTCCATGATTTACCTGAGAAGCTCGTTCCAATCACAACATTGGTTGACAATGCACCAATGAATAAAGCCACACAGATCATGTAAGGTGCCATACCGACACCATTTTTATGGACATTAGATGTATCTGTATGTTTCGTTGTCAGCGGTGAGGCAATTGCTTTAGCATTATTTTTGTTACTATTCGTTGCAGCTAACTCCTTGTTGGCATCTCCGAGTGAGTCAGCCAAGTGAGTTGTACCATTTGACAAGGTCAATAATCCACTTGTCAAATTTGAACTACCTGAAGCCAATTGATTCGATCCTGAAGCAATTTGGTTGGCGCCTGAGGCTAATTGAGAACTTCCTGATGATAATGTTGAATTATTGGTTTGGAGTTGATTAAGTCCCGCAACTAATTGGATGCTGCCAGAATTCAAACTTGAACTATTCGCTTGAAGTTGATTAAGTCCACTCGCCAATGTATTTGTACCAGAATCCAATGTTTTAGATTGGTCTGAGATTTGTTGAGCCCCATTATTGATTTGATTAATCCCTGCAACAAGTTGACTTGCCCCTGAACTCAATTGGCTTGAACCTGTTTTTAAAGCATCATTCAATTGACTAACGCCTGTCGATACTTTTGTTGCCCCTGGTAAGATTTGGCTACTCAAAGCACTGTTGGTCTGTTCCATTCCGCTTGAGAGTGTTGATAAAGTTTGAGTGGCTGCAGGTAAAACAGTGTTTGCATTTGTCGCAAGTTCCGTCGACTGACCACTTAGCGTCGTCAACTGTGTTTCGACATCTTTCAAGCTAGCTGTGATAGGAGCAAGACTCGCTTGTGCTGACGCTCCCAATGCATCTGTGATTTGCTTTTGGTCATTCGCTGACAAACTTTGAAAAGCGGTCGTTTGTTCAACTGCAGCCACTTGATTTTGGACCAAACTATTCGTCAAGATTGCCTCGACATTTGCCAAATCAGCTTTGACCTGGTTAGTAATCGTTGGATCTGTACTTCCAGTTTGGATTGCCTGATTAATTTGTGTCAGTCCTGACTCTAACTGTTCAATTTGTTGTTTCTGCTCAGCAGAGAGACTTGTTTTACTGGTCAGGTCTGACAAGCCGTCTGTTAATGCCTGACTTCCTGTCTGTAATTGTTGAATTTCCGTCAGTTTAGACTGAAGGCTGCTAAGTCCACTGGTCAATGCGCTTGACTGGTCAGCGAGCGTTTGTGTCCCTGTTGCAAGCTTATTGGTCGCAGATGAAAATTGTTTTGTTCCTGTGGCCAAATCATTGGCTCCTGAAGCTGCTTGATTTACACCTGAAGTGTAATTTTGCGTCCCAGAAGATAATGTTTTTGCTCCTTCTGAAACTTGATCAACACCTGACAAATACTGATTTAAACCAACAGATAAGGAATTTGCCCCATCTTCAAAAGTCAGGCTTGATTTGGCCAAGGTGTCCAAATGACTTGAAATTTTTTGAGAACCCGATTTGGCACTTGTGGCACCATCAGCTAATTTAGATGAACCTGTGGCCGCATCTTTCATACCTGACTTCAGTGTTGTCAGGCTGGCAAAAATGGCTTCTGTATATTGCTTGGTGATATCACTTGAAATTTCCGATTTCAATTGATTCATGGCACTTTCGCTCATTTTTGAGGATATATAGTTATGACCCGCTGTCGTTTGATAATCAATTTGGACATTCTTAGGATTATTTGTCATTAGACTTGCTGCTTGCGTGGAGAATTCTTTAGGGAAAGTGATTTTAAGATAATACTTTCCTGATTTAATTCCTTCACTGGCCTCTTTCTCTGATACAAAATGATAATCCAGATTCTTTGTTTTCTTTAATTCCGTAACAACACTATCGCCCAATTTCAATGTTTTTCCATCTAATTCGGACGACTTGTCCAAATTCACAACGGCCACTGGCAATTTATCTAAATTGCCATAAGGATCCCACATTGAGCCTAAGAAAATGTAGTTATATATGGCTGGAACCAGTGCCAACGCAAGAATAACAACAATAAAAAACTTATGTTTTAAAATGGCTTCCCATTCATTTTTAAGCATTTTTTCCCCCTTCAACACAGCAATAATCTCTTTTTTATTTCACGAGTTTATTTGAATAAATTATATAGACAGACCGTCTAAAAATTGCTATAATAGTATTATATCTTTTTTACAAAAATTGACAATTGATTAGTTTAGTTTTTAGACAGTTTGTTTATTTTTGTCTAAATTTTTTCAATTAACCAGCTTAATAATATTAAATGGGAGCATCTTATGGCATCTGATCCAAGAAAAGACAAAACAAAAATTGCGCTCCGAAACGCAATGATTAGCCTTTTGCAAGAAAAACCTTTCGACCAAATTTCAACGACCGAATTAGTGAAGACTGCTGGGGTTAGTCGGAGTGGCTTTTATACGCATTACCAAGATAAATATGACATGATTGAGGCCTACCAGCGAACACTTTTCAACACAATTCAATACGTTTTCGAGAAAAACAATGGTAATCTGCATGCGACTTTACTAGAAACTTACGAATTTTTGGAGCGTAATAAGATTTATGCAGCGCTCCTATCCGAAAATGGAAGTAAAGAAATTCATCAATTTATTCTTCAAAAATTAAAGGACTTGTTGGCTGATTCGATTTTTCCACACAACCCACGTCACCACGATGTCGGAAAATTAGGCGCAATATACGGTTCAACCTATTTTGCAAATGCAGTCTTTGGTGTCACTCAAGCATGGATTCGACGAAATAATAAAGAAACGCCCGCTCAAATCACTGAATTGCTCCTTGAACTCATCAATTGATTTTCGACAGTCGTTTCTTCTTTCATTTTTAAAAATCATTTCTTATGTTATAATAGTAAGATATGGGCTGCCTTAGTTCATACCTTGAAAGTCGTCAGTCTGCCAACTGTCGGCTTTTTTTATACTTATTATATTCATGACTTCTAATCTCCGAAAATTATTTTTACTCACTTCAATCATGATTTCATCTTGATTAAGGAGTTCACGGACAATACCTGTGACTTCATCACTGATACGTCCTGGCTTAATTCGTAAAACGAGCGCAAATTGATTGAGCATGGACTGTGACAAAAGAAGAAATTTTTCTTCTGGAGTAAGTTCGTCATGAATGACAGGAAGTAATTCTGCTTCCCGCCATTCACGCATTGCTGTGGTATGTTCTGATAAATAAAAGCCTTGCCACTTCATCATGCCTCGATCTTGGTACTCTCTTATCGCTTTTGAAGGATGATATGTTCGGTCAACTCTACTGTAAGCCATCTAAACCTCCTGCTGAATGTCCGCCAATCTGTTTGCTCCTCTTGATTAAACGAGAATCTTTTGTCAGGGCTGACGCTTTTAATAACTTAGTAAAACCATATTGCTGACGAATTGAATCAATTGTATCTTGCAATTGATTTTCTTTTTCTTGATGATAGAAATCATTTTCATCTTCATCAAAAAGACTAATCAAATGAAAAGGCTCAGCGATAAGATTGCTGTATGTCACTCCCAATCTTCTTACACCTCCTGATTCATACTTATCAAGAAAAATATCCGCAATGGCATCACATAAACGACGCGTGTTATTGGTCGGTTCAATTTTTCGTGAACAGTGAATCGCGCGCTTGCCTTCACTTAAGGAATAGCCTACATAAAGTGTGATGGTCGTTGCCTCTTGATGAATTCGACGGAGACGAATAGCCACCTGCTCAGCTAATTCACGAATGACCAACATGATACTTGCTTGATGATAATAATCACGCGGTAATGTTGTTGAATTGCCTATACTACGATTTTTTGGCCGGTATGGTTTTCCATACAAGTAGCTTTCGTCAATGCCATTCGCATGGCAATACAGTTGGACGCCGATGACACCCATTTTCTTCTTCAATTCGTCAGGATTCGCTCGAGCTAATTCCTTGATCGAATGAATTCCAAATTTTGCCAAATTTTTCTCAGTACGTTCGCCAATGCCCCAAAAATCGGTCATCTTTTCAATCGTCCAAACTTTTTCTGGAACATCTTCGTAATTAATCAAGGCGCGCATGGTCGGCTCCTGTTTAGCATAATTATCCAAAGCCAATTTGGCCAGCAAAGGATTTGAATTACTCATGCCAACTGTTGAAACGATTCCATCAGTCGCATCATAAATCACACGCTGTAACTTTTTCGAGACCAGATCCAATTTGACCGACCTGCTCAAGCCTTCCTCGTCATTGCTGACATGGTAATTTAATGAACCTGTCAAGTCAATAAAGCCTTCATCAATAGAATACCAAAAACAGTCTTCGTAAGGTGCAATTTCTTCATGGATGGCTTTTTGAATTCGACCGTTAACTTTGATATATTCCCCCATTGATGGTGGTGCAAAAACCGTTTTACTGGCCCAGTATTCAACGTGAGCAACATAACTTGGGTCTGGCTGTTCAATTTCTGTTTTCCAAGGACTCGCGTGTTCTCTATTCCACTTGTACCAATTGAATTTGCGTGTGTGAACATCAAAAGGTAAATCACGGCTGCGACTTACATTGTGTTTTCCAAAAGCCCATTTAAAGGTCGGCGAACTAGCCAAAATCAAGCCCCCTGAATTATCTGCCGTGCTCATGACGCAAAGACAAGCACTCAAAGGCTTCAGCCCTCGATTTAGACATTCAACGGAAGCGTAAAAACTTTTCATATCAACAAAAGCAATGTCCCTCCGTGGCTCTCTGCTATAATCAAAATGATAATCAGAGTTTAAAATAGGATTGGCTTCTTCTGAATTACTTTGCTTCATTCATCGTTCCCCTCACCCTCTCAATCGGTCACAGGAATAAAATTCCCTACAATTTTTCCAATAATGATGGGGTGATCATCCAGACTGACAAAGCGGTCTGGATACTTTTTATTGAGAGATTCCAAACGCAGACCATCTTTTTCGACGTAGACTTTTTTGATATAAGTCCTGTTGCTTTCTTCGACGTAGACGGCATAAATAGCCCCATCATAATCAAAGCCTGTCTCACGAATCAGTGCCACCGACCAATCCAAAAATTTTGGTTCCATTGAATCGCCCCGAATCCATGCCGCGATATCATAAGAAGGCAGTTCTTCATCAGTCATAACCGTATCAAAATTTCCGTCACCAATAATGCCAAAACCAGTTCCTGCTGAAAGTCCCTCATAAACCTTGACCGTGTTGTAAGCACGTGTATTTTGTATACTGACAATACTTTCATGTTGTTCCTTCACTTGTTCTTCAGCAAATTTAACAACTTTCTTTTTCCGAAATCGTGAAAGTTGTTGATAATGTTGAATTAATTCACTTTCCCCCCTCTCTCGTCCTTGGAATTGATCCAGAGGAACATCAAAAAACTGAGCCAGTTTTTCTAAATTTTCTGCAGAAGGGGATTTTGCCCCCCGTTCCCAGTTATTATAGGAAACAAGTGATACATTAATGGCATTTGCGACTGCCTTTTGAGTCAATTGTCTTTGTTGGCGCAATTGACGAAGTTGTTCAATTTTCATTATCTCCTCCTAGAATATAAACCTTATAGTTTGTATTATAAACCAATGGTTTATAATTGTCAATAATATAATTTATATAAATATATTACTAATTTATTAAACAGATGTTTATTGATGTTATCCTTAAATCTT
>NZ_JXJU01000019.1 GCF_002441655.1 Lactococcus fujiensis JCM 16395 | reverse complement strand
TTAGCTGAAATTGATAGGCTTTTCCGCTGGTCGGAACGGCTGCACCAAGAACAATTAAAATTTATAGAAAAGTATCCAAAAGTTATGGAGAAATACCGACAAACTAATATCACTGGTCAATGACTGGTGGGGAGGGATTGAATGATTGAAAAAATACTATGGATACTAGCAGGCATTGCTATTATAGTGCTGAATGTCGTTATCTATATTGACAGCAGGAAGGACAAGAAATGAACGTGATAAAATTAGCACTGAGTATCATAGCAGTAGTGATTGCATTCTTGCTTACGTGCTTATTGCTAGCCTTACCAATATGGCTACTAGGTTTGATTGTAGCGATATTAGTACTATCCGTGCTGTTTAAGAATGGAGATGGGAAAGAATGAAAGATGAAGATGGAATTATTGGAGGTTGTTTAGTTCCAACACTCCTAATTATGATTATATTTTGGTTTGGCAGGGATATATTACATTGGTGGTAAAAAACAAAAAAAGCCCATTGCAGTGGGCCTCTCCTGATAGTTTCGTTAATACTATTATAACATAAGGAGTACTGTATTTGTGGCAAAGATTGACAAGTTAGATAGACTAATACGTGATTATGTTACTGGTAATATGGATAAGAAAATCACATCAATTAAAAATGCGTTAAAGTATAAAGCAAAGGGGGGAAATTTAAGTATTGATAATTTGATTGCTAGCGACAAACAATTGGCTGAACTTATTTTTCACAAAGAACAAATTGAGGTTTGGTACTGTGCATATCCAGAAGCAAAGCAAATATGTGAGTTAAGGTGGATTGAGAATAAGCAACAATGGGAAATTGAACAGGAAGTTCTATTGAGCAAAGCCACTATATATCGTAGGTATTCAGAATTCAAAGCAACACTGACTGAATGGACAGGAATTAGATAAAGAGTTACAGTCGTAGCTCTTTTTGTATTACCGAAAATCTGATTGATAGATGAAACATAAATGAACTAAAGATGAGACTTCAAGCACTGCTATAACTGGGATAATTAATATATGAACACAAGCAGGCAACCATCGGTGATTAGTGCTTAGTAGTTTCATGAGCAGGTCAAGGTTCGACTCCTTGGCTTGCTATTGCTCGAATAAAATTAAAATAAAAATAAAAAAATTTATTCGAAAAAAATAAATAAAAAATTTCTTACCCCCCCCTATTTTGATTTTAGGAAGGGGATTTTAGGCGGAGGGGATACCCTTTTAAAAACCTCCATAAAATTCAAAAAGAAGTTTTTGGAACTTTAAGAAATGCTTTGGAAGTCGTAAGAGATTTCCAAACTATGATTAAAAATATCCTTAAAAAAGAAAAGTTTTCTAGGAAGGGAGTGATCCAGTTAGCTAAAGAATCTAAAATGTCAATTTTGAATAGTCCTGAAACAACTGAAAAGATTCTCTCGTTAGTTTCCGAAGGATATTACGACAAAGATATCTACAAAGAGTTAAAGATATCAAATGCAACGTTCAAGAAGTGGAAAGACGAACACACAATTGAATATAAGAAAGCCAAAGCTAAGAGCATAAGTATTGCCTTGAAGAATGCACAAAATGGCTTAATGAAAAAGCTGTTAGGTGGTGTTAATAAAGAGGAAACATTAAATTTTCAATACGATGATGATGGAAATGAAACGTTAGTGAGCAAACAAGTGAAAACGAAAGAGTTTCCACCAGATACATTGGCAATTATGTTCACTCTAAAAGCTGGTGATCCTGAAAAATGGAACTATGCAGAGTTCAAACGACTTCAAATAGATGATGCTGGTTCTGATGCATTAAAAGAGTTGGCTATGGAGGCTGCTAAATACAGCTTATCTAATTACCAAAAGCCACCGGAGGTAAGCGATGAAATACCTCAATGAAATGCTCGCTTGGAATGAAAAGCAAGGCTATAAATTAAACAAATATATCAAAGCAACCATAGAAAAGCAGAAAAGAATTCATAAAACCTATATCTACCGCTATGACAGAGTAGAACAATACATAGATTTTGTTGAAAATAACTTCATGCTAACAAAAGGTGACCTAAGATATATCAACTTGTTTCCCACACAAAAATGGTGGATTGAATTAATGCTTGGTTATGACCGAATTAATGATAAAGGTCAACAAGTCCAACTCACAAATGAAATCTTCTTAAACGTTGGCCGTGGAACTGGTAAAAGCTCACTTATGGCTACTCGTGAGTTGTATTGGTTACTTTGGTCGGGTGTATATGGCGGTGAAAGCCAAGTTATAGCTTATGACAACAAGCAAGCAAGACAAGTATATGACCAAGTGAGAATTCAATCACAGGCAAGCCCTTATTTCGCGAAACTAAGTGAAGCAAAAATATTCAAAAGCACAAAGATTGGCCTTGAATATACCGTTAATCAAAATAAGTTCTTCAAACAGACTAATGATGTGAATCGTGCTCAAGGTGGAGACACAAGTTTGAATATCTTTGACGAAGTTCATACATACAAAGACGATATCACAGAAGCAGTTAATAAAGGTTCACGACAAAAGCAAGCAAATTGGCAATCAATCTATATCACGTCAGGTGGCTTAACAAGAAACGGTCTCTATGACAAAATGATTGAGCGGTTTACTAGCAAAGAAGAAATGGACAATGATCGTAGTTTTGGTTTGCTCTATAAGTTAGAAAACATAGAACAAGTTAAAGATAAGTCTTATTGGTCAATGGCTATGCCATTAATTGGACACGTTCCAAGCTATGAAAGCGTGGAGGAAGAATATAACCTCAGTCAAGGAGACCCCGCTCTACAAACTAAATTCCTAGCCTATAACATGGGTGTTCAGATGAATGATGTAACTTATTACTTCGACCAAAAGAACGCTGTTAGGAGCGAATTTGATGAGTATGTGTTTGATGATAATAAAGTATATGTAGGAATTGACTTGTCACTCGTTGGAGATTTGACTGCTGTTTCATTCCTGTGTGAAAAAGAAGGTGTGAAATACTCCAAAACCATTTCATTCATGGTCAAAAGGCAGTTTGAAAACTTAGACAACGAGATGAAAGAACGTTACGAAACATTTGTTGATGAAGGCAGCTTGATTGTTCTTGATAGTGAATATATCAAGGGGAGTGGAATCATTCCAGAAGTCCAAAGGTTTAAAGACATCCATCATTGTCAATTTAAGAAAATAGGGTACGACCCGTCACGCTATGAGGAATTAAAAGAACTCATTGACCGTTATTTCTTTGATGTAGATGGAGACAATCAAAAAGCTATTCGACAAGGTTTCTCAATGTCTGACTATATCAAGCTATTCAAAATGAATATTGATGAAAGACAATTAGTCCACAATCAGAAGTTACTCGAGTGGTCACTAATGAACGTGGCAGTCAAGATTGGTATTTCCAAAGATATTATGTACACCAAAATGCTTGATAAAGACAAGATTGACCCTGTTGTAGCTCTAACCATGGCATTGGAGGTGATGGTTTTAGATGAGACGTGATGTTGAAACTGTTCGTGAAAGTGGCTTTTATTCATCTAAAAAATGGATTGCGTTGAGAAACTCAATTCGTGAACGTGATCAGATGACTTGCCAAATCTGTGGGGACTATCAAGCTGAAAAGTATGAAGTTGACCACATTATCGAGCTGTCATGGGAAAACGTTGATGACTGGGAAGTAGCATACAATCCAGATAATTTACAACTCTTATGCCATGCTTGCCACAATCGAAAAACGAAGGAAGGTAGAAAATATGGAAAAAGGCTTTTCTATTAGAGGAGATACGCTGAATGAAATTAATTGATAATATTGTCCGTATTTTTACTGGACGACTAAACAAATATACTCAGCATGCAAGTTGGAGTGGTGGAGCAGTTAACTTTACTTCTAATTTCATCATGAATATTCAGTATCGCATTGCTAACGAGCTTTCAAAAACATATTTTAACCATGTTCAATATACCACGAATGATACTGGCTTTGATTACATGAAAAACATGACAGGCTCTGATATTGATGAAGTATTGAACTGGTCACCAAAAGGCTACGAAAATACAACTGAATTTTGGCGAGAAGTAACACTTCAATTACTCCAAAGCAAATCAATTCATTTAAAGCCAACTTTTTCTGATACGACATTAACTGATTTAAGAAATGTTAATGATGGAGAAGAATTTAAGCTTAATGAAACTGTGAATATTATTAGCCCATTCTTTAGTAATGAAAATACAAGTTTACTCGATAACGTATTAACAAGCGTTTATGACAAGTTAGCAGCTAACAAAACTAAAGCATTTTTAAAAGTAAATACCACATTCGATGTAGGAAAAAACGAATTTAAAGCGAAAGTTTTAGAACAACTTGCGACCATGCAAGAAGTTGGAGAATTTAACGGAATAGGCGTTCTTGATGCGAAAACAGATCTAATTGAATTAAACAATTCTTATAGTGTTTTATCCGCTGAAGAACTTGGGTTTATTAAAACTGAAATTTTGAGTGGATATGGCATCAGTGAATCAGTTTTGACAGGTACAGCCACGCAAGAAGAAACAAATACTTTCTATGCGAATGCAATGGTGCCACTTCTCAATCAATTGGAGCGAGAACTGACCTATAAACTCATAAGCTCATACAAACGTGTTAGACGAGAAGGCAAGCAAAGCTATCAAAAAATAGTGATTAACAATGCCGTCATGAAGTTTGCAACACTTGATCAATTGATTAAGTTTAGTCAAATGAATACTAACACACCTATCGCTCAACAAAATGAAGAACGTTCATTCTATGGACTTCCACCAGTTGAAGGGGGCGACCAATTCTTTGTCAATTTAAACGCTACTACCAGCAAGCAAATTGAAAATAATCAATCGGAGGTAAGTATTGAAGAAAATAATCAATAGTGCTCAAATCGCAACTAATGCACCAGAGGTAGATGTTGGTAATGAGCAAGCACAGGTAACTTATCACACAGTCATGGCACATATTGATGAAGTCAACAGCAACGGTTATAACTTGCAAGGTGATGTCATTGAGTTTACTCGTGAAAAATATCCTTTACTGTATCAACATAATGACCAAGATGTTGGTTCTATGATTGGGTGGGTCATTCCATTCTTTAACGAAAAAGATGGGACGTATGAAGCTGATTTTGGATTCTATGAGAGCGCTGGATCTATTCCACAAGGTGTATCTGATGGGGTATTCAAAGAAGTTTCTGTCTCTTATTACGTTGACGAAGGGGAGTTCACAGACGACTTTGTGCTAAACATCTCCAAAGCAACGTTTGCAGAGCTATCTATTGTCTCTGTGGGGGCTGATACAGCCACCTCAATTGTTAAAAATGGATTAAGTGCAGAACTTAATGAAGAACGTGAAGCATTAAAAGAAAATGCTAGAAAATTAAAGGAGTTAAAAGATAAATATGAATTTAGCTGATAAACAAATTGATGAAAAATTCAAGAAACTTGTAAATGCAAAACTTGAAAAAATGGCAGAGCTTGCAAAAACAAACAACGCAAAAGTTGGCGAAGAATTAGATCTAGAAATTCAAACGATTAACGACAATATGCAGAAACTTGCTGATGAGCTTGGAGTTAGCTTAGACGAAATTGGGCAAAACACAGGAAATGAAAATCAAAACGAATTAGGGGAAAACAAAATGACTCAAACACCGTACTTGAACACTAAAAAAGCAGGATCAGACTTCTATAATATTCTTGAAAATTCTACAAAAAAAGATGTAGTCAATAACTGGAAAGAAAATCTTAAGAAAAATGGCGTAACTATTACAGATGAAACACTTCGTTTGCCAAAAGTTATTTCAGAAGAAGTGCAAACAACATTAACCAATACAAATGCTGTCTACCCATTGTTCCGAGTTACAAATATGGGTGCACTGATTGTATCTAGTTCATTTGAGTCAAACGATGAAGCTCAAGTCCATGTGGAAGGAACAGAGAAAAAAGTACAAGCAGCGACCCTTACTGTCGATTCTATTGAGCCACAAATGATTTACAAACTCCAACAAATTTCCGAAAAAGCAAAACGCTTGACTTCTAATTACGAACAACTTCATTCAATGATTATCAAAGAACTCACTCAAATGATTGT
Organism: Lactococcus fujiensis JCM 16395; assembly: GCF_002441655.1. Classification (GTDB taxonomy): domain Bacteria; phylum Bacillota; class Bacilli; order Lactobacillales; family Streptococcaceae; genus Lactococcus; species Lactococcus fujiensis. The sequence goes on along the minus strand of NZ_JXJU01000019.1, from coordinate 11,976 downwards.
AAATAAAGTAGTTGATTTGGCCTTAGTTGAAGGTAATGGAAAGAACGGGTTCAAGGCCATTGCTACAGATGATCGTGCAAAATTTGTAAAACATATTACAGGAGTTACTACTCTAGTTGATGGAATTGAAGATGCGGCTGATTTTGTACGTTCACTTGCTGGAGTTAAGAACCTTATTGTTACAACTGAACAACGAAAAGCAATCTTGAAAGAACTTCGTTCCTTGCCTGGAAACGAACATACACGAATTAAAAACGACGATGCTGAAATCGCAAGTGAAGTTGGAGTTGATAAGTTGATTGTTTACACAGGAACAAAAGCACTAAAACCAACAGTCCTTGTGACAGATGCTTACCATGTCGATATGGGGGACTTGACTCGTGTTGAAGCATTTGAATGGAAAACAAATGAAAATGCGATTTTGATTGAGTCGCTATCAGCTGGCCATGTCGAAAAAATGAATGGCGCTGCAGATATTACAATCACAACTGAATAAGAAAGGTTAGCTAATGATTGATTACATCAAAACATTCTGTCAAATTCCCGAACAAGTTACTATTTATGATGATAATCTCAAACAGCTCAGAGATGAGGCGCTGGGAATCTTAACAATTGCAGGCGCAAGCATAGACGAAACCAATGCGATTGTTAAGGCCTACACCTCAACTTATTGTCGTTTACACTACCAACCTGATGTCACTAAAACATTTGACGAAGTAGAGAACAGACGACTTCAAGAAATGATTAATCTATTAGTATTTGGAGGTTAAAAAATGTACAAAGCAAAACAAACTTTTCTTTCAAAGGACGGTAGGATTATCACTTTTGGAACTAAGGTAAATTCAGTTGCTGGTTACCCTGTTAAGTTCTTCGAAAAGCTTGAGGAGGAAACCAAAAATGAGAATGACGCAGTTAAAACTGGTGGTAGTAGAACTCGTAAAACAACCAAACAAGACTGAAAAAGAAGTTTCAACAGAATATATGTTTGCAGCTAAAAAGGAAAAGCTCAGTCAAGCAAGACTGGATAATTTCTCAATGCAAGGCATGGCTCGCACATACCGATTTAAAGTGTTCAATATTGGCAATTTAGCTGACCTCGACTTCTCATATTTTATTGACGAAACCGGTAAAAAGTACACTATCAAAACGTTTAATGAAAACTTAGATGACAACACTTGGACAGTAGAGGGTGAGGTATCGAATGGCATTTGATGACTATGAAGATTTTCTCAACTTTACCGAAACGTTAGATCTAAAAGATGTCATCTTTGGAGTAAAAAAAGAAATTATACCAAACACTTTATACATTTCGCTTAGCGAGCCGAAAACAGTAGGGTCTGATGACTTCAAATTCACTATAGGATATATCTTTGACTTGGTTTTATCTGCAACTGATGTGGATACGTCTGTTGTATCTGAGCTGTCAGATTATATGGTAGAGGGGTTCTCATATCAAACATGGGATGAAAGCTCTAGGCTCTATGTTTATTCAGGAAGAATATATATTCCTGATGGAGGAGATGTAAGACCATGGCAGAACTAGATATCAGTAGAACAGGTGAGTATTTTCGAAAACAAATCGAGAATAAAGCCAGTGAGTTTGTTTACAATCAATTGAAATTGAGTGCGAATAGAGCTAGCTCTAGAAAAAGAAGATTCCGTGGACGAAATGGCAAGGTATATAGTTACTCGAAACATTCGAACACGGGGCAACTTTCGAATAACATTAAAAAATATAAAACAACAAATGGAACGACAATAGATGCAGGTACACGTTCAAACTACTCAGAAGGCTATCACGGTATGTATTTCTTGAATGAGAAAAAGGGTATCAAAGAGGTTGATGAAATATTGAACGCATTACCTAAGTTTATTGAAAACATTAATTTGTAAAGGAAACTAAATGATTAAATTAAAATACGGAAACCGTTCAATCACTTGGGGGAATGAAGCATTAATTACTGCCGATTACGATAGAACAGGTGAAACTTTCAAAAACATTGAACTAATCACAGGTATGGTTAAAGCAAAAGCCATGGAGGACAAAGGCAGTGTTACAAACTACCCAGCTGATGACATGGCAGACCATGGTTCAAAACGTGGAGCAAGTATTCTAGAGGGCGAACTCACATTGATTCAAGCAGACCCAACGTTTAAAGTCTCAATGCTTGGACATATTGAAAGCGAGAATGGCTTTGGTACAGTTCCAACAGGAAATTATCCTAAAAAAGCGGTGCAATGGGTTCGCCGGATGCAACGGAAAAACAAAACTACTGGAGCACTCGAACAAGGCTATCAAATTTTAGTCTATCCAAATGTTCAAGCAACAGGCGAGATCACTTCTGAAAGTGAAACAGACAGCCAAGACGGTGCAGATGCAATCGAATATGTATTCCCAATCCAAGCAACAGCTAGTGATTTTTATGCTCAAACAGATGCGGAAGGCAATTCAGTATATCCACCTGAAGCCATTTATGAAGTTTGGGGGGCAGATGCTACAGCATTTGAAGCAAAACTTACCGCAGAATTATTCATTTTTGAACCTGACACAGTTTTAACAGCTGGCACAGGCGCTTAATTTAGTAATAGAAACTAGTAAAAGGAAAATACAATGAAACAACTATCAATATCAAGGAAATTTAAATTAATCACTGGTTCAGACATTATGAAAATGATGAATGATTATAAAACCGACAGCGAAAATGGTATGGAAAAATCAACTGAATTAATGGAAAACGTTCAATTTGGGCTATATCTCGCATTTCAAACTGATCCAGCTACTGGTAAACAAGAATACAGCGAATATCTCAAAACTGGAGAATTTGATACTGATGGAAATACATTTACTTCATTGGTCGATCGTTGGAAAGTCGTTTCTGGTTTAGAGTAAAGAACAAGTAACGATACATTTTATATTTGTATCGTTATTTTTTTGAAAGGGAAATCAATGAAACTAAAGGATGCCATTACATATTATGAGCTGACTGGAACAGATTTTATAGCTGATATGAACGAATACTACGAAACATTAAGAGCATTCGAAAATGGTGTGGTTTCTAATGACTTCATGGATATTACGGAGCGTTTCATTGGTAACCTAACAGAATTATCCGTTGTCAATCAGTTGAGTATCACAGAGCCAAAGAAACTACTTGAATATTATTGTCACACCATACCTCGTGAAAAGGTAAATGAAGATGAATTTAAAGCTGTACCTCTAGGAGATAACTCTTTTAAGAAGAGAAGGTCCGAAGAAAATATAGTAATAAAAATTCTAGTATCGTTTCTAGCTAATAATACGAACGTACAACAATTTTTCGATATCGAGTTAGAACTTTTACTTGAAATAATTGAAAAGGCAAATGAAATTAATGAAGAATCGAAAAAGAAAAACAAAAGGGGGCTTGATTAATGGCGAATAACGCTAAATTCAAAATTGATATTTATGGCGACACAGCAAACTTTGAGAAAAGTCTTAAAGGTGTTAATTCCGCCATGAGTTCTCTTAAAAAAGAGGCAGGGGGTCTAAGAAATGATTTAAAATTAGATCCTTCAAACACTCAAAAAATGGCACAGTTACAAAAAAACTATGCTCAACAACTGAGTCTTACTCGTGAAAAAGCTTCACAGCTTAAAAGTGAAATAAATAACCTTGACAAATCTACACCAGATGGCCAAAAGAAATTCATTAAACTTTCTAGAGACTTGCAAGATGCGGAACTGAAAGCAGGTTACTTAGAAAAAGATATCAAAACTCTTGACACCTCTATTTCCAGTGGGAAGTTCAGTGCCAAACTAAAAGTTGATGATAGCGAAGTTCCTTCAAAAGTTAATTCGTTCAAAAACTCAATTTCTTCTATTCGTGAAGTCACAGTCGGAGCTTTGCGAGAAATTGGTGCGTTGGCCGTCAACAAACTTAGTGATGCTTTGGGTGACTGGGTTAGTGGTGCGGTAGACACTCAAAATGCAATGATTGCATTGAAAAATACAATGAATTTCAGCGGAAACGTGAAAGAATACGATTCGTTGTCCAAACGAATGCAGAAACTTGCGACTGATACAAATGCAAATACTGAAGATACTTTAAAATTAGCAACTACATTCATCGGTTTAGGTAACAACAGTGAGACTGCTGGTCAAAAAGTAGAAAATTTGGTTAAAGCCAACCAAGCATTTGGTGGTTCTACTGAAAATCTAAAAGGTGTAACTCAAGCCTATCAACAAATGAGCGCAGCAGGTAAAGTTTCAGCTGAAAATATCAATCAACTTACTGATAACAATACCGCTCTTGGTTCTGCACTAAAAACAACTGTCATGGAAATGAATCCTCAACTTAAACAGTTTGGCTCTTTTGCTCAAGCGAGCGAAAAAGGGAAAATTTCAGTCGAGATGCTTGATAAAGCAATGCAAAAGCTAGGTCAAGCTGGTGGCGGTGGGGTTGCTACTATTGAAAATAGCATGGCATCGTTGAATGAGACAATATCATTAGCTATACTTCCAGCACTTACAGCTATCACACCTCCATTGACTGACTTTATTGATTCAATCGCCAGTGGTGTTCCAAAAGCAATAGAATGGTTTACTCAACTTTGGGAGAGTTTTCAAGCAAGTAACGTTTTTACATTTTGGAATGAAGCTGTTGACAACTTCAAAAAAATTGTTTCTGAGATTTCAACAGAAGTTTCAAATTTATTAACGAGTTTTGGATACATTCCAAACTCCACATCCTATTCAGGAAGTGCGATTGATTCAATTACTGTAATATTTGAGTCATTGATGAAAACTTTAAAAAATGTAACAAAAGGTGTACTTGATTTTATTGACTGGTTCAAAAAAGGTGGAACTGATGTTGATGCATTCAAAACTGTAATAATTGCTTTAGGAGCAGTTTTTGCAGCTCTTAAGATAGCTGGAGTAGTTATTTCTATATCTAAAGCATTTACGACTTTAAAAACAGCTATTGGAGTAGTCAAGTCAGCGACACTAGCAATGAATTCTGCATTGTTGGCCAATCCTTTTGTAGCTATAGCAGTAGCAATAGCGGTCGTTGTCTCAGCTCTTGTGTACTTCTTTACTCAGACAGAGACTGGTCGAGCTTTACTTGCTAAATTCGTAGCTTGGATTCAAAATCTAGGCGCTCAATTGCTTACTTTTTTCAGTGGAATAGGTACATGGTTTTCAAATCTTTGGACAACAATCAGCACTGGTGTATCTACATTCATATCCGGAATAGTTACTTGGTTCAATAACTTAATTACTTCGGTTGTAACTATTTTCAATACAATTGTGGCTGGGTTTGTATCTTTTATCAATAAGATTATTGCCTTTTTCCAACCGTTAATAACATTCGTTTTGGCTTTGGTAGATTTATTTAGTGCAATTTGGGGCTTAATATTTATTGTCATCACAGGTGTTGCTAATAAAGTATGGCAATTCTTAGTTTCAATTTTCACATCAATCAAAAACTTTATTTCTGGAGTATTTGCTGGTATTGCAAGTTTTGCTCAAATTGCCTTTAATAAAATACTAGCATTCTTTGCACCGATTGGGGCATTCTTTAGTGGGATATTTAATTCTGTGAAAAGTGTTGTATCAACAGTGTTCAGTGCTATTGGTAACTTTGCAAGTAATTCCTGGAATAAAATAAAAAGTGCTTTTAGCGCAGTCGGATCATGGTTTGGTTCAATATTCAATGGTGCTAAATCTGCAGTTTCAAATGTATTCAGTGCATTGGGTGGATTCGCAAGTAATGCATGGAATAGTATTAAAAATGTATTCAATGGGGTTTCCTCATGGTTCTCAGGTGCTTTCGATGGAGTAAAGTCAGCAATTACAAAGCCTTTTGATGAGGCACTGTCATTCGTTCAAGGAATTACAGATAAAGTTAAGGGTGTAGCTAATAAAGTGAAAGGGTTCTTTGGTGGTTCGAGTACTTCAATAATTGGAGAATTCCATACCCCTGAAAACCTAGGAACAATGGTAAGAAATTCTAGTTATGCAACCAATACTACAATTACAAATCATTTCAATATTAAAGGTCAAAATGGAGATATGACGAGTCTTGCTCGTGCAATCAAACGAGAATTTGACTTAGGAAGGGCATAATGACAGTTAGACAGTTTAAAATTCATACAGATTTGGATAGTGAATCCGATGAAGTGATCGATGTGACTAATGGACTGATAAGATTTTATGAACCTTCCAACCTAGGAATGTCTGTTTCCAATAATATATGGCAATCTGATGGTATTGGGGTTAAGGGTTATTCAGAAACCAACCAACCCTCAATATCTTTCAAATTAATCACTTTGGCAAACACTCGTTCAGATAATTACGCATTAATCCGAGATTTTATCCAAAAGATCATATCGTTTGAATTTGTAACTTTGGAGTATACGACAGATATTTTTACAGTATATGCGGACGTTGCAATTAGTGAACAAACAAAAACGGAAGGTTATGGCAGAAATGGCCAATTTGAAGAAACTATAGCTTTTGATTGCATCACCAAGTGGTACACCTATGAAAAGCTTGAATTTGGTTCTGTATCAAATGGTTCAGTAGTCGAAGGACTTTCAAAAATATATAGTGGAACTGACATGGGTTACCACTATTCAAGTAAGCCTGAATACACTTATTTTGGTGAAACGAATGTTGACCGCCTCAACAGAGGGGAGTTTACAAGTAACACTTTTGGAATCACGGCTAAGCTAATACCAACATTATCTACTGGTGTAGATAATGGCGGTTCATTTGGTATTTCTTTTGCCAACCAAGATTTCAATGAATATACAGCAATTGTATTCACAATGTCAAAAACCCCTAATTACATTCAGCTAAATACGGATGTTAATGATGAATATTACCTCGCAGATTTTGATGGTTCGGGGACTGGGGTTAATGTATTCACAAGTTTAGACTTTCAGCGCTATCGCTCAAGACTATTTCAGAAAGGTGCTGTTAGTCTAATCAATTGTGACAGTGTTGAAATTAACATCAAAAGAAAGGTTGATTTTATTTAATGTTAGAGTACAATCTTTTTGAAAATTTCAACCCAAATGTATTGAATCAAAATTCTTATGTGATAGCTGGTGGAAACTTTGTGAAACCACCCACTCCATTACCAATCGCTCGTGGTGTTGTCATGGGCTACGAGCTTTGGGCGACTGGTTACGAGTATACTTCGACAGCGACATTATCGGGTGAAGCGGAAGTTGGAAATATCATTCAGGTATTAACAAATGATACCTATAGCATGGCTATAAGTAGTAGTTCGAATATTACGTTTGACATTAATTATCTTTATTTAATAACTGATATAGATGATTCAAATAAAGCCACACTAAAGAATTATTTTTGGGCATGTATTGATGGGTTAGAAATTCCCACATCACTTTTGACAAGTAAAACAACAGCAGCTATTTTCAATTCTATTCTCACAAGTTCTAGTATTTCATTAATGGTCCATGGCAATTACATGAATACTAATGAAGTATCACAAGCAATATCATGGAATAGGAAATCTGAGACTGATTCAGCAGAAGATGTTGCGAAAGACTTATTTAGAATTGCTAAAATTCAACCCTTGACATTTTTCCAAGATCGCAAGTTTACAAATCAATCTGGAGATATCATCACTTTAAAAAACGGAATATTTGTTGGCTTAACTGGCACAAAATGGACTAGAACACCAAAAACAACAAGGGTAGACTTCAAAGATAATCCGAGCACTGAGACTGAGACTATTGTAGAACGTTCTAATTATAACTACATTGATGTCTATATCAAGGATAGTACTGGAAAGTATCCATTAACTCCAACAAGTTACACAATCAATAGCTCAAATGTTTTAGTTCCTTTAGCGAGTTATTCAGGTGACGGATCAGATTTACCTAGTCAAAGAATTGTAAAAACTAGTTTTTATGATGAAGCTCCATCGGCTGCCGAAATTAAAAGCGAAATAACTGGGGATACCATAATCACTAAAATTTACTTCAACCAAAGCAAGCTACAACCGTTACAAGTAAATGATTTGGTAGAAATTTGGTATGACGGAATTCTATATTCTGGATATATTTCTGATAGATGTCTTACTGATTCATCCGACAGATTGCTATTTATTGAGGGGGTTAAGAAGTGATTTATCTAGCAAAAATTGAAAAGAAACATTTTATCCAGCCATTCGAAGATACAATACCACTAAAGCTCAATCATAAAGAAATACTCCCAGGTGAAGTTAGTTATATTGACCAACACACCTTAAAAATAACAACTCCGTTAGAGTACGAATTAGGTCAGGGTGTTTCAATTGGCGGTTTTGATATTGGTAAGAATAAATATAATTTAAATGAGCTTTCAATCACAGATTATCCTGTGTTTGAAGAAGCAATGATCTATAAGAAAGAAGATGAATAATGGCAATTACAAAATTTACATTTTTTAGCCCCAATGGCAATGATTTTCCAGTAACTGCTACTGCAGATGCAAAACTCTACTCAATGATTGGTGGGATTGGCTATGATTCCTATAGAATGAAGCATTGGTCCACTCCTACTAACACAGCGTTGAATAGAGTTTATGTTAACACGTCAATAATTTTAGGTGGTAGGTACTTTGAACTTATCAATGAAACAGTAACTTTGACAGCTAATGCTACAAATTACGTTCATGTGAATATTGATTTAACCAATACTGCTAGCCCAGTCTCAATCACTGTTGAAATGGCTAATAATTCGAACTCCGTTGATATTAATAACACTTCTGGTGTATTAAAACATTGTATTGAAACAGTAATTACTAGTGCAACAGCGGTAACATCTTCAACGATCATGCCAATGACACAAACTTTTAAAAACATCGTAGCTGACTCAATTAAAAGTACGAACGATACCGATGGGTGGGTCGATTTGACACCAATAAATGGATTTTCTGGAAATCTTAAGTATAGAATTAAAAATGGGGTGCTATCAGTTCGAGCTTATGCGTTAACTGGACCAGCCGTGGCACAAGATACAGCTGTAATCATGGCGAACTTACCAAATGGAATTGACGCTTCATACTTGATTGGTGTAATGGGAACGGCTCCAGCCATTGGCTCTGGCCTCTTTGCATCATATCCATGCATGGTTTACAGTAATACCAACGGAAATATATATTTTGCACGTGATGCAGCCTTGCCAGCTGGTTATAAAATAAGTGGAACAGTATCAGTACCTATATAGAAAGAAAAGGAGTTTATGGAATTAGAAAGACAAGTGCAGCAGCACGAGGAAAAATTGAAGCAACACGACCGAGAACTTGCTCGATTGAATGACCTTTCTGTTGTGATGCAAACCTCAATTAATGAAAACTTAGTCCGTGTCGATGAGTCAAATAAATTTTTGAGAGATCAGAATGTCGAACAAATGAAACAAAATAACGACATTATCCATGCCGTTATGAAGATTAATGAGAAAACAAGTGACAAGAACTATGAGGCCAAGATGTTTGACCGTAAAAACATTTGGCGAGCACTCTTTGCCATTGGTGGATTCGTGGGTGGGTTCATCTTGGCTTATTTCAAAATACAATTTTAACAAAGGAGAATATTCAAATGAATTTAGACCAAATTTTAAATCTTATTGCATTAATTACAATCGCAGCACCTGTCGTTGGGTCGGTTATTACCTACATCATTCCTAAAACTAAGAATGTTAAACTACAGAACGCTGAGAAGCTCGCTCTTCAAGTCGTTAAGGCTGTTGAACAAACAGGGGGACAATTGACCAGTAAAGAGAAGAAAGACGTCGCCACAGCTAATCTGACGGCTCTCGTTAAAGCTGGAGGTGCAGAAGTAGACAGATTAATTGAAGCGGCCGTTAACACCATGAATGGAGAAAAACAATGACAATTATTTGGACGAATGCTGTAAACTGGTATAAAAGCAATATTGGGAAACAGACCTATTCACAAAAACCACCACGCTTTGACTGTTCATCATCGGCCACTCTCGCTTTTGCTTCAGCAGTTGGAATTAATATTGATGCAATGAAGTATTCAACAGTGAACCTAGCGGACCTGTTTGCGAAGAATGGACTTAAAAAAGTCTACTCTGGCCCAACAGCAGGGGCGAAGAATTGGCGAGGCTACGGCTTTGCATTGATGTCAATTGGTAGTGACATGTCAAGCTCAGCAGGAGATAATGGCCACGTTGGACTGATTACACCCGACGGGAGCTTCTATAACACAACAGCCACTGACTGGTTAAATGGTAAAACTTTTTTGAAAAACAATGCGGTTCAGGTTGCGCCCTGGTCTGCTTACACAGTGGTAACTCGATTGAAAGCACACACTGAGATTTGGGCCTTACCAGAATCAACGAGTAAGTTAGTAGTAGACGGCTACGATGGTATCGCAACTTGGAAAGCAGTTCAAACCTATCTTAATAGCATTGGTTATCACTTAGATGTGGACGGAATACCAGCAGTGAATACAATTAAAGCGCTTCAACAGGCCTTAAATGCTAAACTTAAGATTAATTTAGTGATTGATGGAATCGCAGGCAGTCAGACGTGGTCAGCACTCCAACGCTTGCTAGGCACACCAGTAGATGGCATAAAGTCGAAACCTAGCCAAATGATCATGGCAATGCAAAAAGCACTGAACAACGGCAAGAATTGGATATAATTTAACCCCGCTTCGGCGGGTGTTTTTTGTTACACAAATAAAATAAAACAAAAGATAATCGACATATTGCTTGACATTTATGCTACCATGTTATAAAGTTTAAGTAGTATAAAAAAATAAATTTGGAGATTTATGGAATCATGAGTGAAATTAAAGTTAAATTTATAGTTTCGGAAGGGATTGAATCACAAATAAACGGTCTTCAACAAAGACAAGTGATAATTAATCCGGTAATGGTATTTTCATCAAAATATATTCCAACATCCCTTTCTCTAGCCACAACTATTGTAGCATCAGGAGTAGAAACTGGGAAACACATCATTAATTTAAGAATAAATAACTGCACTAAAGAGGATGATGTTTTTAACTCAGGAAATACAAATGTTGAAATTAATGAACTCCTTGATAATTTCGTACTATCAGCAGATTTGAAAAACATCGCTTTTGAAACTGAGGGGCAATATAAAGTAATCTTTACAATAGATGGTCAAGAATTTGAAGATACATTTTCGGTAAAAAAGACAGTTGAAAAATAAGTATGGAATCATTAAAAGTTTTCCCTGGCAATATCCAGATTTTTAAAATTACTCAAGACGATGAAAGTAGCTTACCAAAATCAAAAGCAACAGTGATTGCTTTTGCCATGATTGCTCTATCAAGTCTTACTTTTTCAGCAAATCTTAGTCAAGGATTGCATTTTGTATCATCTAAAAATAAAACAAATTTTTCAAAAATAATTGACAATAGTGATAAAAAAACTCGCTCTGTAAATCTATCTAAGAAGGAAGGGGAGGCTAGTATGTCAGAAGTTAAATTAAATGAAGTTCAAAAATATTTTGATGATAAAATATCTAATGTAAAAGAAAATATTCATAACATTGATAAAAGGCTTTCTGTTATGGAAAATGAACTTGGGCACTTATCAAAGAGTTTGGAAAGCATTCCCGAAGTCATTGAATCATCTGTCCGGCTTACATTGGATAAAATAGAAAAAGAAAAAAAGGTAAAATGGTGGGATCGATATGGTGGCCCAATTATCACCGGGGTAATTGTTGCGATTATAACCGTAGGTGGACCGTTTTTATTAAAATTATTAAAAATAATAAAATAATATTCTCGCCCTCCGGGGCGTTTTTCTTCACAATATAATATAATAAATAAGCACTCCTTCGGGGGGACTTTTTTTGTTTGAAATAATAAAAAGTGCTATAATAAACACATGGAGTTCTCACTCCTCGTTTCAAAAGCACTCGTTTACTCATAGGGACGGGTGCTTTTTTGTATTACAATTAAAATCTATTATGTTATAAT
>NZ_JXJU01000018.1 GCF_002441655.1 Lactococcus fujiensis JCM 16395 | reverse complement strand
TCTGGTACATTGAAGCCTTTTATAACTCAAAACGAATCCACCAAAGTTTAGACTATCTTACACCTAATCAATTTGAAAAGGTAAGTGCTTAAAATAAATAGATTAAAATTCTACGTTTGTGACTCTAAAAACTTGACTTAACGTCAATGAATACTTCCTCCTTTCTTAAAGAGAAAAAGAGAAATTTAAAACTTTTTCTTTTTCAAAAGCAATAGGGTAGAAAACAAGATAGCGAGCACTCCTAATGTAGTGTAAAGAACATTCGAATTATCTCCTGTTTTAGGAAGATTGGTTGAGTTATCTTTTACTTTTTCAGGAAGCATTTCTTTTGTATTTTCAACTACAACTCTTGTAATTTTAGCGGTTTTCTGGAACTCAATAGAAAATAAAGTTTTATTGCCCTTTACAAGTTCATAACCATTTGGGGCCAATATCTCAACAAAATAGTAATTTCCTGGCTTAAGGTTTTCAACCTCAATGCATCCATTACTATTTGTAATCAAGTTCCCTTTCACTAGTTTTCCTAATGAATTGTACAAATTAAACTTAGCACCGGATAATGTTTTACCAGTAGTTTTATCTGTTTTAGTTAAAATAACAGAACCTGTCTTTTCTGCATTTTCCGCAAGTACCTGTGCTACTTTGTGCTCTGTTTGAAGTTCAACTTCAAAGTTCAATTTACTATTATTTAAAATATACCCTGCTGGTGCTGATGTTTCCTTAAAATAATATTTCCCTGGCTTTAATCCATCTACAGAAATTTGGCCTTTTGAATCAGAAATAAGGCTTGACTTAATTTCACTGCCCTCTGAATTGAATAAACTAAATGTTGCACCAGATAATACTTTTTTAGTATCAGAATCAATCTTTGTTAATAAAACTGAACCTGTAGCTTCAGAATTTTCTACATTAATTGTTGCCAACTTGCTAGTAGTTTGTAATTCAATTGTGAAATGATATTGAGCAGCCTCTTCGAAGTTAAATCCTGCTGGAGCTTTAGTTTCAACAAAATAATAATTTCCAGGCTTCAAACCAGCTACCGTTATTTGGCCATTTATATCAGACACAAGTCCTGATTTTATTTCTTTTCCAGAATTATCAAATAAACTAAATACGGCTCCTGATAATTTTTTCCCTGTGTCAGAGTCAATTTTATTCAAAATAACCGATCCCGTAGTTTCAGAATTTTCGGCTACCACTTGCGCAACTTTGGGAGTGCTTTGAAGTTCAACAGTGAAGGGAAGTTTAGAGCTATTAAGTTCATATCCCGCTGGAGCTTCTGTCTCAATGAAATAATAGTCTCCAGGAGTCAAGTTAGAGACGTTAATTTCCCCGTTAGAATCTGTAGTCAGTCCAGACTTGATTAAATCCCCGTCTTTTTTAAATAGGCTGAAAATAGCTCCTGCAAGAATTTTCCCTGTGTCAGAATCTGTTTTAGTTAGAACTACTGCACCAGTTATAGCTGAATTTTCAACAGAGACCTGTGCTACTTGAGGAACTACTTGAAGTACAATTGTAAATCCAATTTTATTTGAATTAAGTAAATATCCTGTGGGAGCTTGTGTTTCTTTAAAATAATAGTTTCCTGGTTTCAATCCATCATACATTATTTTCCCACTTGCATCAGTAACTAATCCAGACTTAATCAATGTCCCTTTAGAATCATATAGTGTGAACACCGCCCCTTGTAAAGTTGCCCCTGTATCACTATCAATCTTCGTTAACAAAACCTCACCTGTTGTTTCTGAGTTAGAGATATTTATAGTGGGTTGAATATTGTCACCATTGACTGTTACATCTTGTGGCGCACTATCAAGTTCATACCCTGCGGGAGCGGACGTTTCAATTATATAATAATTTCCTGCGTCTAAACCTGCGTATGTGATATTTCCATTTGCATCTGTTACCAATTCTGAGGCAATTTTAATATCTCCACTTTGTAATTTTTGGTAAAGATCAAAAGTTGCTCCAGCTAAATCTTTACCTGTATCTCTGTCAGTCTTATGAATTGTGATTTGACCCTTAAAATTTACTAAAGACAAATTTTTATTCTGATTCTCATCAACTTCGTTATACTGAAGGCTAATTTCTTGACCATTTTTTAGCATAGTTGATATTACGTAACCATCGGGAGCTGATGATTCAACTAAAATATACTTCCCAGACTTTAGGTTTTTCCAATTAATTTTTCCAGAACTATCAGTTGTACCAGAACGTAAAAGTTGGCCTTTATTTCCTGATACATCAGACCAAATTTCGAAAGTTGCTCCAACAAGTGCTTTTCCTGTGTTACCATCTGTCTTAGTAATTACAAGGCCCATATTTTTGCCAGACGCACTCCCCCCATTATTCACTACTTGAGTTGATGAAATTATATCATCAGATACTGGTTTTTCACCTGTTCCTTTAATTGATGCATCATTAGTCAAAGTGTCATTTATTAACGATGAGTTTATTAGCGAACGATAATGGATTGAGTATGCTGTATTAATTGTATTTTTAAAAACAATTGTCAAGGTCTGTTGACCAGAAGTATTATCAGTTACTAAATTCACTGTATAGTCTGTTCCCAATTGCAGTGGGGCCGTTGTGTTCTCCACATAGCTCCCATCAGAGGAAACTTTTGTTGGGTAGATGGTAATTGATGACTCATCAATTATTTGATTATCTGAAGGGACATCTGTTACCGTTGCGTTACTAATTGTTGATTGTGATTTATTGACCCAAATGTTCCATAATGCGTATGATGAATTTGATGGATCCTGAGAACCTGACTTTTCAATCACGCTGCCACTGTTAGGAACAGACACTGATGCAACTAGATTACTTGAAATATTATCATTAACATATTGAGCAGTATTGTCATAAGTCTTTTGATTAATAATTTTTCCCACCAATGAGGTTTGGTAAGTCAATACATAAGCTTTTGAGCTCCCGTTAGGAAGAGGTACAGTAAGCAAGTTGTTTTCTGCATCATATGTCGCATTGTTGCTTATTTCTGGTTTAACTAGTGTATAACTGCCATCAGAATTAATAGTTGCTTCGTACAATTTTACGCTGTCAGGGACATAGTCTTGATCACCTACAATTTTATCAGTAATTGAAGCATTATTTAATACGCGTTGATTGTAGTTGGTAACCACAGTCCAGGTAATTATTTTTGAAACAGCATTATAACTACCTGATTTACTTCCATCATTTACATATTCAACTTTAGGAGTAAAATTTGCTGTTCCATTATTAGTATGGGATTTTCCTTTTTGATCAACCCACGTAGCGGTAACATTGTTAGTCCAGGTTTTTCCGGTCAATTTCAGAGTCTCAAATGAAGTTACATAAGAAAGAGTGTATGAATCTTTGGCTTGGCTCTTCAAATTACCAATAAATTCAAGAGAGAATCCGGTGGGAGTCAAGGTAATTGTATAATCTGTGCCTCTTACCAACTCGGTCTTGGTATCATTATCAAATAATTTAAAAGTACTATCGTCAACAGTTAATCCAACTGGAATTTCATCATCTAATTGATAGTTAGACATGTCTTGACGAGCTTTATTGATATTGATGTTCCAACCAACAGTTTTTTTATTATAATCCACTGTTCCCAAAGTTTTAGTCAATCCTTGAGAAGCAACCGAATTGTTTCCTGCTGAGACTGTTTGCCCATCACTCTCGGCTTCATTTTCTACATTAATGCTAGAATCAATAGCACCTGTCACTTGAGTCTTGTAGGAAATTTTAACACCTTGTTTTAGACCATTTGGAAATGTTATTGTCATACTTGCTGGACTTGTTGTATTGTCAGTATCAATCGTATACATTGACGCATCTATTGTGTTGCCAGACTCATCTTTTAGAACAGGTGTCCCATAAAAAATTTGCCCATCACTTGGAGTGTCAACAATTTTCGTACCTGCAGGAAGTGACTTTTCCCCATAATTGTAATCAATTTCCCAATTTAGTACTTGGCTACCACTTGAGTCTGCTCCTAAATAATTTTTTGTTAAAAGTTTCCCATATTCCGCATTAACTGTTGCGTCTGCCGGATAAGAATTCCCACCATTTGTAAGAGTGGCCTTATTGGTAAAAGTTAAGCTTCCGCCTTCATCCGGAATCTTGCTACTATCAATATCACTTGTGTACTCTATTTTAAAAGCTTGGTTTGTTTTTGCATAGTCTCCTGCTAAAGTAATAGAATTACTTACTGGATCCACTATATAGTCTTTTCCTTCAGTTAGAGCAGGCCCTTGGCTCACCACATTTCCTAACAGGTCAACCGTGAGAGGATATATAGAAATTGTTTTTACCAACGTTGGAACTTTTCCTGTTGTATCTGTAGGCATAGGATCTGAAACAACAGCATTATTCAATACTTCACCATTGGTATTTATCGTAACATCCCAAGTAATTCCAGTTGGGTTGTTTCCAGAAGAGTTTTGCCCTACTACATTCCCAGTTTTAGAGATGGAATTTCCCCCAATTGGTTTAACTGTAATAGGAATCTCAACCGGGCCAGTAGTTGTATCAATGGAAATTGTCTGCTGCCCGGAATTACTGTCTTGTTTAATAACAGATGTATAATTAAACGTTCCAGAAACGTTGTCCGAGTTTAAAACACTATTTGTAAAAATAAACGTTACTTTACCATCCGAGGTAATAGAATAATTTGCAAATACCTCACCTGAAGTATCTTGCAATTCTCCTGTTCCTGGCTTATACGTTATGTTACTTGGTAAATTAAATACAAAGTAATCACCAGCTTTGACAGTATATCCATTAAGCAATGTATTAGGCAGTGCCCAAACGAAAGCTAAATTAATATTCGTGTCTTTTGTAACATCATCTGGATCAACTGCATTTCCTTTACTATCCGTGAAAGTAGCTTTTGCGTTAGTAATCAAAGTGCCGCCTGGCAAGTACTTTGAAAGATCAGTTCCGACTTCGTCTAATTTTGAAATAGCTTTTGCAGCAGGTGCACTAATTCTTTCTTTCCTCTCTGAACTTTTAGTAGATGCTAAGGGCACCTTGCTCGAATCTTGAGGCTCCTGTGAAGTCTGTGCAGGAACTATTAACGGAGTAATTTTTATAACTTGGCTTCCGTATTTTAAAGTATTCACTGCATTTTTATTAATTTTTGTAAAGTTGATATTTAAAGTAGCTGGCTCAGTCCCAACCCCAGGGTTGGTCTCAATATTTATTTTATTATCACTAATACTAAAAGAGCCTATAGCACTTTGATTGTTCGAGTCTAAAATCTTTACATCATTAATATCCTCTGGTATCATATCGTCTGAAAATGATATCGAATCTAACTTTTTGCTATCTGATAAATTTGTTAAAGTGATTCCTATTTCTACCGTGTTTTCTGATATTTGTTTTGCATTAACAATATTTAATCCACTCGGGGTTGTTGTACTAATTGTTTCTGCTGTAACCTGCGCAACAGGCTGTAATATTTGCAAAATAACAAATATTACGGTAATGACTTTATATAAATTAAACTTTTTAAATTTTTTCATTTAATCTTCCTTTCAAAGGAATTATACCGATTCATAGGATAACCCCTCAAATTGTATTTTCCCTTCATTATTTTTTATATCAGTAAACGGATCGACAACAATTGGTTGAAAAAATTTGAAAATAAGACATATACCAATAATATAACCACTACGAGCATCCTCCTTCCACTTTCTATTCTAACTAATATAAAATTAGCCCAAATTAAAATATGATTAATATTTTCGCTTAATTATTAAAATAATGCCCTCTTGAAAAACATTTAAAATTCTGAAAGTAATAATATTACTATGAAGGATCAACTTCTGGCACTACTTCACTCAAATAAAGATAAGCTACACTGTCCCCTCGAATACTAACCTTTCCATAATCATCCACTATATCAACAACTTTAGAATTTATTTGAGAATTCCTTAGTAATTCGTATGCAGTCCTGGCCAAAACTTTGTTATGAAATTTCAGCAAAATCAAATCAGGAATACCATTCAGGTATATTTTAATATTATACCTACGTTCCACCTTACTTAAAGCAAGCCAGATTTTGTTAGTCTCATCCATGAAACGTCCTCCTATTCTACAATACAAAAAATCCTTTTCTAAATTATATTACATTTTTACCTAATATGTCAACAGTGTTACATAAATTGTTAGAATAAATTTAATTGGTTTTTACGTAATGTTATAAAAAAGCAACAGCCTGTAGAATGCTGTCATATTTGAATTGTTTCAAATTAAAAATATACTTTTAATATATAATTAATTATGCCTAAAAAGTTAGCTTAATAAGAACCCCCAGCCCTGTCCTCCTTAACTTTTTCTCGTACATATATGCTAGAAAACGTATTGTATTATAGAAGCCCTTTAATTATGCTCCAATACCGGATAAAGTCTGCAAAAGTAATTAAACCCTGTCAATATTATGTATCTAATTATGTGATTATGTGAAAAAAGAAATAATATTCGACACATTAGGAATCACCCCAATTGGAATTATCTACTACTTGTTTGGTATAACTCTTTCTTATTCAGCACAATTAAATTTGAACAATTTCCCACAGACCAAATCCACAAAATATAGAATAGATCATATGCAAACGTTTGCTACAGTTAATTCCAAGGTAAAACAACGCTATGTTTTTCCACCGTTCATCATGAATAAGCAGCACACTCTCCTTCAACTCAATCAACATCTTTTTCAAAATTAAAACGAGGAGTTCCCCTTGCAGCTTTTCGATTAGAGAGTTATTGATATTGGCTCCCAGCTTATAGTTTGCTATAAAACTAATATTTCCCAATATCAAATCACTATTAACTTTGGGCTGTTTGCCATAAAGAGAAAGCTGCTTCATAATAGTTTCTATCGCTTGTTCTCTATAGATATTATTAGTAGTTTTGGCTGTGTATTTTTCGTTAGGAATTGAATAATTTCGCGAAATTTATCTATTTCCTTAACTAGTTTGAAGTAATTATAAGGTTTAGGCTCTAATGCTAAATTTGTTATGTCGTCTTCAATGCAAGGTAATATTAAGTCAAATAAGTTATCTAAAATATTGTCAACATCTTTCATGGGGGACTTCCTTTTTTTCTAATAACAAAAAACTCGTAATACCCTATTTGATGGTAGTACGAATTCATTATCATCATTAGCTTCCTTGAGCACCTCTGCTTTAGTTAGCGTGGACAAGTGTTTCCATGACATCTTTCCAGATTCATCTGTTTCATCCACAATGTATCGACGAAATTCATTTGCTGAAAAGATTTCATAATCTTCATTTTCAATGAAATCCAGAGTATCGTATTCTGTTTTTCCTAAAGATGATTTCAAAAATTCAAAATCTTCATTTGAAATCCCTTTTGTCGTTAGAATTGTTTTTTTCAGACTTTCTTGCATTTGTTATCCTTTCTACTTTTTTTTATATAAAAAAAGGGATAAGCTTTTTTTGCTTATCACTTTCTTAGTACCAGCATGTGTAGATGAGTGCTTCGTTTTCATTAAGGGATAACTCTTCCCATTTTTCAATGTCATCCATTAAATCATTTAAACCCTTGAAATAGTAGCGGTCATAATTCTGTTCAAAAGCGAAGAATCCATTATCGTCAGGGAAATTTTGAGATGCAAACTCTTTGGTCCGTTCAAGTGAATGGGTTTGTTGATAATCAAGGATTGCCGAAACTTTCGACTTAAGGTCGGTAATAATTTCGGGAGTCATAATCACTTCACCACAATTTTCAATGTTATATTTTTCTTCAAAGTAAACTTGCAATGCAAAGAATTTGCGATAGTAGCTGACTTCTGAATAAAGATATTTCAAGTTATCCATATCTCCTTGTGAAAACAAGATACCCAACTCAGAAGTATATAGAGAATTATTTTTATATAAATTTTCAATATATAAACTAATTTGTCCTGGATTCGTTTGTTTCCATTCCTCTTCAGTTATCAGGTGGATGTTCGACCCAAAATGTGATTTAATTACATCCTTGTGTTCTTCTTCGTTTCGAGTGAGCTTGAGCTGTACGTATTGGTCTAATCCCATTTTTTTACCTTTTCATTTTTTTATTTTATTGTTTTTCAACATTTGAGAGTGTGGTGTTATCTTTCTCAAATACTTCTGGAGGGAGATGTTCACTTCCATTTTCTTGAAGTTGAATTAATGCTGCGGTGTAAAGTTCTTCTTGATTAAGTTCTTTATCACTTTCAATTTCAACATCTACGTAAACGGTAGTTGCTATTTCGATTCTATAATTTAACATGATTTTTCTCCTCCTCAAAATATTCGTCAGCTGACGTTGAGAGGTTCCATTCAGTATTAGAGTTTTTTTCGGCCTCAATCATCCTCTTTACAAACTCCTCCAGAGAATCACGACTGAAAGCGTAAAGTGGCAAGCGATCAACAATTTCGAATGCTTTATCATCAGAGTCAAGGAGACAAGCTAATTGACACCAAAGTGATTCAGTAGAATAGTCCTCAATCATGATATTGACATTAGAAATTTCAATAGTAATGTCTAGCTCGATGTCCAAGTTTTCACCGCTTGGCAAGCGGTAATATAAATAGAAACACTTGTTTGCCTCAATATTCCAATGCTTCTGGTCAACTTGGATTAATTTTAGTTCATCGACTTTGAAATGAACAAAAGCAATAATAAGCTCTTTGATTTCGCTAGAAACTTGTTCATAGTTTTGTTCAGTTAGGGCTAATTTTGAGATGATTTCGTGTGATATATCTTCCTCGAAATTTTCAACAGCATCAGTTATTTTTAAATCAATAATTTTTTTCATTTTTCTCCAAATTTTATTATTTTAGGTGAAAAAGGCTAGAAATTACTTCTAGCCCATTTTTTAGAAATGATAATCCCCTACAAAATTACTGTAGATTGTAATTTCGTAAGGTTCATCTTGTTCAGGATCTTTATTAAAATGATTTGCTGCAGAATCCATCACATCTTTAATTGTTTCAGGCCAACCGTCTATCACAATTTTAATGCCACCTCTTGGATTTACAGTGTCTTGAAATTCTATTAAGCTACTGTATAATTTTCTACTATTTTCCTTATCGTTGATGATTGGTAAATTTCCAAAAGCAAATTTTCCTGATGCTCCAATTTTTTTCACGTTTTCAAGATAATCGCTAATTGTTTTCACGTAATTATCTTGATATTCTTTCACAGTCTCACGAGTGATGGTCCAAACTGTACGTTTTCCGTTTGTAACTGTCTTACCTGGGAGTTCAATTTCTTTAATGTCCCAGTAGTCAGACTGCGGAATGAGGTTAACATAATCACATTCTGAGATATAGTTTTCAAGTGTTTCTTCGCTAATTCTTAATTCATCAATTTCAGCTGTTGATAAATTAGTGTTTCCAGTTGTTCCAAAAAATATTGGTGAGTGCATTATTCAATTCCTTTTCTTTCTTTAAACGCTGACGATTATAGGGTGGGTAATAAATTCTTCGCAGCAAACGACGGGGAGCTCTTGTAAAACTTCAAAATCTAAAACGGGTCCTTTTATGGTGAATTTAGGTGCTTTTCCAATAGATTTTTGATAATTGCTTTCTGACCGAGTAATCACTTCAATCCAGTCATTTTCTGGAATTGATTGAATGGTATCCTGAAATTTCATTTTCACCTTTTTTTCTTATGCAACCAACTCAGCATAAAAGCCTTCAGTGGCGATATGATGACTGGCGGTGTAAAACACAAAAATACTTTCTAACAAATCGAAAAAGCTTTCGTTTGTTGTGATATTACCAATTTTGAGTTGTTTTTCGACCAATTCTTTTCCGTTAGTAGGCAACAAATCACGTTCAATGAAGTCATCAATGAGGCTATTGTAGGACACTAGGGTGAAACTTTGTTCCCATTTGTCGTATGTCCCAGTATTAACGTAATCTGTAACCAATTCATTTAAATTATCATACTGGCTTAATAGTTCAGCGTCTTGATCGTCTTGATAAATGCCTGCTACTTCGTCTAAGTCGTGGTCTGGTGAATAATGTGCTCGGTCGTTGTAACGGCCATCACGATAGCTATATAGTGGCTCATCTAAATCAACAATGAGCGTTGATGGTGAGCTTAGATCAATAACTTCTCCGACCGTAATTTCTTTTTCGCTTAATAATAATGATTTCATAAGTTTATACTCTTTATTTTCTATAATTTATTTCAAAAAAAAAATTCTTGGCGATTTATCGCCAAGAACTTATTTATTGTAACTATAGATTAACCAACATTTGTGCTTAAATTACAATTAATATATGAATTAATCTCATCAATCATGTATTGAATATGGTCAGGGTTTAAAATATCTAGTGGTTCATGAGCTTTTTTGTATAATATTCTTCCATCTTTATCAATGTCATGTTTGAAAAGTGATAAAAACATGAATGAAAACATACCTCGATTTGTTTTGTACGCTCGTCGGGTAGAAAATTCAATTTTTTGTGGCTTAACATTTAATTTAAATTCCCCAATTGGAAAGAATTGGTCATAAAAATCATACTCTGCAATACCACAAAGTTTGAGTTGTAACAAATATGATATTGCATGATAAAAATCATCATAATCAAAATTTTTAGCTTGAAAATTTTTAAAATTAAATCTTGAGCCATTTCTTTTAATAAAAATCTCATATTCACCATTTTCTTGATAGAATAAGAGTTTATCGGCAATATCAAATAAACACAATTGTTCTTCTTTAGTCATTTTAGCATTTTTGGCTACATAACTTTTAATACTAATCAATTGTTCTTTATCAACTCTTTTCATAATTTCTCCCCTTTTCTAACTACTCGGTCATTTGGTCAAAAGATATTAAGTATACTCCCTTATTTCTTGCTTCTTTCATTACACCTTGACTAAAGCCACTTTTAGAAAATAAAAAATAATATTTTTGAGAATTTGAAAATAATCCAGCACGATAGATTAACTTATTAAGCACTTTTTCGTCTAGTAATTGATTACGCCATTTACATTCCCCTACAAATAGAGCTCCTGTCATTGGAGAAAAACCAACAATGTCAAGCTCTACTTCTTTTTTCTCAGCCTTATCTGTTCCCCACCATGTTCCTAATTCTTCAAAATAATCATCTACTAAATCGTAGGGGACATGTTCCCACATCCAGTCAATACTCACCTTTTCAAAAACGGGGCCAAGAAAATCGTTAATTTCTTTTTCTATTCGTTTATATACAAAATCGCCCCTGTCACGTTCAATTTGACTTTGATTTTTCCCTACAAAGCGATACCAAAATCTAAACATCGAATCGGAGATGGTGTAAATTGTTTTTCTACTGTTCTTATTTTTTTGTGAAATCGGAGTTTTCTTTTCTACAATTCCAAGTTCAATAAGATTGTCGAGGAGTAGACTTGTGGCGGCAGATGTTAATTTGGTTTGGCCTGCTATATCTTTGATTCGGCTTGCTCCGTGAGCAATAGAATAAAGGATTGAATTATAATTTGAAGGGTCTCGTAATTCTTGCATAAGCAAGTTACTTGGTTCCTCATAAAGTGGTGCTGTTGTTTTGAGATAGGTTAACTTTATGTTATCTTCGAGTGATTTATTTTCATCAATAAAGGAAAGATATTGTGGTATTCCGCTTGTTATCCCATACACGCCTAAAAGTTCTTCCTTATTCATTTTTGGAAAAAACTCTTGGCATTGGAAGAAAGTAAAAGGTTGGATCTTCATTTGAGACGTTCTACGACCGTACAACGGACTCTCATAGCCGAGTACTTGATGTTCCATGAAAGACATAGACGAACCACATAAAATGAGCATCACTTTCGAATTGATAAAATGATGGTCAATCACTTTTTGGATAATTGAACTAATTTCAGGAGCTGAACTCGCAAGATACGGAAATTCATCAAGGACAAGGACAAATCTCTCATCTTTACCTTGTTCATAGACATTCATAAGAGCTTTTTCATAATTATCAAAGCTTAACCCAGAATCTTCTCCCAAAATACTTTCAGATAAAGCGTTCAGGTTAGAGCCATCTTTTTCTTTAATCGCCATGTAATAACTACCACGTTTATCTTTCAAAAATTCATTTAAAAGCGTTGTTTTTCCGACTCGACGTCGACCATACATGACCACAAATTGAAATTTATCTGATTGATATGCCTGATTAAGATGTTCAAGTTCTTTTTTTCTACCTACGAACATAAGATCTCCTTTACTAAATTATACTTTACTTGTTTATAATTAAGTTAATTATAACATAGTAATTTAACTATTGGAAATTTCGACGCTTAATATTTTGGCTTTTTCATATATTCTGCACGCTTGGATGGCGCCATATTAAGCAATGTGGCTTCATTCAGCGCACGGCTGAGTACATCATGACCACAAAGATAATTGTCATAATCTTTAAGGATCGTTTTGTAATAAGTCAAAAGTGTTCCCAGAGAAACTTGTGCTTGTTTTAGTGCTTCTTGAATATTATAGCCTTCAACACCTGATTTTTTGAGGTAATTTGCGGCTTTAAAAATACGTTCGTCTCGTCCCATTTCGGAACTGAGTTTTAGGTCTGCTAGACTCATTGTGTTCTTCTTTCTATATCACAGTGAATTATTATTGCGCACTTAGTTCTGCAGATATTAATTCCGCAAAAACTTTGACCATTTCTTTTTGAGGAAGGTCAGAATTGTCTTCATAAGTTTTGTTGAAAAACTTAGTAAATGCTTTGTTGTAGTGAGTCCCGTAAGTTTCCTTGTTACCAAATTTGACGATGAATTTTGTTAACAGTTGTTCGAATACGAGGTTTTTAATCACTTTCTTATTGTCCGCTTTATTGGCTTGGGCAACTTTGCGTTGGTACATTTGTTGAGCTTTCTCTGGATCTACTTTGTAGAGGTCCAGCATTGTTTGCGCAGCTTCTGCACCCAATCCACTGATGGTTGTTAGTGGTGGAATGATTGCTCCCGTAACATCGACTTCAAATCGGCTCGCACTTGAATGCTCAAGACTAACTGGTTTGAATGTGACGCCTGCTCTTAAAGCATCGAGCTGAATCGATAAAGATTTTACTAATTTCTTCTTCACGTCCGCATTTGTTCGAGTTGCCATAATTTCACGTTTTAAGCGTCCGATTTGGGCATTAATTTCTTCTTCCGTCAAAGAAAATGATGCCGTATCAAATTGTTCACCTTTTGTTGTTAACCATGCCGCTGCAAATGCACTTGGGTAGTTAATCTTCCACCATGCAATCTTCATCGCATTAATGGTGTAGGCCACTGCATGTCCTTTAGGGAACAGATACATGATTTTCATGACTGATTCAATATACCAGTCTGGAACTCCATGTTCTTTCATCAATGCAATTGGTTCTGCTTTTGATTTCTTTCCTTTGGCATACATCCCTTTACGTGCAGCTTCCATGATATCGAAAGAGGCTTTCTCAGGCAAGCCATACTTAATTAAGTCCAACATGATGTCATCACGACAAGCAACAACTTCTTTAAGAGTTGCAATTCCTTTGTCAATTAGGTCCTCAGAGTTCCCAGTCCAAACGTCTGTACCATGTGAGAGTCCAGAGATACGGAACAAGTCAGAGACTGTCTTAGGCTGTGTTTTCTGAAGCATTTTCTGAGTTAAATCAGTACCAAATTCAGGCAAGCCAGTTGGTGTAATTTCTCGGCCATAAGCATTAACAGCTTTGTTAGAAAAGACGAGCGGGATATTTGGGTCCGATAAATCAATTTGTTCGTTGTCAAATTGTGTCAAACGTTCCAATTCTTTTATCATACGAGGGTCATCGTGTCCAAGAATATCGAGTTTCAATACGTTGTCATGAATAGAATGAAAATCAAAGTGAGTCGTTTTCCAATCACTAGTTTTATCCCCTGCTGGAAATTGGAATGGTGTGTAATCGAATACTCCCTTGTACTGCGGAATGACAATGACACCACCTGCGTGGGTACCAGTAGAAACTTTTGTTCCGACTAATTTTTCTGCTAAACTTTCAGCATAAGCTGAGTTAACATTTTCTTTGCGATCAATAAAGAATGACTTTGTCATTTGTAGTGCCGATTTTTCTGCAATCGTCATGATTGTGCCAGCTTTATATGCAAATTTCTCACCAAAAAGCTCACGGACATCTTTTTGAGCAAAGCCTTGGTCCTCACCAGCAAAATTTAAGTCAATATCAGGAACTTTGTCACCGTTGAATCCTAGGAATGTTTCAAAGGGAATGTCCATTCCTTCTTTAGAACATTTTGTACCACAATTCGGACAGTAGAAATCAGGCAAATCATACCCGTTTTCGACTTCTTCTGGTGTATCAAAAGTGACAAAATCGTTATTTGGACAGCGCCAGTGTGGTTTTAATGGATTTACATTTGAGATTCCGAGCATTGTTGCGGTAAACGAACTACCAACAGAACCACGAGAACCAACGATATATCCACGTTCATTTGAGCGCTTAACTAATTCTCGAGCGATGAGATAAATCACGTCAAACCCGTTGGAAGTGATGCTATCCAGTTCTTTATTCAAGCGTTTGATGACATATTCAGGTGGATTTGGAGTATAAAGTTCATGCATCCGGTCAGTAGCGAGTTCGATGATTTGTTCCTTTGATTTTTCAATAACTGGAGTAAACAATTCATCATCTCCATAAAATACTCGCAAATTTTTCTCAAGATTTTCAATGATGGTGTTTTGGAAGTCAAGTCCTGCTTGGATGTGCTTTTCAGTCATTCCTTCTTCAAGGTATGTGTTCTTCATTTCTTCCCAAGTTCTCATGACCATTCTGTCATTTGGATGAATGCCTTTAAGATTATTTCCAATTTTAATCGAGTGATCCATAATTTCTTGCAATAATTCTTCCGATTCATCTAAAAGGTATGGATTATTACTGAAATAGAACCGTTTTGTATCTTTAACCAATTGGAATACTTTAGCATTAATGCCTTTGTATATCTCTGGATAAGAATAGTTTGAGGAAGGTACAAGACCAAAACCGTCATAGAAATTCATGAACAATTGTGCTTGAGCATATTCTCCACGAGCAACCATTTGTTGTATCTCACCCTCTTGACCAACACTGGAAATAAACAAGTTTTTACGGTACTTTTGCAAAGTGCTATGACTGATACTTGCTGTGCGGTAAAGCTGTTTTGTTTGTGCAACCGTGATTAATTGGAAAAGGTCTTTTAGTCCCTCTTGGTTCTTAGCAATGATTGAAACATAGCTGTTGACACGTTTAGCTGCATGGTTAGTATCAATTTTCATCAAATCTAATAATGTCGTACAATTGCTTGCTTCTTGAAGCATTTCCATAAAGCATTCAGCTGTTGATGTTGCATCCACTACAGCGTTATGATGGCCGTCCAATTTTTTGTGATAGAAACGAGTCAGTGCCTCTAGACTGAATTTCTTCAGTTCTGGGTGATTGGCTTGGAAGAATACCATTGTATCAATGACCGTGTGATTGATATAAGTTTCATTGGTTTGATTAAGCTCAGCATGATGGCGAATAAAAGGAATGTCGAATTGTGCATTATGGGCTACCAAAACAGCTCCCTTACAAAATTCTCCAAAATCATTGAGTGCCTCTTTAATATTGACACCATTTTCGATGGCTTTTGGGTCAAGATGAGTTAAATCATAAATGAATTGAGGCACTTCAATCTCTGGATTAATCAATCGCTCAAAACTCTCAATCACAACTCCGTTTTCAATTTTTACAGCGGCAATTTGGATAATCTTATCTTCTTCACGGTTCAATCCAGTGGTTTCAATATCCAAAACAACGTATTTATTATCAGCAAGTAGACTGTCATTTGGATAAAGAATGAGCGGTTGATTATCGTTTAAGGCAAGTTGGATGCCATAGAAAACGTCCATTCCGTTACGTTTACTGTTCTTGATTTGAGTGAATCCTTGAATATTTTCAATGTCTGTCACACCGACCATTTTGTGATTGCGATGTTTCAAAACTTTTGTCATTTCTGGATAGGTATGAAGTCCACGATAAGGGCTCATTGAAGTATGAAGATGCAATTCTACATAAGGCTCATCATAATCAAGTTCAATTTCTTGATTATTTTCTTCAATTTCTTCTACTTTTTCTAAATAATCAATCTTAAAGATATTTTCTCCAAGTTTGCTATCGATGAAAAATTTACCCTCAATTGAGATTGAATCACCAAGAACAAGACCGTCATAAAGGCTAAGACGTTCAAGATTCTTTTCAATGACATTGATTTTCTTTGTGGCTTTGAAGTAAGTGTTACCTTCTTTACAGTTAAAGTTGTAAATGACACTGTTCCCACGTTTATTGTTAATTTCTCGACGCTCTATCTTCAAAATTTCCGCAATAACATCATTGTCCCTTAAGTCCGTTTCATTGAAGACTGCTTTGAATTTTTTTCCTTGACTTTCAACATATTGTTTAACGATCATTATTGCATTAACTTTATTAAAAAAAGGTGATTTTAATAATGTTTTGTTAAATGTTGCAGTATAGGTGTCAGTTTTTTTATCATAATGAAGTTCTTTAGGCAAGATTTCATCATAAAATATTTGTGCTATTTGGCTGTTAATGATTTTTTTCCTAACAGTTTTGTAGTTTTCTATTATTTTGTCCATTTTCTACTCTCTAAAACATTGAATGACATACTTCTTCACTCTTTTTACTTAAAAAATCTAAAGCCCAATTCCCTTGTACTTTTAGCCTGCCTTGATAGTTTTCAAAACTATTTTCTCTGTATCTCTTACTGAAATTAAACAAATGATTCCATTCATTACTTTTAATTACAGCTTTAAAAGCAATAAAATTCTGATTGTTGTTTTTATAATTCTCGGAAATCGGCATGTTATCTGGTCGAATATAAAATTGAATAACTTTTCTCGTTCGACCAGTTTCTTCGATGAATACATCATCAACGTGATACCACCTGCAATACCACAAATCTGTGGTTTTTGTAATGTTGGTTAATCTTACAAAATTTTTCTTGCTTAAGGAAGATTCTAAACGAATAGACAACTCCTTTGATTTGTGTTTTTTAATTTCTGTGTCGTAAGCCGTCAAATCAAAACTTACGCTATAGGTCATTTTGATCATAGTGGACTCTTATTATTAATATCCATTTTTTAATAATAATTTGAGAGGTTAATTTTTAATTTGGTTAAAAGCATATTAAAAATATGCGAAAAAGATAAAATCAGACTCATCAAAAAAAAGTCCAGTGCTTTAGCACTGGAAATTCCCCAGCAATTCTTAAATTCTATAAAGAAATTTATGAAATGCTTTTGTTTATTTTCTTAAATTCATATAAAATGAACTTAGGCGAGAAGGAGAATTATTATGGGAAATCCAAAGGTAAAAAAGTCCATTATTGTCGGTATAATTAGCTTACTTGTTGTTGTAATTGTCATCTTAACTTTTACTCTGATAAAATCTAACAGTAAAAATAAGACAACTTTTATCATCTTATAAACTTGGAAAAGTGATGACAGAGCATCCAGTCGGTGAGCCGTACACGATTACAGTTGATGGCTTATCAAATACATTTATCTCAGTTGTCCCTGCTGGCGAAACTGTTGGCACAGGGATTGACCAACCTATAGTTGATGAAACAGTTAAAACAAGAGACCGTATCATGGTTACTCACGGGACCAATCCGTCTCAGTACTTCACTTCTGCACAAGGTGGGAAGACTGCAGTATTTTTCAGAAATAAATAAAAACCCACAACATTTGTGGGTTTTTTTTATTTCAATTTTTGAAAATTAGTTGTTTGCAGAAGTTTGATAAGACATTCGTATCTTGGACTTCCTAATGCCGTGTTTGCATAAGTGTGAGCCTTCGCATCAAAATGGCTACTATTTTCTTTAGGATGCTTTTCGGCATCGATCTGAGTTAAATAGACTGCGTCTGGATAAATAACTAGTTTTTCCGCTTCTTCCGATAAAGAAATATTGGATTTAGTCAGCTCACTAACTTGTAGTAAGAATTCTTCAAAGCTATCTGGTTCAATAATTGTTGTAAGAGAAACTGGAGGAAATTCAATATCTAATTCTTCTCTATCGTTGGAGTCAAAAATGGCAAAAGTGTAAATTTCTTTTGCATAGGCAAAACGTAATTTATCTTCGTTATACATTTCGTTTAAGTATTCGATTAATTCAGGAATTAATTCTTCCTTTGTTTTCTTGCGTGGGACAACAATTCCACAATTATGTACAATTGAATAATAATCGCCGCAGCATGCAGGAGAGTCTTGGAAGATTGAGCTTGCAATCACCCAATATTTAGGATCTGATTGATTGAGCGTATCTTGAGTATTTAATTCTTTTTGAAGTTTAATTAAAAAGTTGATGTCTGAAATTGTCATTTTATGCTTTTTAATTTTATCTTCATGGTTTTTTAAACCTTTGTGGTTAATTGCTATTTGATTTTCCTCTTTCTATTCTGAAAAATAGTACGCTACCTCTATTGTTATCAAATCATTTTGGTTTTCTCTACCCAATAAAATGCTTTAACTTTGCAAACATAAATTTACTTTCAAGTAAAGTTCGATGAAGGTAAAATGCACCTCTACCAATGGAACCAAGAACTACTCCAGCCGATATCAAATAGGTAGGAATTTTTCTCATACTATTAATGTCACTTTTTTAATGTCACTTTTTATTTCTGTTTTTTACTTTTTTCTCTTATCAATTGAGTGTCAATTATTTTACAGTTAGTTTAAGTGAATTAATTGGCTGACAATCGTGATTTGAGTATTCAATACTTCAAGCATGGATTTATAACGGTTAAATCGCATCTTAGACGTTTGGTAACGTTCGTAAGCATTAATTTGACCTTCTTCAACATTCATCGCAATCAGTTCGTTGT
>NZ_JXJU01000017.1 GCF_002441655.1 Lactococcus fujiensis JCM 16395 | reverse complement strand
TTTGAAAAAGGGAATGACCCAGATGTACTTGACTTTCAGTTTAAATATCGGAAGGTAGAAACACTGAAGTGTGAATATAGTAAATTCGTTGCAGTATTGGAGGATATGAAATGACATTTGAATTACCTGAAAAACCGAAAAAGACAAATACATCTGCAGATTTTGCTAGTTTAAGACAAGCCGTTGATGAACTAGATAAGTTTGATTATGCTTGGAAAAGTTATGCTAATAAAGCTGACCGTAAACTTAGCGCTGCAAATAAAACCATTAAAGAACTAACAGCAAAAGTTATGGAATTGGAAAATGAAAATACATTCTTGAGAGACAAGCACACACAGTTCGGAGCGAATGGCATGGCGGTAGTGCCAATTACTAAACCACTACCAGAAGTACCGCAGTTCGTGGCTGAATTTATTGAAAGCTATAAAGACCGAAGAACTATTTACGGTGTTTTTGATAAAATTTCAAAAAATCGAAAAACATATCCTAAATTATATGAATGGGTATTTGAAGATGAAAATAGCCAAGCAACTTTCGCTCTAGCATTTATCACTGGCAAATATCAAGTCGAAAAACCGCAGCTGTTCTATTTGAGAGATGAGCTAACTGGACAATTCCTTGCGAAAGATAATCAGTTTAAAGACAGGGATAGATACTTTTTTGGACTGGAGAAGACCCACTTACGCATTCTATTGGCACAGCGTGGAAATTAACCTTCACCAAGCAAGAAATCGACAGCATGCAAACTGGTAGTTACGAAAAAATTGAGGTGGCGGAATGAACGAACTAAATGAAGCTGTCAAATCATTCATCAAGCAACATGGTGAAAGCTCAACAGTTACGATAGACGACAGGCAATTATTTCGCCGTCTAAGAGAGTTAGACGAGATGGACGATAGAATGTTTAGGAAAATCATGAACGAGCTTACGTTTGATTTCTGCAGCGTAGAGAATGGGTATGAGGTTTGGAGTTATGACATATTATGATAGACGAAACGAGGCAAGACGAATAAGTATTCTTGCTAGTAGAAATGCACCAAAAGAAATCAGAATGAAAGAACTTGAAAAAGCGAGTGAAAGTCAATTTAATCGAGAATTTCAAGCTGATTTTCATAAGAGAATTGCAGAGTTAGGAGTGAATAAATGAGTAAGCATGACGAAAATTTAAAAGAAGCATTTGAGATTTTAAAAAATACAAAACTTGATGAGTTACTGCAAATTGCAGTTGAAGCAATGGATGATGCAGTAGTCGATATTGAAATGGAAGCAAATCAAGAGTGGCATGCAAAGATAACATTGGAGAGTGCTTTGATAGATATTGCAGAAAAATTATCAAAGCGAAATCGACTGGAGGTACTGAAATGACAGAATATGCAGTATATAAAGGCGATGACTTCATTGCTCAAGGAACAGCAGAAGAATTGGCTGAACGGTTTAATATCAAACCGTCATCAGTAGTGTTCATGGCAAGACCAGCTAATCTAAAACGTGATAAAGGGAATAGAAAGGTGGCGGTGAGAGTATGACAGCTGAAACAATCGTCAGAGACTACCAAACTCACTTGCTAAAAATCATATTCAAAGAAACTGAAGGCCTGATCTTGAAGAAAGAAAAAGCGGATAATAAAGCGCATGAGTTAGCTAGTAATGGGCACTCAGTTAAGACATCAGCACACTGGAAGTCAGTAGGTAATGCAGAATTCTATATCAGTGAAATGTACCGCAGACTAGACACACTCGCTGAAATGGATAGATTGTTTCATTGGTCAAGTAGGTTGCACCAGGACGGTTTGAGCTTTGTTACTAATTATCCTAGGACGATGAAGAAGTATGGATTGAGAGGAAAGGTTGAGTAAACTAATATTTAAATGCTCCAACTGCTCAAATATCAGAACGGTTGAAGATGAGCATATCGGCGAACGCATGTTCGTGCCACGCAATGTGTTATGCGATGTGTGCAAGGAGAAAGCGAATGATTGAAACGATACTATGGATACTCGCAGGCATTGCTTTACTTAGCGCTAACGTGATTGTCTACTGGGACTGTAAGGAGGAGAAGGAATGAGACGAAGAAAAAGTAAGGTATTAAGAAGTTACCTGATTGATTTTATCTGCTTTATGTTTTTGGGAATGACAGTATTTGTTGTTGTGGATAAGTTTATTGAAGGTGCGTCACCTTTAACTTGGATACTTACTATTGTATTGTCTTCATGGTTCGCTTATTCATCGAATATTACGGAGGATAAGAAATAAAAAAACTACCACCATATAGGTAGTAGTTACTTGTCTTATTAGACTAAGTTTTCCAAATTTTTAACTGCATCTTCAATGGTATTTCCTGAACCATAGATTTCTGAATTATCAGTAAGGTTTGCTCTAAAAATATCATTTGAAGTATCAAGAGTTACTGTATATTTGAAAAATTTATTTTTATTAGTGAATGTCATATTTGCATTCTCCTTTCTTAAAACTACGAAAGGCATAGCGAAACTCTATGTTCACAATTATATCACGATTAACTCTGAAAAGCAAAAAGCCCACTGCAATGGGCTTATCCTGATAGTTTTCGTTAACTATATTATAACAAATTAGGAGAGTTTAGTAAATGGCAGACAGATTAGATTTATTGATTAGTGACTATATGACTGGTATGCTTCAAGTTAAGATTAACGCTAGAGAGAAATGGATTACTAGACAGACCCATGAGGAAAGGATTGGAAGTGGTGGAAGCAGCTCAAACACAGCGCCACAAGAAAGACGACTGCTCATTATAGAAGGCGATAAACAACTTCAATTAATGGTAGATCAGAAAGAAACATTAGATGAACTTATGGATGTGATTGAGGGTACGATTGTCAAAGAAGTTATTAAGCTAAGGTTCAAGCATAAGCTGCAATGGGAAAGGATTGGTATTAGATTACATACTGACCCAAGCGCACTAAGAAAACAATATGTTAAGTTGAAATCTACGCTCCGTGATGGACTCTGGGCTAACACATTAGACTGATTAGGTTGCACGTTTAAATCGCATAAGTTGCACACATAATGCCAAAGTTAAGTGAGATAATGGTAACATGAACAATTGAGCAATCAAACAATAATACTAATTCAAACGTGCAATCAAATGTTCATGAGCAGGTCAAGGTTCGAGTCCTTGACTTGCTTTTATTATTTATTAAGGAGGTGCACCGTGGCATTAAGAGCAGATAAACAAGGCCCCCACCGTGTCGCCTTTGATAAGAATAAGGCAAGGATACTAAAGACACAGTCAGTATGTGGGATATGTGGTAAGCCAGTTGATGTGAGATTAAAAGCACCGAACCCTTTGGCTCCAGCTATCGACCACATCGTGCCAGTAAGTAAAGGCGGACATCCTTCAGCGATGGAGAACTTACAGCTGACACATGCACAATGCAACAGACAGAAGTCGGACAAGCTATTCAATAGCAAGCAAGCGACAGCTGAACCGAAAGTTATTGGCAATAGGAACCTTCCTCAAAGCCGAGACTGGGCTTCTTACGAAGGAAAATAATATGAATAATAGCATTAATGAAGCTGTTCGCATAGACTATGTGAATGGCTTTTCTTTATCTCAAATAAGAGATAAGTATGGTCTTACGGTTAAACAAACTCATAGAATAATTTGGAAGAGAAAGTATAAGACAATCGTTCAAGGTCAGAGGGAATCAAAGAAGATTCGTTGTGCAATGTGCGCAAAAGAATTTGCAAAAACAAATGAACAGCATCTATATTGTTCGGAGAAGTGTAGGCTAAAGAATGAGAGGAAGCAAACAAGATCAACTAGGAAAGCTAGGGAAAGGGGAGCGGAAGTTATTGATAAAGGCATTACACTAGAAGCTCTTGCTATAAGAGATGAACAGACTTGTTACTTGTGTGGCCAAGGTGTAGACTGGCAAGACAAACACACTGAAAATGGCGTTATAATTTGTGGTAACTATTATCCAAGTATGGATCACGTTATGCCATTAGCAAAAGGTGGAGTTCATTCTTGGGATAATATAAAACTTTCGCATAGAATTTGTAACAGTGTGAAGAGTGATAAGTAGGGGGGGATAGGGACCCCTCACTCAGGCGCTTCGTCCTTCACGCCGTCACTGTACATTTTTTCTCGTGCGACTTCGGAAAGGAGCAAGAAATGAATAAAATTCAAGAACTTAGAAAAGAAAAACACTTGACTCTATTGGAGTTAGCAAAGATTTTTAATGAACAAAATGTACTAGATAGAGATGGAAAAACATTAAAGATTACCGATGGTCAAATTTCTAAGTACGAAAATAATTTACTCTCACCAAGACATGATGAAATATGGGAGGCTTTATCGGATATTTTAGAAGTTCCTATAACTTATCTCTTAGGATATGGAGATACTAAAAATAATTCTGCAGTAATTATCGGTCAACGCATCAAAACTATCCGCCTTAATAAAGGCTTGACACTCGAGGAATTTGGAAAACTATTTGGAGCTGGTAAAAGTAACGTTTCTAAATGGGAAAAAGGACTAACAATTCCAACACCTGAAAGGTTGAAACAAATTGCAGAACTAGCAAACATCACAGTTGAAGAACTAACAAAAAGCTCGGACTTAGTAAGCTTGACTCAAAACGAATATAATCATCTGAAAGAAATTGAACGTAAATATAATGAAATTAAAAGGTTGGTCGATGACTAATCTTTTTTATTAGAAAGGAGCTGATAAATTGGAAGAAAAAGGAATGGCTTATCTAAAGAATAAGCTAGCAACTTATAAGAATAGGGTCGATATGAGGTATAGCCAATACGCTATGAAGCATGTTGATACAGATAGCGGAATTACTATTTCTAGAGATTTACGTTCCAAATATAAAGCAATTCTTGGATGGTGCGCAAAAGGAGTTGACGGTCTAGCAGATAGATTAGTGTTTCGTAATTTTGCAAATGACCAGTACAATGTGAATGAAATCTTCGCCATGAATAACCCGGATGTTTATTTTGATAGTGCGATTCTATCTGCTTTAATTGCATCATGCTCCTTTACCTACATTTCTAAGGACGAAAACGGAAACGTTCGACTTCAAGTTATCGAAGCAAGCAATGCTACAGGAACAATCAATCCAATCACTGGACTACTAACTGAAGGGTATGCAGTTCTTGAAAGAGATAGCAGTGGAGTAGCAACTTTAGAAGCTCACTTTTTGCCAGATCGTACAGATTTTTATCATGCTGGATTTTCGCTTCCTGAATCTATTCCCAACGACACGGGAATTCCGCTTTTAGTCCCAATCATACATCGTCCAGATGCTGTTCGACCTTTTGGCCGTTCACGGATCACACGGGCTGGAATGTACTGGCAGAAGAACGCAAAACGGACTTTGGAGCGTGCCGATGTCACGGCAGAGTTTTATTCTTTCCCTCAAAAATATGTGACAGGCTTAAGCGCTGATGCAGAGCCGTTGGATTCATGGAAAGCAACAATATCAGCAATGTTGCAGTTTACAAAAGATGAGGACGGAGAAAAGCCTAGCTTGGGTCAGTTCACAACTCCAAGTATGTCGCCATTTACTGAACAGCTACGCACAGCAGCCGCTGGTTTTGCGGGTGAGACAGGATTGACACTTGATGATCTAGGCTTTGTGTCTGACAATCCATCATCTGTTGAGGCAATTAAGGCAAGTCATGAAAGCTTACGCCTTGCAGGACGTAAAGCTCAAAGAAGTTTAGGTTCAGGCTTGTTAAATGTTGCTTATGTTGCTACTTGCTTACGTGATGATTTTGAGTATAAGCGTTCAGCGTTTAACCAAACTACACCTAAATGGGAGCCATTGTTCGAACCCGATGCGAACACACTTGGTATGGTAGGAGACGGTGTTTCTAAATTGAACGCAGCAATGACTGACTATATTACTAAAGAAATGCTTGATGATATGACAGGACTTAAGGGAGCAAGCAATGAATGATGATATTGTTCCAGGACTACTTGAGTCTATAAAGAAAGATTTTAATAAACAACTTTCTAAAAGTTCAATTATCAAAGCAAAACAAAAACTCTTATCAGAAGGAAAAGCAACGTATATTGATGCAAACGATTATGCGGTCGAGATCGGAGAAATTCTTAAAAAGAGTTTTGAGCAAAATATCTCTCCAACATCATTACCCGATGGACGAATGTATTTCAATATCGCTGAACGGTTATTAAATACTACTTTGAGTGACAATCACA
The DNA here is from genome assembly GCF_002441655.1 of Lactococcus fujiensis JCM 16395. Classification (GTDB taxonomy): domain Bacteria; phylum Bacillota; class Bacilli; order Lactobacillales; family Streptococcaceae; genus Lactococcus; species Lactococcus fujiensis. The sequence continues at coordinate 13,390 of NZ_JXJU01000017.1, read as the reverse complement.
AAATCGTTTCTGATTATGCAGCTGAAGTTCAGGACCAACTCAATAAACAAGCAAGTATTAGTCTTAAAACACAAATTCCATCGTTAAATCAAGATAGAATTGATGGGTTGACCAACCGTATTTCTAGTGAAGTAAGTTTTAAAGAGATCCAGTGGATATTAGGCGAACCAATAATTAATTTCACTCAAAATATTATCAACGATTTTGTAAATGAAAATGCTGATTTTCAATATAAAACAGGATTAAAGCCAAAGATTACTCGAACGTTAATTGGTAAAGCGTGCAAGTGGTGTCAAGGGTTAGCTGGTTCATATAGTTATCCAGATGTACCAAAGGATGTTTACCGAAGGCATGAGCGTTGCAGGTGCATGGTTGACTATATTCCGGGTGATGGAAAACGGCAAAATGTTTGGTCGAAGGCATGGAAAAGTGAAGAAGAAAATGGTAAAATTGAAGCAAGAAAACAAATAGGCTCAAATATCTTTTCTAACTCAACCCCAGCGCCTTTTGCAAGAGCAGTTGAAGTGGCAAAATCAGGGCTTGACAAAGATATTGCGTGGCGAGTTACTGCTTATGAACCAGAGCATTATGTTGGTTCAAAGTTACATGTTTCTCCGGGCGGTTCTACAGTTGCGATCTCAACGACAGGTGATATTATTTCTGTATGTCGTGCGGATAATGATAATGTGCGTGGAACAGACTTGTTAAAATTAGCGGTCGAAAATGGTGGAACAAAACTAGATAGTTATGCTGGCAATCATTTGTTCTATACTAAGAATGGATTTGAACCAATAAGTTGGTGTAAATGGGACGACGAATATGCCCCTGAAGGTTGGAATGGTAAGCCTGAAAATATTATTTTTTACAAATATACAGGTAATTCCAAAGCTGAACTTAAACCAGATGATTTTTATAAACGTATAAGTGCATCTAGTGATTATGATGAAGCTGAAAAAATTAGAAATGAAGCGATTGGAGGGAAAAGTTGAAACCAACTTATCAAGAGTTTGTTGATGCGATAAAAATTTTATTCAAAAAATCGTGGTCATCACTATCGGATGATGAAATTAATCAATTTTTTGAACAGGAAAAAGAATATTTAGAAGTGCAGTATTCCCAAAACTGCAAAGAATTTGATGCTGGGGATATTACAGAAGAACAATTTAGAGTCGGCGGTGTATCATCGGTCGCGTATTGTTTAGAACTACTATATTAATTAAAAGAAGCTTGTTAAATTAACAGGCTTTTTCTTATGCCCAGCGACAGGGTTATCATGCAGAATGATTGAAGGAGGAAATAATGACTGCTGAAAAAAGATTTGGCAATCAAAATCCCACTCAATCGGTAATTCTTCCATATTCTAAATCACTATCTCAAGAGGCAATTGACCTCTATCACAAATCAAAGCACGATTGCTATGATTGGCAAGTTAATATGCTTGAACCAATCATGGCAGTTGACGAAGACGGCCTTTGGGTACATCAAAAGTTTGGTTATTCAATTCCACGCCGTAACGGTAAAACAGAAGTTGTTTATATCCTTGAACTTTGGGCATTGGAACGTGGGTTAAGCACGTTGCATACCGCACATAGAATTAGTACATCGCACTCATCCTTCGAAAAACTCAAGAAATATCTTGAAGATTCTGGATACAAAGAGGGCGATGATTTTAATTCGATTAAAGCGAAAGGCCAAGAACGACTTGAACTCTATAAAACAGGCGGAGTAATTCAATTCAGAACGAGAACATCTAGCGGTGGTCTTGGTGAAGGGTTCGATTTATTAGTTATTGATGAAGCTCAGGAATATACAACTGAGCAAGAGTCAGCTTTGAAATATACGGTTACTGATAGTCAAAACCCAATGACGATTATGTGTGGGACGCCACCAACGCCTGTTTCTAGCGGTACAGTTTTTACGAGTTACAGACAGAAAATGCTATTCGGACAAGCAAAGTATTCAGGATGGGCTGAGTGGTCAGTTGAAGATGAACATGGTATACATGACATCGAAGCGTGGTACCACTCTAATCCATCGATGGGTTATCACTTGAATGAACGTAAAATTGAAGCCGAACTTGGTGAGGATAAATTGGATCATAATGTCCAGCGTTTAGGCTACTGGCCTAAATACAATCAAAAATCTGCCATTTCTGAAAAAGAATGGGGGGATTTGAAAGTAAATGCCTTGCCAACACTCAAGGGTCAATTATTCGTAGGAATTAAGTATGGTAATGATGGTGCAAATGTCGCAATGAGCATTGCGGTTAAAACACTGTCAGGCAAGATATTCGTTGAAACCATTGATTGTCAATCAATCAGAAATGGGAATCAATGGATTATTAATTTCTTAAAAACGTCAGGTGCTGAGCATGTTGTAATAGATGGTCAAAGCGGTCAAAGTATTTTAGCGAGTGAGATGAAAGATTTCAAACTGAAAGCACCAATACTTCCAACAGTAAGGGAAATCGTCACAGCTAACTCACTTTGGGAACAAGGAATATATCAACAAACGCTCTGCCATGCAGATCAACCGTCACTATCAAAAGTTGTCACCAACTGTGATAAGCGGAACATCGGAACAAGTGGAGGTTTTGGTTATAAGTCTTTGTTTGATGATATGGATATTAGTTTAATGGATAGTGCGTTGTTGGCGCACTGGGCTTGCAGCAATGTTAAGCCAAAGAAAAAACAACAAGTACGGTATTAATAAGCGGCGATTTGTCGCTTTTTTTGTACCAAAATTACCGAACTGCAGGGCAAAGCAGGAGAAAGGATTCTACAATGTCAGAATTTAAAGCTATTGAAACTCAAGAGGAACTAGACAAAATTATCGAAACTCGTCTAGCTCGTCAAAAAGAAACTATTGAAGCAAAATACGTCGATTATGATCAGTTCAAATCACGTATTACTGAACTTGAAGCTGAAAATTCAGCTCAAAAAGCAACGCTTGCAGAAACTGGATTGGCAACTAAGTCATGGGAACAAAAAGAAGCTGAATTTAATGCAAAAATTGCAGGTTATGAGACTGCTCAACTAAAACAAAAAGTCGCATTACAAGCAGGACTTCCTTTTGATCTCGCAGACCGCCTTAAGGGTGACAACGAGGAAGCTTTGAAAGCTGATGCAGAACGCTTTGTAGGATTCAAACCAAAGCCACCAGTTGCACCACTAAAATCTGTGGAACCACAATTAACGGATAACAAAACAAAAGCATACAAAAATTTAGTAAATGGGCTAAATACAGAAGGAGAATAACATGGTATTAAACAAAGGAAATCTATTTGAAGCAGAATTGGTAACAGACCTCATTAACAAAGTTACAGGGAAAAGTTCAGCTGCAAACTTGTCACAACAAAAAGCAATTCCATTCAATGGGGAAAAAGTTTTCACATTTACGATGGATTCAGAAGTCGATGTTGTTGCTGAGAGCGGCAAGAAAACACATGGTGGAATTTCTATTGCACCTCAGACAATGGTACCGATCAAAATTGAATATGGGGCACGTGTTTCAGATGAATTCATGTATGCATCAGAAGATCAAAAAATCAATATTCTTCAAGCATTTAACGAAGGATTTGCTAAAAAAGTTGCTCGTGGTCTCGATTTAATGGCTTTCCATGGAGTTAACCCACGTTCAGCAACGGCTTCAGCTGTTATCGGAAACAATAACTTTGACAGTAAAGTAACTCAAGCCGTTACTATCCCCAAAGGCATGGCTGATCCAAATGGAGCAATTGAATCTGCAGTTGAAACTATTACAGGAGCAGATGCAGAAGTTACAGGTATCGCTATCAATCCTGCGTTCCGTTCAGCATTAGCTAAACAAAAAGACCAACAAGGGAATGCAATGTTCCCAGAACTAGCTTGGGGCGCTGCGCCTACTTCAATTAATGGCCTACCTATTGATGTGAATCGCACAGTGTCGGATATGGCAACTCCTAATGATCGTGCTATTGTAGGCGATTTCGCAAATAGCTTTAAATGGGGATACGCTAAAGAAGTACCGCTTGAAGTTATTCAATATGGTGACCCTGATAACTCAGGACTAGACCTTAAGGGTTATAACCAAGTTTATCTTCGTGCAGAACTCTATTTGGGTTGGGGAATTTTGGATGCCTCTAGCTTTTCACGTATTGTAGAGGCAGAAGCTTAAGGAGGAAGTAATGCGATACATTAACAGCAAAACAAAAGCGTTTATGGATTCAGAATTTGAAGTTTCTGGAGGTGATTGGACATTATTAGAAGATAATGATACCGAAGATTCTACTGTGAACGACAATGATGAAAACTCAAACGAACAAGACAACGGTGAAACTGAAGAATCTGGTAATTCAGAAATGGACTCCATGACTATTGCAGAAATCAAAAAAGAACTTGATGCATTTGGTAAGAAATACAATCCAAAAGCTAAAAAAGCTGAACTATATGAACTCATGATGAAAGGATCTTAATATGGCAGACTTTGCAACAATCGACGATGTTACTAGTCTATGGCGCAATTTAGAAACTAACGAAATTGAACGGGCTAAGAAGCTGTTGGAAATTGTATCTGATTCTTTGCGGATGGAAGCTGACAAAGTCGGAAAAGACCTCGATAAAATGATTGAGGAAAAGCCTAGCTATTTTCAAAATGTCGTTAAATCTGTGACGGTCGATGTTGTTGCAAGGACACTCATGACTTCGACTGATCAAGAACCAGTTTCTCAAGCGATGGAAAGCGCATTGGGGTATTCATGGTCAGGTTCCTATCTCGTTCCGGGTGGTGGTTTATTCATCAAGAACTCGGAATTAAGCCGATTGGGATTGAAAAAGCAAAGGTATGGGGTGATTGACTTTTATGGGGAAGCTTAAAGGAATTACAGTTACAGTAATTGAGAAAATAGAGGCTGGAAAAGACCCGTTTGGAACTCCCATTTATGCGGAGAGCGAGGTGGAAATTCAAAATGTTTTAGTTTCTCCATCAACTACTCAAGATGTCATCGACCAACTAAGCTTAACAGGCAAAAAAGTCTCCTACACGTTGGCTATTCCAAAAAAAGATACTCATAAATGGGTAAATACTAAAGTTAAGTTTTATGGTGAGACTTGGCAAACGGTAGGTTATCCAATAGAGGGTATTGAGGAACTTATTCCGCTTGATTGGAACAAGAAAGTGATGGTGGAACGCTATGGCTAAGAATATCTTTAAAGTTAATCGAAGCGGAATTGCTGGACTTATGAAGTCTCCAGAGATGCAAGTCATCTTGGAAGAAAAAGCTACAGCAATTCAAAAACGTTGCGGTGAAGGTTACAACCACGATCTACATATTGGGAAAAATCGTGCGAACGCAATGGTTTTTGCTGAAACTTTCCAAGCTAAAAAAGATAACTCAAAAAATAACACAATTTTGAAGGCGGTACGGTAATGATCGAAACAGTCATCAAAGACTTTTTAGACGGTCATCTATCTGTACCGTCTTTTTTGGAACATCAAGGGGATATGCCAGAACGGTATGTTCTTTTTGAAAAATTAGGCAGTTCAAAAAGTAATTACTTAACATCTGCCACCTTTGCATTTCAAAGTTATGCGGAATCAATGTACGAGGTGGCTAAATTAAACGAAGAACTTAAACAAGCTGTAGAAAGCTTGATTTCACTTGATGGAATTGGGGGAGTATCGCTCAATAGCGACTACAACTTTACAGACTCACAAACAAAAAAATATCGCTATCAAGCGGTATTCGACATTAAATATTACTAGGAGGACTAAGAATGTCAACAACAGCTAATGTTTCGACTGCGAAACCAAAAGCAGCGGGTGCAATTTACACTGCACCATTAGGAACAGCACTACCAACCGATACCAAAACAGAACTTGACACTACGCTCTTTAAAAGTCTTGGTTATATTTCAGAAGACGGTATTACTAATAGTAATTCTCCATCGTCTGATAGTATAAAGGCCTTTGGGGGAGATACTGTTGTCACGTCTCAAACTGAAAAAGAAGATACATTTGGATATACACTTATTGAAGCGTTGAATGTCGATGTGCTTAAAGAAGTTTATGGGGCTGACAATGTCACTAGTACTTTAACAGAAGGTATCAAAATTACGGCAAACTCAAAAGAACTAGAGGAACATGTGATTATCATAGACCTAGTGTTGAAAGGTGGTGTGCTTAAACGTATTGTTATTCCTGTCGCAAAAGTGAGTGAGTTTGGGGACATCACTTATGGTGATTCAGATGCCGTTGGCTATGAAACTACATTAACTGCATTACCTGATAAAGATGGCAACACTCACTACGAATATATTCAAAATAAAACAGCAGAAACAGGAACGGGAACAGGTGAATAATGATTAAGGGAATAACAAAAGGCGGATTCCGCTATGAAGTAAATGAAAATATTGGCGATGATTATGAGTTACTTAAATTATTGCGAAAGATGGAAGATAATGGATTGCTCATTTTTGACATGGTCGAAAAAATACTTGGTCAGAAACAGGCTGAAAACCTTGAAAAATTCTTGCTCAAACGTGACGGATATGTATCTACAGAAAAGATCAGTAAGGAAGTTATGGAAATCTTTACAGGAAATCCGCTATTAAAAAACTCTTAACCCTCGCTGGAATGATGAATTTTGATGAGGAGGCACTGTTGTGTGACCTTGCCGAAACTTATCATATATACGATTTTGAACAGCTATCCCCTCAAAAGATAGCTGTTTTTTCTATTGGTTTGCGTGAAAGTTCGAGAATTAAAATGAAAATGAGTGGGCAGAGCATTTCTTTTGAAACAACTCTTTTAGCAGGTATAGCTGATAAATTAAGCGTGCTAATTTGGTCTAAAACAAAAGATGCCCAGAAAGGTGCTAACAAACCTAAATTAATATTGAATGAACTCAATAAAACAAATCATTCAGACGACAAAGAAATGGTATTTAATTCTGGTGAGGAATTCGACAAATACAGAGCTAAATTACTGAACGGAGGTGATTAAACATGGCAACTGAACTAGGACAAGCTTATGTGCAGATTATGCCATCTGCCAAAGGAATTTCAGGTTCAATACAAAGCCAATTAGACCCAGAAGCTAGTAAGGCTGGCGAAAGTGCGGGGTCAAAAATTGGAGGAAAACTCAAAATAGCACTTTTAGCTGCCGCTACTGCTGTTGGGGTTGCAGCTGGTAAGCTTATCTCATCTTCACTTTCTGAAGGTGCAAATTTACAACAATCACTTGGTGGTATCGAAACTCTTTTTAAGGGGAGTGCAGATCAAGTAAAAAAGTATGCGGATATAGCATATAAAACAGCGGGATTATCTGCTAACGCCTATATGGAAAATGTCACGAGTTTTTCTGCATCAATGATTAAATCATTGGGCGGAGATACAAAAAAAGCTGCTACACTTTCCAACCAAGCAATTATTGACATGTCAGACAATGCCAATAAAATGGGAACTAATGTCCAGGATATTCAAAATGCCTATCAAGGTTTTGCAAAACAAAACTATACGATGTTGGATAACTTGAAACTTGGTTACGGTGGTACTAAAGAAGAAATGCAAAAACTTCTTAAGGATGCCACTAAACTAACTGGCCAAAAGTACGACATTTCTAATTTCGCTGATATAACTGAAGCTATCCATGCCATCCAAACGCAGTTGGATATTACAGGAACGACTTCTAAAGAAGCAGCTTCAACATTTAGCGGTTCTTTAGCATCTATGAAAGCTGCATTTTCTAATGTTTTAGGGAAAATGGCATTAGGACAAGATATTAAACCGTCATTGAATGCTTTAACTGAAACAACCGCAATTTTTATTGTAAAAAACTTCATTCCTATGGTTGCAAATATTTTGAAAGCATTACCAGGGGCGATTGTTACCTTTGTTAAAGCAACGATTCCATATGTTAAAACAGCCTTCAATGACCTTATTACTTCAATTAGTCAGACTTTCCCTATTGTTGGGAAAATGTTTGATTTTATCCGCAATAATGCACAGGTGTTTAAAACATTAGCAGCAGTAATCGGCGGAGCAATAGCAGGTTTTGCTGCATTTAAGGGAGTAGCAACTATTTTTAATGTTGTAAAGACTGCAATTGTAGGCTTAAAAATAGCATTATTAACTAATCCGTTCGGTTTAATACTAGCTGCAGTTGGTGCCTTAGCTTCTGGTTTGATTTATCTTTATAAAACTAATGAAAATGTCCGAAACAGCATTGACAATATCATTGGTAAGGCTAAGACGTTAATTAGCAATTTTGTAAAATCAGATTCCGTGACAAAACTTTTTTCAGACGGTTTGCAAATCATTGCAAGTATTGGAGACAAAGTCGCTTCAATTATTGGTAGTATCGGAAAGAAAGCCTCCAGTTCTGCAGGTTCAGTAGATTGGTTTGGTATAGCATTTACTGCCATCAAAACAGCAGCATTATCTTTGTTAGGTCCTATCGGCCTAGCCATCAAAGCCTTTGACTTTATTGCAAAAGCTGTCGGTGGTGGTGATATTCAAAAAGGTATGAGTCAAATGCTTAACTCCTTTGGAACGCTTGCTAAAGGGATTAAAAAAAATGCTCCAGCTATGGGCAATTCTTTTGGTTCAGCAATTGAAGGAATTTTGACGGCAATCTCTGCTGCTCTGCCTAGTATTGTTACGGGAGGTATAAAGATTATAGCTGGGTTCATCTCAGGAATCGCAAAGGGGTTACCTAATCTAGCTGTAGCAGCTTTTCAATTGATAACTGCTTTTACTGCTTCATTGTTGTTGCTTGTTCCCTCAATTGTCCTGTCCGCGACCTCCATTATTGTTGCTTTCTTGGGTGCGATAACATCAACAATACCACAAATCGTTGCTGCTGCTGGAGGATTGGTCAATGCCCTTTTACAAGGGATTACCCAGCAAATTCCAAACCTTGTTGCAAGCACAGCCGGTTTAATTTCAACATTGCTGACTTCACTTAATTCACATTTGCCTGAAATATTGCAAGCAGGAATCAATTTATTGATTACCTTCTTACAAGGGATTGCTCAAAATATCTATAAAATTGTAAACACAGCAGTTAATCTTATGATTCAATTTGCGAATGCGCTAGTTTCTCGGATGCCAGACATCACAAATACAGCAGCAACGTTAATTGCAAGCTTTATCAATGGGATTGCAAATAATCTAGGATCAATCATTTCAGCGGCCGTTAATTTAATTGTTAAGTTTCTTAGCGGAATTGCAAACAAAATACCTAGCATTATTAATGCAGCAATGGGGCTTGTGGATGCCATGGTCAAAGGAGTGGTTCAAGCGCAAGGACGTTTACTTGATGCAGCCATTAATCTTATCAATGGCTTTGCAAAAAACATCAGGAGTCGACAAGAAGATATCCGCAAAGCAGCAGTGAATATCTTAGATGCTATCATCGGTGTTTTCGTTCCTAATTCTTTGACAAAAGCAGGAAGTGCTATCATTGATGGTTTCTTGAATGGCTTAAAAAGTACATGGGAGAGCGGCAAAAAGTTTGTCAGTGGTATCGCAGACTGGATTAAGGAACACAAAGGGCCTATCAGTTATGACCGTAAGTTGCTTATTCCTGCTGGTCAAGCCATCATGAGTGGATTTAATGACAGTTTGAAGTCTAACTTTGAGAATGTTAAATCAACCGTTTCAGGTATGGCTGGTGAAATTCAGTCAATCGTAACCAAAGGGATTGGAACGGATTTATTATCAAGCAGTCCACTAGATGCAACAATTGGAATGAATTCATCCATTGCCAATGCTCAAAGGGCAGCAGGAAGTATTAGCTTTGCAAGTTCTGAAGGTGCGAATAATAGTCCTGTAATAACAGCACCAATGAACGTTTATGTTCAAGAAAATCCATCCGTAAGAGAAATTGCAAGACAACAAATGTTGCAGTTGCAACGATTGGGCTATGAATTTTAGAAAGGAAAACTAAATGGCAGAATTACCAAATGTCATCATTACCTACCGAAATATATTAGGAGTTGAAGTAAAGATGGACCGTTATGGTCCTTTTTATTTACAAAGCTACGAGGGATTTGGCTCACCTGAAAATGAAGTAAGTTCACAAAAAATCTTCGGTAAAACAGGACAACGAAAAACGTCTAGTTCATTATCTTATCGCGACCTAACAATCGGACTTGCGATTAAGGGAGATGATTATGCAGATCTAAAAGAAAAAGAACATCAAATTATGAATATCTTAGTTCCTGACTTAGCAGGAACTATTTATATTCGAATAAATGATAATCTCTATTCAATCGATGCGGAGCCAATCAAAGGTTATGAAGCAAATGAAGCTTCGTCAAGTTCTAATGCTTCAACTTCAAAACTTCAATTTAGATCCTTAGATCCTGAATGGAGAGATGAAAACGTTAGAAACAAATCAATTATTTTGTCATCTACAGATAATAAAATGAAGTTTCCTCTTTCAATAACTACGGATTATGCTTTCGCAACGATAGTACCAGGGCAAATTATTAAAATCAGTAATAAAGGCGATTTTGCGGTTGGTTTTGAACTAAAGATGAAGTGTACATCTCAGGTTGTTAATCCTAAAATCTTAAACGTTCTAACTCAAGAATTTTTCGGTTGGAATGGAACTTTTGCAGCTGGAACAAGTCTTTTTCTATCAACCATTCACGGTGAAAAGAAAACGTGGTATCAAGGCGAAAATGATACTTCCACAACTAATGCAATGTCAATTCGGCAATCTGGTTCGACATTTTTTAGTTTAGATAATATTGAGGTAAATAATTTAGTCGTCCAAGCAGATACTGGAACGGAACATTTGATTGCTACTTTATCCTACACACCACTACTGATAGGGGTGTAATGATGGATATTGAGGTATTCAAAAGGGTTGGGACAACTGGGTTTAACTTCCAAACAGCTGGTATTTTGGAAAGTTTTAAGAGTCTTTCAGTTAATTGGAGGTTTTATACCTATTCAAAATTTTCTCTGACAATTCTATTATCAAACGTTAACTTAACAAAGCAAGAAGAACTTGTAACAACATTGCTTACGCCTGACAGTCTCTTAAATATAGGGGAGTGTTATTTCTATATTGACCATGTTCAATGCGACGATTCAACTAATGGCGAGCTTGTAATTAGTGGGAAGTCACTTAGAGCGAAATCCCTAAAGCGCATCATTTACAGGATTTACCACCAAACTAAACGGCCAGAACTAATTGTTTATGATCACTTGAATAATGAGGTAGTTAATCCATCGCAAGCTAACCGAAAAATTGATTATTTAGCACTTACTTCACCAAGTACTTTAACGACTGATTCAATAGATTATCAAAATTCTTACGGTATAGTCAGTGATGAGGTGGATTCTCTTTGTCAAACTTATTCATTTGGAATTAAGGAAAAGGCAACAAGTTTAAGCATACCGAAGAATTCATTAGAAATAGTCAAAGGAAATGATTTATCGGATACAGTTGAATTTAATGTTGAGTTTGATAATTTGATGTCTGAAAGTTTTGATGCATCTAATTTTGATGAGTCTACTATGGCTTGGGTATTTGGTGAGGGTGAAGGAACAGCACGGGTTAATGTAAAGCTCAATGACACACTTTCAGGACTTGAACGTCAAGAAATATATGTAGATGCCCGAGATATTCAAAAAGTCACACAAGATGGCAATGGTAAGGACATCACACTGACAGAGGCGCAATACAAAGCAGCTTTAACAAGTCGTGGAATTACAAAACTAGCTGAACAAGAAGCAGTTCTTACTCTTAACGGTGATATAGATCTAAAAAGTGATTTATTCATTTATGGTAAAGACTATCAAATCGGTGACAGGGTTCGAATCACAAGTAAATTGTTCAATTTAACTAAGACAGCAGTGCTATCAGGAATTGATGAAACTTGGGATGCATCGGGACAACATTTATCACCAATTTGGGATAAAGAAAGTCCGACTGTTTTTGAAATAATAAAAAGGAGATTAAAATGACACAATATAGTTTTCCATGGAATGATGTCAATGGGGACCGACTTTATGAATCAGATGACTTCAAACGATTCTTTTCTGCATTCCTAAAAACTGGTGTAGTAATGTCGAATGGAGACGGCTTACGTGTTAAATCATCGCAAAACGGAATGAATGTTCAAGTGGGAAGTGGTTCAGGAATTTTAGCCGGTGGCTCTTATATCAACGATGAAGCCATTGGTTTCCAAATTAATGTAGCTTCAGCAGTGCAAGACAGGAAAGATTCAATTGGCTTGCGAATGGACACAGGAGCTAGAGAGACATATTTGTACTATAAAGCAGGGGACACAACTGTCGCACGTAACGATACGACTTTTGAACTTCAGTTGGCAACTATTGATGTGGCGAAAAATGCTACTCAAGTTTCTGATGCGAATATCACTGATATGCGTGGAAATAGTTCCGTTTGCGGTTGGTCTACTCCATTTGATAACATCAACGTTGACGGTATGGTTGATCAATATAAAGCTATCTTTGAGCAGGGAGAGAATGATTTCCTAGTATGGTTTGATTCAATGAAAGACCAACTTTCAACGGATGCGGCAGGAAATTTACAGAATCAGGTAAATGATTTAAAAACGAAAACGAACGAAAATACAGCAGAGTTGGCTGGTTTGCTTGAGTTAGTTTATCCAGTTGGCGCATATTACTTTAGTTCGCAACCAACAGAACCAGCTACATTGTTTGGATTTGGAACTTGGGAACGAGTTAAAGGTCGTGGGTTAGTTGGGGTTGATGAATCTGATTCAGCTTTATCTAGCGGTGGCAAACAAGGTGGTTCAACAAATCCGTTGTCACAACATACAATTGCTCCTTCAAGTGGACAGTTCGTTGTCGCTCGTGGGGGAGGAAATCAGCACTGGTCTTCTGGTGGGGCGCCAACCGCCTCTTACGCAATGGATACAGAAAAGAGTCGAATCACAGTTGGTGATAACACTAACCATAATAACTGGCAACCGTTTGAGGCAGCCTATATTTGGAAACGTATAGCTTAGAAAGTAGGGGGTATGGAATTAAAACAGCTCGTAGAGCAGCATGAAACTAAACTCAAACAACATGACAAGGAACTGTCTCGGCTTAACGACATGTCTATTGAAATACAAAAACAAATGAGCGAAGGACTTGCTCGTGTAGATGAATCAAACCGTTTTTTAAGGGAACAGAATACTCGTCAATCAGAACAGAATGCGCAAATATTGCAAGCCGTCATCAAAGGCAATGAAAGTTCAGATGAACGACAGTTTCAGTTGAAGTTGCTTGATAAAACAAACTTTTGGAAATTGATTTTCGGAATTGGCGGAGCTTCGGCTGCCATATATACGATTATCATGGAAATTATAAAATTAATTAGATAAAAGAGGAAAAATAACATGAATTTAGACCAAATTTTAAAT
>NZ_JXJU01000016.1 GCF_002441655.1 Lactococcus fujiensis JCM 16395 | reverse complement strand
TTTAAAATTCGTTGTAAATGAAATGACCGCCTCCAGCGTGCATAAAAGAATAAATGTACAATAAAGTTAAGATGATCATAATGTAAAAAGCTGTCTTAAAAATGAACTTCCAAATAGTTAAATGACGCATGACTCCCCTTTTCTCATACTGAATGAATTGATTTGCATTAGTGATTTCTATCTATTTATTTTACTAAAACTTGTTCTTGTTAAAACTTACATTTTTGTAAGTTAAATATCGAAAAAAACCTATAAAATAGCATTGTAGATTTAATTTAATTGATGATAACTTTAATAAAAAGAGTTTTATTTAGACATAAATCGCAATATATATTTTTTTAGTTCCCGTTGATTTATTGTTTTTTGAATACAACACAGTGCATTGGTCAAAAAAGAGGAAAAATTAATGAAAAAAAGAGCAAACAAGCGATCTAGAAAAAGAATAAAATATGTCAATTTATTTACAGCCATATTTTTTCTCCTTTTATGCACAATAATTATTGGTTTTTCTTTAAAAAAAATGGGAGTGTCACAGTCTAACTTAGACAATCTTGATCACATGTCAACTGAATTTTCAGATGGTTCTGCCCCACCGTTAACTAAAACGGATGGAAAGGAATTGAATAATGGTCAGAAAACATTAACTCCTGAACAGCAAAAGATTGAAGATGGCATAAAACCCTATTTAAAAAACCAGGTAGGTACACTTTTAATTATAAGAAATGGACAGATTTATTTTGAAAGAGGCTATGGCTACTCCGATCTGTCAAAAAGAATCGAAAACTCAGCTGAAACACAGTATCAAATTTTATCAGCACAAAAAGCCATTACTGCCCAAATGATTATGAAAATGGTGGAGACGAATAAATTAAGTTTGTCGGATAAAATCGATAAATACTACCCTGAGCTCGAGTCAGGTGATCGTCTTGAAATCAAAAATTTATTGAATATGACAAGTGGATTAGTTATGTCCGATCAATCTCCTTTTGCAAAGAAGGATGCGGAAATTGTTGACAGGACTGTTTCAAGGCTCACAAGTAATGGCAAGATCGGAAAATGGGATTACATTGACCAAAACTATGTTTTATTGACAGGAATAATTGGCAAAATTACTGGAAAATCATATGAAGAATTATTCAACGAAGATTTCAAAAAGCCACTAGGTTTATCAAGTGCTGGTTTTGTATACAACCACACAGAAATGCCCCATTTGGCAACAGGATACTATTTTAAAAATCAAAACTCATATGATGGTCCAGTATATGAAAACGATCTTGAAAAATATAGCGAACTCGGGGCTGGAAATATTGCCATGACAACACATGATTTTTATAAGCTCCTCTCTAGCATTCTGCAGAATAAGTTTGCCTCAAAAAATTCGAATCAAATTTTGCATGCGTTAGGTACCTCAACTTCTGGGTATTCTGGCGGAATGTATCAGCGCAAGAACTATTATATCCTGAGCGGACGAGGGTATGGATTTGAAGTAAAAATAAAAATAAGTAGCCACGGTGATAATGCGGTCCTATTTTTTAGTAACTCAGAACCTGATTCGGACGACTATGTTCAACAAAATTTAGTCTCTGATATTTACAAGCATGAATTTAAAAATTAAGTGATAATTTTCTAATCTACAAATTGAGTAAAAAAAAAGAAGAAAGTCTTCTTTTTTTATTGTCCAGGATATTTCGTGCCATTTGGGTAGAGTGTCCCGTTTTTATAAACGTAATAGCCATTTTTGTAATAAATGGTGTAACCTTTTGGCGAAGTGTAAACACCTTGAGTTCCCGTCGCTGTCAGCCCTGACGGAAGATTAGAACCTGAATTGCTATATGATGATGTTCCGTTTGTTTGACTAGTAGAAGTCGAATAAGTTTGTGTGCTGGAATCTGATACACCCGTGGTCGCTGATTTTCCCACAGCCGAGCCGTTAGTTGAAACAAAATCGCCTGCATTCGTTGAGTTTATTGAAACTAAATTTCCACTCGTATCAAGTCCATATACTACTGGACTTTGTCCTTTAATTGTGACAGTCGCTGATGGCATAAAATAGTTTGCACTTGGTGCCCGACCAAAATAGTTCTCGTAAGTGATGATATCACTATTTAAGGATGATGAGCTTGCTTCGCCAATCGATTGTCGCATTGCATTTTGGACAGCTAAGTCAACATTTGCTGGCATAAATTGGTAGCTAGCCCCTTTAGCCGTTTCTCCAATTCCTTGATATTGAATGGAAACAATTTTATTAAAACAATTTTTGTAAGCCATCAACGCTTGTACATTGTTTGCTGTTGAAGAAATATTTGTCTTGAAATCACTAGAAATGTCTTTTAAAAATTTTTGATATTGTAAGACATTATTTATGTTTAACATTTTTTTAACTAATTGTGACAGGACTTCACGTTGATGTGCTGCACGACCATAATCACCATTAGGTAAGGTGTCTCGATCACGCGCAAAAACAAGGGCTTGATTACCATTGACTAACTGTTCGGGTTCCCCTTTGATATAAGGGACATAAGAAGTGTAGGATGGTTCAGTATTAGAAATATATATGGCGCCACTTGCAACTGACTGGTGAGTAACAGGTAATGTAATATTACCCGACGTTGTTCCCATATAAACGTCTTGGCCTTTGGTGTCATTAATGACATTAACTCCACCAACATCATTGACTAAGTTAATGATTCCATCCATATTGACCACGACGAAATTATTGACCGAGATACCAGCCTGATTTCCAATCGTTTTCATCGCATATTGAACGGCTTGAGAAATTCCACCTGAATTATAACCAGCTGGATAGGCCGCATTCATTTTTTGAGTGGATTTAATATTTCCTTGACCATCTTCAATATTCGTCATTGTGTCACGTTCCATTGAAACCATTGTCGTTGTGTTCGTTTTAGGATTTAAAGTCATAACAATTTGCGAATCAGAGTTACCATCCCATGAACCTGCGCCTCCACGTGTTGTATCGCCAGTATCAACACCCATTAGGATAATCGTAAGTGGCTTTGAGGCGACAATTGTACTGCTATTAGAACCAGTATTGACGTATGTTTGCTTCAAACTCTTTTGAACATTAGAATAAATATAGGCAAAAGCTGCACCAGCGGCAAGTACCAAAACTAATAAAACGAGCATTAAATTACGAAAAATATGATGCTTTTTCTTTGGATGTGGTATTTTCCCCTTACCTTCTCGTCGCATATAATGTTGATTTTCGATAATCTTATCCATCTTTCTGAAAGTATTTCATGTGCATTATCGTTAAATTATCTTAATTCAAGCTTAAATCAAGAAACATCTGATAATTTGACAGAGAAAAAGGACTCGAGATTTATTCATCTCTGAGTCCTTTAATCAATTCCTATTTAATCTTATTCATCTTTATGTTTTCTATTTTTAAGCCCAGAAATTGCACCTTCAATCTCTTCTTTTACATTTTCAGCCGCTTCTTTAACTTTTCCAAAAGTTTTATCCACTTTACCTTCAGTTTCCGTTTTTTTGTCGCCTGTTACTTTTCCGAAAACTTCTTTAGTAGAGCCTTTGAATTGATCCACTTTAGCATCAATTTTATTTTCATCAGTCATAATAAATCCTCCAAATTATACTTCATTAAATATAGTAATGATTTTATCAATTGATCGATTTATGCCGCATTAAAACTCAGCAAGAATTCTTGCCAACACTAAAATTGGTTTTATTTCAGTAAATTTTTAAGATGATTCTTGTTAAGATGAGAACGTTCTCTTAAATTTATTTTAACATAATTTTCTCATAATACAAGATAGGCAACTTACTTATTTGTCACTTTCTTATAATTTTTGTCATATTTCATTTTTTTATTTTCTGTAAGAATGTATAAAGTGTGCTAAAATGGTGGCATCATATTAAAAAGGAGTTGATAGAATGCCATTTGTCCATGTTGAACTCTTCGAAGGACGAACCCTCGAACAAAAAACTGCCATTGCTAAAGAAATCACCGAGTCGATTGCCAAGCATGCTGGTGCACCAAAATCTGCCATCAATGTAATTTTCACTGACTTTCCTGAAGGAACTTTATTCCAATCTGGCGAAATGCGTGAGAAAAAATAAAACCGTCAGTACTGACGGCTTTTTTCTTTATTTTACAATGTACCAAGCAATTCCTTCATATTTCCATCCTCTAGTGACCAGCGTATTTTTTTCATTTAAACTCGACGTAACAAAATGGGCCCCCACTCCTGCATGGGCATTAAACAAGCGATAAACTGGCTTCCCAGTACTCACGGGAGCGGAATAATAAGCCACCCCTTCACTTTTCCAACCGTGTTGACTAGACAAAACTTTAACTTCGTTTGAAGACATTGTGTAAAGATGTTCTCCTGATTTTGGATTATACACACGATAAACAGGGACATTTCCTTGAGCTGCCTTAGGAGCTTGCCAGGCAATTCCTTCCCTTACCCAATCTTTTGATGTTGAGCCGAGCGTGTTATATTCATTCAATGAAAGCGTCCATAGATGAGCTTTGTTCACCTTATTGAATAAGCGATAAACGGGTACCATTTCAGTATAATCAGGTTTAGTCGAGTTCCCTTCATTTGCCAAATCTGATGCACTGGCATAGAATTTTTCTTGTGGCAATGTGGATGGGATTTTTTTACCAGCGGCAGTTAATTCTTTGATATAGTCCACAAATGCTTCCGTATCAATGCCTTGGAAACCAGTGATAACTTTTACAGAAGGATCAGCGAAAGCTGTGAATCCATCTCCCCCTCCCTTGATAAATTCATTAATCACAACATTGTATGTTTCAGTCATGTTAATTGGATTGCCATCTAATTTTGTCATCTTGGCAACGATATATGGATGCGTAGGATCACTGGAAAGATTTGGATTGTCTGTAACTGTATATTTAATACCGTATTCTTGGAGGAAAAGCTGATTGCCACCTGCAACTTGGTTGTCAAAAGTTTGCTGATTGAGTGCATCCTTAATTTGTTGACCAGTCATAGATACAACATCAAGGACATTTCGGAACGGTTGAACTGCTTGAGCCTGGCCCCAAGTCACTGCCCCACTACTTGCATCATCATTCAAGTCTGAACGAATCCCACCGTTATTTGTCATTGCAAAATCTATCTTTAGATTTGGTAGTGCATTTTGAGCAGCATTCAATTGCGCCTGTGTGATAAATTGCCCCAAATAACTTTCACCAAGGCTTGTTCTAGGACTTGTTGTCCCCGTTTTATTGCCTGATGAGTCAACGAGTTCACTTTGAGGTAAATTGGCCACAGGAATCCATGCTGAACCAGTCCGGCCACTGAGTAAAATAGTGTTCGGATTTTCGTAGGTTCCAATGGTTTGTCCAGCGATTGTATCCGTAATCTGTTTGGCATTTGCAACTATACTGGTTACCGTTGGATCCGGCGTTACACCTTTATTTGGATCAACTGCGACTATTTCAGCAGTTGGTTCTGCTGTAAAATCTTTCGTTGCAAAATCATAGGTCGCTTCAACATTGTCAAATGCCTCACCAAACGAAAGGGCTTGAACAACACGGACTTTATCCACCGTGCCATTTGTATAAGTATGTGAATGACCAGCAAGATATAAATCAACTGAGTTTGTTGGGTCAATCTGGTCTAATTTTTTGATAATATCTGCAGACTCACCAACAACGCCATCAGTTCCCGAATTATCAGAAGCTGTGTGGCCTAGAACAACAAGAGCATTGACACCTTCGGATTGAAGAATCTTAGAATATTTCGCAATCGCTTCAGCAGGATCAGTAAAGTTATAAGCCTCGACATTCTTAGAGATGACAATACTTGGCGTCTCTGTTGTGATTACACCAATTACACCAATTTTAACCACTTGACCGTCAGCTGTTGTATGTTCCAAAATTGTATAAGGTTTGTAACCATTTGGAATTTGTCCGTCTGATTTATTGACTAAATTTGCAATTACAACTTGCCAATTTGCTGATAAGTCTTGTTGGCTATATGCTTTATAAAATTGAGCTGCGGTACTCGTGTCATTATTGACAGGGTCTAAGCCATTCATAATCGTCGCAAGCTGAGGAAGCCCTTTGTCAAATTCATGGTTTCCAAGTGTTCCCACCTCAAAATTCATTGCATGTAAAGCCGCGATGGTTGGTTGATCATAAATCAAAGAAGATTCTGCAGGGCTTGCACTAATCATATCGCCTGCTTGTAGTCTAAACGTCGTTCCGTTAGGGTTCGCAGTGGCAAATGCAGACTGATACTGATTCAAATAGCCAGCTAATAAAGCCGCAGTACCAGCTCCTTTAACTGTCCCTGATGGTAAATTTGCGGTATTTGTTGTCGCAATATTGCCGTGGAAATCATTAATCCCTAAAAATTGAACTTGGGTTGTTGGTGCCAGATTAGTCGTGTCCGCATTTGCACGATAAACCAGACCAGCAGAGCCTACTGTTGCGGCGGCAAGAATTATGAACAATGTTTTCTTGCTTGTAAATGTGAATTTCGATTTAGACATAGTCTCTCTCCAATGTATTCTATAAAATTCTTGGGTACTTCTCTAGTTTAAGCTTAATTTAAGAAAATTGAAAGAATTTGTCTATAAAATTTTATGAAATCGCTTAAAATGTTCTATATTTCCGAACATTTTATGAAGTTAACTAATGTTTCATTATAAATTTTCAAAAGCCCAGACTTGAAAAACTGCGCTTTTTAAGCTAATATAAAGTCATAAATTTAATATTAAAGGAAATTTAATTGTGCGTAAATCAAAAGCATCCGATATTGCAATTCTATCAATTCTTATTGCAACTATTGTAGTAATTCAAGTCCTTTCAACCATTGTCTATAGCGTTTGGCCAATGCCAATTGCACCTACATTGGCTGGAATTCCCGTCATCATCGCATCGGTTGTGCTCGGCCCTAAACGTGGTGCCATTGTTGGTTTCGCCATGGGCTTCATTCTCTTTATCCAAGCAACGATCACTCCAGGTGTTACAAATTGGCTCTTTACACCATTCATCCCCGTACCTGGCACAAATCATGGTTCAATTTGGGCAATCGTGATTACTTTTGTTCCTCGAATCTTGATTGGTGTGTTCCCATATTATGTTTATAAACTATCTAAAAATCGTTTGGGTGCAGGGTTAGCAGGTTTTGTTGGTTCAATGACTAATACAATTCTTGTTTTGAGTTTCATCTTCATCTTTTTTGGTCACTATTTAAAATGGAGCTTTGCCTACCTCATTACAGCAATAGTTACAACAAACTCTCTTGTTGAAGCCGTTGCGGCAATAATTTTGACTGCAGCAATTGTCCCCGCTTTAATGAAATCTAGAAATAAATAAACTCTCATAATGACCTAAACAAATCTTGTTTTGTTTAGGTTTTTTTTTATAAAAATGGTATAATGAAAGCGGTGATAAATACAATAAGGAGAAAGCCCTATGAAAAAAATATTAAGTTTTGACATTGACAATACGCTCAATGAGCCAAAAATGCCAATCTTTCCAGAAATGGCAGAATTGCTTGCTACTTTGTCTCAAAAATATATCATTGCCCCGATATCTGGACAAAAATATGATCAATTCTTGATTCAAATCATCAACAATCTTCCAGAAAGCGCAAATCTTGATAACTTCCACCTTTTCGTTGGTCAAGGAACTCAATATTATGCACACAAAGACGGTGAATGGAATCAAGTCTTTAATTTTGCTTTGACTGATGAACAAGTTTCTGAAATTTCTGCTGCACTCAAAGAGGGTGCTGAAAAATTGGGTTATTGGGACGAAAGTGTTTTGGCGCCTGGTGACGAAATCATCGAAAATCGTGAATCAATGATTGCTTACTCTGCAATCGGCCAAGCCGCTGGTGTTGAAGCTAAAAAAGCTTGGGATCCAGATATGACAAAACGTAATGCCATCGCGAAAATTGCAAAAGAATTGGCTCCTGCCTATGACTTTGAAGTTGCTGGAACAACTACGATCAATGCGTTTGTCCCTGGTCAAAACAAAGAATTTGGGATGAACCACATGATGAAAGAATTGAACGTTGCCAAAGACGAAATCCTCTACTTTGGTGACATGACTCAGCCTGGCGGAAATGACTATCCTGTCGTTCAAATGGGAATTGAAACAATTACTGTTCGTGATTGGCAAGAAACAGCGGCAATCCTGAAAGCCATTATTGCAATGGAAAAATAGGGTTATTTTTCCTACATAGCCCCTGTAATTGATAAAAACGCTTATTGAATCGTTAAATCTCGCTCAGTGCGCGATCACGATTCATTGCGTTTTTTTATTTCAATAAAAATCAGCCTTTTGACCTATTGAAATTAAGCCTAATTTCATGTAAAATGGTTGAGTATGTTTATTTTATAGAAAAGGAATTATTTTGAAAAAAACGAATAAGAAAATCGCCCTTCTTGGTTTTGCCTCATCAGCTTTACTGTTTCTCACAGGCTGTGTCGCAACGCACAAAGTTAATGGGGTGCTCGTGCCAACAGAGGCTGCAAAACACGGTTTCACTTATCAATGGTTAGTTCGTCCGATGTCAGATTTTATCGACTTATTTGCCAAAAACATGAATTTGGGTTATGGCTTAGGTATCATATTAGTTACGCTGATTATCCGTTTATTGATTCTACCATTAGGATTGAACCAGGCTTATAAAGCAACTTATATGCAAGAAAAAATGTCCTACTTGCAACCTGTTTTTGAACCATTAAACGCTCGTTTAAAGGCCGCGACAACGCCTGAAGAAAAGATGGCTGCCCAAACAGCGGTGATGCAAGCTCAAAAAGACAATGGCATCAATATGCTAAGCTCAATTGGCTGTCTGCCAATGTTGATTCAGTGGCCGTTCTTTATTTCTCTTTATAATGCGACCATGTATACGCCAGGAATTATGTCTTCTTCTTTCATGGGAATTAATTTGGCAAAACCAAGTATAATTTTGACCATTATTTCTGGTGTCCTTTACTTCCTCCAAACTTGGATTTCAACTTTTGGAATGACAGAAGAACAAAAGAAAACAAGTAAAATGATGCTTTTCATGAGTCCTGCAATGATTGTTGTCTTTAGTTTCATGGCCCCCGCAGCTGCTGCACTTTACTGGGCTGTCGGTGGTCTCGTTATTGTCATTCAACAAGTTATCATTACCTTAATCATGAAACCAAACATGAAGAAAAAGATAGATGCTGAATTCAAAGCGAATCCCCCAAAAATCATGGATGCACCTCGCGATGTTACACCTGTATCAGTGCAAGAAAATTTCAATGCAATTACAAGCCAACCCAATGCAACTGAACGTAAAAATTCAGGCGCCAAGGGAGGACGGAACGCAGGAAAACAAGAGCGTAGATAAAAAAATTCTGTCATAAATGACAGAATTTTTTTGATATTCATGAAATAATTCGATTTCATCACTGATTCTAATAAAATTGAAGGCCAGACAAAACTCCCTATCAAAAATAACCAAATAAAAAAGAGCCTAAGCCAGCTCTTATTTCATATTAAGTTAAGTGAACCCCTTTATCCACATAAATCACATCACCGACAACACCCGAAGCGAGTGGTGAAATGAGAAATGCAGCCATATTTCCGACTTCTTCGATGGTCACACCTTGACCATCAATTGTACGACTATCTGATTCTTTAATCAAATCTTTGTAACCTGAAACTCCTGATACGGCAAGTGTCTTAATGGCGCCAGCAGAAATGGCATTGACATGAACGCCAACTTGACCAAATT
The DNA here is from genome assembly GCF_002441655.1 of Lactococcus fujiensis JCM 16395. Taxonomy (GTDB): domain Bacteria; phylum Bacillota; class Bacilli; order Lactobacillales; family Streptococcaceae; genus Lactococcus; species Lactococcus fujiensis. The sequence continues at coordinate 10,992 of NZ_JXJU01000016.1, read as the reverse complement.
CGACAGCCATATAACGAACAGAAGCTTCGAGTGCTGCTTTTGCAATCCCCATAACATTGTAATTTGGAATCGCACGTTCAGAACCCATATAAGTCAAAGTAACAATTCCTGCTCCTTTATTGAACAAAGGTTTTGCAGCTTTGGATACCGCAAGCAATGAAAAAGCTGAAACGTCTTGTGCAAGGGCATAGCCATCACGAGAAACGTCAGAGATGTTGCCCCCCAATTCTTCTTTTTTAGAATAAGCAATCGCATGTAGGAGTCCGTCGATTTTTCCAACGCGTGTTTCAATTGTTGAAAAAGCACGGCGAATTGACTCATCAGAAGCCACATCGCATTCCACCAACAGGTCATCTTCTTGAGCCAAACGCGCCAATTGTTTTTCCATTCGCTCATTTTGATAAGTGAAAATCAAAGTCGCCCCTTGATCTTTCATTGCTTTTGCACAACCCCAGGCAATTGATTTATTATTTGCTACGCCCATAATGACGATTTTTTTTCCTTCTAAAAACATAAAATAATTCCTTCTTTTAATAATTAATAAATTGACACCGTCACAAATTATTGGTAAGATAAAAGTGTAAACAATGTTTTATATATAAAAATACTTGATACATCAAATTTTAAATTAAATTAACCAAAATGTCAAGTTTGGCTATCACAGAAAGTGAGAAATCATGACAAAAGTAATGACAGCACAAGAAGTTGCAAACATTATTCCAAATCGCTACCCTATTTTATTTATTGACTACGTTGATGAAATTACCGAAAACAAAATTGTAGCAACAAAAAATGTAACCATTAATGAACAAGTTTTTAATGGGCATTTTCCAGGCAATCCAACTTTTCCTGGAGTGCTGATTTTAGAATCTCTTGCACAAGCTGGATCGATTTTAATCTTAACAAAAGATGAATTCAAGGGTAAAATGGCCTATATTGGTGGTATTGATAAAGCTAAATTCCGCCAAAAAGTGACTCCAGGTGACGTGATGAAACTTGAATTTGAAATCACTAAATTCCGAGGAAAAGTCGGAATTGCTTCTGCTACTGCTCTGGTTGATGGCAAAAAAGTTGCTACAGCAGAGTTCACATTTATTGTTGATGAAGCTGCTGACCAAACGAAATAATGAAATAAAAAGACCCTAACGGGTCTTTTTTATTTCTATTTTGAACAATTTTGAATAAATTTTTGAAAGAGCTCAAGCGACTTTTGATCTGTCTGCCACATGTTCTCTGGATGCCATTGAACGGCCATTATGTTATGATTTTTCGATTCGATGGCCTCAACGACACCATCGATTGCTCTAGCAATAATTTCAAATTGAGGCGCTAAGGTTTTTACAGCCTGATGATGTCTTGAATTTACAAGGACTTCTTTTTGTTCCTGATAAATTTCAGTCAGCGCTGAAAGGCCATTCAAATGAATATGGTGAGTGGGATAAGCACCGAAAGAATCCTGCTGGTGTTTGACAAAAGCTAGTTTGTCTTGACTATTTATATCTTGATATAGTGTCCCACCAAAGGCCACGTTAATGATTTGAAGTCCTCGACAAATCCCAAGTACAGGAATTTTTTCCGATACTGCAGCTTTAATTAATTCAATTTCAAAAGAATCTTTTAAATAATTTGTTGAGCCTATTTCAACGGTTGGTTCTTCTCCATAGAAATGAGGTGATACATCCGGTCCCCCGGGAATAATTAAACCATCAATCCTACCAATCAAACTTTGAACCATTTCAGCCACCATTTCCGGACTTTCAAGATAAGGTAAAATAATTGGTACACCTCCAGCTTCAACAATTGCATTTTTCAAATCACGTGGGGCAATATCTGCATAATTTTCGTTCAAGAATTTAGAGGAATGACTTAACCGGTCCCCACTGATTGCAATAATTGGTTTTTTCACTTTAATACCTCCCTACAAATAATGGCTCCATTATAACGCAAGTCAGAAGAAACAACAAATTTTGTAAAAAAAAAACTGGTTGAACCAGTTTTCTTATTTAACTTTTTGTGAAGCAGTGTAGTTTTCTTGAATTATCTTTTCAAGTTCGCCACTCGATTTCATTTCACTAATCACTTCGTTGATTTTTGAAGTCAATTCAGTTGATCCTTTTTGAACAGCGACAGCCATTCCTGGATTAGATTTCAAATTTGGAATTTTAACATTGGCAATCGCGAGATCAGGGTTTGCAGCAACAAAGGATTTTGCGATCATATCTTCCAAAACAGCTCCTGAGACCATTCCACCTTTGACTTCATTGATTTCATCACCTGTGGCAGCGAGTGAAACGAGAACTGAGCCCGTGATTTGATTATTCACAGCTGTTTCTTGCGTTGACCCTTTTTGAGCCGCCAATTTCAAGCCTTTAAAATCTGAAATTGAATTGTATTTGCTAAGATCTGATTTTTTCACTACAATTTCATTGGTTGCATCATAATAGACATTCGAAAAATCAAATGATTTCTTACGATCGGTAGTGGCTGAAATTCCTGAGATTGCAATGTCAGCTTTACCTTGTGACAAGGCTGTCAAAACATTGTTGAAGTCCATTGTACTTACTTTCAACTTCACATCCAATTTTTTTGCAATAGCATTGGCCAAATCAATATCAATCCCAACAACGGTATTTTTGCCATTTTTAATGGTTTGATATTCAAATGGAGGATAATCTGGACTGACTGCAAGAACAAGTTGTTTACTGTCTTGAACTTTTTTCACTGATGTCCCACTTGTATTTGAGCAAGCAGCTAAGGTACCAACGGCTACAAGACCGACAAGGCCAAGTAACATTTTTTTCATCTTTTTCATTTTATTCCCTCTAAACAATTATTCATTATTTATGAATAATCTGTTTAATTTATTCAATATACGTATAATTATACACCATATTTTTTTATTGTCAAGTATTTTATTTCCATAGAAAAAAAGCTGACTAAGTGAACTTAAACAGCCTTATCTATTACATTTTTATGTTAAAAATCATCAAAAATTTAATTAATTCCTATTGAATTATTCATTTTTTCCTGCTGTATGAATTCAGCCAGGAAAGCAAGTACATTTCTCATTTCTTCTTCCGTCCCAATTGTGATACGGACCCAATTTGAAATTCTTGGTTTGTCCCAATAACGAATAATAATATGTGCCTCATACATTTTTTCATATAAGTTTTTTGCTGAACTAAGGGGGGACTGAATGAAAACGAAATTTGTCTGACTATCAGTGATGACAAAGCCTAATTTTTCAAGCTCTTTTCCAAACCAATTTCTCGTGGCAATGATCTTTGCGATATTAAGGTCAACAAGCGTTTGATCATTTATACTAGCTAATCCAACCTCCTGGGCAACATAATCCACACAATATGAATTAAAGGAATTTTTCACATCATAAAGTTTGCTAATGGCGAGTGGAGAACCGAGGGCAACGCCCAATCTAATTCCAGCAAGGCTCCGTGCTTTGGAAAAAGTTCGAGTGATAATTAAATTATCATACTTATCAAGTAATGGAATTGCCGTTTGACCAGCAAAATCAGCATAAGCTTCATCAATAATAACAATACTATTAGAATTTGATGCCAAAAGGGCATCAATAAAATCTAGTGGTTCAACGATCCCTGTCGGATTACATGGATTACAAAAAATTATTCCACTATTTTCTTCTTGGTAGGACTGAAGCTGCATATGAAATGTGTCATCAACAGGCTGTTTTTTATATTTTATCCCATACAGATCAGCATAAGTCGTGTAAAAGGGATAAGTTACATCTGGCATTAAAATTGGCGTTTGACCATTAAAAAAAGTCAAGAATGAAAGGGATAGTACTTCATCTGAACCATTGCCAATAAAAATTTGACTATCGTCAAGATTCCACATTTTTGCAAGTGCTGAGCGCAACTCTTCTGCATCTGAGTTTGGATAGATGGACAATTTATCAGTCGTGATGGCTTCTAAAGCTGCCTTAATTGCATGTGAGGCTGGATATGGATTCTCATTTGTATTTAATTTAATCATGTGATCCATTTTCGGTTGTTCTCCAGAAATATATGGCTCGACGACTCTGAGTTTATCTTCCCACGACATTTACTTATCTCACTTCCTATTATTTTACAGTTTTTGCTAATTCATAGTTTTTTTGGATATTTTTATCCATAGTACCATCTTGTAACATTTCTGTGATCACTTCATTTACTGCTTTTGTCAGTTCTGATGAATCTTTGGGCATAGCTACTGACATACCATAATCACTTGCTAATTCAGGCATTTCTACTTTTGCCAAAGCCAAATCAGGATTTGCATCAACATAGCTTTGAGCAATAAGTGTTTCAACTACAGCTCCCTCAACTTTTCCAGTCTTGACCTCATTGACTTCGTCTCCGATTGTGGCAAGAGAAATATCATTGCTCTTCTTCATGTCTTTCAACACAATCTGTTCTTGCATTGACCCTTTTTGAGCAGCGACTTGCTTATTGGCAAACGAATCCAAATTTGTATATTTATTTAAATCGGATTTTTTAATAATTATTGAATTAGGTGAATGATAATAGATTTTTGAAAAATTATATGTTTTCGCACGTTCTTTGGTATAAGTAATCCCTGAAATCGCCAAGTCTGCTTTCCCACTCGAAACACTCGAAAGAACATTTGAAAAATCCATATTAGATATTTTTACTTTTACACCAAGTTTTTTTCCAATCGCATTAGCTAAATCAACATCGGATCCAACAACCGTATTTTTACCATTTTGGATTGTTTGGAATTCAAAAGGTGGGTAGTCAGCAGATAGCGCGACCGTTAGTGTCCCATTCTTCTTAATGGTGTCAACTTGATTTTTCGCGCTGTCACTACTCTTTCCACAAGCGGCTAATGTCGCAGTTGCACTGATTAAAATTGCACCCAATAAAATCTTTTTCATTTTCATATTCAATACTCCTTGAATTTTTATTTAATTTATATTTTATAATTATACAATATAAATTAAATTTGTCAAGTATTTTTATACATCATTTGAATAAATAACACAATTTATACGAAAATAGAACAAAAAAGCTGATTCTAACCGAATCAGCTCAACTGTTAATCCATTGCTCGGATCTCTAAAATCATATCACGCAATTGTGCTGCACCTTCGAAATCGAGGGCGCTTGCTGCTTCTTGCATTTCTTTTTCAAGTTTTTTAACAAGTGTTTGACGTTCTTTCTTCGTCATAGCTTCTGCATCAACTTCTTCAATTTCTCCAGTTGCAGACTTTTTACTAATCGAAATAAGGTCACGTATTTCTTTCTTAATTGTTTGCGGAATTATGCCATGCTCTTCATTGTAAGCCATTTGAATTTCACGACGGCGTGCCGTTTCATCAATCGCTTTTTGCATGCTTTTTGTCATATTATCACCATACATAATGACATGACCATTACTATTACGAGCTGCACGACCGATGGTTTGAATCAGTCCACGTTCATTTCTCAAGAAACCTTCTTTATCAGCATCTAGTATAGCTACAAGCGAAACCTCGGGTACGTCAATTCCTTCACGCAACAAATTGATTCCCACCAAGACATCAAAAGTACCAAGTCGTAAATCTCGAATTATTTCGGTTCGCTCAAGTGTTTTGATATCTGAGTGCATGTATTTTACTTTGACACCCATTTCTTTTAAATAGGCGGTCAAATCTTCGGACATTTTTTTGGTCAATGTCGTCACAAAAACACGCTCGTTTTTTTCTACTCGTGCATTGATTTCACCTAACAAATCGTCAATTTGTCCCATACTTGGTCTAACTTCAACTTCAGGGTCGAGGAGGCCTGTAGGTCGAATAATTTGTTCGACGATAGTATCTGTTTGTTCCATTTCGTAATCACCAGGCGTCGCTGAAACATATACGATCTGATGAACATGGCTTTCAAATTCCTCCCGACGGAGTGGTCGATTATCCAATGCAGAAGGCAAACGAAAACCATAATTGACCAACATATCTTTACGTGCCCGGTCTCCATTGTACATTCCCTTGACTTGTCCCATTGTCATGTGACTTTCATCAATCATGATCATAAAGTCATCGGGGAAAAAATCCATGAGGGTATAGGGTGGTTCCCCTTCGGTGCGTCCATCCATCCATCGTGAATAATTTTCTACCCCAGAACAATAGCCCATTTCGCGCAACATTTCAATATCATAATTAGTTCGTTGTTCTAAACGCTGAGCCTCAAGAAGTTTCCCCTCATTTCTAAATTTCTTTAATTGATCTTGCAACTCCCCCTCAATGCCGGCGATGGATTCTTCCATTCGGTCGTCATTAGTCATAAAGTGTGTTGCTGGGAAAATGGCTAAGTGATCGACATCACTCACGACTTGACCAGTAAGCGCCTCAATTTCACGAATTCGCTCAATTTCATCACCAAAAAATTCAATTCGGAAAGCACGTTCGTCACGACTGGCTGGGAAAACTTCAACAACATCACCACGAACTCTGAAACGTCCCCGTTGGAAATCAATGTCATTACGTTCAAATTGAATGCCGACCAATTGGTTCAATAATTTATCACGCGAAATTTCTTGACCTGGTCGAAGCGAAACGACTGAATCTTGATATTCTTTTGGCGAACCCAATCCGTAAATGCACGAAACAGAGGCAACCACAATCACATCATTACGTTCAAGCAAGCTTGAGGTCGCCGAATGTCGTAATTTATCAATTTCATCATTGACCGAACTGTCTTTTTCAATGTAAGTATCTGAACTGGGAACATAAGCTTCTGGCTGATAATAGTCATAATAAGAGACGAAATATTCAACCGCATTATTTGGGAAAAACTCTTTAAATTCACTGTAAAGTTGGCCCGCCAAAGTTTTATTGTGCGCCATGACTAAAGTCGGTTTGCCAGTACGAGCAATAACTTGACTCATGGTATAGGTTTTCCCAGTTCCCGTTGCTCCGCGTAAAATTTGGGCTTTCTCGCCATTTTCAATATTTTCAACAAGCGTTTCAATGGCCTCACCTTGATCGCCTGCAGGACTATATTTACTTACAAGTTCAAATTTATTATCTGTAATTCTTTCAATTGTCATTAAGCAATCCACTCCTTAAAAAAAGTTAAAGCCGTTCGATAAGTTTCTGTTTTAAAACCGAAATCCATTTGAAAAAGTTCATCAGTACTGACAAAACGATAGTCTAAAAATTCGATTTCTTCTGGATGCGTTTCTAATTGTATTTTCGCATCCTCGTGTAATTTAACCAAAAAATATTGTTGTTCTTGACCTTTATAGGTCCACGTTGGAAATTTCATTTCTTTAGGGAAATCATAGCGCAAGAGGCCTGGATATTTGGCTATGATTTCAACATCGTTCGTTCCGATCTCTTCAGAAAGTTCACGAAAAAGTGCCTGTTCTGAACTTTCTCCATCCTCAATTCCACCTTGAGGAAAGCCCCAATTCATTTTATCAGACCGCTCGCCAAGCCAGATTTTTCCTTCTTGATTCATAATCAAAGCTGCTACATTTTTTCTGTATTCATCCATTTATTTATCGCCCCCTCGAACAATAATTATTGATCACCTTTTTCTGCTTTCCATTTCATCATACCTTCACAAGATGATGTTTCTTAGTCCATTTTACCATTTTAGGCTCCAAAATATGCTATAATAGAGTCATTCGAAAAAAGATTTAAGGATTTAGAATATGACTGGAAATGAAGTAAATGAAAAATTGGCTCCTTTAACAAAAGACCAAATTCAAGAAAATTTAATTAAGCCAAGCCATCAAATTGACATGGATGATATCGTACGCGAAGGCTTTCCAACCCTACGCGAAGTAGCTGATGAAGTTGCGTTCCCACTTTCAAAAGAAGATCTTATTCTTGGTGAAAAAATGATGGAATTTTTGCGTAATTCGCAAGACCCTGTCATTGCTGACAAAATGGGCTTACGTGGTGGAGTTGGACTTGCTGGAAATCAATTGGGCCTACTCAAAAAAGTTATTGCTGTATTGATTCCAAATGAACCCGAAATTGACGAAGCGGGCAATGAAATTTTACCAACTGAACCTTTCAAAATGCAAGAAGTTTTATATAATGCCAAAATCGTAAGCCATTCTGTTCAAGATGCGGCTCTCGAAACTGGTGAAGGATGCCTCTCTGTTGACGAAGAAATCCCAGGATTCGTTGTTCGTCACGCGCGCGTTACAGTTGAATACTATAATAAAGAAGGCGAAAAGAAAAAAATTCGGCTCAAAAACTTTGAATCCATGTGCGTTCAACATGAAATTGATCACACCAATGGAATCATGTTCTACGACCACATTGATCTTAAAGAGCCTTGGGCAATCAAAGATGGCATGTTAGTGATTCAATAAAAAAAAGCTGAACTTTGTTCAGCTTTTTTTTATTAGTCAAGTGTAACTCTAAATGGCAGTGGGTCACCTGATGTTGGATCAATAACATGAATCTCGATGGCCTCCATTCGACGGGACTGACCACGTGTACCCGCAAATTGTCCATCGGAGAACCAACCTGACCAACCGGTGCCTTGTAAATGAACACGATAGAAAACACGAAGTCCTTGGTCACGAGCTGCCTGCGGAATATTAATTGAAATTCCTTCCATTCGCAACGAACGTGCTCTAGTCCCCACAGTAATGGAATTGCCATTTTCTGACACTACACCCTGAACGTCTTGAGAATAGCCTTGAATATGAGCCGAAACATCAAAATGATGTACGCCTCCTTTCCCATCAAAAATTCCAGTCAAAGTCAGTTCCTCAAGTCGGCGAGACTGACCCGTTGTTCCAATAATCGTACCTAATCCGCCTTGATTTGTAAATCCACCTGGTGGAGTCCCGTCTCCAGTCCCTTGGAGATGAGCCGTAAACCATGAATCAATTGCATGAAATCCTGTTTCAACGTCTTTAGAATCAATCGTTGTATCGCCCGTAAAATTATCTGTTTCCACAATCGTCGCTGAAAGTGTATATGGGCTATTCTGTGTTAATCCCTCAAAAGTATAAGTGTCAGTAAATGCGACTGCTTCAGATTTAACTTCCTTATCATTAGCATCTTTTAAGCTATAGATCACTTTGGTGTGCTCATTCCAAATATCGTTCTTAGTCTGTTCCATACTCACTGTAACTGTTGAACCGGTACTTGTTGCCACCATCGTTGCCGCTTCTTCTGCCTCAGCAGGTTTAATAACACCTTTTAATCCCAAAGAATTAAGTTTTTCAATAATTGAAGCACTGCTGACGCCTTCTCCAAATGTGAGATTTGTAGTATTTAATGAATTTACCGTAATATTTTGCTCTGCAGGTTCATTGCCCACCATGTTAACACCCGCCTGCTCGTACGTGGCATGAATAGAATTTTGAAGGGTCATCAATTTTTGATTATCATTAGCCCCTTCAATGCGAATATCCGCTGTATTCACATCAGAAGAGCCATTAAAGACTCTATCTTCAAAACTTATTTCCAGTCCTTCAAGATCATCTGCTGAAATTTCAAGTGGGGTAATATTCAAGTGGATTACAAGCGTTTCTGAATCTTCTCCCGTCTGCATATTACTAGCCAAAATTGTTACAGCGCCTGCATTACGTGCATTCAAAGCTGTATTAAGTTGTGCCCTAGTCAATACATCTGATGTCCCTTGAATTTGAAAATGCCAGCTGCCACTCGTAAGATTAGCCAATAACACTTCATCATCAATACTATTTGTTACCTCAGAAACTGGTTTCAAAACAAAGTTATTAGCAAAATTTGAACCTACAGGTCGAGTGGCATTTGCTTGATAACTTGCTGTACTGGCATCAAAGTTAAAGTTAGTTGATGTTGGTGCAATTTCTGTAGTTCCACGACCTTCAGCAAGCACTGAAACAGCAGGTGCAAGTGGTGCAACCATCATTGTTCCAATCGCAGCAGCGGCAGTAAGTTGACGTAATACTTGTTTAGTTGATCTTTTGTTGAGTTTGTGCATTAATTATTTCCTCCATGAAATAGGTTTTATATAGTTTTAGTGTTCAATAAGTTAAAAATGAATAGAATAAATTTTAAGTAAACTTTTTATCAAATTCGATAAGAATTTAATAAGAATAACATTAGTACTATGCCATATTATTTAGGGAAAGTATTCACACTCGCAATGATATTTAATCATTTCTCACCTCTTTCTCATTTATTTATAATTATATTGTAATCTATAAATTATAAATAACAAAATAATATACAAATTTGAACAAAAAAAAGCTGAACCACGTTCAACTTTTTTATCTCTTTATTCTTCCTTTTCAACTTCAGTCTGATCAGCTTTATCAACTGGTTGTGCAACATCATCAGCCACATTTGAAATCACTATCTTATCATTAATGACATCTGCTACCAAATGTTTATACTCAGGGTGTTCAATATAGAAATCTGCAATTGCATCCTCAATATGATCTTGGATCGTCCGACGCAAAGGACGCGCCCCCATTTTTGGATCATAGCCCAAATCAACAAGTTTTTCTTTGGCTGCTTGAGTAACATCAAGATGAATTTCATTTCGACCAATTTGTTCATTTACTTCATTGAGCATCAAATCAACGATTTTCAGTAGATTTTCTTTAGAAAGTGGATTAAACTCAATGATTCCATCAAAACGGTTCATGAATTCTGGACTAAAGAAATTACCTAATTCGCCAAGGACAGAATTCGTTTTGCCCTCTCGAGCGGCACCAAAGCCAACATTCGCTTCAATCTTACCCGTCCCTGCATTTGAAGTCATAATAATAATGGCATCCTTAAAGGAAACAGTACGACCTTGAGCATCTGTCAACCGTCCATCATCAAGAATTTGTAAGAACATATGCATCACATCTGGGTGTGCTTTTTCAATTTCGTCAAGCAAAATTAAGCTATATGGGTTGCGACGAACTTTTTCTGTTAGTTGACCAGCTTCTTCATATCCAACATATCCTGGAGGAGCTCCAACCAATTTAGCCACGCTGTGTTTTTCCATATATTCAGACATATCA
>NZ_JXJU01000015.1 GCF_002441655.1 Lactococcus fujiensis JCM 16395 | reverse complement strand
TCTTCGCAAACAGGTCCGCTAGGTTAAGCGTGGAATAGTTTACCGTATCAACCGTAATTCCAACTGCTGAGGCAAAAGCGAGAGTGGCCGATGATGAACAATCGAACCGGGGTGGGTTTTGAGAATAAGTCTGATTGCCAATATTGCTTTTATACCAATTTACAGCATTCGTCCAATTTATTGTCATTGTTTTTCTCCATTCATGGTGTTAACGGCCGCTTCAATTAATCTGTCTACTTCTGCACCTCCAGCTGTAACGAGAGCCGTCAGATTAGCCGTAGCGACGTCTTTCTTCTCTTTACTGGTCAATTGTCCCCCTGTTTGTTCAACAGCCTTAACGACTTGAAGAGCGAGCTTCTCAGCGTTCTGTAGTTTAACATTCTTAGTTTTAGGGATGACATATGTGATGACCGAACCAACAACAGGTGCTGCGATCGTAATTAATGCAATAAGATTTAAAATTTGGTCTAAATTCATGCTATTTTTCCTCTTTTTCTTTTTTATATTTTTCATATAATTCATGTGCGTAGTGGTTCCCGCCCATTGCAACGTATTCATCAAAAATACCACTGACGATTTGCATTCCATAGTCATGGTTAATTGCTTGAGAAAGCTCAATGCGCTTTATTTCCTGACGCATGACTAACAACTGATTTTCCTGATTCTTGTCACGTTCATCTTGCTTCTTATTCAATTGTCGGTAACCGAAACCGATAATCCCACTACAAATGACGATTGTTGGCCAATTATTAATCATATCTTTTAAGAAAATAAAGGCATCTTTAATTAAAACTTCCATATACTCCTATACTTCCTATTCAGTAGGCAGAGCGTTAAAATTAGCTTCCGCCTTGTCAATAATAGTATCTAATAGAGTGTGCATAGCCTCACGACTACTTTTGTCTCCAAAAAATGCTGTTGTATTTCTGACATTAAAATTAATACTTGCCAGCCCTTGGCTGTCAATGTTCGCATTTGCACCCACAGTTGCGACATTATTCGTAACGATTTCGTAAGTATAGTTCTCACTCGCTGTTTTTATTTCCATTTTTTCCCTTTCTTTTTTAAGTTAGTGGATATTCAAAATAACAATTCATAACGTTTATTGCCGCTGCCATATCAGACATTAAAGATAGCTTAATCATGCCAGTTGAATTGACATAAAACAAAACCGGAACGCCTGACATAGAACCACCAACGGCTACTGTTTCATATGCTGGTATCATATTGCTTGGAACTTGAATGAAATTCGCCCAAATATTAGCTTTTAACGCACTGGAGAGTGTGCCGGCTCGCATATGGACTATCCCTTTTGTTCCCTCTTTTTTCAGTCTCATTGTAGAAGAGGCCGCTGTTCCTTTGGCAAAAGTTCCAGCTGGTGTAAAATATTCCCAGTCTGTATCAGTTACGACTGTTATTGGCTTTGTACTGACAAGAGCTGTACCGTTAAAATATAAACTTCCTGCACCTGTGTAAGGTTGTGCTGGTACTAAATCACCGTCACTATTTGTAGTTAAACTATTAGACTGAACAAAAGATAAACCATTAGCACCAATATTAGATTGAAGGTAACGACCACTTACTACTCCAATACCATCAACATTTTGGCTATCCACAAAGATGCTCATTCCATCTGGCCCCATTTGAATGTAGTCCCAATCAACACCTGTCGGACTTTGGAGTGCTATCTTTTGAGTTGCATTTGTTGCGTCTATTTTCAAGTATGCTTTCGCTGGTATGGCTGTAGCTGAACCATTGTAAAACGTATAATCAATATATGCTTTTATGATTCCTGCAGTAACAGTCCCTAAATCGGCTGTAATAGCCGACAATGTGTCAGCGTTCAAATTTGCAACACTTAGCGCATAAATTTTCCAGTTTGAGCCATCATAAACATATTGAGCTTGTGGCAAAATAACTGTAGTGCCAATAGTAATATTGCTAGTTCCTGTATATTGCCAAAGCATGCCCGCATATTTCGTAGTCGGTTCAGATGTAGATTGAGTGATTCCTGTTGCTGGCCCTTGAGGGCCTATCTTACCGTCTACCCCATCTTTACCGTCATTCCCTCGCATCAGACTCCAAGTGTAGTCGGATGGATTAGTGCTGTCAGCTTGCATAAAGTCTGTGTACTGACCAATGTAGCTAGGCCAGTCAGCAGTTGTTACTTCGCTAGCTGAGGGCATCCAAGGAGTGGCGGTTGAGCCTACTTCCCATTTATGGCCAGCAGTCCATAAAGTATAACCTAAGCCACTACCTGTCAGGTAGTAACCAGCACTAACAATGTCCCCAGCTTTCAAATTAACAGAGAAACTCTTTATCACCCAATCGAAATCATTTTTCGGAGGAGTATCAGGTATGATCTGACTTTCATTTTTACCATTTATATTGAGATAACCTACTACATTCGCTTTGTTTCCTGAACTTTTAATATATACCGAGAAAGTGTAATTTCCGTTTTCAGGCGCTTTAAATGTTTTATTTATAGCATTCCATTGTACTATTGTTTTTTTAACGGTTAAGCCTTTATATGTTCCGTCGTTTTCCCAATTATTTGAATTATTCCAAACACCACTAAAATCTTTAGTACCGTCCAACAAATTCAAATTCGGATAAACAGTCGTGAAACCGTCCGTGCCGTCTGCGCTGTTGGCATAGGCGGTGTGAGTTATTGTCCCATCATTAACGTTACTTAATGTGAGACTATTGCTTGCTACTATTGTCATCAGTCACCTCCGCCCAAATTTCAATAATTGGAGTGGAGATACCGTAAGTCCGCCAGATTTGTTCAATCACATCACTTGCACTTGTTGCTTCAAAGCTAACTTGTGTGATTTCTCCCCCAAGTTCAATATTGGCATAAAATGTACTTTTCATTATTGATTTACCTCGCATGTATATTGAGCTTTGACATTGATATCAGTCGCCGCAACACTAATTGTTTTACCAGTTTTATATTGATTGCCTGTACCGCCAAAATTAGCATTTAATACACCATTTTGGTCACGTTGAGACCATTTATAAGTATAGGTTGTTCCAGCTGTATCAATTTCAGCACCAGATTGAAATACTCGGCAAGTAAGTGTTGTCGTACCAGAACCGTTTTTAAAAATGCTACCTGCTGTACTATCAATCGTACAAGTTAATGGGTCTGTGTAATCAAGAAGAGTAACGATACCACTAACTGCCGTACCTGCTGTACCGCCTACTTGGTCAATGATTACTGCCTTAAAAGTTTGAGCATTTACAATTGCCGTTGGTAGAACTGTTAGTATCCCTTGAGAAGTTGTATTTGTTCCCGCTGCTACATTGGGAGTTTGACCAGTTGTAGATGAAGTACATAAATGCCAACCTAATCCAAGGTTTGAGTTATAGCCAGTTGAACCAGTTGTAGTTACAGTACTATCTGCATAACCGAAGAATATTTGCTTGTTTCCTGCAGAAAGTTGCCCCCCTTTATATAAATCGGCGTTAACTGTTAAGCTTGCAGGCATAGAATTGTAGAACGCTCCACCATTTCCAGCATAAACATTCGCAAGAACAGCTGATTTAGCAAGTTGTACAACGGTTAAATCTAAAACAGCTGAGAACGGAACGTTTAAACCTGTATTAGGGTCAACCCATAATCCAGAAGCAGTGAATCGTGACGCTGAGTTAGCAATTGGGACATTGACTTTTGTTGTCAATACACTATTTGCGCTTCCGCTCATATATTGAGTATCAGTATTAGTAGTTGAAGTGATAGTTGTTGTTGTCGTTCCATCTGCTCGTGTCCAAATAATATTTCCTGAAATCCCACTAATAACAGAAGTTGTACTCCCTGCTTTAGTAAGGTTAAGCGTTAAAACTTGTGGAGTAGTCGCATAACTTGGTGACCATGTTTGAGCTGTTGCATCATAAGTTTGAGTAGTAACCCCACTCGCTGTGATGAAAGCATTGAGTTGCATACCATCTGATAAATCTGTGATTGTGATTTGTCCACTTGAGACAATTGACATAATGTATTCCTCCTATTAATTAAGTGGTTCTGCAGTGCAATCAAATGTAGCTCTCTGCCAAACATCACTATTTGTGATTGTAATTGATTTCTGACTTGTTTGATGAGCAAGATTCCAAGCGGTATCTACTGTTCCGTCAGAGTTAGTTTTAGACCATATATAAGCAAATTTTGTTCCATCACTATCAATTTCTTTATTATTTTGATAAAGTATCGCAGTGAAAGTTGTATTAATGATATTATTTTTAAATTGATAGCCATTAGATGAATCAATAACTAGATTAATCGGGCTGGTTCCGTCGTTAACATTAGTGATAGTCACCGACTTACTAGCGACTACTTTTCCTGCAATCGTTGCTTGATAAGAATATACTGCAGTTGAAGTGACATCAGTCGCATTAACTGTGAGTGTTTGAGTGGTAGCGATTGATACACCGTCTTTGAACCATTCATAACTATCAGCGATTGTTTCAGTAGTTGACGAACCTTTAAATATGTGAGCACCAAGCGTAGTACTCGTTGGAGTCGCATTATTTTTAAACTGAACACCGTTATCTGTTGTTAGTTCTGCTTTATATGGTGTATTGGCATCTACTAGTGCTTGGAGTTGAGATAATGAACCATCTGATATTTGGCTTTGAAGTTTGACGTAATTAGATAAAGTAAGTTTGCTATTTAACGGATTAGTGTCGCTCAGCTCTATTTCGGAAACACGTGCTTGTAATATTAATCCTCCTGCAAAGTTATCGTCCTGAACTTTGATCGTGTCGCCAATGCCTAGCCCATAACTAGAATTGAGTAGGGAGCTTGAGGCAGTTACGTCATATGTAATTGTTGGATAAGCATATTGAGCAAACTGGCTTAAGGCATAAGCTACTAAGTCTGTATCCTTCTTGATTTCAATTGTGAAATCTTTACGTGTATATGGAGTTCCCCCGTTAATCGTTGAAAGTGATGGGTACTTTTGAGCAGAGATAGGGGCATATGCTGTCATATCTCCAGCTTTTTTGTAGAACTCTACATCACCATCAGAATTTTTCTTTGTGAAGCTTAATTGTTTCCAATTGATTTTGTGGTTGCTATCATACACAGTTGTGGCATTGAAAAGTGTTTCTTTACTACTAGTTCGAGTTACACCCGTTACATTATCACCATAAACAAGGTTCACATCATTTCGAATTGAACCGACACCCTGTGTTTTTATTCCGTCACCTTCCTGATAAAGGTTAAGAATAACTTCCTTCAATGTACCGTCAGAATTGAGTGTAGTGATAAATTCAAATTCACCATCAAAAGAATTAATTATAGAAAGTAACCTTGCCACATTAGTTTCTTCAGAATCAAAATTCAAAGTAATTAACTTTGAAGATAACTCATTGATACCAATTTTTACCCCAGAATATGTTGTAATACCGAATTGCTCTAGATACCACTTGATTGAGTGAGCAACGGTATTGTCCATAGAACTAGCTTGCCCATTGAGTAACTTAAGCACAAGATTGTAGCATTCAATTGAAATTGTATTATTATCTTCAATGAGCTTTAAAATAGTAAAGAGTTGGTCATTACCTTTTTCGTCTTTAAATGAGATATAGGACTGATCAGTAATCAGTTCAGAATCAGGATGAATATTTCCATTTATTTTTTTTAAGATTGTCGTACTAAAAGTGGCTGCACCTTGTGTTAAATATCGATGCCATAAATCATTCGTATAATGAAGCGCTTTTGGTAAAGAATTGTCCATTACTGCTACATACTTCATATCTTCCCCATGAATATTAATTTCCATTATAGGTAACGTTCCTCCCATTCAAAATTTAGATTTATGCCACCAGTAAACCAATCTGATCCTGAAATTAAGAGTTCACTTGTTCCAGGAGGCACGGAGTAGAAAGTTGAACCATTCACTTTTAAGTCCATTGCGGGACGTTCATCAAGGTAAATCTTCCCCTCCTCCATATTTGCTTCAAGAGTTGATCCTGCCTTGAAACGATTAGGAATATCACTCCAATACTGTACATTCGTCTTTTGAAACCAGATTCGCCGAAGAGCCATATTTCCGATTTTCGGAGCTGTTCCAAAGGCTCCCATTTCGACATGAATTTTTGTGACCGAACTATTAGCCAGATCTGGAATATTTACGGTATACTTTTTGCCGTTGTAAAGCCACCCTAACTGTGCCCCTTGCTTAATCATTTCTGCATGACCTTGTGTGTGATAAAATCCTGGGTTTTCTTTGACATTCACACCGCTCGCTTGAAAGTTAGGACGAGTCGTATATGATAGGAAATTACCCGGATTGTCTACATCTTGGTAATAAAAATTAACAGTTGCAGAATTATTGTTTGGACTCGACTTGGATATTGCATATCCCATAATAGTATTATCGTTTGAATCAGTAAGCATGACATGAAGATATCCCAGTTGTTTTACACTTCCCGTTTCAAAAACAGCATTGAAATTGCTAATGAATGAACTAGCTCCTAGATTTCCGCTACTATCTTTAGGGAGAGTGAATACCCAATCCGCTTGATGCCAGCTTGTCCCTGTTCCACCGTTGGTTAATCTTAAACCATCTGTTTGGTATGCCATTGTTCCATTGTTGGGACGATTTGTACTTCCTAGAGCATAAGTGCGTGTCGTAGGACTGAAACCTGAGTAATCAGAAGCTACATTATTGACTGCATTAAGCAACATTTCACTTTTTGTAGCATCTACACCATCAACTTCTGCGGCATTTCCCATTTCAAGTATGCCATTCACACCAACGATTCGCAAAAAGCCATTTTCATCAAGTAAAGATATTTTTGCACGTAAAAAGGTAGGCAAAGTTCCCTTATTATTTATGATCACAGACGCTGTTCCATCACCATTATCTGTTACGGTTCCAAGTTCTCCACCAGAATTAGAATTATTTAAAACATTTGTATAACTGGATACTGCACTTCCAGAAGGAACTAAGAATGTTAACGTTCCAGAGTTTAAATCAATCGTTTGATCACCATCAGGCAAAGAATACCAAACTTTATTTGGTTCATCTTCAAAAATCAAGGGAGTCTCTTCCCTAACATTTAAATAACTTGATAAAAGTTCTTTATTATGGTTAATCTCATCGAAAAATGTACCACTGATTGTGAAATCAAAGGAAATTGTTCGAGTACCTAAAGAATTATTAATAAAGTTGGTACCATCTAAATTATTTGCCCAAGTGGCCCCTATATTTCTTTTGATGTTTGTAATAGAATCAAATAGATCTGATAAATTTATTCCTCCATAGGTTATTTTTATAACTTCACTCATTTAAATTCTCCCGTTAATTATATTTTCAATGGACTGATTCAATGCTTGTTGTTTCGATATCTCTGCAGTCACTTTTTTTCTGTCAAAGTATGCTTCAACTGGTCGATTAGCTAATAACTTCATCGCATTTACAACATCATTATTCGATCCTTGACTAAGTAGTACTTGAAGAATTTTTGATAATAGTTCTGCTTGATTATTACTACTACCTGGTGCGTTTACAACTAGTTGACTTTGTACTGACCTCATCCGTGAGAATATTTTAGAATTTGCAGGTATTGCGCCTGTACCATTCGCATATTTAGGAATAAGCTTTGCAGTTTCAGAGGCTTTAAGAATACTTGTCCCCTTAGGTAAAGGTAGAGTCACATCACGACCTTGAGGAATAAAGCTGTCTCCAGTCGGTAAAGTAATCAACTCTTTGTAAAGTCTACCTCTTTGGTCATTTACAGTAGCTAACCCCCCTTGGTGGTATGGTGTACCTTGAGCGAAGTTCCCATTTTTTGCATTAATACCGATTGATACTGAACCATAATTTGATTGAAGAATGTTACTTACTACACTGTTAAATGGATTAGGGTTACCAGTTATTTCAACAGACTTACCTTGAAGTTTAGAAACTGTTGCTGCTGCTGCATTTACTGCTGTACCCGTTTTATCTACTGCGTATAAGCCAACAGAGTTACCATGGAGAGTGTCAATGATTTGTTGTGCGGTCATGGTAGGATTTTTAACTAAATTTTCCGCTAATAATTTTTTGGCCGCAGGTGTAGCAAGTTCCCAAGTTTTCAAAATTAAACTTGCATCTTTTTCACTATTTACAAAATTTGAATTGTCTCCAAGTAATTTTTTCACCTCGCTAGGCATTGAATTCCATGCTTTTAAACTACCAGTGCTTTTAGTTATTGCTTCGAATGCGGTTCCTGATTGTCCAATAATATCTTGAAGGTTCTTTCCGTATCTAGAAAGGATATTATTTGCTTCGACTTCCCAATGTTGGTACTGGTTAGTGCCTTTAGTTAAGTGTTCCCCCTGCTTGAGTATCATCTTTTCCAAGGTGGTAAGGTAAGCAGATGTTGTAGAATCATGTTCGTTTTGAAGTTCTTTTTCTTTTGATTTATACTCGTTTTGAGTAATTAGACCTTTCTTATATAATTCCTTATTTTGATTTATTTTCTTTTCAAAACTAGAATCAGACTTGCTTAACGTCTTATTAATATCATTGATATAATCAGTCGCTTGGTCAGCTGATATTTTATTCAAATCACCAGAAAGTGCTTCAAGTACTGCTTTTTTCTTTTTACCAGTGATTCCAAGGGCATTTACTTCTTGTTCTGCTATTTTTTGTTGATCAATAGCGATTTGAGCTTTCTCAGTAAGCGTGAGGTTTCGGTTTTCTCTTGAAGCATTCTTATAAATTGAAGTCATTTCTTCTGTAGACTGTTTAACCGTAGCATTCGCTTTATCGCCACCAGCTTTTATTCTATTAATCACTTCATCGCCATAACCTAAATTTTTTGCCTCAGCCACTAATTTTTTAGTTGCGGCATCTACATCTTTACTTGCGGCTCCACCCATATCCTTTATTGCTTTCTCAACGTCTTTAAAAGCTTTAGGACCAATTTGCCCAAATATTTCTGTTGCTGTTTTAAGGTCAGTAACTTTACCTTCAAAATCTTTAACCTGCTTATATGTTTCGTCTGGCACATTTATAGTTCCAAAAACATTTCGCTTGTCCTGGAGTTTTTCAACTTCCCTTGTGACACCAAAGATTAATCCAGCTAGTCCAACCGTTCCTAATGCAGCAAGAGCGACTGGGCTAATTCCTGCAAGTATCGGGCTAATACCTCCTAATGCAGCTGTCAATCCTCCACCGCCTGCGATGGCTCCCGTTGCTGCACCTGCCTCTGATGTAATTCCTGCAAGTGCAAGTTTACCAGCTCCTTTTGCTCCTATCTTGGCAAGGATTCCTGTAACATTACCAGCAACTCCAGATAGGCCACTTAGAGCTTTTGCAGTAGGGCCAATTGCCGCTGTTGCTAGTCCCATTTTTATGATTAATTGCTGTGTTTTAGGGTCTAAATCAGAGAACTTTTTGGCTAGATCAGCGACTTCTTTAACAATTGGGACAAGCGATGGTAAGAGTCTTTCTCCCAATTCAATCGAAAGCACTTCTAACGTTGCTTTTGCTTTTTTAAAAGCATTCTTATCCGAATTATTCATTTGGTCGGCAAGTTTCTTAGTATAACCTGTAGCGCTTTGAGTTTCTTTTGTAAGATTTCTTAAAGCATCACCACCTTGTTCAACTAGGATATTCATACCAGTTTGAGCTTCAGTACCGAAAGCTTTAGCAATAAGTGAACTTTTTTCAGCTGCGGTCATGCCCTCAGTTGATTTTTTTATCTTATCGAGCATTGTTGGGAAATCAAGGTTCCCTTTTTTGAAATCAGAAAGATTAATACCCAATTCTTTAAACGCAACA
The DNA here is from genome assembly GCF_002441655.1 of Lactococcus fujiensis JCM 16395. GTDB lineage: Bacteria > Bacillota > Bacilli > Lactobacillales > Streptococcaceae > Lactococcus > Lactococcus fujiensis. Next base: position 11,782 of record NZ_JXJU01000015.1, on the reverse strand, counting down.
CTCGATTGTTTGGTAGGTTTTAATAATCTTGTTAAAGCTCCACGGAGTGAAGTCCCTGCTTTATCACCTTCAAGACCATTATTTGAAAGCAAACCAACTGCTGCAGATGTTTGCTCTAAGCTCATATTTAAAGAGTTTGCTACTGGTCCTACATATTCCATTGCAGTCCACATATCTTCAAAACCAGCCGATGTCTTATTGGCTACAAAGGTAAGACTATCTGTTACCCTCTGGGTATTTTTTAGCATTGAGGCTGAGTCATTTGTCTTTAAGCCAAATTGTTCAAGGATTGCGGTTGATGCGCTCATTACAGTTCCAAAGTCATCCCCTGAGGCCTTAGCTGCATCTAATACTGAGGGCATTGCACCAACAGTTTGATTGAAGTTGTACCCACGTTTTATCATCTCTTCCATTCCATCATTAATAGAAGATGTGTCGATACCGTACTTTTGTGCCCATTCTTTTGACTTAGCAGACAGCGTATCCATTTGTTTAGATAACTCATTAGCTGATGTCCCATCTGATAAGAGTGCTTTTATCTCTGTCATTTTATTATCAAATTCAGCTGCAGCTTGGACACCTTTTACAAAAACTGCTGTTATAGCTACCGTTGCTGGCATTGCTACTGATGAAACTTTACCAAGGCCAGAGCTAACCTTATCAAGTCCAGATGACATTTTAGGCAACATTGAAGTTTGCATATACTGAGCTTCAGCTGCAGCTTTAAGTTCAACTTTGAACTGCATCAACTGTGCATTTGCACGAGACAAATCAGATGCATATTTTTGGGTACTCGATGTTGCTTTCCCATCAACAAATGACTTTTTGTACGAGTTCTTAAGTATTTCAAGTTGCTTATGGTTAGCTTCAATAGACTTTGTTAAAACATCAACTGGGCTCTTTACACCATCAACACCTTTGCCAAATGTTGAAAAAGATGCTTGAGATGTTTTCAAATCATTTTTTAAAGTGCTGATTTGCTTTTGCACACCAGTTATCCCTTTTGAGAAATTGGCATCATTTAGGCCCATCTCAATTATCATTTTCCCTAATGGTGTATCTGCCATAACTTTCTCCTTAAACTTTTATCGTTAATTTAAGGATAAACAAAAAAAGCACCCAAAAACGGGTGTTTTTCTAGTGCTTATATGTTAAAGTTCTCTTCTATTGTATTAATCGGCTACTGAATATTGTGGTGTTATAACAGTCTTAGAAAAAGTTTTGTCTGTTGTAAACTCAAAAAGTACTTTTGAACCATTTTTCCAATTGTCAGTTGATATGAAAGTATTATCAACTGTAACTCCGTTAGCATCTACTAAGTTAACTTGCCCACTAAAGCTCGATAAATCTGTACCAGTGTTATTTTCTACTACGGCTTGATACTTTTTATAGGTATCATCATATTCTTCCTGTTTATAAACAAATACTATTCCATTCACAAGTGTAGTGATTTTTGTTTTTAACTCATCGTTTTTAATTGCTTTTTGCCCATCAGCTTCTAGTCCATCGAGATAGGTTTTATATTTGTCATCAACAGCTAAATTATAATTATTTTTAAATTCTACTAATAATTTAGTACGTGATTGATAAGTATCCTCCCATTTTGTCATTCCATCATATGTACCTAATCCAGTTATTTCTTTTTTAGAGTCCTCTAACAAATTGATGTACTGTAATGCAAGCGATTGTAACTTTGTATCTTTAAATTTTTTATCTTTATAGCTACCTACGCTGTCCATCTCTACTTTCACAAATTTTGAATAATAATCCTTTGTTTGTGAGGTACTGGGATTGCTTATCTTATCAAGTTCATCACCCAATTTCCAGCGTTCCTGTAACCCAGCAGATAAGTCTGAAATAAATGACTTGTCTGCATAATTATTTTTTTGTCCTGTTGAAGTTTTACTAGTCCCACAAGAAGTTAGGACCAATAATAGCATTACAAAACCAATCAGTAATGTAGTAATTTTTTTCATAAATTTTCTCCCAAAAATAATATATATTTATTATACTTTATCAGAATCCATTAAGCAATAGGATTTACAAAAAAATAGCTCATACAAGCTATTTTTATATACTTTTCATGAAATCGCCGAGAGACATAACCTGGTCTTTTTCTTCATTGGGTTCATCGTCCCCTTTTGAATTAATTACACCAAGTACGGTTTCAAAGTCATTTTCTAAAATATCCGAAACTGTGAAACTCGTATTTACTACCAACTGTTTGATAAATCCTAGGAATTCTTCCCTTACTTCGCTGGCAGTTCTTGTGCTTTTTTTGAGTCATTTTCATCTGCTCCAAGAATTACTCGTTGTAAGCGATCGAGCATTGGAATCAAATCCCATGGATCAGTACCGACAAGAATTTTTTCTGCTGTCACAGCCTCATCTTTGAATAGGCTAGCGGTATATTCAAGTCTCTGCTGGATGACTTCTGCGGAAGATAATTTTTCAGAGTTCTTTTCAAACCCTACAAGCATATTAATCAAGTCTAGATATTTTTGTCCGCTAACATGGTGCTCAGTGTAAACTACATCGCCGCCAACTTCATGGAGATTGATTTCCAATTTCGCCATTTAATTACCCCGCTACCGTCATACTTAAGGCTGTTCGAACTGCTGCTTGAGCAGCTGATTCTGAGCCAGCATATTTCTTGAAGAATTCTCCCGTATCTGATGATCCAACTGAATAACTCAAAGTGTCTGCTTTCATTTCTGAGGCTTTACCTTGAGCTGTATCAATTTCAACACCATCATATGAGAATACACCCGATAAGAACCCAAGCATTACTTTATCTCCACGGATATCCGAATCTTCAATCAAGATTGAGCAGTTTGGAGCTTTAGTTTCACTTGAAGCTGTAATGACACCATTTGTATCAACATCATACCCAATAATCGCTGCTAAAACTTTATCTGGAATGTCCAAAATGTCAAAGTCTACTTTCCCATCTCCTACACCTTTACCAGAGATATGATAGGGCTTGTTAGATCCCCACGATTTCACAGGATCTACTGCTAGACCTGAAATTTTAGCGCTAGATGTTGCACCTTCATTTGCTTTACCCTTGATTTCAAATAAATTTGTGCCAAGTGTTGGCTCTTTATCATCAAGGATACGAATTGTTAATTTTTCAAAACCAACTGTTGCTGTTCCCATTATTTCTCCTTTTTTTAATAATCTTCGTAAAGATTGCTATTGCCTTCATAAAATCGAGCGTCCACATATCTTTTTGTATCACTGAAATATTCATCTAGTCCACCATTCATCTGGTAAAAACCTAAATCATTGAATATTCTTTCAACCGTTCTTTGTAACTCTTTACTCATCATCCTATCAGTCGATTCAATACTGACTTGAAAGATAAAATGCTTTGATAGTGAATGATTACTACCACGTGCAATTTGTTCAGGCGGTCCACTTGGAATAACTGTAATACTTGTTAAGTTTTCTGCTAGGTTTTCATACCGTTCGTAGCTCTTAAAACCACCAGTTTTCTGAATCGCAATAATTTGAGGAGAAGTTACTAACGCTTGCATGATTTCCGATAACATATCATTCATTTAATTAGCTCCTTCAAGTTCTTCTGAGCAGATTCAACAAACTTCTTACCTTGTAAATCAGAAAATTTTTGAAGTGCTCCAAAACTCCGATACCGATATGATTTTCCATTCCTAGTGAAACCATTGTTTTCTAAGTGAACCAATCGCCAGTGTTTACCATTGTTACCTATTTTTATAACAGGAAACCCTGAACTTCTTGAGACATTCCCGTGAACAACCCCTTCGACAGTATCGCCACTGTTTGCGAATTGACCTAGCGTTTGTTTTAGGTCAACTACTGCCTCATCGGCTGCGGCAATTAAAGCTTTACTTTCAATCGCTTTTACCCTTGCCTCACTGAACTTCTCTCTTAATTTTGCTTGAAGTTCATCAAATCCTTTTATAGTCATTTCACTACTCATTAAGATTTGTTCCTTTCAAGATTATTTTTAAGTAAGTCCTGTCATGGAAGTCGGGCTGAACATCTATAATGTTCCACACTTCTCCAACATAACGGGGGTCTTCAATCAAAACCTTGTCATCATTTTTGGGCTGATATGTTGTTAATGGGTCTCGAATTTTAATCGTTGCCCCATTTTTTACATTCTGATTTCCCAAAATAGTTAGATCTTTATTGCTCGGATTGTAAACATCAGCATAGGTTTTAAAAAGTTCAGTAGGATCACCGCCTCTCCCGTCAAATGACGTATCAAGTCCCATGCTTTGAAACGTTACTAGTGTCCGCATTGTCCCGTTATTTGTTTTATTTGAGGAGTTGAGCGACTTCTGTGATTTAATCATTGAGTCACCTCCTCAGTATCATCCACTTGATTAGCTAAAAATACATTACGTATCGCCTTACCATAGTTATCCAAGAATTCATCAAGTGCGTCATTATAGGTATAACGTGAACGCTCAATAATCAGCTCCTCCACCTCGGGGTCAGTGGCATCTATGACACCGACCAAACGAAGGATTGAAGTATAAGAGGCAATGAGCATTTTTGTTAAATTAGCCAGTTCATCTGGATCACTTGTATTTATTCTCATTCTTTGTTTAAAAGAATTTAAATTTGCTTGTGCCCATGTTTCAGCATCGCTCATTGCTTACCCCCTATTTAGTTTCTTTTGCTTTAACAGGTGCTTTTCGGGGAGTTTTAGGCTCAGTAACTTCAGTGACATAATCAGGAAGTTTAACCTTAAGTTCTTCAAAGCGTTCTTTAGTCACCTCGAATTCGTCACCTACTTTACGTTGAACATCTTCTTTCAAGTCAATAAATACCTTAATTGCTTTAACTTTCATTTATTCCTCCTTATGCTTTTGGAACTGAGATCGTTACAAGTTGTGCAGTATTGTTGTCAAACGCTTTTCCATAATAGAAAGATTTAACTGTGTAGAGTTGCAAATCTTCAATCGCCAATGTTTGGTCGAACTCTCCCATCTTTGTTTCGCCTATATATGCCCAGTAGCGATTAGCGGCAAAGATAATACCTTTAGTTGCAGGAACTGCAATAGACTGAACAATTTCAACACCAAATGGAAGTACTGCAACCCATTGACCATTTTGAGTCAAGTACATGAATTTAGCCAATGTTGCATAATAATCATCTGGATTAACAAGCAATTTAACTTGACCAGAAATATTTACTGTGACACCTTTTTCATTTTTAGATAATGTTTGCATCACTGGAGCCAATGCAGTTGCGGCAGTTTCTGGTGTTAAACCTGTCAAATCAGCAGCTACTGTTTTATCAGCATAAGTGGTAATTCCATTTGATACGGTACCTTTGGACAAATCTTTCATCAATCCGATAGGTTGTTTATTTCCGTCACCTGATACTAGCGCAGTTTCAAGAGCTACAGCCATAGCTTCAGACATTTGAATGATAATGAAAGATTTGAGCCATTCATAGCCATTTTCAAGCGCATCTTTAGGAATTGCAAGATAAGTTGTTAGCTTAGATTGAGAGAAATCAACTTCATGGAAAGCTTGTTTGAGCTGTCCTTTAATTTCATCCGTAAACTCACCCCATGCTGCAGTACCACCTGTTGCGAGTGAATCGGAAACAATTGCTTTCATCTTCAATCCGGCACTTTGGAATTTAATAATATTCAAAAGTGGATGGGCGTTTTGCAATTCAACGAATACTTGATTAATGATTTCGAGCGGCAATGTGACTTCTGCATTTTCTAAGCCAGTAGTTACAGCATTAAAGAATTTATTTTCACCATCTGTAAGACCATTTGTAGTTTGAGTTGCCATCAAAGCAGAGATTTTTTCAGCGCTTGAAGCATTGACGTTTTCAATCAGTTCTGTGCCAAGTACATTCATCATTTTGTCAAATGCTTGTGCTTGTGTTGCTTCATCAGCACCTTCTTTTACGACGTTCGTGTATTTTTCGACAGCCGCTTTGTAATTAGGTAGTTTTGTGTAATCCATTATTTAATTCCTCCAAATTTAAATAGTTGATTTTTAAGCGGCTTGTCTGCCGAGTTTTTTGTTTTGTTTTCTTCATCTGTTTCATCAGTTTCTAACGAAATGATTTGATCTAATCGATCTGTTAAACCTTGATATTGTTCTGAATCTAGCTTGAATTCTTGCGAATCAGTTGATTCGTTTTTCATTTGAGCCATCATAAAGTTTTTAAGTTTTGCAATTTTATCACTTGAGAAAACTGGTTCAATAGATGCCATCATTTGAAGTGCTGTTTCTGCACTCTCAAATAGTTTTTCATCAGCAATTCCAGCTTTCACAGCTTGATCAGCTGAATAATATGTTGCTTCATCCATTGCTGCTTGTGCTTCATCTACAGAACACCCCATGCGTTTTGCATACATCTTTGCAATACTTGAACTCATCTCTTTCAAAATGTTAGATTGTTTTGCCATATCACGATAATCGCCTTGATTGGCAGACCAAACATTGTGAATCATAATAGTTGCTGCAGGAGAAACTGCAATATGTTCAGCTGCAAGCATGATGACACTTGAAATTGATGCACAAATGCCTGTAACTTCAGCAGTAATTTTGCCTTGATAGTTCATCAACATTGTATAGATTGAACTTCCTGCATATACTGAACCACCACCAGAATCAATGGAAGCATGATATCCTCTCCATTGGCTTGATCTAGAAATTCTGATACTGCTTTTGCATTAATATTTTCAATTTCTAATAGATCATAAAACCAAGCGTCATCAGCATCAATAACCGTTCCATGTAAATTAAGTGTTTTCACTCGTTACTCCTTCCTTTTGATAATTTTTTGTCATAATAATCTTGTCTCCATCTGGTAATGGAATCAGTCCAGCTGCCTCTCGTACTTCGTTGACTTTTACAACTCCACTTGAGCCGACTTTATCAATTGCATCTGCACGATCTAGGATGTTTACCGATTTAAAACCAGTCATCTCAATTGTTTTCCCAACTGAATACCCAGACTCTTTAATAATCAGACTTCCTAGAGCTTCACAAATTTTATTTGCTATAGGTTTGACTGCTATTTCTATGGCCAAATCAAGATTTTCAGAATTATTAGCAGTTTCTCCAAGAACTAACGCTGTCGGTAGACCGATTAGGTTTGCAACATCACCGATATAAGTTTTTTTCAAATTGGCAAAGTCGGTAATTTGATTTTGGATGGTTGCTGCTTTACTAGCAGAAATCTCATCATATGCTGACTGAGATTTATCTCCCCCTGGTAAAATAACAATTGGATCATTTAACAAATTCTTTGTTAATGTATCAGCATACTGTTTCTGAATTTTAACTTTCTCATCATCTTCAAGTTTTGAATTAACGGGAATAGTTACTTTTGCCCTCAACTGTCCAACCCTGAGCTGATTTGTGATTAAAATGCCATATAGACGCCCATAATCTTTCCAAAGCCCATCAACGTATTCATCAAGACCAATGTTTTCATGTTTTAAATAAAAACAGTCTACACCTTGAGAGAATGTTTGCTTAAAATACTTTTGGGCATATATGCCTGTGCCAGGTGGACTAATTGATACATCTGTTGAAAAGTTAATTGTCACACCAGTAAATGTATTCCCGTCCAATGAATACTGTTTTATGAAGTTGTCAGCAATAAAAAATTTATCATTATCTTTAATCACTAAAACTTCACCGTTCAACAGCTTTCGAACAAGCATATTCTTAAATTCAGTAGCTGTCTGATTAGGATTGGGTCTAACATTCAATGCATATTCAAATTCATTATCTGAAATAGTTCCATCTGTTTTAAAAACAAATTTTCCTTTGGCGACCAATCTTGCTAAATATGCAGAACAACTATCCAAGGCCACTGTTTTCATGTTTGTATGAACTTGTGCATCGAATAGGGCGTCATAACCAGAAAAGGTACTATTTGAAAATCTACTTGTGATTGATGACCAAACATCTGAAAATAGTCCCACGGTTTCTCCTTTCCTTGCTTTTAATTTAAGTTTAAATGAAAAAAAGCCCAAAAAACGGGGAATAATCGTATTAAAAAAGTCTGTCATTATGGCAGACTTACTAATCAGACATCGATTGTCTTTTGATTGAAGCAATAAGCTTTTCCAAAAAGATTAACTTGAAGCCAAGAAACAGCTTTACGATTTCCGTTTTCATCACGATACTTAGTAATATAATGTTTCATTTTGAACCTCCTTATTAGTAATTAATAGCAAGATAGAGGCTCGAACTCTATAACATCCGATAACGATGTCGTTCCTTGTCCTTGCTGTCAGCTCCAACCGCACTGACTTATTAATATTATTTGGCAACTGTACTAGTATTATCAGACCCAAATAATGTTGGATATAGCAAGTCACAGAGTCGAACTGTGAACGTTATCCGTTCTTGCTACGCTGATTGCCTTTGTCCCCACGTGACAGGCTCTATAGGCTGTATCAGCAAAGGGGGACAGATCGGTCCCCCAACAAAGTAATAATTTTGTTAGTCACCGAGCAACTAAACAACTGAGCTATTACTCTTTTTTATGGATTCAAACCAAGGGAATATTATTATCAACCCAATATGTGACTGAGTGAGATTCGAACTCACGCCTCTGCATTAAAAGTGCAGCGTCTTAACCCCTTGACCATGCAGTCACTAACAGCGGACGTAACCTCTAGTACTATTAAGTCCTTGTTTGTTGTAAAGACTCCGTTGTCAAGTTATACTGGTTATTCTCGTCCAGCAACGCCTCGCTACGTAAAGTAGCCACTAACAATGTGACGTAAAGCCACCTAAAGTTGCATAGATTTATTAAGCTGCTAGCTCAGCTAGAAGTATATCCAACCGAACGAATTACATTTTGTTTGCTTTCGCTGATAACTTCATAATTATATTTTCTCTAAAATTTATGTCAAAAAACGGGGATTATTCTAAGAACCAACTCAAGTTATCGTAAAAGTCAGTTGATTCAACCTCATTGAGTAAGTCAGCTTGATACATCGCATACTCAAATGCTTTGAAACCGTCCGTTTTACGTCGTGTTTCTTCTTTCTTGACATATTCTATATTTCCATCTGATTTAGTCCTACGGAGAACATTTTGAGTATACCAACGCATCATATCATTGTCACCGAATATCACATTTTGATTAGCAAATGCGTCCTCAATTCTTGGAGCTAAAAGGCTATCAATAGCCCTCGGATTTCGGATAACTTCTACCCTATATCCTGTAGGTGCTTCGAATTTACCGTTCCAAGAAACTTCAAATCCTGCTTCTTCAAATAATGGCTTTAAAATATCAATTCTAAAGTTATCCCCACAAATATTTTGGAAGTCATAACCTTCCTCATCTCGCATTCTCACGAACCAGTCGACCACATGTTTCGGGTTCATTGATGGTTCATCAAGAACCGTTAACAGTCCTTGTTCTTCCCACTTTTTAATGGGAGCGAACTGTCTTTTACCATTTATATTATCTTTAGGTTTAGAATAGCCATAAAATGCGTCAACAAATGCTTTTCTGACAAAGCTATGGCATTTAAAAACGTATTTACCATCAACTTTGAATAAAGCACCTACTGCTATAAAGTCACGTATAGAGGCGAAGTCAAATCCGCCTATTGCAGGTAATCCATGAAGTTCAGGAAATTCTCCTTTCGTAGCTACTAATTCTTCATAAGTTGCAACGCTCCGTTCTGTATCAGTTACTGGGAAGTCCATTCTTTTAGTCATGAACTCATCACGACCACTTGGATTTAATTCTAGATCCTCATAATCTTCAGTAACTGTATCAAATAGGCCCTGTGCATACTCTGACATTGGTAGTGTGAACATTGGGTTTGCCAATTCCCACATTGCTTTATCGTCTACTTGGCTCACTTTGTCTAATTTACAAATGAATGGAAACATCGCATTCCATTTTGCCTCACCCTTGAGTACTTTTGCAGCCATTTCTTTCATCTGGTCAATAAATCCATCACGCACATATCCATCTGTTCCGATATAGAACTCTCTAGGATTTGCAATTTTACCAAGTCCTGATATATGGACTTTTACATCTTTATTACTTTCATACTGGTGGATTTCATCAAATATTACTGCTCCATCTCTCAAGCCATCCTTAGTATTTCCATTCGATGTTCTAAATTTAAAAATCGATTGAGTCTGAATGTTTTTTAGTTCAGACTTTTTCGGACGGCCGAATAATTTTTGTAAACTTTCATGGCTTTCAATTGCATCGTGAACTTCGTCAAAGCTTGTTTTAGCTTGATCTTCACTGTTTGCGATAATTGATATACTGTACTTCTTTATCCCATGCATTGGGGTAGTTAAATAGCTACCTATCCCAGACATTAGACCATTTTTACCATTACCACGGGCAAACATTAAAAAATATTTACGGTAAACATTTCTCTTGTTTTCACGAAAATATAAAAAAACAAAGCTAATGATGAACTTTTGAAAATCTTCTAACTCAAAGAAAAAACGCTCAATGTAACCAATGCAAGCGTCAATCTGTTTTTCATCAAAATATATTTCGCCCGTTTCTAATCGTGGTTCAACCTCTCGTCTTATATAGTCAACTAATTGGACACGTTCCTGGTTAAATTTAATTGTCCCTGCATAGTATCCCTTTATATAATCGCTAACATAATTAATCATGTGAATTCTCCAAAATCTAACTCGTTATTACTTGATTTTTGAGCCCGTTTTCCCTCGAAAAATTCATCTAATTTAATAAGTGCTGCATTAATTTTTACTTTTTCTGCAATCGCTGGATTGGGTTTTAAAAATTCTTGATTTCCATTCATAATTCGAATCATCGTTCCATCACTTGAGATAGACTTATCAAGGTTTTTCGAAATCCTAACCAAACTACAGTAACGCTCAACTTTTTCGATTTCAGAGGCTGAGTTTTGATTAATAATTCCCATTAATTCTATTTCTAAGTTGCTTTTTTTACCCATGACCCCCCCTTATCAAAAAATCACTCTTATTTTTGGTTAAATGACCCCAACCGGTGTAGGGTAAATTCGGAAAAAGTTCCAATTTTATTTACCCGGGGGGTTATTTTTAATTAATTTCCGAACAATTTAGCTAAAATTCAAAGATTTCATCATCAAATTGCTTATCATTGTGTCTATCATGTCTGATGTTGTGGCAATCGTGGCATAAGGTCCTAAGGTTGGCCATATCAAGTGCGTACTCAGGATAGTACTGTAGCTCTTTGATATGGTCCACCTCAAGTGTCGCTGTCCTGCCAGTAGTAACAAGACCATTAGCCTTACACCATTGGCACTCATTGTGATCTCGTTCTAGTACTTGCTTACGTACTCGTTTCCAATCCCCAGAATGGTAGAACTTATCTCTTGCTTGTGGTGTACTAACATCTATCATGTCTTAATCGTAAAACAAAATACCCGCAAAAAACGGGCATTATTTTTATTCCATAAACATTTTTAATAAGTGGCCACCGTCATATACTTCTGCGAATTGTTCTGTCGCTTTCTTGATATGCTTACGTACTGTTGACTCTTCGTAGTACATATTCATTACGATTTTAGTTATTCCCCACCCTTCGATATAATAATGTCGAAACATTAATTGAGATTCTACATCTTGCTTTCCATCTTTATCCACGATTGCTTTTATCGCATCATTTATTAATTCAGATTTGTGGGCATTATGCTTGTGTCTAATAATTAATCGAAGTGCAAAACGAATGTCATGCCACTGTTTGTTTGTCAATTCTACTTCCATTCCTAACTCCTGTTTGATGTTATCCTTAAATCTTAGA
>NZ_JXJU01000014.1 GCF_002441655.1 Lactococcus fujiensis JCM 16395 | reverse complement strand
CTAAAAACTTGACTTAACGTCAATCATACTAAAAAAGTAAGTTCTGTCATTTTTATGCTTGATTACGAAGGTCACTATATCAAAACCATTGCGCTAGGCCATAAAGCCCACGTAGGTGGACTGGCATATGACAAAGCGCATGAAACACTTTGGGTTGCCGATTCAATTAATGGACAAGCTGCAATTACTGCCCTCTCACTAGAGAAAATCGAAGCTTACAAAATTAATTCACTCGAACCAATCAGTACCGAAGCTAGCATTATTCTTGATACAACGGCCGAAGTATCAACGCTTGCCACTTACAAAAACGACATTTGGATTGGTTACTTCTCGACGCAAGCGGGTAAAGGACGTATTCAAATCTTCACAACAGACTGGACAAAGAAATCAGCTAATTACTGGGTTCCTAGTTTGGATGATCAAAAATTTATGACAGACAAAGAGGGTTATGTCCACATCCTGTCTTCTCTTTCATTCAAAGCCCCAGATAAAATTCAAGGGCTTGCTTTGGATGAAGACTATCTCTATATCACGCAATCTTTTGGTAACAAAAACTCAAAACTCCTCCGTTATTATCTTGATGTGGATGACCAAAAATTGCACCTCACTAATGGTCGTGTTGCAACATTGCCTCCTTATCTAGAACAAGTTTCACTTGATAAAAAAGGAAATATCTATCCCATTTTTGAAAGTGTAACGCCGAAACTTCGCGTTAAAACAAATGAATTCGTGGATCGTTTAGTCAGCATCAAACCAGAAACATTCAAAAAATATTCCGATGATGATTTCACAATTAGCAGCCTCAGCCGCTTTGATGTTTCTGAATCAAGCCTCAATTAAATACAATAAAAGAGCAGTAAGTTTTGACTTACTGCTCTTTTATTATGCTTTTTGATATTCATCAATCGATGGTTTTTTGAACCAAAGATAAGCTCCATAAATCGCATTCACCAGCATCAAAATTTGGAGAATGAACATTCCCAATGCACTATTTCCTTGAAATTGCCAGTTATTATACCAAATCACCACATTAATAAAGTCAATCAAAAACCAAGCAAGCCACTGACTACGATAACCAAAAGTCATTAACATTTGACCAATTATTGCTAATGGCAGCAGCGTAGCATCAAGAATAATCTGCTGACCATTCAAATGTGCACTCGTTGCTAGAACGATGACATAAATGACAGCAAATCCAACAAGTGAGAGCAAGCCCATTTTCAGAGAAATTTTGCGTGGCGCCACTTCTTTCGTTTCTGTTTGATTCAATGATTTTTGCCAAGCATAAATGCCAACAAATTGCATCACCACATAATAAATCTGAGAAAACATGTCCCCAAAGAGTTGAGACTTGATTGCTACAATTAGCCAAAACACGGCACTGACCGTCCCCCAAGCATAATTTGTCAACCGCCCCCGATTGACCAAGATTAAATTGACAATCGTAAATATTCCAACAATTAGTGATAAATTACTCATCAAATCAAAACTACCTGTAATAAAATAAACTAGAATTTGAACAGCGAGTAGAACAGACATCAAAAGGTTATCTTTTATGGTCATTGTTGTGAGTTCTTTAAAAATTATTTTCAGATTGAAAGTGTCTTTCAAACCCTGCAAGATTACATTTTTGTTCATTTTGTTCCCTCTTTCAATAAGTGATAAACTTCTGAAACAGCATGTTTGTAGCGTTGATAAAAGCCGTCATATTCATCATTCCCTTTGTCATCAAGCAACACAATAGTATCTTCAAAGTGGTATTCCTTAATAATTTCCATCAAAGTGTTGTGGTAGTCAAAACGACTTTCTTCCCATTCCATGTTTCTAAAGCCATCATTCACGTAAGTTGTGATGGGTGGAATTACAAAAATCAAATCAAAATCCTGTTTCTTAATAATCAAATCGAATAAATGACCAAGCTCATTATAATCATTGGGGCTCAAGTACAATTTGGCATAGGCTTTTGTCACCATGACATCCGTATCAAAAAAAGTTATGCCATTATTAGCAGGACTAATAACTTCATGATAATTCGCTTCCCATTGACCTGTAATAAATTGAGCATAATCATAAGCCCGTAGTTCGTCATCATTTACATTATTTTGTTCCTCGTAAAGCCGGGCATATTCTTCACTAAAAGTAGCATTGAATGTACGAGCCAAACGTTTAACAAGAGTTGATTTCCCCGTACTCGCACTTCCAGCAATCAGAATTTTTTTGGTGAATTGACGTCTAAAGACAGGATTAATATCATTCCAATGTGCCAACGGATTTTTACGAATTTGAGTCGATGAAATTGGAATCACTTCCCTATTTTGCAATTCAATTTGGTAGTTTTCAGGTAAAAACTTCGTCAGCTCGGTCACATATTCTTCTTCGCCAACATAAATTTTAAAGCGACGTAAGTGGTGATCATAAAGATTATCTTCCACTTTTTCAAGTAAAATCTTTGTCCACTCAGACCAACCAAACGGATACCTGGGAATTTCCGTTTCATCCAACCAATCAATTCGTAAACTTAACTCATCGTTGAAGGCTTCACGGAGATAGCGAAAACGTTTCTCAAGCGGCAAATGAACCGCTTCACCTCGATCATGTTGATAACCAGAAACAATCAAAATGACACCATCATTCTCCATCAAGGCTCTGTAAATGATATTCAAATGCCCTTTATGTAATGGAGCAAAGGTACCAAAAACAATACCAATTCGTTCTCCATTCAATTTCTCTTTATTGAGATTTGCTGTTTCCATAAGAATCGCTCCAACTTCATTTTAAGTACGATGTACTTTATTTAATTTAGATAGATTTTACTATTATAAAATAAATTTGTCAAGTCAGATTACTCTTCAAAATAAAAAAACTGGTTTTACGACCTGTTTTTTATTTTATTTTTTATAAGAAAGCAGCATTTTAGGACGGCCAGCTGATTGCTTTTTGATTGTTACTTGACCCACTTTTTCGAGAAGATGCAATCGTGTCACATAAATTTTAACAATATTAGATAAAGAATAATGCTTATCAAACTTTGAATCAAAGACATAAAATAATTCTTGAACTTGTCGGCTAGTAAAACTTGGTCCAAGTACTTGTGTAATGTCAACATTGTAGGCCAGTGCCTCCTTAATTCGTTTAAATGTCGTACGAATAATATCCGCATGGTCAAATGCTAGATCATCATTCAGGTGAATCGTTTCACCGGCCTGATTAACGAAACAAGGTTCTTCTTCATCAAGTGCCGCAGGCACAATCGTTACCCATTCAGCTTTAAAAGCATCGTCCGATGCTTTTGATTCAACAAATGGATACAAAAAAGTCGTATGAGCAATCGAAATCGTCCAGCCACGGGGGTCACGAAATGGCGTAGAAAAAGCTCCAATTTGCCACATTTGAGTCTCTTGTTCAATTCTGATTGAAGTTTCTTCAAATGTTTCTCGTTTGGCAGCTTCCTTAGCCTCTTCATTCGGATTAATAAAACCGCCTGGTAAAGCATATTTTCCTTGAAAGGGGTGAGCTGCACGCTTAATTAATAGCATCTGCAACTTTCGAAGATGGGGCTGATAAGCAAAAATGACATTATCAATTGTCACTGATGGTTTTTCATAATTTTGTAAATCCTGACTTTTATACCAATCAAGAAATTCAGACTCAGTCCCTTCTTGCTCATAGTATTGTTTTTCATTCCTCACAAAAAATTCCTTCTTTCAATATAAGTCTATTATACTTATATCAAGTATAACACAAATAGAACATAAACTTAATCAAAATAAAGCTTCTGATTCGATAACAAAAGAATAAAAAATTGTCCCCTAGATTATGAGAAAAATTTTCAAACAAAAAAACCGCTCAACAGAGCGATTCATAAGCCAATTATTTAGCTTTACGTTCAGCGATACGAGCTTTCTTACCTTGCAAACCGCGGAGGTAGTACAATTTCGCACGACGAACTTGTCCATGACGAACAATTTCAATTTTGGCAACACGTGGAGTGTGCAATGGGTAGATACGTTCTACACCAACACCGTTTGAAATTTTACGAACAGTGTATGTTTCAGAGATTCCAGTACCTTTACGGGCGATAACAACACCTTCGAAGATTTGGATACGTTCGCGAGTTCCTTCAACGACTTTCGCGTGGACTTTTACAGTATCACCAGCGCGGAAATCAGGAATATCGTTACGAAGTTGGCTAGCATTGATAGTTTCGATCAATGAGTTTGACATGTTTTTTCTCCTTTTGCCCATCATTCAGCATCCCGCTCAGCGGATAGACAGTTTTTTTTATGCATTAAGCACAAAGCATAGTATAGCAGATTTCACGCAACTTTTCAAGTGCTTTTTCTTACACATTAAATTAAATCTTCATTAATTTCGTCTACAAGCTCATGAATATGGTACATTCTTTCATCGAGTTCATGAATTTGTTCAGCTGAAATTTGAAGTTCATGACTTAAATATTCTGGCATTTGCCCATCATATTTATATTTTACTTTATGTTCCAAAGTTGCCCAAAAGTCCATTGCAGAGGTCCGCAATTGAATTTCAACTTGACAAATCTGGTCGCCAAACAGTCTACCAAGATTAATTTCAACGATCAAATGATACGAACGATAGCCACTTTCTTTGGGATGATTTAAATAATCTTTTTCGCGAACTAATGTAAAATCTGGTTGATTACGAATAATCTCGACGATTTCATAAATATTTTTTGCATAGGCACAAATGATTCTAATTCCTGCAATATCCTGCAAATTTTTATCTGCAGATTCAGCCGTAATTGGGAGGCCTTTTTTCTTTAATTTCCCTGCAATACTTTCAGGTGATTTGATTCTCTTTTTAATATGTTCAATTGGATTCACTGGCTCGAACGCATTATAATAAGTGTTCAAATTGTTGAGATGGGTTACCACAACTTCTAAAGCACAACTGTATTTTACAAGCGTTCGTTTCAATTTTTCAAATTCATCAACGTCAAAGCGAATGTTCTGATTTTCTTTATTCATTTCTCCTGATTCTCTCATTATATTCTCCCTCAATTATATCAATCTTAGAGAATAAAATAAAGGAGCGAACGCTCCTTTATTTTAATTGCTTCGTTCAAATTTTCGATGTTTCAATGTGAAAACCACATCACTAGCTGCTGCTACTTCGCTTTCATGCGTTACAATGATAACAATTTTATTGTCGTCATGTGCAATCTTCTTAAATAACTCCACAATTTGGGCAGTCGTCTCTTCATCAAGATTCCCTGTTGGCTCGTCAGCAATGATAATGTCATGATTTAAAACTAGGGCACGCGCAATTGCGACACGTTGTTGCTGCCCCCCTGAAAGTTTGCTGACAGATTTATAAATCAAGTCTTCTGTCAGCCCTACTTTTTTCAGCGCTTCAACAATCGCTTCTTTTTCATTTTCGAATTTAACGCCTGAAATCTTAACCGCTGTTTTTACATTATCGTAAGCACTCATATAAGTCAACAAATTATAAGATTGAAATACAGTGCTTACTGTTTTCTTTCGATAATTTGTCAAATGACTTGGTTTAATCACTTTATCATCAAAAGAAAGACTACCCGATTTTGGTGTGTCAAGGCCTGCCAGTAAGGACAGAAATGTCGTTTTTCCAGAACCTGACTGACCTAAAATCGCATAAACTTGGCCTTTATCAAAGGTCTCATTGACTTCTTTAAAGAGATAATCATCAGGATTTGTATAATAATATGTTACGTTTTCAATTTTTAGGGTCATCGCTTCTCCTTCTTAATTTTGTCTGCGCTGAGCATTTAATTTGTTAATACTTGTTTAGGATTAAGTCGCAAGATACCAATTGAAGCTAGTCCAACGGCAACCAAGGTAATCAATATGGCAATTCCAAGTAAGAGAGCTATTTCATTTGCCGATGTTTTGATATTTAATTTTTCAAGTGCCTTTGTTTCACTTCTTGTTTGACCAAACCCAATGGCATTGCCAGCTCGGCCCATAAAGCCACCGCCGTTTCCTCTTTCATTAGATGGTGCACCATTGGTATTGTTTTGACCACCAGCAAAATTATTCGCTGTATTAGTTGTTTGTGTCGTTTCTTGTTTCAAGAGTTGTTGACCAACCACATTTCCGACAACATTACCTGCAGCAGAGGCAATCCCTACGGAGACAATCATAATCATGATTAATTCCGTGAAAAATTGAGCGACAATTTTTGCTTTTGTTTCACCGAGACTCATCAGAACACCAATTTCAAACCGGCGTTCGCGTACCATCAACATAACAATCAGGGCTAGAATTATTGCACCAGCAATAGCAACGAGCAATACGATATTTTTAGCAAAGCCTGCAACATTATTAAGGGAAGATTTAACATTTTGGTAGGCTTGATCGTTTTTTGAGACTTCAAAATTGCTATTGTTGACCAGTTTGTTGGCCTTCGTTACGAAAGTATCTGCAGTCGCTGGATTTTCTAGACTATAAGTGGCACTCGAAATAACTCCGGTTGTTGCTTTCATTGCATTTGCCACAGAAAGGGCCGTATAAATCGTATTCATATAAGAAATCGAATTTTCCGTTGATCCCGTAGTCGTCGTGTAGATACCAACAACTTTCATCTGATAGGTTTTACTATTACTGTCTTTCAGAACAAACGTTGATCCAACGGATAGACTATTTTGACTTGCTAATGTCGATTCAATCACAACATTATTTGTTCCTTCATCTGATGCACTGATGGCACGTCCTGAGGTAATTTTATAAGCACTTGAGAAACTACTATTGTCAGCTAAATTATTCGTCCCTTCAATTGTAAAATCAGATTGTTCCATTCCACCGAATCAGCCAGCTTGACCACCAAAACCTTGGTCATTCTTTGACGAATTTGAATCTGATGCTGATGAAGAGGTTGACGTTGAAGTCTCAGAAACTTTTGTTATTCCTGAACTTGCGTTGGCAGATGCCGAATAGGAAAATGTATAATCTTTAACCCCTGAAAGGGCCGCGATTTTCTTTGCTGTTGTCTCAGAAATCGTCGGCAAATTTATTCCAAAGTGTTTATCAGTGCTCGAACTACTGGAACTGGTCGAACTGCTTGAATCTGCAGAAGATTGAGCCTCCTTGATAACATTTTGCATATTAACGGCCAGCGAAACGGTTGCTCCAGCTGCTTTTTTAGCTGACTCAATCGATGATTTTGCCGCAGAATTAATTATTAAACCTGAAAGTACAAAAATTAAAATTGCTGAGAAAGCAACAATCAATAAAATCGTTCTAGAGATTTTGGCCTTAGTGAAAAGCCATGCGCGTCTTATGAAATCCATATTTCCCTCATTTCTTTCAATCAAAAATTGATTGAACTATTACTGCATTGCAAAATGCATCTTTGTCTTTTATATTTTTAATCAATTAAAGACTTCCTGATGCTGAACCATCAGAGTTTGGTATCGAATTAGAATCATTCGAGTTCGTATCTGAATTTGTACTGGCACCAGAATTTGCATCTGTTCCACCATTTGGACGACTTGGCAGATTTGTATTATTTCCGCCCTGATTTCCAAATGAAGGCATTTGTTGATTCATTTTTAATTCATCGGATGTCATTCCTTGAGCATGACCTATAAAATAACCACCCGTTCCACCGATTATAAATGTTACTAATGATACTATAATTACAATTTTATTTTTTATTATGTATTGAACCAACAGAGCTCTCCTTTCCCATAAACTTAATTAAGTATACTTCCAATATCTTAATAAACGCTTATCGGTAGCTGAATCTAAACTGAAAATGAGAAAAATAATAAAATGATAATAAAAAAGACCTTGTCAGTAATGACAAAGTCCGATTCCATATTTTTAATTATGCTGGCCGATTAGACCAGGAAATAAATTCCTAAAGCTAAAGCTGAGAGTACAGCAGTCACCGTCCAGAAAACAAGATCAATTTTCCACTCTGACCAACCTGCTGAATGACCAGAAAAGCCACCTAATTCAAAGTGATGGTGAATGGGTGTCATTCTGAAAATCCGTTTCCCACCTGTTTTCTTGAAGTAAGTCACTTGAATCATCACCGACAGAGTTTCAATAATATAAATTGCTCCAATGAAAACCAGAGTCCATTCCGCGTGTAAAAGGATAGAAATGATGGCTAAAAAGCCTCCCAATGCAAGACTACCAACATCACCCATAAAAATTTTTGCGGGCTTATGATTAAAGACGAAGAAACCTAACAATCCACCAACCATTGCCATGATGATAACAAGAACATCATAGTGGTGCTGTGCAACAGCAATGATCGCGTAAGCAATTAAAGAAATTGCAACAGTAATTGAAGCCAAGCCGTCAATTCCATCCGTCAGGTTAACTGCATTTGACCATCCGACCAACCAAATGATGATGAAAATTAGAAAGAAAATACCTAAATTGAAATCCCAATTAAACATTTGAATATGGTTTGGATTCATTCCTTGATCGGGACTCATGCCACGAGCAGGTGGTAGCCCTTTAAAGTGAGGGGCCGCCGTGTAAATAACGTAAGAAACAACACCAATCAAAATTTGAGCCAAAAGTTTTTGAACTGCAGTCAAGCCTTGATTAACTTTCTTAAATATTTTCAAGAAATCATCGAAGAATCCAATGACTGCATACATCGCAAGGACCCACCACGCAATAATGAACAAAGGACTCAAAATATCCAACACAATTGCTGCAACAAGTGAAACAAACAACGTAACTACTACAAAAACGAGCCCACCCATTGTCGGTGTTCCAGCCTTACTTGCATGCTGTTTCACTTCCTCAAGGGTTGGTTGTCCTCCCAATTTCTTCTTATGGAAAAACATAATAAAGCGAGGAATTCCAATCATTGTTACAACCATTGAAATAACCGCGACTATTAGTCCACCTATTAACATTCTTATCTCCTCTTTAATTCCAAGTCTTCAGTAATGGATTTCTACCTAATTTCCCAATGTAATCGTAAGGCTTTGGCCCTTTTTAATACTCGAGGCTGCCGTTACACTTTGCTTCGTTACTGAACTGCCCGAACCAGAATAAGTTACTTTCAAATTATACCATTTTGCGACTTGATCAACTTGCTCTTTGGTCCAACTATACATATCAGGCATGAGAGGACTTCCACTTGTCAATAATAAAATTCGTGTGTTTGCAGGAACAGATGTCCCTGAACTAATTGACTGTTTTACAATTTTGACACCCGTTTCAGTCGTCGAACCAACAAGGACAGGTTGAAGAATTTCTTGTCTCAAAGTGTCCGTCACAGATCCAGGATTTTCGTTTGAGTAATCTGCTATTTTAACTTTACCCGCTTTATCAACGCTTGTCGTTTGGAAAATTTCTGATTTACGTGATTCAGCTAAAGTTAACATTGGGTTAACTACACGACTTATATAATGCAATGACCATGTTTTTGTAGGTAATTTAATGTTCATATACATAATAAAATCAGGGTTTGAAGCAGGATACATCGCAACCATTGAGTACAGGTTACTTTCAGCACCTTGGATATATCCACCACCAGGGGCAGCAATTTGGGCCGTCCCTGTTTTAACAGCCGCCGGATTACCATTGATTTGAATCAATGGGCTGTTCGCAGGAATATTATCCTCAGCATCACCCAGTGCCGTATAAGCTGTCCCATAAGTTGCGTTGGTATCAACGCCCTCCATTAATTGAAGGGTTTTTGATATCGCACTAGAGGAAACAGGGTTTCCGATGACTTCTTTTCCAACTGTTAATGAAGTATTTTCATTTGGATTTACAATCTGACTGATTCCATGAGGTTCGAGCATAACACCATTGTTTGCAAATGTAGTCCAACCACGAAGTAATTGAATTTGTGTCACGGCAATCCCTTGACCAAAAGCAGACTGGACTTGAGAAACAGCATTAGCTGCAGGAAGAGAGGATGCAACTTCCCCTGATAGACCTGTACGAACACGCATATCAAACTTGAACTTTTTAAGATATTGTTCCCAAGTATTATAGCCCATTTGTTGTTCAATTCGACTCATACCAACGTTACTTGACATCATAAAACCGTCGGCATAATTAACAATGGTTGGTAATAAGAATTTTGAATGTTCGTTGATATCCCAGTCTTTAATGGTTGCATCATAAACCTTCAATTCGGTACGATCGTATGTCGCGTTTAAATCAACTTTGTTACTGTCCAAGGCAGAAGCCATTAGGAACGTCTTCATAACAGATCCCGGTTCAAAGCCTGTTTGGAAAAGCAAGCTATTCCACGTAAAATATTTTTGATCTGTAGCTGTATTTTTGGTTGCTGGCGTATATGTTGGACGTTGAGTAGTCGCTAATATTTGACCATCTTTCGTCATCAATGTTGCAGACAATTGCTGAGCACCAGAATCAGAAGCCGCTTTATCCATCAAAGTTTCAAGTTGTTCTTGTAATCTTGAATCTAGTGTCGTATATACATCAGACCCATTTTCAACAGGCTTAATAACTTTTGTTGTCCCTGGCAAAGGATGACCTGAAGCGTCTTTTTGGTATGTTTCAACACCATTCTTACCACTCAAAATAGAATTATAGGCTAATTCTATTCCGTCTGAACCAACAAGCGTATTTCCATCATTCGCAGCCGTTCCAATGAACTGTGAAGCAAAACCAGATCCAACATTTGACATTGGATATGAACGCGCCACATTGGATATGAATCCAATCCCAACTAGTCCTTCATCATCTGCTGCTTTTTGCAATTCTTGCATTTTTTGAAGCGAGATATTAGATCCCTTTGTTCCAAATTGAACTTGACTCGCTTTCTTATTATTCAACTGCTGAGTAATTAATGTCTTATCAATGCCAAGTTTACTGTTTAAGAAGGTTGTAATCTTGTCAAATTCACTCTTGTCAGCATAGAGTTTATTTCCGTTGACATCGGTTTGTTTTTTGTCCAATACAACGTAAAGCGTATAGGAACTTGAATCAACAGCAATAGCCGTCCCGTAACGGTCATAGATTGTCCCACGCTTTGCTTGTACTGAAACCGTACTTTGAAAGTTGTAAGTTGCATTCTGTTTGAGATTAGTCGAACCTACGTGATTAACTGTAACAAGCCAGACTAACCTAAAAATAAAAATCGCAAACACAGCAATAGCTAGGAAAAACAGACTCTTACCTATTCGTTTACGATTATTTTCGGGTTTTAATTTCGTCTTTTTTGCATTTTTTGAAATCATCCTAAAGGGAAGGGAAAATAATTTTCTTAAAAAATTGATCATTTTGTCGCTTTCAATACATTAGAGAAATTTTGTGACATTCCGTCTTTTGCGGCGATGCCAGACAATTGGTTTCCAGAACCTAAATCTGAAATTTGTTGGTCATACTCTGCATTTTTTGTTTCTTGTTGAGAAATTTTAACATTTAAATTAACAGTGTTACTTTCAACTTCCATCGTCTTTGTTTTAATATAGAGCAGACCAACTGCGATAATAAGGACTGCGAAAACCAAGGTTGAATAAAAGATTTTTTCGACCCCGCTTAATTTTTTAAATTTACTTGCGAGTACTTCTGGCGCAAGCGAATTTTTGTCAATGAGGTAGCTATCTTTTTTTGCTGCCGTTTTTATATCAAAATATTCTTTAGGCTGTGCTGCCATGTTTCCTCCTCCATCTTAGTTCGTTCAATAATAATGTCTTTAATTTTCATTTTGTTTTTCGGCAACACGTAATTTGGCACTGTGTGCACGGTTATTAAATTCTAATTCTTCGTTACTCGCAACGACTGGCTTGCGGTTAACCAGTTTCAATTTTGCTTCCATCTCTTTTGGAAGCATTGGAAGTCCTTTGGGAACATCAACTGTAGAATATTCTTTGAAAATTGACTTCGTCAGTCGGTCTTCTAATGAATGGAATGTGATGACAGAGATTCTACCACCAATTTTCAATAAATCTATGGCTTGTTCAATCGATTCTTCTGCTGCACCTAATTCATCATTCACTTCAATCCGTATGGCCTGAAAAATTTGCTTTGCTGGATGTCCTTTTTTCTTCAAAGCTTTTTGAGGAAGGGCCGATTTAACAATGGCAGCTAACTCAAGTGTTGTCTCAATAGGTTGAATTTGTCTCGCTTGTTCAATCTTTCGAGCAATTTGTTTCGCAAATTTATCTTCTCCGTAACGGAAAAAAATACGTACGAGCTCATTAAACGAATATTCATTGACAACTTCATAGGCGGAAAGCGCCTGCTCTTGATTCATTCGCATATCCAGTCGAGCATCTTTTTTGTAAGAAAAACCACGCTGACTATCATCAAATTGAGGACTTGAAACACCTAAATCATAGACGATTCCATCAATTTTATCAACACCGTATTCAGCGAGTGCGGCTTTCAAGTTTCTAAAATTATCTTTAATCAGTGTCACTTTACCAGCTTCAAGTTGCTTTGCTAAGCGAATTTGCGCGTGGTCATGTGCATGTTGATCTTGGTCAAATGAATACAAATGTCCTGTCGTTAATTTACTGAGCAGATATTCACTATGGCCAGCTCCACCTAGTGTAGCATCAACATATAGGCCGTCGGGTTTGACTTCAAGCAAATCTACCGTTTCATGTAGTAAAACTGTATCATGCTTAAATTCGATTTCTTGAGACAAAACACCGTTCTCCTTCGTGTACTTACTGGTCTAATTTGAAGAATTTTTTCCAAATATGAATTAGAATAGTTCTTTAAAACAGACTTATCTTATTATATCACTTTTTCATGATTTTGGAAGACATTTCACTAAAAATTGTCAATTAAGCTGTCAACCCTCAATTATTCACTTGATTGATCAGTTGAATATGAGGCTTGCTACGCTTGACTTTTTAATCAAATCTGTAAAATTTAATCTAAAAGTGTGTCAATCGAGTTGACGATTCGCGTAAACTATCCAAATTTCACAATTTATAAAAAAAGGAACCCCAAGTCCCTTTATGATTATTTTCATCTCTGATCTTGATTTTTTTCATTTTTCAATAAAAGAGAAATAAGCCAGAAAACAAGAACCATACTTATTAAGAATAGAAAATATTTAGCAAGAACAAATTGATGAAAGCCATAACTCAATTCAGTGACCTTACTGAAAGCGTAATGGAGGGAGACGATGCTATATCCGGCGAGGAAAATTAAAAAGGTTTCTTTTTTTGCAATGCCGACATCATTCAATCGTCTTGTCATCACTGACAATTCAGGAACTAGAATGAATGCAAAATAACATCTCACACCAAAATCCATCGATTGACTCAAAATCGTAGTCTGGCCAATCCTATTAATCTCAATCGCTTGCGCCAAAAATGCAAGCCCAATCCAAATCAACCCAAGGCCAAGGAAAAATAATTGTGCCCTTAGAAAGCTTTTCAGATTCGTTTTTCCATCAAATGAAAAATAACCCGTTACATAATTTTTTATTGCTTCAGAAAATGTGACGTTTCCTTTTTCATTAATATAAGGGAAGAAACGTTTTGAATGATGCACTGTTACAGGCTTACTTTGGTCTTTATCTATAGCACATAAGATAAGCAGAATAATTGCCCCAACGAATGGAATTAGGTTTAAAAAGATTAAAGCCCATGGCAAATTAGCGTCTGCAAGTCGCCTTGTCATGACTGACAAAGTTGGAATCATGGTCAAAAGCAAATACAAAACAAGATAGGACCTAATTAAAAGCGAAAGAACATTGAATCCATCAGGGAGCACCCCTGATGCTAATTCATTAAGCAGTATTGAGATAATACTGAGTCCAAAAATGAATAGGAGATGGATCAGCAGAGCTGACCAAAAATCTTTGCGCGTCGTTTTTCCCTTAAAATTAAAATAGTCCTGCCAAAATTTACGATAAGAATTTAACATTTTACCTCCTTCCTTAACAGATTATCAAAATGAACTTAAATCAATCGTAATTTCTTGAATCGTCATCTTCTTCATCGCGATATTTCGTTGGAAATAGGCACAAGATATAGACCGCGTAAGTGATAAAGGCTGCCGCAGTCGCAACAAATGTAAATTCTTTTGCTGTAATGAATCGAGAAAATATCCCATAAAATGCCGCAAGACCAAAAATATATGCAACAAATGTAGGCATCCCTGCATCATTGAGACGACGATAAATAAGTGAGACATTAGGAATTAAAATTGCTAGACCAAAGACGATGGATAAAGCAAGGATCAGCATCGTAAAACCCGATGGATTGGTGGCCAATTCTTGTGCTTTAGCAACCAATTCTGGTTGTGACAGCCCGGTTGAATTTGTCATAATTTTGACCATCGCAGGCATCATCGATAAAAAGCTCAAGAAGGAAATCAGCATGTAAATGATACTGTTGACCAGGAAAACCCACCAGTAATCTGAACGACTGCTAAATCCTTCAAATTTCAACGCTTTTTTCCAGTATTTTTTATAGGCTTTAATCATGTTTGTTACACTCCTTAATTATCTAATAATTTCTCTGCTTGAGCAAGGGCCTCTTTTGTAACATTATCCCCAGCAAGCATTTTGGCAATTTCTTCAATTCGCTCTTCTTTCGTCAATTTACGGACGGTCGATGTTGTGACATCATCTGAAGAACTTTTTTCAATGTAAAACTGTGTATCGGCAATGGCGACAACTTGAGGAAGATGACTGATGGCTAAAACTTGTCCAGAACGTGCAATTTTATAAATTTTCTGTGCAATTGCCTGTGCTACACGCCCGGACACACCTGTATCCACCTCGTCAAAGACAATTGATGTTTTATTTTCACGCCTTGAAAAGCTCGACTTAATTGCCAACATTAAACGTGAAAGTTCTCCACCTGATGCCGTTTTTGCCAGTGGTTTAAAGCCTTCTCCAGGATTGGTTTGGATATAGAACTCAACGTGTTCATTCCCATTCGATGAAAACTTTCCACTTTCGAATTGGACTTTGAAATCTGCCTTTTCCATGTAAAGTTCGGACAGTTCTTTCTTAATATCCTTTTCCAAGCCCTCAGCGAGGTTATGACGTTCATCATTTAGTACTTTACTCGCATCAATTAAGGCACCTTGAGCCAATTTGACTTTTTCAACTAATGAATCTGACTCATTTTCAAGCCCTGTTAAATCAGCTAACTCCAACTGGACTTTTTCCTGGTAATGAACAATATCGGATAATGTTGGACCATATTTTTTTTTCAAAGTAGTCAAGTTCATAATTCGATCTTCAATCTGTAATAGCTCTGTCGGATTGAATTCCAAGTTGTCCAGTTGGTGTGTGATTTGCGACGCAATATCTTCTAATAAATAATAGCTTTCGGCTGTTTTGTCTGCTAGTTCTTGATAAACAGGGTCAAATTCAGAAATTCTGTCCAATTCACTCATGGTAATTCTTACATTGTTTAGACTAGAAATATCATTCTCTTCATCATCAAGTGCCAGATATGCCGTTGACAAGGCATCTGCGATGGTTTTGATATTATTTAACTTCTCACGTCTGGCAGGCAGTAATTCATCTTCTTCGATTTGAATATTAGCAGCCTCAATCTCTTCTGCTTGAAATTTTAATATTTCGATCCGTTGAGCAAATTCTTGAGCATTTCGTTCACGTTTTGTTAATTGAAATCGTAAATTTTTATATCTCTCAAATTTCTCAACATAATTAGCCTTGATTTTTTCAAAATTCTCATTGCCAAATTCGTCTAACATATGCAAATGGTGTTTGGCATTCATTAATTCTTGACTGTCATGTTGCCCATGTATATCAACGAGATATTCACCGACTTCACGCAAGGTTGTCAAATTTACCATTTGTCCATTGATGCGACAAACTGAACGTCCATTGGCAAAAATTTCGCGTCTTAAGATCAATTCATTCGTAATCTCTTCAAAACCTAGTTCAGTCAGTACTGACAAAAGTTCAGGGTTATGATCGAAGAAAAAGAGGCCTTCTATTTCTGCTTTATCAGTCCCGTGACGGACAAAATCACTTGACGCACGTCCACCTAAAAGGAGACTCATGGCATCAATAATAATGGACTTTCCTGCACCTGTTTCTCCTGTCAGAATGGTCATTCCATTCTCAAAAGGGAGATGAATTTCTTCAATAATTGCAAAGTTTTTTATGGAAATTTCCTGTAACATTAAATCCTCCACCTTTTTGTACTTTTTATATCTGTTTTAAATTCGCTGATATTAATATTTCAAAATTTGATAGGCTTGTTTTGCACTCACTCCGTCTTGAAAAACAGCTAAAACACGATCGTCATCAATGATAACGGTAAATAAAGAACTACGAAATTGTTCTAATAAATGACTCTTAATAAGGCTCGTTGTTCCAGGTCTTGCTGTTAAAGCAAGTAAGTCATCTTTTATTTTAATGTCTGTAATTGACCGATAAACTAAATCTTGTTGAGACAACTGATTTGCTTTGTGCGAGTTTTTTTGCGGCATATCGTATCGATAGCCTCCACTTTCAGCAGGAATTTTTACAAGTGCGAGTGTTTTAATATCACGCGAAACAGTGGCTTGAGTAACATCGATATGATGTTGTAAAAGGATATTCACAAGTTCATCTTGCGTTTTAACTTCTTCTTTTGATATCAATTCCGCGATAAAATTTAAGCGTGCTTCTCTTTTCATTCTAAGGTTTCCTTTTCGCTTTGTAAAATCTGATCAACATTTACATTTGAGCCAATTTTGCCAAGACCATCTTTATAGAGATGAACGAGGAATTCGACATTTCCAGCCCCACCTTTGATGGGTGAGAAGGTCAAGTGTTCAACAGTAAAACCACAAGTAACTGCTCGATTCAAAACTTTTTCAATGGTCATTTTATGAATTTTCGGATCTTTAATAATCCCATTTTTGCCTACTTGTTCACGACCAGCTTCGAATTGTGGTTTTATCAAGGCTACAACATGACCATGATCAACTAAAATGTCATAGAGAGGGGGTAAAATCAAATCTAAACTGATGAAACTCACATCAATGGATGAAAATTCAGGTTGTCCCTGATTAAAATCAGTCAAAACTGCGTTTCGAAAATTGAATTGTTCCATTACGACAACCCGTTCATCTGAGCGGATTTTCCAGGCTAACTGATTTGTCCCAACATCAAGGGCATAAACGCGTTTTGCACCATTCTGTAACATCACGTCAGTAAAACCGCCCGTTGAAGCACCGATATCTAAACACGTTTTACTTTGAACTGATAGGCCAAATTCAGTGAGGGCTTTTTCTAATTTAAGCCCCCCACGACTGACATATTTCAGTTTCTCCCCCTTCAATCGTAATTCGGTTCCGTCGTCAATTTTTTGACCAGGTTTATCAAAACGTTCCCCATTCTTAGCGTCAACAACAAGGCCAGCCATAATTCCACGCTTCGCTTGTTCTCGTGTCTCAAACAAGGCCTGATTTGTTGCTAAAATATCTACTCTTTCTTTCATTTATTCTCTATTTCTATACGTATTTTATCTAAATTTGTCACTCAAAGTTCTAATTTTTCAATGAACGGATAAATATAGTCCAAGTTGATATTGGTCAATCCTGAGAGTTCACTTTTGACTTCTGACATCAATTGAGACAGCTGATTTTTTGCCCCCTCGAGTCCTAAAAACGCAACATAAGTCGATTTTTCTTCCAAAAGATCCTTCCCAGGTGTTTTTCCCATTTCTTCAAATGTCGCTGTCACATCTAAAATATCATCACGAACTTGGAAAGCTAATCCCAATTTTTGACCAATCTTTCTCAATTGTTCAATTTCTTGAACAGATTTACCAGCAATGAGTCCACTTGCCACAAATGGAAAAGTTAACATTCGACCTGTTTTCAGACGATGAATTGCTTCTATTTGAGCTAATTGGAGTGATTTTCCTTCACCATCCATATCCAAAATTTGCCCGGCAACCATTCCATTTGAACCTGAAGCAAAAGCCAATTCTTTCACTAAGAGAACAACGATTTCTGCTGGTAATGCTACATTTGAAAGGAGATAATAGGGGTCTAAAAAGAGAGCATCTCCAGCCAAAATTGCTGTTGCCTCGTCAAATTTTTTATGATTAGTCAATTTCCCACGACGATAATCATCATTATCCATTGCAGGCAAATCGTCATGAATGAGTGAGCCTGTGTGGATCATCTCTATTGTGGCTGCTACTTCAAAATGAGCTTCTGAAAGTTGAAGACCAAAGGCTTCCAACATATTTAAGAACAGAATGGGGCGAATTCGTTTACCACCAGCCATTAGGGAGTAAGTTGTTGCGTCAGCTAAGTGAGATGGAATCTGATTCAATTGATAAAATTTTTGTAAAACTGCTTCGATTTCTTCTATTTTCGTGTTCATTAGTATAATTATAGCAAAAAGTGAGCCCCTTTGCCTTATAATAAATAATATTTCCAATTTCTCAATATTATTTAAAATCAATATTTTATATCATTCTACTTTTTTTTAATACCCACTGAATTTTGTAAATCAATAATTTTTTTCATTGTTATTTTACCTAAATAAGTAATTATTAAAAAAAAATAATAGACCTTATATTCTATTATTTTTTAAATTATCTACGCCTGCCCTTTTCTTTTAAAAACATAACCGAGGCAAGGGTAAGAAATGCAGTACCTATTTCTACTAAATTATTCTCGGATGTACTTCCGGTAGCAGGTAAATGATGATTAGATCGCGCCACACGACTAAATGGAAATGCAGGTATGTTATTAGGGGCATAGTAATTTTCAATTTTTCCTACCTTTTCGGATGTATTCACTTTAGGTGTGATGGTTGGAGTTACCGGGGGTATTGTTTCACTCTCGTTAAAATAGGTAAGGTCAATGGTTAATGTCGTTGAATCCGTTGTGTCTGTTCCAGTCACTTGGGATTGAATAGTATCTCCTTTCTGAGTCAAACTTTCATACTGATCAGCCGTCAAAATATAAACGAGTGTGGCACTAGATGTGCCATCCGACGCAAACGTTCCTGTCGCAGTTGCCTTGCCCCCACTCAAGTTTGACCCGGTGGTCAAATCAATGAGATTTCCTGAAATACTGAACTGGTCCGCTGGCATGCCACCTTTTAACGTGACCGTGTCATCAATCGTATAGGTACCGTCCGCATTCTTTGCAGCAGAGCTAATCTGGGTCGCTCCATTTGGTTTAAAGGTTGGCATCCTCTGGCTTTCGCTAGCGTAGGTTGGGTCAAAAGAAATCAATGTGTTGCCAGTTGCGGTGGTCCCCGAAACTTGTGATTGCAGGCTGTCGCCATTTGAAGTGACAGAACCGTACTGCGCAGGTGTCAAATTATAGGTTAAGGTAGCCGTGGCGTTACCACTGGCATCATAATTGCCGGTTGTTATGGCCGTCACACCCATCAAATCAGTCTTCGTTGTGATATCAACGAGATTGCCAGAAAGGTTGAATGTATCCCCCGACAATCCGCCAGTCAGGGTCACAGTATCAACGAGTGTATATCCTGTTGCCGTTTTCATTACAGTTCCAAGAATAGTACTTGCGCTTGGAGTATACTTAGCTATGTTTTCACTCTCATTGGTGAAAGTTGGGTCAATATTTAAAGTGGTTAAATCGGTTGTATCTATTCCCGCCACTTGGGATTGAATCTGGTCGCCAACTCTAATCAAACTGTCATACTGGGCATTAGTCAAAGTATATGCAAGTTCTACACTGCTGGTGCCATCTGATGCAAATGTGCCCGTCGCGGTCGCCGTGACACCGCTCAAGTTAGATCTCGTTGTCAAGTCCACCAAGTTACCACTCAGACTGTACGTATCCCCTGGGATACCACCTTGGAGTGTCACGGTGTCAAGTACAGTGTAGGTGCCATTCGCATTCTCCGTGGCGTTCCCAATCGTCGTCGCACCGCTCGGATCGAAGAGGGGCATCGCCAAAGCTTCATTGGCATAGGTTGGGTCAACCGTAATCGCGGTGTTGGCTTGAGCATCTGAGCCTGCAACTTGTGACTCAATTGTGTCGCCATGCGTCGTCAGAAGACCGTATTGTGCGGCAGTCAGGGTATAAGACAGTGTGGCACTGCTGGTGCCGTCTGTCGCAAATGTGCCCGTTGCAGTCGCCGTGACACCGCTCAAGTTAGATGCAGTGGTCAAGTCCACCAGTTTGCCAGAAAGGTTGAAGCTGTCCCCTGCGATACCACCTTTCAGCGTCACAGTATCAAGTACAGTGTAGGTGCCATTCGCATCCTTCGTGGCGCTCTCAATCGTTGTCGCACCGCTTGGCGTATAGGTTGGCATCGTCTCTGATTCATTAGCGTAGGTCTTATCCATTTGTAAGGCGGGAGCATCCCAACTTGTTATGCCCGTCGGTATCATATCTGTCGCTTGAGTATTATCCACGCCAGTGACTTGAGACTGAACAGTATCCCCACTCGCGATGAGAGCAGCATATTGCGCGGCCGTCAGCGTATAGGTTAGTATGACAGTAGAGTCCGTCGTGACATTATCCAGCGTACCATTTTTCGTCACTGTGGCTAAGATAGCTCCTGTCTTTGTATCCACGAGATTGCCCGTCAACGTGACGGCATCTCCACCATTGATCGGATAATCAGAAAGTGAATGAAGAGTTACCGTGTCAGAAATACTATAAGTGCCATCCGCATTTTTAACGGGGCTTGCGATAGCCGTCTCCCCATGGTTACTCGTGATGACGAGAAAATCAGCCTGATACGTTGCACCAGCAAGTGTCTGCGAGACAAGGACGTGTGATTCCTGTAGAGGCGTCGTCGGCAAGGTATAGCTATAGTTACCAGAAGCATCGGTATAAATCGTCTTCGTTTCGGTCGCTCCAGTTGCCTTATCAATATAGGTAATCGTAATCGGGTAACCCGGCGCCAATGATCCAAAGACCGTCATTGCTGGTACACCAGAATACGAACTAGGGAGAGAAGCCGAAGTTTGAAAATTGATACTCTCATTATTCGCTGAATAATAAGTATAGACGAGTACACCATTTGCCGTCAATGTTATTGTGCTGCCTGGTTTGACCGCTGTGCCATTATAAGTTACACCTGCCAAAACATAGCCACTCACACTACCTGAGTATGGTACTGTGGCGCTCGCTCCCACTTCCCCCGTCAAAGACACTGTTGAGCTTGGTAGGACAGTCGCGCCTGATGTATCAACATAAGTTATCGTCGTATTGGCTGGATTTTGTATGTAAGTCGCAGCAGGATTTGCGTTATCGCTAAAGTGTGCAATGACCGTGCCATGAGTCTGTGACGCAGGCACTGTCACACTCCAAGTGCCGTCGCTCGCGACGGTTGTCGTCTGCGTGGTCACATTGTCTGGATCTGTCACCGTGACCGTATTACCTGGAACACCCGTCCCTGATACAGTCCCACCTGCCGCTCTTGTGATCGAGCTAACGATATAAAGACCTGTAGCCATCGCCGTACTGCTCGTGTCTGTGACCGTGAGAGTCCCGCTACTGTTTACCATCATGACATGGGATGTCCATGTCCCATTTTGAGCTACCACGGCAGAGTCAGTGCTACTCGCGCCGGTTGATGTGGTGATAGTATAGCTAATCGTGTCGCCTGGTGTGCCAGTCCCTGAGATAGTGCCATCAGCTGCTGTCGTGATTGTGAGTGGGATACTCGTTACATAAGCCGCCGATTTCTGCGCGCCATCGCTAAAGACTGCATTTACTGTGCCGCTTGCCTGTGTACTCGGAATCGTCACACTCCACGTGCCACTGCTCGCAACGGTCGTCGTCTGAGTCGTCATCCCGTCTGGGTCTGTCACCGTGACTGTATTACCTGCCACACCTGTCCCTGAGACAGTACCAGCTGCTGCCAATGTGATTGAGCTGACGGTATAAGGACTCGTCGCCGTCTCATTAGTAGCTGCACTTATGACCTTGAGTGTCCCACTAGCGGAGTTACCCGCATTGGCCGTCCACGTGCCATCGGCACCAACGGTGGTGCTAGATCCAGTAGTGCTAGAACCACTGCCAGTTGATACTGTAATCGTATAATTTATCGTATCACCAGGTGTGCCAGTCCCTGATATTGTCCCCTCTGCTGCTGTTGTGATTGTAAGAGAAGGGTCTATCGCGTCATAAGCTGCTGTTGTCGCAGATGAGGTCGTCGTCCCGTCCGTTTGAGTCGCTGAAACACCGCCACTCGCCTGGCTGCTCGGAATCGTTACTGTCCAGTTGCCATTACTATCAACTGTTGCGGTCTGTGTCGTGCTGCCGTCTGGATCTGTCACCGTGACCGTGTCGCCTGAGACGCCTGTCCCTGAGACGGTGCCTGACGCGGCCG
>NZ_JXJU01000013.1 GCF_002441655.1 Lactococcus fujiensis JCM 16395 | reverse complement strand
TTTTGCGTTCAATTTAATACCGCCATTTTTGTACGTGTAACGTCATTTTGGCGCCTGATCAATAGTTCTTGACGCAGTACTTCAATGAGTTCATCTTTCGCAGTAAGCTCATTTTCCAAGTCGTTAATCATGTCGTTTTGTTTTTCAGAGTACTGAATCCACTCGTCACGATTTTCTGCCACCTTATCAAGTTCACTTTGCATAAAATGGTAATCTTTTACCAAGTTGTCATAGTCTGACAATTTTTGTTCATCTTCAAATGTGCGAGTAGTGATAAATTTTTTCATTTTGATTCTTCTTTCTAATTTGTAGTTAAAATTTAATAATATTTCGATTGTCTTCAATGCTATAATGTCTGTAGGCTACTACCAATAGCCGTGATTATAGAAAGGAGGATTATTATGGACGATGATAAATACTTTAATAGTGAATTCCTGAATTTTGAAATTGATTTATTTGAAAAAACTAACATATTGTTCCATGAGTTAACTAATAAAGATAACTCTGAAATAGCAATGATTGAGTTCCGCTGCAGTGAAATTTTTACTTTAAAAAGCAACCTAGCTCTTTTTATTTCAATACGATATGAGTTTGCTAATTCTGACATATCATCATTACTTACTTATTGGGACAACCTATTTCACGAAATAAAATCAATAATAAGCAATGATGACCGAAATACAAGTTGGCTATCAAGTAAATTTGAACATTACAAAGAACAGCATGAGCTAGTTGATGATATGTTTAGAGTAATTAAATCTAATTAAACTTATTTATTAACCCTCTATTATTTAGTGGGTTTTTCTAATGCAATCCTATTGATTTTTTCAATCGCTTCTTCCATTATGAAGCTACCTACAGAACCTGAAAGTTCAAATCTAGCTCGTCTAATAGCGTCCTTCGCTTCTCCATAGGTTGGATAAATATCAAGTGCTTCTTCTACGATTTTGTTAACTAGTGCGGTAACTTGGTGCCGTGTGTCTGTTAGTGCTTCTAACATTTTTTTATCATTCATTTCTCTCTCCTTAAAATAGTTCTAGCTTTTTAAGCTGCATTTTTGTGGCCGTAGCATCTGAAGTCGGCAGTGTTTCTTTATCAATATTGGGAACCATTGCTTCTTCCATGATAACTAAGTATCTTGGACTTAATTAAGAACTTCCCAATCATTAGACAATATGTCTTTTGCCATTGGATTCCACATTCTTCCTGCTGATCTATCATTGTCGTCTGAAAACGCGATAAATGCAGCATTTTTTGAGTTTGTCGGGACAAATTTAATATGTGGAAGTGATTTGCGGTAGATGGCTTTATTTTCATCTACTGCTTTTTTTGTTGCTTCAATAATATTCATTCTATTTTCCTTTCATCTCGTGGTAAAATCTTAGGTTAATAAATTCCATCATTGGCTTATACTTGAAAGACCAACGGTCGCCTTTTCCTTTTGGGTAATATACCCAACCACCATTTTCGAAGTCAGCTCTTTTCCTAATGGATGGCTTGCATAGAATTTCTGAAATTTTAGTTGAAGAGCGGTTGCTCTGTTTCTCAAATTCTTCCATGCCAACCCAACCATTGAATTCTTCAATTCTTGTTTCTTGCTGTGATACAATCGCTTTAGCCATCAACTCAATTGCTTCAATTTGTTTTGGTGTGAATATTAGCTCAAGTTGTTCAATTTCCATTATTAGTCCTTTCTAATTTGTATTTTGTAAAAATTTATTAACGAAGTAAATTTGACCTTTTCCTGTAACCTTGGTAGTCTTTTTAATATGAACAGTGCCATCAGGATTATTGAAAACACGTTCTTTAATCTCAAAGAATTCTTTATTCATTCCTTTTTGAGTTGGGCTATTATAAAGTTCCCCTTTGCGACTAATTAGCCAGCCATTTTCTCGCAACCACACAAACAAGCGATTTTGTCCAATATCGTAACCGTTTTGCTTGATTAGCTTTGCAAGGTCACCAACTAATATTGATGTATGGCTTGCTGCAACGCTATCAGCAAATAATGCTTTTGGTGCCATCTCAGCATTTTTTGATTCAAGTTGTTTGATTTTCTTTTGCTGATATTCAAGTGCTCGTTTTGTAACCATTTCTGGAGAGTTCCAAAAGCGTTCAACTTGAATGAAATACTGTCGTGCCTCTTTTCCCTTATCATTTCTTTGAATCATTGATATTTCTTTTGCCATATCAAGTTTTATGATATGATCCTGGAGTTCTTGCTTTGCTAGGGTGTTAAAAACTTTACACCCTATATAGTCACTGTTTTCAATAAATCCATATTTGACCATGCGGTCAAACCACGTTGAATAACGTTCTTTAACTTCTAGAAACTTATGTAGGTCTCTTGCACTTACAACTTGTTCATCATTGTTGTTTGATGTAATTTTAATTAATTCGTTCATTTTTCTCCTTTCTCTAATCGTTGTATTTAAAATACAATTAAGGGTAAAAATTAATATTTTCATAACAAACATGAAAATATTCTTCTATTTTTTCAATGTCAGGAACACTAGGAAATGTTTTAGCAGTTTCCCAATTTTGCCAGGTATTTAGATTAATACCTAACTCGGATGCAGTTTGTTTCTGAGTCATTTTTTTATTAACTCTCAATGCTCTAAGTGTTAAGGTAAAGTTTTCAGACATGCCTATCCTTTCTTTTTGTTAAATTTCTGCAACGCAGTAAAGGAAGTTCGGGAATCGAACCCGAGAACCATTCTTCCTTGTAACCTAAAATTAAAGGCTACTTATCATAACTCCGTGCTATAATAAGGTGTTCAAACTAAAATATAGAATGGAGAGTTATAAACTTGTTAAACATAGTGACGGCAAGATATTTTTTAGAAAATGTAGAAAAGAGTCAAGAGAATCCAAATTCATTTTTTGAGGGACTTTATACTAAGAGCTTTGGTAAGCATATCGATTTCTTCCTGGAGTCTAGATATACGTTTTCTAATTTTAGTCTCAGAGAAAATCCCCATTTTTTTAATAAAGTACCACTTGATTCTAAAAATGAATTCTCTCGTGTGGAAAAGAATTTCAACAATGATAACGAATTGAATAAAACTCTTAAAGAATTCAGGGAGGATATTTATAAGATTACTCATGATCTAATTGCACCTTTCTCTTCAAAAAAATTTCTTATACAAAATATTAGCGGTGGTTTTATCCAATATGTTTTATATTCTAGTGATGTGCCAATGATGGCTAAACTAGTAATGGGTATCATCATCTCGTTTTATCTTTGTAAAAGAGATTAACTTATCTCCCCCTCAAGGGGCTTTTTATTTTTCAGATACTTGTCACGGGGTTTACGCAACGTACCCACACCCTGCACAAGTCCGAAACGTTACGAATTACTCGGTCAAATGCTGTGTTTGTTCTCTGCTGCTTTCTTAAGCATGTCTTTATTATATTGTATTTTAAATACAATGTCAAGCAAAAAATACAATTTATTGTTTTTTATATTGATTTAATTGTAGTTTTAATATAAAATATAGGAAAACAGGAAATATAGAAAGAGGTAAAATCATGTCGGGTTCACTTGGAAACAAAGAAGTCATGGCTAAAAATATTGAAAAATATATGAAACGCTTTGGCTTAGATAGATATCAACTTGCTGAAATAACCGGATCAAGTTACTTTACAGTTACAGCATGGCTCAAAGCTCGTACATATCCAAGGATTGATAAAATTGAAATTATGGCAAGATATTTCAACATTTCTAAGGCAGAACTTGTTGAAGAAAATAATACTGCTGAAGAAAATTCTCCTTTAATAGAAAAAACTGTTTCAACAATGAAACAGCTTAATCAACCTCGCCAAGAAAAAGTATTTAATTTTACAACTGAGCAACTAAATGAACAGGTTGAAGAAAGCAAAGTGTCAGTTCTTGATGACTACCGCCTTTCTGATGAGTACTTGCTCGAACAAATCAGCAAAGCCAGCGCCTATGGTGGTGGAGAATTAAACGATAATGATAAGGAGTTCTTTAAACGTTTACTACGTAATACATTAAAAGATAAAATTGAAAAAGGAGAGATATGAGCAAACTAAGGGAGTTATCTCATGATCTTGGAGCAACCATCTACTTCTTTAGTACAGACGATAACGATTTAGAACTTTATGGAGATGTAAAAGGCCTTTATCTGCCTGAGTACGATATTATTTATATCCGCGATGATTTGAGCAGAACCGAGCAGGAGAATGTTATCTTGCATGAATTGGGCCATTGCAATCGTGGTCATATCCACTATACAATACACTCTAAAATGTATAGCAGCAAGCAAGAGGCAGAAGCTGATTATTATATGATTGAGTATCGCTTTAAAGAATGGATTTCTCACTGGGACTTTGAACCCGAAATATATGAATTGAAAATTGAACGTTTCATGAAAGCCTACGAATTCAACAACACTCTTTTTAATTTATGTGAAAAAGTAATAAATGGCTATTGTGGGTATTATGAAACAGCATAAAAAAGCCACCCAACTTTAGACAGGCAGGTGGCTTGACAGGTAAGTTCAGTAGTACTGAACAACACCCATTTTATGATAAAAATTGAGAATGAGGTAAATTATGGCTACATATCAAAAGAGAGGTAAGTATTGGCAGTATTCTATTTCTAGAAGTAAACTAGGTCTTCAAAGACTTACAAAGGGGGGATTCACTACTAAAAGTGAAGCTCAAGCCGAGGCGATGGAAATTGAAAGCAAAATTAAAAAAGGATTTTCTGTAGACCCTTTAAAACAAGAATTTGCTGATTATTTTATGGATTGGGCCTCCACTTATAAAAAGGGCGATGTGAACGACATAACATACGAAAATTATTTACAAACTCACAAAAGTATTGAAGAATACTTCCCGGGAGTTTTAGTTTCAGAAATAACTCAATCAATGTATCAAAGAGCACTGAATAAGTATGCTGAAAATCATGCAAAGTTAACAACAAAAGGGTTCAATACTAGAATAAGGGCAAGCATTCAACATCTTTTAGATGAAGGGAAAATACAAAAAGACTTCACTAAGCGTGCTGTCGTAAAAGGCAACGGAAACGAAAAAGCCGAAAAAGATAAGTTTGTAGATTATGAAGATTATCAAAAATTAGTAAACTACTTTAAAGATAAACTTGACCCACATTTTGCATCACCTACAATTCTTTATATTATCTCAATAACTGGTATGCGTGCCAGTGAGGTTTATGGATTGCAGTGGGAAGATATTGATTTTGACAATCAAGTGATACACTTTTACCAAACTTGGAATTACAGAGTAAAGGCTGGTGGCTTTAAGAAACCAAAGACAGAGGCTGGTGTTAGAGATATAATAATCAATAATGAAACCTGTAAGATTTTACAAGAGTTCCATGTTCAGCAAAAAGAATTGTTTAAAGATGAATCCGTAACCCCTCCACATGACTTCATATGTTACCACCCACAAAAAGGTATAGTATCACTTACTTCCGTCCAAGATACTTTGAATATAGCTTTGAAAAAATTGGACATATCTACACCATTAACAATTCATGGATTAAGGCACACGCATGCATCTGTATTGTTATATAAAGGCATAGACATTATGACTGTATCAAAAAGGCTCGGTCATGCTAGTGTTGCAATTACTCAACAAACTTATATTCATATAATTAAAGAACTTGAAAATAGAGATAATAACAAAATTAAAGAAATTTTAAATGAGTTATAAAATTGCTTACAACAATTTTGCAACAACCTTTTCATTGAATGCTATTATACAAGTGATAAAATGTACTTCTTGTAGTTCTTCATGAATGGAACTCAAGAACACGAAAAAGATTAATAGGTATTAAATGGCTATACAGGGCCATTTTTATTTTACAAATTTACATCAAACAAATTAAGGAAATAAAAAACACACCTGAAGGTGTGTCCTTGCTCTATTCACGATACGCTTGAAAATGACGAAAATAAATAAAAATTTAATTAGAGCATCAATTTAAAAGCAGGTTTGAACTTCAATAATCACGATTATTAATTCTCAATGCATATGACATAAATTTTATTAATAGAGCGGCGACAATACTTCCCAAAACAATCCCATTCAGTCGGCTTAAAATTAGAAAAGTTGGACTGGCCACATGAGTCAATAAACTCATCAAGATAACTAAAGGGTTGGTAAAAAAATTGGCAAGTGCATAATTTCTAGGCATAAAATATTCCACCAAAATATTAAGGAGCATCAACACAAGTACGATTTCGACAATAGATAGGTTAAGCAATGTCAGCCCCGCTCCTATAAGGAGTCCAACGATGCTCCCGACAATACGGCCATGATATCGTGTTTTAATAATTTTTAGTTCTTCTCCACTTAAAACTGCAGCACTACTAATAAGTACCCAGTAACCAAAATCATTTCTAAGCAGGTAAGCGATATAACCTGCAACGAAAAGAACAAAAGTAAAAGTTATCCCATCAAGCAATATTTTGGGTTGCTCATAGAGCAGAACATAATACTTATCCTTTAGACTCAGTTTATTATCATTATTTATTTCACTTTTCCAAGGAAGTTTTTCGATGAACGAGATTAATACGGCATTAAGTAAACCAGAAAGTGTACCTACCCCCAAATAGAGAATAACGGACGGAACTTGACTTAAAGATAGATGAATGCTTGTTGCAGTCGCAAATAACATGACCACAAAAAAATGTCCTGGTTTCGGAATCTTGAAGATTTTAATCACCATAAACCCAAGAAAAGAGATAATAGAAATTGCAAAGGGTAAGAGAAACATAAAATGAGCAACAAATGAACCAAGTAGAAAACCCACAATTAGACAAACACTATGAATGCTTGTTGCTTTAATATTATATACAATACTTCTTCTTTGAAATGCCAAATAACTAAAAGCGCCAAGGATGCCAATCTGAGCAACATACATATTGTGAACAAGCACCCCCACAATGAGTGGGTATAAAACCGAAAGCCCTGCTCCTAATGGTCGTAAAATTGAATCATTAACTTGCTTTGTTTTAAAAAAATCTTTAATCAAATATTCCTCCATTAACTTGTCAAAATTCTCCTCTTTATTATAGAACAAAAAAAACGCTCCCGTGGCGAATTTTAACATTTTTAAATCTCTCTTTAAAAATTTCATATCGAATGCCTGCCAAAATAAAAAATAATTTGACAGGTCTTTTTATATCTTAAACTATTTTAACATAATTGCCCTTAGAAACACCTTTTACTGAATTTCATTATTGTCCATCTTGAATCCTTTATCTAGGTTTTTCATTTCTTGATTGCATTACCTCCCAGCATTTGTGCATATCCGATGCGAACCTAGAGCAAACCACAAAAGCAACTGATGACCGTTGGATCCATGATTTGATGCCCTGCAATGAGATTACATTTGCTCAAAACTTAAGAAAATTAACCAAGCATTGTCGTGAACTAGGGAACCACTTTTATTTCGTGAATCAACTTTGAATATTCAATTGACAAGCATGGAACACAAGATATGACAATGGCAACGCACTCAGAAAACAAGCGGGTAAATGCCAGGTGTTTGTTTAATACTATCAAAAATAAAGGACGTGGATCATTAATAAACATGGCACAAAAAACGCTTGTCAAATTTGACAGGCGCTTTTTTTATCTCTTTAACGAATTGTTTTAAGAGCTGTTGACCAATTGATGAGTTGACCCAATAGTGTTTTCAATTCACCATCGTGATATGAAGCTGGTTTAAAGATTGACATATTCTCAAAATCAGTCATAAG
Source organism: Lactococcus fujiensis JCM 16395 (assembly GCF_002441655.1). Classification (GTDB taxonomy): domain Bacteria; phylum Bacillota; class Bacilli; order Lactobacillales; family Streptococcaceae; genus Lactococcus; species Lactococcus fujiensis. The sequence goes on along the minus strand of NZ_JXJU01000013.1, from coordinate 14,835 downwards.
TGACATATTAACATTTGTTTGTGTTGTAGCCATTGCAAGTTGTCCTGCAATCATGCGTAAACTTTCAATTGAACGTGCAGCTCCGAGGCCACCGTAACCAACAAATGCAAGTGCTTTATCTTTTACTTCTGGGTTCAAGAAATCAAGGGCATTTTTAAAAGTTCCTGATACGCCATGATTATATTCGGCTACCACAAAAATATAACCGTCAAACGATGCCATTTTTTCAGACCAATTCTTAATCGCTTCTCCTTGTTCTGCTGTTGCTTTTGTCCCTAAGAAAGGAAGATGATAATCAAGCAAATCAACCATTTCAAATTCTACATCTTGCCCTTGTGTAAACTCTTTTGCTTTTTGAGTCGTCCATTGTGCAACTGCCAATCCATTGCGTCCTTCGCGAACACTTCCTAAAATAATCCCAATTTTTAACATTTTTGTACCTCACTAATATTTTATTTACTATTTAACTATAACAGTTTATTTTTAAATTATAAAAGATATTGTTTACAAATGTAAACTTTAGCTTTTTCAGCCTTTTTTGATCATTTTGAAAACAAAAAAAGCTGCACTTAGAGCAGCAATTTTACTTTTCCTTGATGGCTTTGTAAATCTTATATAACAAAATAACGACAGCGACCATAAAAGAAAAAATGACAAGATAAAAAAATAATCCAAAATAAACAACAAATTCAGCTGACATCATTACTCCTTCTTTCATGTTATTCAAATAAAGAGCTCAAGAAAACCTCGAACTCCTCATAGCATACAAATTAACGATTCCTATTTTACAACCATGACATTACATGGTGCATGACTGACAACATATGTACTCGTTGAACCAAGCAAAATACGGTCAAGCAAATTTTTACCGTTTGACCCAATGACAATCAAATCAATTCCAAATTCTTCAGCGAATTCAACGATTTGTTTTTTGGGTAAACCAGTGTAATCATAAATTTCGTATGGCACCTCGCCATTAATAATTTTCTTGACGTTATCTAAAATCTGCTGTGCATTGTTTTCCAAAACTTCTAGATTAAGGGGCATTGCGTAAGGTGTACCACTTAGTTGAGTTTCATCTTTAACATGGAGTACAAAAAGCGAGGTTTGATTTCTTTTAGCAATTGCAACTGCTTCTTGTACAGCATTTTCAGATTGTTTAGAACCATCTACTGCCACTAAAATTTTATTGTATACTTCTTTCATTGTAAGCGCCTCCTTTAATTATATTATAATATATCAACTTCATATAATCAAGATATTTAGTAATTCTTTTGGCACAAAAAGATTTATTCAGCCTTAAGGCGTTTGAGGAAATAATAACCACCAAACCAAAATATAACAATGAGAATAATGGCCATAAACAGAAGTCCTATTGAACCATTTACAATTGAATGAAAGAGCGCTAAGCCTCCGAAAGCATAAATAAATCCCCATGCTAAATAGCCTGGAATAGCAGCCACTGTATATTTGAACCAGTTCCAATCAAGTAAACCAGCCCCAATTTGAACAACAGATTGTAAGCCAACGGTTAAAAAACTGAGCGGAATTACTGGCCATCCAAATTTCTCTAATGCAAGAATTGCTGTAGGGTCGGCTGCATTTTTCTTCCCCCATTTCGTCGAGATAAACCCTCGATGCATCATTTTACCAATCCAAAATGTGGCTTGTGCTCTGAAGAAAACAACTCCAAAAAGAAATAGTGTTGCTTGCCATAAGGGTAAATTGGCAACCCAATCGAGCATTCTATCAACCATCTAATTACCTCACTTCTTTTACTGATTGACCCACGATACGTAGCTGCAACCTACTTACTATCATAACATATTTGTGCATAGATTAACATGAGAAATGTTTAAATTTTACATCAAATATTATTTATAAAATTGAGTCAAGAGCTTTGCAAGAGTCCTTCCTCTCGAAAACTAAAGTAATTTAGATCTCCTATAACAAAATGATCCAAAAATTTTAGACCGACAATACCGCAAGCATCTTGCATTTTTAGTGTAAAAAGCCTGTCTTGCCTACTGGGTTGACAGTTCCCTGATGGATGATTATGAACTACTATCATCCCAACGGCCAAATTTTTGATGGCAAAATGAATGATTTCTCGAGGGTTTGCGATCGAATGGTCGATCGTCCCCTTAAATATCGTTCGCTTCTCAATAATTTTATTTTGAGCATCCAAATAGACCGCCATCAAGTGTTCTTGTTTTAAATTCTTCATTTCATTAGCCAATTGATTCCCAAAATCAGCTGAGCTCAGAATTTGTCCTTTTCTTCCTTGATTGGCTAAATAGATTCTTTTCCCAAGTTCAATCATTGCCATTATTTCTAGAGCTTTAACTTCCCCAATCCCATTAATCTCTTTCCATTCATTGAGGCTGGCTTCTCTCCATTTTTCAAGGTTACCGATTTGCTTTAAGGCTGTTGTTGCCACATCTAGTGCAGTCTGCTCTTTAATGCCTGTGCGCAAAAGAATAGCGAGCAACTCTTGGTTGGATAACTTGTTGGCACCAAATTCAAGCAGTCGTTCGCGTGGCAATAGGGACTGATTCATTTTTTTAATTGCGTACATTATTCCTCCACTTTTTAATACGTAAATTGGATTAATATGTAACAAAAAAATAGGATAAGTCCTATTTTAACGTTCAAGGTAAAATTCAAATCGTTCTCCAACATATTGCGAAAGGACATACTCAAAGGCTCTTCCGTCAGCAAGATATGAAGTTTGCGTCACTCCTAAGATTGCTGATCCAACTCTTGTTTTAAGATAATCAGAAATTTCTGTACTTGCTTTTTTAGCAGAAACAATTTGCTCGCTATGTGAAATTTCATATCCATTTTCACGTAAGGTTTTAAAAAAATTGCTTGTAATACTTTTCTTGTCAAAGAGTTTGACCAAATCAAATGGGACTGAGGCGACTTCAAAACAGATTGGAATGTTATCCGCATAGCGTATCCGTTCCATTCGTATAATCATATCTTTTTTTGTGATGTTTAATTTTTCACATTCCACATCATTTGGTGCTGTTTTAGTGTAACTGAGTACTTCAGAAGATGGAACTTTCCCTTGAGAACTGATAATATCGGTGAATGAAGTCGTTCCTCTCATTTTTTCACGGACACGGCGGCTTGCAACATAAGTCCCTGACCCCACACGTCTTTCCAAGATTCCTTCATCTACAAGGGAAGTTACGGCTTGACGTGCAGTCATTCGGCTTACTTCAAAACGCTCTGCTAAATCACGTTCTGAGGGTAAACGTTCCCCGATTTTCCAAACCCCTTTTTCCACTTCATCTTTTAAAGCATCGTGAATTCGTACATAATTCGGCACTTCTCTTCTTGCCATAAATTTACCTCTTACTATACAGATTTACAACTTGTCTAGGTCATTATAACATAGTTTTTTAAAAATTTATACTTTTTTAAAATATTACAGAAAAATGTTTTTTAGATAAAAAAAGTACTTCGAAAGTACTTTTTTACTTTATCTCATTATTTTGAAGGAACAGTGATTTTTCCTGAGATAATGTCTGCTTTAGCTGCATCTACAGCTGTTTTAATTTCAGGAGTTACATTATCAAGTCCAAGGTTTACACCACCATTTTTGAGGTCGTAAGTCGTTGTTGTTCCACCAGGGAATTTGTTGTCTTTGGCTTTATCTGCCATATCGCGTACAACTTTACCAACTTCTTTGATTGTTGATACAAGAACAAAGTTTGATTTTTTACCATCTTTTGAAGTGTAGCCACCGAGGTATTTTTGGTCTTGGTCGACACCAATCAACCATACTTTATTCGCTTCAGTTCTACCTTCATTTTGAGCCTTCGCTTCATTGAAAGCACCAACACCTACACCACCAGCACATTGGTAAACAACATCTTCGCCAGCACCGTACATTGCGTGGGCAATTGTTTTACCTTTGGCAGCATCTGTAAAGCTTTGAGCATATTGAACGTCAACTTTAATATTTGGATTTACTGATTTAGCACCAGCTTCATATCCAACTTGGAAACGTGTAATAACATCAGATTGCATTCCACCGATGAATCCAATTTTGCCAGTTTTAGATGCTTTAGCAGCAGCCACACCAGCGAGGTAAGCACCTTCATTATCAGCAAAGAGTGCTGATGCAAGATTCTTAATTGGAGCTGTTGGAGCTGAGTCAATAATCAAATACTCTGTTTTTGGATTATTTTTAGCTGCCTCTTCGGTAGCTTGTTCCAAACTGAAACCGATACCAACTTGAAGTTTGTATCCAGCTGCTTCAGCTGAGTTGAAGTTAGTTGTGTAATCAGAAGCTGAATTAGATTGGTAGTAGTTGAAACCATTCCCTTTTGAGAGGTTGTTTTCTTTACCCCATGCTTCCAAACCTTCCCAAGCTGATTGGTTGAATGAACGGTCGTTAATTCCACCTGTATCAGTGATGATGGCAACTTTAAGATCTGTCTTAGCTTTACCTGTTGTAGATCCGTTAGAACCATTTGAGCGACATCCAGCAAGGACTGCGACTGAAGCGAGTGCAACTGCACCTACAGCAAAAACACGTTTATTCATGGAAACGGTTTCCTCCAAAATTTATTTTTTAAATTGGCTAAACTTTTAGCTTAAGACTATTTTAAGCTATATTGAGTTTTTTTTCAAGTCATATTAGTAAATAAAACCGAACAATTTTTCAATTGTTCGGTTTTAACTGATTTATCATATTTATTCTGTAATGTTATGGTTATATTCCGTACAATATTAATTATATGTATCAAATAAAATTAATATTGTGATGTATCCGTTTCATTTCGGAACATCTTAAGACAAATTTTTAAATGAATATGGTAAAAGTTCACCAACGGTTGTCGTTTTCACGTCCATTGATTTTGAGACTAAATAAACCGGCATATCTGGTTGACAAAATTCGACCAATACCTGTCGACATGCTCCACAAGGTGAAATTGGATCTTCCGTTTCGCCATATACAGCCAGCGCAGAAAAATGCTGATGTCCTTCAGATATAGCTTTAAAGATTGCGGTTCTTTCACCACAATTGGTTAAGGGAAATGAAGCATTTTCGATGTTACAGCCCGTAAATAGAGTCCCGTCTTCCGTCAGTAATGACGCACCGACTGGAAAATGAGAATAAGGGACATAAGCATTTTTTGAAGCAGTCCTGGCACTTTCAAAAAGTTCATGATTAGTAATTGTCATTTGACACTTCGCCTTCCATGATCGCAATACTTGCTGACACACCCAGACGATTTGCACCTGCTGCGATGACTGCTTGAGCTTCTTCAGCAGAATGAATTCCTCCAGATGCTTTTACACCCATGTCAGTTCCAACGGTTTCACGCATGAGTTTAACATCGGCAGGCGTTGCCCCACCAGTAGAAAATCCTGTTGATGTCTTAACAAAATCGGCCCCTGCACGTTTTGCAGCAAGACTTGCTTGAACTTTTTCGTCATCTGTCAACAATGATGTTTCGATAATGACTTTGAGTACATGACCGCTTTTGACTGAGTTAACCGCTGCAATATCTGATTCGACCAAATCCCAATTTCCATCTTTAGCAGCACCAATATTGATTACCATATCAATTTCGTCAGCTCCATTTTTGATTGCGTCGGCTGCTTCAAAGGCTTTAACTGCACTTGTATTTGCCCCAAGAGGGAAACCAATAACGGTACAAACATTTGTCACGTGACCTTTTAGTTCTTCTGCTGCAAAACTTACCCACGTTGGATTAATGCAAACCGAAGCAAAATCATAGGCTTTAGCTTCATCAATAATTTGTTGAACTTTTGCTTTTGTAGCGTCAGCTTTGAGGATGGTGTGATCGATATAAGTATTGAGTTTCATAGTTTTTTCCTTCTATTTTGTTTGACTTTTGATGTAAATGACGGCAATTCCCACATAAATGAGAGAATAGGTAATAATAAAGGCGAAAAAGCCAGCGATTCCTCCATGCCATAAAAACATTGAAAAACCGCCAACTAATAAGGCCAATACCGTCTGTATTATTTTAATATTTTTCGGTAGTGGATCAGGTGCTTGTTTCATTAACGTACAATCTCGATAATTTCTTTTTGATGGATTTTGTCGTTCGATATTTCAATTGCTGCGTTAAATTCTGCTATGAGTTCAGCAGTAATTGGTTTATTACTGTATAAAGTAGCAATTAAATCACCTTTTTCAACAAAATCGCCTACTTTTTTGGCAAGTGTTACGCCTGCCTCAAAATCAATCGTATCTGTTTTTGTTGCGCGACCAGCTCCTAGTTTCATGGCTAAAACGCCAACACCTAGAGCTTTTTCAGCTGCGATGTAGCCAGCTTTTTCGGCATGAATTTCAACTTTATATTTAACATTAAGCTCAGCAGTCAAGTGATCAAATGCTGTAGGGTCGCCTTCTTGAGCTTTGACCATTGCCACAAATTTCGCGTAAGCAGAACCGTCATCTAAATGAGAAATGATTTCCTCGATGCTCTTAGATTCCCCAGCCAATGAAAGCATGAGCTGAGCTAATTCAGCAATAAAGGTTCTAAATTCTTTGGACCCCTTGCCATTTAAAGTGTTTACAGCCTCTGTAATTTCATTTCGATTACCAATAGCCATGCCAAGAGGTTGACTCATATTTGTGATGACGGCTACTGTTTCACGACCGACAGACTTTCCTAAATCGACCATTGTTCGAGCCAAAATACGTGCATCTTCAACAGATTTCATAAATGCACCATCACCAACCGTCACATCAAGCAAAATAGCATTTGATCCAGCAGCAATCTTTTTAGACATGACTGAACTTGCAATAAGTGGAATGATATCTACGGTAGCTGTCACATCACGGAGCGCATAAAGTAATTTGTCAGCTTTGACAAGATCGTCCGATTGGCCAATAACAGCGAGTCCTGCTGTTTTCACTTGTTCAATAAAAGCATCTTCTGATTTTTCAATGTTAAAGCCTGGGATCGATTCAAGTTTATCAAGTGTTCCTCCCGTGTGACCTAACCCTCGTCCCGACATTTTAGCCACTGGGACACCGAAGGAGGCAACCAAAGGTGCTAAAATCAAAGTTACTTTATCTCCAACACCACCAGTTGAATGTTTATCAACTTTGATACCAGGGATTGCACTCAAATCAATTTGTTTACCTGAGGCAACCATTGCCATTGTTAAGTAAGCCGTTTCTTCTGTCGTCATGCCTTTGAAATAAATAGCCATAGCCCAAGCAGACATTTGGTAATCTGGAACAAATCCAGTCACATAATTTTCAATAATCCACTCGATTTCTGCTTTCGAAAACGCTCCACCATCACGTTTTTTCTGAATGAGGTCAACCATTCGATAGGTCATATTCTCTCCTTTAATTCTAATAACTTCTTAATTTATTGTTTGTATGAGCGCAAAACATAGTAGCCCTTGTCTTTTTTTATTATCTGGCAGTTACCGAAAACTTCTTGCATTTTCTTTGCTGCGCTTGGTGCACCTTGTTTTTTCTGAATTACAACTGTTAAATGTCCCTCCTTATTCAGATGGTCAATTGCACCAGATAAAATTTTGTGAACGACTTCCTTTCCTGCGCGAATCGGGGGGTTGCTGATGATTGCATCAAATTTTTCATGGACATTTTCATAACAATTAGAGAGATAGATGTCATCGGTGCTGATCCCATTGGCTTGTGCGTTTGTTTTTGATAAATCAAGGGCCCGCGAATTGACATCCACAAGTGTTACTTTCATGTCATATTTTTTTGCTAAAGTTAATCCGAGTGTGCCATAACCACAACCGACATCCAGCAAGCTTTTGGCTTGCTCTGGTACGAAATTTTCTAGAAGGACTTTTGACCCAAAATCAATTGCCGATTTACTAAAAACACCCGCATCTGATTGAAAAGTCATATTAATGCCTAGTAACGCGACTTTTATTTGCTTCAAATCGTGTCTTAAATCACGATTATCTTCATAGTACATATTTGTATTTACCATTAATTAATTTTAACATAAAACGCTTTAAAATTGGGAGAAAAATTTTTCATAAATTAAACAAAATATTGAAAAATCATACATATAATCATCCTATTTTCTTGAAAAATCCATTTATATTTCCAGTTAATCAAGTTTTTTTTTATTATTTCATTAATAATTAATATTATATAAATAATCATATCAGACTTCTGCAATATTACTACAAAAAGTTGCAATGTTGTAAGCGTTTAGTTACAAGCTATTACAAAGATAAGTTATCTTCTTTGATGTCTGAAAAATTTATTTAATTATGCTAAAATAGTTCCATGAATCCATATACCAACTATGACGAAATAAGCCGAGAAAAATGGCAAAATTTATACAAATCATCAATTGCGCCACTTACAAGTGAAGAACTGGAAAGCATTAGGTCGCTCAATGATGAAATCTCATTGCAAGATGTTCAGGATGTTTATCTTCCACTCGTACACTTGCTCCGTCTTTACAAGAAAAACTTAGAAGACATGAGCTTTTCTAAAGGTCTTTTTTTACAAAAAATTGTGAAAACGCCACCATTAATTATTGGCATCTCAGGTTCTGTTGCCGTTGGTAAGTCTACAACAGCTCGTTTAGTACAACTCCTTCTGTCAAGAGCTTTCAAAAAATTAACGGTTGAGCTTGTCACAACGGACGGCTTTTTATACCCAAATCAAGTCCTATCGGATCAAAATTTACTTGATCGTAAAGGTTTTCCAGAGAGCTATGATATGGAGCGCTTGTTAAATTTCCTCTATCAAATCAAAAATGGCGAAGATTGTGAAATTCCAATTTACTCCCACGAAGTATATGATATTGTGCCAAATCAAATGCAACAAATCGTCAACCCTGATATTTTAATCGTCGAAGGAATCAATGTTCTTCAAAGCCCAGAAAGTCAAATGCTTTATTTCAGTGACTTCTATGACTTTTCAATTTATGTAGACGCCGATGAAAAATTGATTGAACAATGGTTCTTAGAAAGATTCGACAGTTTGCTTAATTTGGCACAACAAGATCCAAGTAATTTTTATCATCAATTCACAAAAATGCCCAAAAACGAAGTGATGGGTATCGCTAGAAAGACTTGGGCAGAGGTCAATCAAGTCAATCTTCATCAATACATTGAGCCTACCAAAACCAGAGCGGAGATTATTCTACATAAAACGGATAATCATCATATTGATAAAATATACCTTAAGAAATTTTAATGCGCTAGTCCAAACTAGTGCTTTTTCTCGTTTTATGGTAAAATAAGAGAAGTTAATTTATTGAACAAAAGTGCTGGCATTTTAATTGTGCTTGTTTTTTAATTTAAAAATCTAAGACACTTTTGCATCTTTTTATGGAGGTCCCCTTGCTCGATCACAAACTAGAAACCATTATCGTTCTTGATTATGGTTCACAGTATAATCAACTCATTTCACGACGCATTCGTGAAATTGGCGTCTTCTCTGAACTCAAATCGCACAAGATCACTGCAGCTGAAGTTCGTGAAATTGCACCCGTTGGAATCATTCTTTCTGGTGGTCCTAATTCCGTTTATGATGAAGGTTCGTTTAATATTGACCCTGAAATCTTTGAAATTGGTGTTCCAATTCTTGGAATTTGTTATGGTATGCAACTCATGAGTTACAAACTAGGCGGAAACGTTGAAGCAGCTGAAGATCGTGAATATGGTAAAGCAATGATAGAATTGCAAACTGAATCGAAACTTTTTGCTGGAACACCAAGCCCTCAACAAGTCTTGATGAGTCATGGTGATAAAGTAACAGCCATCCCAGAAGGTTTTGAAGTTGTTGCGACAAGCCCTAATAGCCCTTATGCTGCTGTTGAAGACAAAGCCCGCCGTTTTTATGGGATTCAATTCCACCCAGAAGTCCGTCATTCAATTTACGGAAACGACCTTTTGCGCAATTTTGCTTTAAACATCTGTGGTGCTAAAGGTGACTGGTCAATGGAAAACTTCATTGAAATGCAAGTTGCATCCATTCGTGCAAAAGTGGGTGACAAAAAGGTTCTTCTTGGACTATCAGGTGGGGTTGATTCATCAGTCGTTGGAGTTCTTTTACAAAAAGCAATTGGTGACCAATTGACTTCTATTTTCGTAGACCATGGCTTCTTACGGAAAGGTGAAGCTGATCAAGTGATGGAAACTTTAGGTGGTAAGTTTGGTCTCAACATTATCAAAGTTGATGCCCAAAAACGTTTCATGGACAAACTTGAAGGCCTTTCTGATCCTGAAACAAAACGAAAAATTATTGGAAATGAATTCGTTTATGTTTTTGATGACGAAGCTACAAAATTAAATGGGATAGAATTCTTGGCCCAAGGGACGTTGTATACCGACGTTATTGAGTCTGGTACAGATACAGCTCAAACGATTAAATCACACCATAATGTGGGTGGATTACCTGAGGATATGCAATTCAAGTTGATTGAACCTTTGAATACGCTATTTAAAGATGAAGTTCGTGCTTTGGGAACCCAATTGGGCATGCCTGACGAAATTGTTTGGCGCCAACCTTTCCCTGGCCCTGGTCTTGCAATTCGCGTTTTAGGTGATTTGACTGAAGAAAAGCTTGAAACCGTTCGTGAATCTGACGCTATTTTACGTGAAGAAATAGCCAAAGCTGGTCTCGATCGTGACGTTTGGCAATACTTCACAGTTAACACAGATGTTCGTTCTGTTGGTGTCATGGGTGATGGACGTACATATGACTATACCATTGCCATTCGTGCCATCACTTCAATTGATGGCATGACAGCTGATTTTGCTCGGCTTCCATGGGATATTCTGCAAAAAATTTCAGTCCGCATCGTCAATGAAGTAGATCATGTCAACCGCATCGTCTACGATATAACGAGTAAACCACCAGCAACAGTTGAGTGGCAATAATAAAAATAACCATCGCCTTGAGGCGGTGGTTATTTTATAAAAAAATCACATTTAAGTGATTTTATTTTTTCTTCATTAAGACTGTCTCAAACGAAAACAGATCAGCTCGATGAATGGTTTCTGAATATTCAAATGGTCGCCCATCTGTTAAGAATCCAATTTGGCTACTATATATAATGGGATCACCTGCCGGAATTTCCAGAATATCGGACTCTGCTTGGCTTGCTTTCCGCGCTTGCATTTTACGATGTGAACTCCCAATTGACAATTTCAGTTCTTCTTCTATATATTTATAAATCGAACCCTGACATATTTTCAAGGTTAAATCCTCAACAATGGCTGCAGGCATGAATGTATTTTCAATGACATAGGGATGACCATCTACATTTCTTAGTCTTTTTACATGATATACTTGGGCAAATTTTGAAATCTTTAAATGTTCAATCAATTCCTCTGAGGCTGTTATCACTTCAAAGGTAAGAATTACAGAGCTGACTTCATCGTTTGGAAACGAATCCGTCGTTCCCTGAAATTGGTTGACGGATTGTAAATTTTCCATTTCGCTGTGGTTCAATTCCTTTACAAATGTACCACTACCACGACGTTTGACAATAAGTCCTTCTTCAACAAGCCCGTCCATAGCATGCTTAACTGTCATTTTAGAAGCTTTATAGATCGCACAGAATTCAGCTTCGCCCGGTAATAATTGACCAGATGAATAGTAACCAGAAATAATTTTTTTTCGGACATCATTTCTAATTTTCAAATATTTATTCAATGTTAGACCCTCCTAAAATAATTAAGATAAGTACTATGATAACATGAAAATAAATAATTTCCTATTTATTACTTTATTTTCTCAAATATTAGTCTATATTACTTTAATTTAGATAATGCACTTGCAAAGTCCCCAATTGTTGCAGAACCATTATTGTTTGCTACAGGAAGCACCAAATAGTCATTAACTTGACCTGGTAGATCAACATACCCATTCAATAATTTTTCAAATTCGGATTTGACTAATTCTAACATACCCGGCTTGGCCATTACGCCACCACCAAAAACAATTTTCTCAGGAGCAAAATTTAATGTGGTATTTACAGCAGCTTGAGCAATGTAATAGGCTTGAATTTCCCAAACAGGGTGACTTTCAGGTAAATTTTCTCCTCGAATCCCTGTACGTGCCTCGATTGACGGTCCAGAAGCAAGTCCTTCAAGGCAATCCTTATGAAATGGACAGATACCAACGAAATCTACATCTTTCGGGTGTCGTTTGACAAATTGATGACCCATTTCAGTATGTGAAAATCCTCCGATAAATTGACCCTCTTGAACTGCCCCACCACCAATACCAGTACCAATTGTGAAATAGACTAAACTTTTTTCTCCCGTAAGAATCATTTCCCCATAGGCACTCGCATTGACATCTGTCGTGAAACTCATCGGTACATGAAGTTCTTTTTTTAATTGTCCAAGAAGATCAAAATGAGCCCACCCCTTTTTGGGTGTTGTTGTAATAGAGCCATAGGTTGGGCTCTTATGATTGATATCAATTGGACCAAACGAACCAATCCCAATCGCCTCCACTTGATTTTCCTTAAAAAAAGCAATGGTTTTTTTAATGGTTTCTTCAGGACTGGTTGTTGGAATCTGTATAGATTTCAATATATTATACTTTTCATCCCCTACTGCGAGAACAAATTTTGTCCCCCCAGCTTCAATACTTCCTAATTTCTTCATCTCATTTTTCCTTTGTTTGTATAAAATCTGCAGCAGCACCGATAAGATTGGCATTGTTACGATAATGACAGATTGCTAATTCGGGCATAAATGGTGCAATTCTGATCTTGTCCATGATTTTTCTAAGTTGCTTTTCCAATTCGGGAATCAACCAATCCGCTTGAGAAACTCCCCCACCTAAAATGATCAATTCTGGATCGAATGAGTACTGTAAATTAAAAATTCCTTTAGCAACGTTATAGGTAAAAACCTCCATTTCTTCTTTGGCAATTTCATCCCCTGCAAATGCTAACTCAAAGATTTCAATCGCATCCAGCTGTTGATTTGTTCTTTGGTTATAACGCTCTGCCATTCTTACCGTGGTTCCTAACTGTGAAAAACTATGTTCGTTATCCATTAGCATGAAACCAAACTCACCCCCGAATAAATGTTTTCCGTGATGCACTTTACCATCCATGACAACACTACCGCCAACACCGGTTCCCAAGACAATAAACAAAACATTGTTTAAACCTTTTGCTGCACCAAATTTAACCTCGGCAAGGGCCGCACAATTAGCGTCATTTTCAATAGATACGGGAAGCTCAAATATTTCCTCCAGTGCTTTATGAATATTAAAGTTATGAATGTAAGGTAAAGCACTGGCTCCCTCGATGACACCTGATTGTTTATTAACTGCACCAGGTGCACTAATTGCCACACCGGAAAGATGATGTTTTTGCTTATAAGTCGTGACAATATCGCTCAAGACTTGATAAAATGAATCTAAATTATCTGGAGTATCAACTGAGCCCAATTCAGCTAATTCTTTTTCATAAATTGCATATTTTATCGATGTTCCACCAATATCAATTGTTAATAATGTCATAAAGTCTCCTTATTTAATTAAATCTATTGTAACAAAAAAATGATGAAAGCGCTCGATTATATATAAAATAAATCTATATTTACAAATAAATAAAAAACACTGAAAATCAGTGTTTTAAAATTTTTTTGTAGTTGTTTGCCATTCTTTTGACATAAATTTTTCATTATTTATTTTATAGTCAGTATCATAATTTGACTTACTATTCATAAATTTTTGAATCGCTAAATTTGCTTGAAGCCAGCCCACCGATCCAAAATGATCTGTATCTCCTATAAAGTAAGGTGTATTGTACTGGTCGGTAAAATCAGTAATCTCGTTGAAGCCTTGTGATCTCAACTGTGAAGTGATCTTCTTACTAAAGTCTTTCATCATTGGCATTGATAAGCCCGTATAACGGTACCACTTATCATTGACAGGCTGAATGATAAACTGAACTTGGTCATGATTTTGAGCAAAAAAGTTGAGCAAGGCTTGAAAATCAGTGAACTCCGGACTTGATAAATAACTCACTTTGTCCTGATAACCTTTCAACTTCTTCCAACGGGGTCCTAAATTTGTTAGCCAGACACGATTGTTAACATCAAATGGGTTATTATCTTGAGTATTTTCGGCATAATTGACCGCCATCTTATCAAGTGTATTCACGTTTTTTATTTTCGGCAAAGACTGACTTGTTTTTTCCATTTTCGGTAATACGTTAATATTTTTATTTCTAATGGTACTTATCCCAGAAAATAAAGTATCCTCTTTTTTCCAAATTTGATAAGTTGCATCTATTAACAGATGTGAAAGGGGATTAATTTTCTTTCCATCAGCCAGTGCTCGTAAGCCATTTGCAATCAATGCATCATCTTCAGCACCTTTAAACTCAAGTAAACGTTGAGCCATCACCCGAGTTTCCATGGTATTCGGATTTGCCGATTTCATCCAGGCATAAATTTCCCCTTTTGATATAAACTGCTCGAAAGCCGACTCATTAATTCCACGTTGCGTAAACCATTGGGGACTAATAATGAACACAATTTTACGATTTTTTAATTCGTTGGAAACTGAATTCAAATAAAAGTAATGTGTCAATGAAGAGGTCCCTGGCATTCCAATGAGGTAGGGGACATATTTATCTGGATACCTCATAAAAAAGCTCGTTGGATGAAATGGATTGACGTGTTCTAATTCAGATGACCCTAATATTGGTAAATAATCTTTGTTGGCAAAAGATTGTTCTTTCGACGTGTAACCGATAAAATTTAGGCGATTTGATGGGTCTGCCGCAAATTCATTCAGCTCCTGCTTTGAATATTTTGGAGCAACATTAAAAGGCAGAAAGATAAGCAAGA
>NZ_JXJU01000012.1 GCF_002441655.1 Lactococcus fujiensis JCM 16395 | reverse complement strand
TTAATTGATGTAACAATCGTTACTATATATCACCCTTATACCTCAAAAGTATAACATAAAACCATCAAATGATTCAAGCTTCACTATTCAAAAAAGTACAGTCTTTTATTGAATGGATTAATCTTTTAGATGTAATAGAAATACAGTGAAAATAAACAAAAGCAATCCAGAATACGTTTATTTTTGTAAAAACTATTTTTTTTACATAAAAATAGTTTTTAAGCCTTGACATGGAACTCGTTCCACAAGTTAGAATGGAATCATCAAATAAATATATCTTAAGGAGATTGAGATGACAATCAAACATATTTTTACAGATTTAGACGGAACATTATTAGATGTACGCGGAAACCTTTCAGAGACTAATAAATGGGCTATTTACTACAGTGAATTACCAGTGACGCTTGTTTCAGCAAGAAGTCCATTAGAAATGACTGATTTGATTGATCAATTGGATTTGGATAGCCCTCAGATTGCATTTAATGGAAATTTGATTTTCAAAAAAAATGATTTTGGACTTGAAATATTAGAGAAAAACGTTATAAAATCTGATCAAATTGAACAGATTTTACAAGTGGTTACGACTGAATTTTCACGCGTAAGTTTAAGCTGGTATTCACTCTCCCATTGGTACATTGCAAAGCAAGATAAAGGGGTCTTTCTTCAAAAAGCCTTGACAAACATGGAACCAAGAATTAAGCCATTTAATGGTCAATCAGAAATCTATAAAATAATGATGATGGCCTTTGATGAATCAGAGATGCAACTGTTGATTAAGAGATTGGAAAACTTGAACTTTTCAGGCCTATCTATCCGTCGATCTGGCCAATGGTATTTAGAAATCACTTCAAATCATTCATCTAAATTTGAAGCCATCAATTGGATTTTAGAAGAAGAAGGAATAGAGCGTCAAGAAATAGCAGCGATTGGTGATGGCGAAAATGATATCCCAATGCTTGAACAGGCTGGACTTCCAATCGTTGTTAAAAATGCGCCTGCGAATGTTCAAAAATATGCTAAAATGGTGGTAGCAACAAGCAGTGACCATGGGGTCGCTCAAGCAATATCTGCAATACACGATATAAATGCGCAGGAGGTTTTATGACATCTTTATCGGACCTTTCAAAATTGTCCGGCTATTCGAAATCTACGGTATCAAGAGCCATTTCTGGAAATGGTTACGTCTCGGAAGATGCAAAAAAAAAAATTTTAAGATTAGCAAATGAATTGGACTATGTCACAAATGCCATCGCTCAAGATTTAGCTAAGGGAACCAATCATCAGATTGGTCTCGTCCTTCCCCATGTCAAGCACCCTTTTTTTAAACAGATTCTAGAAGGTGTCCTCGAAAAAAGTTTTGATACACATTTTAAAATTGTCATTTTGCCGTCCAATTATGATGAAGCACTTGAAATCAAATATTTAGAGCAATTCCGAAAAAAAGCCTTTGAGGCGATGATTTTTACTTCGACACAAGTTAGTGAGGAACGTTTGATGACTTATCAAAAGTATGGCCCGCTTGTGCTTTGTCATAAGCCAGCTCATGCCGATATCCCCGCTATTTATACGGAACGGCGTTTGGGATATGAAGCAGCCTTTGCATGGATGAAAATGCAGGGTGTAAAATCTATTGGTTTTCTCTTTGCTCGAGCGAAATCACCAACGACTTCTGTAACCATCAGTGCTTACGAAAAAATATTTGGTCAAAAAGTTAGGAAAGAGCAAATGCTGACAGGAGCCATATCTGACGAGGATGGTTATGCACTTGCGCCAGAAGTTGGTCAATTTGACGGTATCTTTGCAAATTCCGACAATATTGCTGCAGGCCTTTGGCTTTGGTATGAAGAAAGAGGATTAAAAAAGCCACTCATTGTTGGTCAGGAAAAACTATTGGCGGGTCAATTACTCAATTTACCGACAGTTGATAATCATTATATGGAACTTGGTCAAGAGGCTTTTCAACTCGCTATTTCGAAAGAAGTTAAACAAGTTTCGATCGATTCCAATTTTTATCCGTCACGTCCAACAACTTAAATCATCAATCATAAAGCGCTTCTTGCGCTTTTTTTGTGACTATTTCAAAATAACTGAACTTTTGATAAAATAGAATGAATAGAAAGTGGAGGTGAGACCGATGTGTGGCCGTTTCCTATTTGAATCTGGCAGCAATAAAACCCTGTCAGCACTGACAGAAAAGGCAAATGCCCGTTTGCAAAGTGAAATTGAAAAATCTTATGCTTTTGAGGAACATGAGCAAGAAATTAACCGTCAAAGAATAAAAGAAGGCGAAGTCTTCCCATCAGATTTAATTTTGACCCTTATTGGCGATGGTCAATCTAAGGTGGGTGCTTTTGGATCACAGTGGGGGTTAAATGGTCGGTCCCTGATAATTAATGCTCGTGGCGAAACTTTAATGAAGAAAAAAACTTTTGCCCCTTTGTTCGATAAACAAAGATGCGTAATTCCAACAAGCGGATTTTACGAGTGGCAACATCAGACTAGTTCAAAAAAATCTAAGGATAAATATTTTTTTACAGTTGACGAAAGTGAACCACTCTATCTAGCTGGGCTTTATCAGAGGCAGCCCAATGGCCTTCGTTCAGTCATTATTACAAGGGAGGCAAATGAATCTATGCTTGATTTCCACCATCGGATGCCTCTGATTCTACGCCAAGATGAATTGAGACCCTGGCTTTTCGATAAAACATTTGCGCTTGAAGCGGTTCAAGAAAAAATGCCACTCCTCAGACATCAACTTGTCAAATGATCTCGGCTCCACTCGATTTGTTAACATCTATAAAGTCGTCCCCTATTCATTTTATAGAGAATATGTTAAAATATAAGTAATAAAATTAACAGAGGATGTGTATGGATTATAAAAAGTTATTTTTCCGTTTGAATGAAAAATTAGCTGAACATAATTTGACCTTACAATTGGATTGTGTAGGGGGATTCGTCCTTGAATATTATGGATTAAAGGCGACAGACGATATTGATGCATTCTACGAATCATCAGCAAAAATTGAAAGCTTGATTGCTGAAGTTGGAAATGAATTTGGTGTCGGGACTGCACGTGAAGCTTGGCTTAATCATGCTGTTGGTCAAATGATGTCACTCGGATCTATAGATGATCGTAAGGTTATTTTTGAAGCATCACATCTTTCTGTCACAATTTCATCATTACAATCAATTTTGATCGATAAAATTCAGGCTGGAAGAAGCAAAGATATTCCTGATATTGCCAAAATAATGAGGGCTATGGATATAAAAAGTCCACAAAAATTACTTCAATTGAACCGACAGTTTTCAAATGGAGAAACGGATCCTGCGATCATTTTAGAAGCTT
The DNA here is from genome assembly GCF_002441655.1 of Lactococcus fujiensis JCM 16395. Classification (GTDB taxonomy): domain Bacteria; phylum Bacillota; class Bacilli; order Lactobacillales; family Streptococcaceae; genus Lactococcus; species Lactococcus fujiensis. Next base: position 21,080 of record NZ_JXJU01000012.1, on the reverse strand, counting down.
ACAGTGTTGCTTTTGGTGAAGAAGCGTTACGTCAGTACTTACGAGAAAATCCAGATTTAATGAGGTTATTAAGATGAGTTGGACTGAATATTATATTCAAGCAGCAAAAAAATCAAAATGGAATTTTGAACTTTGGTTACGTTATCTAAATAAGGCCATTCAGCGAGATGGTATTTTACTCACCTCGCAAGAAATTGATTGCCTCCTACAGTCCGAAGATTTAACCAGTTTCCAGAAAATCTTTTTAGAATTGGCTGTTCAAGAAGGAACCACACCTTGGGAAATGACCGTGGAAATGTCAGAACCTGCACAATTTAACCATTTAAATGCCATTTTACAAGAATTTTAAAAAGCATCCGACGTGATGCTTTTTTTAATATTTTTTTGAAATCAGGATATTTATCGGCGCATTTGAACGAGTAATGAAGGCCATTAACAAGAACAGAGCTGACGAACTCCTTCCCTTCTTTCCACTTGACTCTGCTCGAATAATTTTAGATATATTTTTAGAGATAAAGGACAAGAAAATGTCTGTTTTCACAGTTCCTATTTTAGAATTAACTTACCTAACAGCAGCAATACTAGAGCTCAGGGTCACTTTATGGAAATGGAGGAGCAATTAAATAAAAGAAGTCAAAAAGTAATCTTTGACTTTTTATTATCCTAATACGTATTATTATGCTATAATTCCAATACTATTAATTTATTTTGATAGAGATTAATCATGCTTTTACAATAATTACATAATTTAAACTATGTAAATAAAGAGGGATAAAATGAAAAAATATTTTATAATAAGTTCACTTGTTTTTTGTGGTGCGCTATTTGTCTTCTTATTTATTTTCTGGACGTCATCTACGAAGAAACATGAAAATCCCCATTCAATCTATGTCTCGCAAGCCATTTTTTCTAAACATTCGGGAACCTTTGAAAATCCTTACAGAACAATTCAAGAAGCTGTAGATCACGCCAATGCTGGTGATACGATATATATAAGAAGAGGCGTTTATCACGAAAAACTTGAGGTAAATAAATCGGGTAAAGCCGAACATTGGTTAACTATTAGAAACTATGCTGATGAAAAAGTTATAATTGACGGAAAAAACCAAACTGTCACTAGTGATATGCAAGGGCTTATCAATATTGAAAATCATTCATACATTCGTATCAGTGGGCTTTTGATAGAAAACTTTGTGTCAAAAAATGAATCTGTTCCGGCTGGAGTTTTAATTTCTGGAGATGCGAATCACATTGCATTAAGTCACTTAAATATTCAACATATTGAAAACATCAACAGTGATTCCTCACAGGCTAACGCACATGCAATTGGCGTTTATGGTAGCAATTCAAAATACCCGATTGAATCTCTTTCAATTACTGATTGTGAAATATCAAATAACAGATTAGGTCAATCCGAAACAGTAGCAATAAACGGTAATGTTTCTAATTTTAATATTACCAGTAATAAAATTCATGACAATGACAATATTGGAATCGATTTGATTGGTTTTGAAGGAACAGCTGGAGAAAATGATTTCGCGCGAGAAGGAACCATTTCAAAGAATAAAATTTGGAACATAAGCACTAGCCATAATCCTGCATACGGAAATAGCCCCTCGGCCGCAGGAATTTATTCTGATGGCGCACGGCATGTTATGATTGAACAAAACATCATCTCCAATTCGGACATTGGAATTGAAGCAGCAAGTGAACATTTTGGCAAATCAACGCAGGATATAATAATCAGAAACAACTTAATCACACATTGCAAAGCGATCGCAGGAATTGCATTTGGTGGATATGATAAAAAACGCGGTAGCGCTTCAAATATCAAAATAATAAACAATACACTTTATCAAAATGGTTCTCAAATTTTAATTCAAGCCTACGCACAATACAATTCAAATCTGATACAGAATAATATCTTAGACGGGTCTGAACAAATTTCAGGAGACCCACAAAATATCGTGATTAATCACAATTTAATGGGCAATCCTGATTTTGTCAACGCTGGAGATGGAAATTTCCATTTAAAAAAATCCTCTAAAGCATACTCTGCTGGGGTTGAAAGTAGATTTGTTGGGACTGAGGATTTAAATGGTGACCCACGAACGATCAATGGAAAAATCAATATTGGTGCCTTCCAGTAAGATTAAAATAGCTAAATTTAAGACCCTCTTCTTACACAGTTTAATATTTTATTATGCTGTGTTTTAAGTTTTGAATTAGGATAAAATATTAACCATTCAACTTACAAAATTAACAATTTTATGATTAATTAGGAGTTATGAGTAATGCTATTTGTTAAATATAATATAGAAACCTTTTAAGGACTGCTATTTTTAAAAGAAGAATTTATTTTTAGGATATTCCCAATATTTGTGTCCATTGATTCATTTATTTTTTTCCGATATAATTAGAATTGAAGTGCAAGAAATGCAGAGTAAATGGGGTATTAGTTAGTTAAATGATGGGATGAGTGCAATCATTACCATAAAATAAGAAAAGAACGATGTTTTAGTTAGGTACTCTTATGAAGTCTGAAAATTTATACGAAGAGCATGAAACGCTTATATGAACAAATTATACAAATATTTTTGTAAAGATGAATACTAAAAGTGCTAAACTGAGTCTCTGTATCAATTGAAGCATAAACAATTTGATCATAAAATGTTAAAATAAGAATAGAGAAGATTTAGAAAGGTCAAAAAGTGACTGAAATAGAAAAAACAAATCAACAACTAAAAGAACTTTCAGGATTGACTCATTTGAGACTACGCCCTGGGATGTATGTCGGGAGTGTTGCAAATGCCTATCATTTATACCGTGAAATCCGAGATAATGCGTCCGATGAAATTATTAATGGTTTTGCGACTGATGTTTGGGTAACACTTCATGAAGATGGATCCTTATCGGTTCGCGATAATGGTCGTGGACTACCAATCCAGCCCATGCAAATGATTGATGGTTCCTTCATCCCAAGTGCACGCGCTGCAGTCAGCCGTCTAAACGTGTCAAGTCACTATGAACTTGACAACTCTGCCTCTGCTGGGACAAATGGAGTCGGTTCAAAAGCTGTTACTGCCTTATCTGACTTCGTCGATTTAAAAATTTGGCGGGATAATAAATATTATAGCGACCATTTTATTTTTGATGAATTAAAGCAGGAACCAGGTATACCTACAGTTGAATTGAAATCAGATGGAACCTATTATGCCCAACCACAGTCAGTAGAAAATTTACCAGAAGGAGATAAAGTTGGCTATCACGGGACAGAGTTTACTTTTAAACCATCTGAAGAGGTTTTTGAAAGCATTGATTTTGACTTCGATTTACTCAAATCGGATTTACATCGATTGGCCTATCTCAACGCCTCAGCGACTTATCATTTATCAGACGAAACTTCGGAGCAAAAGATCACTTTGCATGAAGAGGGAGGATTAAAGGCGTACGTTCAATTTTTAAGCGAAAATTCTGAGGGGCAGTTAATAACAAGTATTCATGAGTTCGAAGGCACCGTAACGACGGAGAGTAAAATCCCAAATGCTCCTGCAACTACTATTCAAGCAAAAATCGCACTCGCTTGGACGACCGCAAGTGAAATGACTGCCATTGGTTTTACAAACACTTTATTTAACAGTCAAGGTGGAACGCACATTGACGGCTTTTTACAAGGGATTTCACGTCTTTTTAATAATTATAATAAAAATCTCAATCTTTCAAAGGATACGATTGAAGCCAGAGATTTACGACCTGGTTTAATCGCGGTTATTTCACTGTTACATACGGATCCAGTCTATAGTAGTCAGACGAAAGACATGATGACGGAAACCAGTGCCAAATCTGCACTGAATAAAATCACCTATGAACAAGGCCAATTTGAGTGGGATAAATATATCAGCGAAGTAGAAGCGGTCATAAAACAGTCCATTCAACGTGCCCAAGATCGAAAGAAATTTGCAGATTTTTCTAAAATTAAATTAGATACAAAAGAAAATAAAGCCAAATTATCAAAAAAATTGGTCCCCGCTAAAAAATTATATGGTGCAAATAATGTAACAGCTGCTGAATTATTTATTACCGAAGGAGATTCAGCAAGTGGAAACTTAATCCAATGTCGTCTTAACGGGAAAAACGGTTACTATCAAGCCGTTATGCCAGTACGTGGGAAGGTTATTAATAGTTTTAAAGCCACTCCTGAAAAAGTCATGGGGAACGAAGAAGCAGTCACAATTTTGAATGCCATTGGTGCTGGGATAGGCTCGAATTATAATGAAGAAAAACTCAATTATAATCATGTGATTATTGCAACCGATACCGATAGTGATGGTGACAATATTTCGAGTTTAATCACAACTCTAATTTTTTCATACATGCCTGATTTGATAAAAAATGGGCATTTATATCGAGCAATAGCACCGCTTTATGCAAATACAATGAAAAATAAGAAGGTCATTAACACTTATAGCCAGCAGGAACAAGAAGCTCTCCTCAACAGTGGTCAGGAAATTGTAAAAGTTGCCCGTTATAAAGGTCTAGGTGAACTCAATGTACCTTTAACAAGAGAAACGCTTGTTAATCCAGAAACGCGCCGTATTTTTCAATTTACGACTGAAGACTTTGATCAAGCCTATGAAACACAACAAATGTTGATGGGGACAAAAGTAGAGGCTAGACGTGAATTTTTAATGGAAAATGGTGATTTCGCCAACATTGAAGAATAACCCCCTTTTCTCACAGCTCAAATTGGAAAGTATTAAAAATAATGTCTAAAAAAAATAATATTACACCCATTGATATTGCTGAGGCAAATAAGCAATTTTTTATCAATTATGGTGTTTCTGTCGCCTCAGACCGTGCATTACCAGACGTTAAGGATGGGCTTAAACCTGTTCAACGTCGGATCCTATTTTCAATGTACCAATCTAAATTAAACCCTAATGCAAAACCGATGAAATCGCAACAGATTACTGGAGATGTCATGGGACGTTTGCATCCACATGCGGATTCCTATGGGAGTTTGGTCTATTTGACACAACCTTGGACTTTCACATTGAATCCAATTGACGGAACTTTGACAAGTTTTGGAAATATCACGGGAACAACTGCTGCAGCCGCACGTTATACAGAAACACGTTTGACTAAGTATGGTCAAGAAATGATTGGGAATTGTTCAGATAAGATTGTCCCTTACGAGCCCAATTATGATAATACTACGACGATGCCTAAAGTTTTCCCTGCCAAATTGCCTTATTTATTAATAAATGGTGTTAAAACGGGAATTGCTGTTGGTTTTACGTCAACCATTGCGCCTCATCATCCTGTCGACGCAATAGAGCTGACAAAAGCATATCTGCAAAACTCGGCGTTGACACTTGACGATGCAATTGAAATTATAAAGGGACCTGATTTACCAACCCATGGTAGCTTATTGGGTGATCCTAGAGCATATTACCAGACCGGGGTGGGTCGCTTTATTAATAGGGGGACGATCATTGATGACCCTGAATCAAAAAACGGCTTAGTGATTACTGAAATTCCCTTTGAAATGGGAGGGGCAGTTGACACTTTCATCGATAAGGTCAAAGATATGATCATCGCCAACAAATTACGTGGAATCAAAGCAATTGACGACTATACCACTGCAGAAGATGCTGCTGAAAATCGTGTTCACATTGATGTTACTTTGCAATCAGGTATGGATCATGAGCAGGCCAAAGCGATGCTCTTTGCTAAAACAGATTTGTCAAAAACCTATAGCTTGTCTTGGATGGCTTTAGATGGGAAAGTTCCAAAACAATATAATTTGATGTCCTACCTCCATACTTTTGCAGGTTTCCAACACCGTCTAGTCATCCGTGAGTTTAAGGTCATTCTTGATGATTCAATTAGACGTCAAGAAATCGTTGAAGGTTTGATTAGAGTTCCAGGAAATATTACAGCGATCATTCATGCCGCAAGAAATACAACCGGCAAAGATGAATTGGTCAAAGTTTTGACAGGCGAAATAAAAATTGAAGGTCAATTGAGTGATTTTTCATACTCTCCTCGTCAAGCTGACTCGATCGCCACAATGCGCATTTATCAATTGAATAAAATTGATGCCGATGCCCTCTTCAAAGAACAAAAAGAACTTGATAAGAAAATCAAGCAAGCAAGAATTTTAATATCAGACAAAGGTAAACGTGTGGCCTTACTCGTAAAACGAATGGATCAAGCAATTGAAATGCTTAAGAAGGATGGTTTTACCGAACGTCGGACTAAATTATTAAGTCAAAGTGAAGTGAGTGCTTATACAGAACAAACGATTATTTCCGAAGTGACACTGACCATTGATAAATATCAGTATCTGAAAATGACGGATCGAAAATCGGTCAGCGCTGATGATATTGTTCAAATCATTGATACTACCGATGATGACATGTTGGTCATCTTTACCAATAAAGGAAAAATGTATCAACTTCCTTTCAGGAGCTTAAAAAAGTACGGCACACGTGATGGGTCACGTGGTGATGCCTTACAGGCCGTCTTTAGTAAAAATGGTTTGCAAAATGACGAACAGGTTTTATGCTATACCACACGAACGGCTTTAGAAAATGACCAAAGTCAACTTGTATTTGTTTCAAAACTGGGTTCAACAAAACGTACGATTACTCTGGGAAGTAAATTCATCACAAAAACAATGCGCAAATCAGTTGAAGCATGGAAGCCGAAATTTGATAATGATGAACTCCTTTTGATTCAATTGATACAGCAAGAAGATATTGAGTCTAAGGAAATCATTGCCATTAGTGAAAATGAATCTTACAAGCGTCTCCGACTTTCCGACCTTAACTTAGTCGGAGCGGCAGGTTCTGGTTCCAATACATTGATTCCAGAAAACACCCATCGCCTTAAATTAAAAACGGTTCAAATCATGGGAGAAAACACTTCCGAAATTCAAACGGGCGATGAAACGATAAGTATAGAAAAGTTTGAATTGATGAAACCTACCAAAAAATTCAGACCTATTTATGCTCTGACGGCTAAATCTGTTGATAAAACGCATTCAGCTCTCCAAGGTTATGCATACTTTGACGGCAGTGATACAGTAGTCTTTGGTTGGGGAGATCAAAAACCTGATCGAGAAGCATTGTTGGCTATTGACTATCAGCAATTAATTGAAACAAAATTACTTTTTGTCCATGATGATGGGACGGCTAAAATCGTTTCTGGTGACCAATTTAAAGTTTCGACAAAGCGAAGCCAAATCCAAGCAGACAAAAAAGGAGTGAAATCAATTTTTATTTCTACAATTCCTGAGTCAATAATAGGAATTTACGAAGATCACTTTAAAAAACGCGTTTTAACAAGTTTAATCTCGGAACAAGGAAAATCAGGTGGTGGTGTCCGCGCGCTCTATTCAGATAAGCACCACTTGGTAAAAGTGGAAGATGGGAACGGAAGCTCACTCGAGTGTGTCTCACTTGCCACTCAACCAAAACAAGTAAATGAAAGCCAAATCAATTTGTTCTAAATGAGAAAGATAAGAGTTAGTCCTTTCATTTGATTTATTTTTACAATTTAATTGATTACAAAATTAAATTCGCTAAACACTGATGATATTAATATATTATTGGTGTTTTCTCTTTTTTATGCCTTGATATTATGTTCTGTTTAAGTTAAAATGAAATAAAAGAAATTATTAGTTAATATTTTTAAACCAATTAATATATTATTTACAATAATTTCTTAATGAAATAAATATTATTAGAATTCTCGAAGCAAAAACAATAGTGTAGTAATTGTAATACAAGTAATTTTTGTTATACTTATTATCAGGAGTGTATTTATGAAAAAAAATAGTAAAGCGATTCTAATTATGGGCTTGGCCTGTCTGATTTCGTCGCCATTAGTAGCGCGTAATACTTTGGCCGACCAGCTTACAGGCTCGTCAAGTAAATTAGCAGAAGTTGCAAGCCCACAATCGAGTGCATCGGTAAGTTCCAGTTCGACTTCGACTTCTAATCCAACCGGTACAACCGATACGACCACGACACAAACAAATCCAGATTCTACCGTTAGCGGAACAAATAATCCGGCGACATCAATTGATCAAGTACCAACAGCCCCGAGCGTAAGCACACCAACGACAGACTTGACAACATTGGAAGTTAAAGACGTTACTTTAACTCAAAATTCACAATTTCAGAATGCATTAGGATTCATTTCAGCAACTGATAGTACTGGCGCAAATCTTTCTATAGAGGGGGTTACTGTAACAGGAACTGTTGAAACAAGTAAAGTAGGAACTTACAATTTAATCTATACAAATGGAACCATTTCTAAGTCCGTAACGGTCACCGTGAAAGCTGATTTAAGTAGCTTAAATGTTAAAAATATTACGGTAACGCAAAATTCTGTATTTAAAAATGATTTCGCATTTGTTTCAGCTACTGATCAGAATGGAAATAGCCTCACGCTTGCAAATTTAAATGTGACAGGGACTGTTGACACTAATAAAATTGGAACTTACACATTAACCTTCTCAAATGGAAACGTAGTTAAAACCGCCACAGTGACGGTGACGGCCGATTTAACGAGCCTCAACGTTAAAAACGTCTCTCTCATGCAAAATTCTGTTTTCAAAAATGAGGCTGCCTTTATTTCGGCAACTGATGTTAGTGGAAATGCACTTCCATTGTCAGCGCTTAATATTACAGGAACAGTGAATTCTGCTAAAGTGGGGACTTATAACATTACCTTCACAAACGGGGCAATTAGTAAAACCATCACGGTAACAGTGACACCTATTCCCGTCAAAGAAATCGCCGTTTATCGAATGTATAATCCTCTCTCGGGCGAACATTTTTATACTCAAAGTTATAATGAACGATCAGTTTTAGTCGGTATTCAATGGAATTGCGAAGGAACAGGTTGGTATGCTCCAGATTCAGGAAATGCTGTTTATCGTTTATACAATAATGTTACAGGCGAACATTTTTTTACTTTAAGTGCCTATGAAAAGAATGTTCTTGTCACGCGTGGGTGGAAATATGAAGGCATCAGTTTTTATTCAGGTGGGAGCGTAAAAACATACCGCGCCTACAATTCTGGAATAAAAAAACACAATTTCACAACATCACTTAATGAACAACAAACCATCGTTAAATATGGGTGGAAAGATGAAGGGTTAGCTTGGTATGCCTTAAAAACGGGAGATAATTCTGGCGCAGCTATCGGATTAAAATCAGGATGGCGTTCTGTTGGTGGAGTTGTTAAATATTATGATGCATCTAAAGGTAAATATACAAAACAATTCTCTATGGTTTATTACAGTCAACTTGATTCACGTTGGTCTTTAACAACTTATGGAGGTTATACGATGGCTCAAACTGGATGTGGCCAAACCTCCGTAGCCATGATTCTTTCAGGATTTGGAAAAATTGTAACTCCACCAACTGTGGCAACCTATTCACATACTTATGGAAGCTTTGACCGTTACCCCGAAATTGGTTCTGCCCAATCCGATTTGACACGCCCAGCAACACATTGGGGGCTCAGCTACAAAGTAATGAGTTCAGCAAATCAGCTTGCAAGTTACTTAAGTCAAGGTTATCCAGCAACAGTATGCCTTGATCTTGGTAATGGAGTGCGTCATATTGTAGCTTTGAATGGTTATTCAAATGGATATACAACCGTTTATGATCCCTATAACAACATGCTTTTTAGCGGACGCCGCTCAATTTCACAAATTTGGAGTTTGCTTTCATGGAAATACGATAATGTTAATATGGGACCTTCCGCTGCAACAATATTCATGCCTATTTAATAGCTCAATCCCATCATGATTCTATGATTATTACATCAAAAAGATTATAGGATATTTCAAATAGGAACTTGATTTTATTGAGCTGAAAGGAGATAGAAAATGAATTATAACAATATGTCAACACAAGAACTTGAAGCGCTTGAAGAAACAGGTGAACTTGTTTGGCGTGACGACATTGATGCAGAGAAAAAAAGAATGCGATTGGAACATCCTGATCTATCCGATGAATGGCTAAATAAACACTACATTGCAAAACATTACGGTGAAGGGGCTTGGATTATCAGCAAAAGTTTTAATCAACTTTAATAAAAGATTTTTTAAGTTTAAAAGAGAAGAGGTGAGTGACATCTTTTTTCTTTTTTTATCTTAAGGAAAAATAGTACAGGATAAATAGATTTCCAAAAAATTCGAAGCAAATCAAAAGTTTGCCATTAATTACATCTAAATCATCATAAAATGACATGGTTTTGGATGATTATTTGAAATCATTAGAGGATTGTTCGGCATTATCTATTATCTTTAAGCTATTTTTTCTTAATAAGAATATTATTGCTAATTTTACGGATAAATGTTAGGATAAAGAAAGTTGATGAATGGAAGGATATTAAATGCAAAAACATTTTGAAAAATTCGAAGACAAAGTTGTTAATTTCTTAACAAAAGCAAGTTTTTTCTCTCTCATTTTAGTGGGCTGTGTGATAATATTTTTTCTCTTTCGCGAAGTTTATTACATGCTTGAAATGACGATTCGAGCTGAAACATCTTCAGCATATTACAAAATACTTGATAGTATTCTCTCATTTTTCATATTCTTTGAATTTCTAACGCTTATTTTAACGTCAATTAGACACAAAGGTCATGTTTCTTTAATATTTCTTTTATCACTCGGAGTAACAGCTTTGATACGTGTCCTTTTAATTTATCATGATAACTTGATTGGAGTGCTGGCAATATCTTGCTCGATCTTGATTCTTATAGTAGGAATCATCGTTTTGAAAAAATTCATTTTCCCAGGCGACAGTAGTGAAGATCATCTCTGAAAAATAGATAAGAAAAAACATTCAATTAAATANCGCTCAATTTAGCTAAATTGAGCGTTATTTTTTTACCTTGGTTAAGCACAATAAGTGTCATAATTGCCTCAAAAGCGATTGAGAATGAAGTTTATCAAAATCTATATTGCGAAGGACGTCAAGCAGATTAAATTAGCGTTGGTCTAACGCGATGTGGTACGAAATTTCGACATAATTATTGTCAGTGAAACAATACAATGTAAAATAAAATAAAGTAAAGCTTACGAACATGATTGATGATGAGATTCAAGATATCCGAGTTTGGCAGTTAGGACGAAGAAGCAGAATTTTATTTCCATATCCAGTCAGATTGGAAAATTGGACGAACTGGACGAACTGGAAGATCTTATGTTAGCTAATATCAATGAGGAAGCCTACTTTAGCTATGTTCGTCAAGTGATGGAAGATGAGTTTGAATCAGTTGTAAAAGAAATATTCTTGTTAAATCCATTGCCAGTACGGAAAAAGAAACCACGTAAAAAAGTCGCTTAAAGGGCCACTAACGTGGTTTCTTATTTATTTCATCAAATAAGTGATTTTTTTACCTAAAATTTCCAAAAACTAAAAAATAAACTGATAGTAATAGTATTAAAAAGAAAAAAGAAAGTTAATTATGTCTCAAAAAATTAAAAATGTTGTTCCAGCCGCAAATGAAGAAATCTTCAATGTGTTTAAAATTGATTCAGAAGCGATTAAAGCAGGTCATGCACCTGAATGGGTGACTGAGGTTATTGATTTTGATAACATCTTTACTTCACCAGCAAATATGGTTATTGTTAAAATTGGCTCACGATTAGCGCAAGAAGGTGACTATCTATTGTTGAGTGAAGATCACAAAATCTCAGTTGTTGCTAATGACAAACTTTTTGATCAGTATGATGTGGCTAATGATGGTGATGATGTTTTTAAAGCCCAACATAAAACACCTGAGGAAGAATATACGGCTTGGGAAATAAGCCTCGATGATTTTAAGAACGGAAATGTTCCTGAGTTCTTCAACAGCTATTTTGGTGGAGCAGAAGTTGTGAGTGCTATTCAAAAAGGGAAAACATTGATTGGCGAAGGAGATTACCTCTTACGTCTCGTAGATGAAAAACCAAAATTAAAACTCGTTAAGAAAGCAACTTATGAAAAGAATTTTGTAGAAAATTTGAGTTGATTTTTAGGTTGTACCGATAATGTCAACAAATACGAATTTTTATAATAAGAGGAGTAAAAAAAATCACATTACTTATTTGTAATGTGATTTTTGAGTATTTCTCAAAACGAAATTAAATATTTAGATTTGAACATATTTCGCTTTGTTATATTATGCGATTAAGTTGCTATCGATACGTAAAGCCAAAAAATTTCCAAAAGATATTAACATATATAAAATTATGTTATCTCCAATATTTTTAAAAAATTAAAAAAACATTTTTCTTATGAAAAACGCCTTTTTAATTAATTATACATAAATTAAGTTATGTTATTTTGCTTTAACGGATTCATATAACTCAAAGTACGATTTTGAGTCTATTGGCAAGAGGACGTTGACTTTCGTCAGTTGATCGATTTTAGTCTTAATTTCGTCGTCTGTTAAAACATCAGATATTAGGCCATTTTCCATTGCTGTTTTCACTTCATCATAGCTAATATGTCTTTGTAAGTTAATCAAGTAGAGGTTGTTGTATTCCTCAAGGGTGTAAGCAATACTTGTTCCCGAAGAATTAATAATGGAGCATTTGTGGTCATCAATCCATTTTTTTGCGTAAAAATTACCTAGGTTTGCTGCTCGTTGATACCATGAAAATGCTACTGTAATATTTTGCCAACCCGTAAGCCCTAACTCCAAACACTCAGCGTATTTAAGCATTGCATAAACGGAACCAGCATGTGCTGCGATGGAGTATAGTTCAGTAGACAAATCGGCATTTTGTTTGCAAGCAATACCAAATTCTAAGAAATAAGCAACTTTCATAATGGCATCGGCATGTTGACTCTTTGCGGCATTTACATAATACTGCAGTGAACGTGTGGTGTCTTTTCTTACATCATCGATTCCTTCTTGAAGCATCATGCCACATTGAAATTGTGCTTCAACATGACCAAGTTTTGCGGCCTTTTCAAAACAATCAAATTTTTTTCTGGCATTATATTTATTATCTTTTGAATAGTAAATATCCATGCCTAATTGGTAATATTTTTCTGCCAAGTCGGTTGTATCTTTAAAACTTTTCATGTATCGGTAGATTACCGATTGACTTGGAGCGTCATTCTCAAATTTTTCATTAAGCTTTGCAACTAACTCTTTTCCAGTCAATCCATTTTTTGTTAAACGTTCGATTTCATTAACAATATGCTCAGGGACAGAGTTTTTCGAGTTTTGTTTAGTGAGCTGTGTAATCAATTCGCTGCGTTCGGCTTTATAAAGTTGGATGATCTCACCCTCATGGGTTTTGAAAGGAACGGTTCCCTTTTTAATTTCCTCAATAACTGTTGTTGCACCAAGACTAAGTTCCCTTGTGAGCTGGGAAATACTTAAGTTTTTTGTAAGGAGTTCTTCGAGTCTAATTTTCTTTTCGAATGTTAAGTGATTGTTTTGTTTCATAATTTATCTTTCATGAATTGATTGAAAAAAAGCAGTAGTTAAACTACCACTTACCGAGTGAGCTTAATTATGCTCCACCACCAGTTTTACCAACTCGCATAACTGTGATACCTGGCTTTGTATCATTTGTAGGAATAAGTGTTGAGCCTAAGATATCTTTTCCAGCACCTAAAGTGATCAAAGTTAATGCAACAACGGCAATAAGTTTTGCTTTGTTAGAAAAATGTTTTTTCATCGTTTTCTTCCTCCTCTAAAATCATATCATTTTTATGGATAAAAGCGCTTTATATGAGAACAAAATTAGGCGTTTTAACAGTATTCTAATACAACTGTTAATTTATACACGGGAACTTTACAGGAACATATTATTTCTAATGGATTTTGTGTGAAGTGCTTTCATCGCCGAAAGCCATTATTGGAATAATATCAAATATCAAAATTTAGTTTGTTTGTAAATGATAAAATATCAAATAAAAAAGGGCAATTAGATGTAAAAGTACCAAACATTATGGGGAATTAAGTTATAATGACCACTCAAATTTTGAGAAAGTAGCACCAGAACTAAAAAAAGGTAGAGTATGGTTCATAGAAATCTAGAATTGCTGCCATTCGACCCTAAACATGAAGGTCAAATACCTGTCAGCAATCCAATATTTTTATTAACTCTCCTTTTTTGATAGTTCATTGTGAAATCCTATAACTTTTAAACTGTCTGTGATTTCATTTGTCTAAAGTATAATCAAATACCGTTTGAATATGCTCAGTTCCCTTCAAAGCATTGCGGTTTAAATCAACAATAATAAGTCTTATTTTGGGCTTTTTTATTCCATTTTGCTTCATGATAGAGAGCATCTTTTTCAAAAGTGGGCTCATCTTTTGGTCTATTTCTTCAAATTTTTGAGTAGTGGTTGGTTCAACTTTACTTAATTTTAAGTATAAATTGTAGTTATTATTCGTAGATGAACCAAAAGGAGAACCTTCTAATTCCCAGAGTGTAGAATTACCAAATTCTTTTTTTAAATAACTCATTTGAGATTGTAAGTAATCACCACTTTTATTAAATGGGTCGTATGTATTACTAGTTGTAGTAGTGTCTTTTTGTATTGATTTAGTTTGTGAACAACTTGACAAGTTAAAAAGACTTACACTTAAACATATTACTACACCAATTATTCTTAATTTCATGGTCCTCCTAAGCTACTGGTAATAATAAAATTCCGATCATAACTGCTCCAACTAATGTAATAAAACCAGCTGTGGCGATTGTCTTAGAAATTTGGATATTATCAGGTTGTTTTGTCATACTAATAAATGTTTCCAACATTCGCAAGAAATTGGGTACATCCGTTGAACCAATCACATTTTGAGAACATTGCATTAAAACATTAAAAGCATCAATATCATTAGGTTGATTGGTGAGCACAGTTTCTCTACGGAGGAACACTTGTATCTTCCAGGTTGTGGATTGATTTGAATTGTTTTCATCAAAGTATTCAAATTTTAGTTGAATTCCTGGAGAAACTTCATCCGTTCTTTTAATTGGTGATACAGATAATTTACCCTCACTTATGTTGTCTGCTATCATATTATACACTTCTTGCTTTTGAAAACCAACAGGCATTGTAGCAACATCGTAGAACGAGGTTAAATCACTCATAAACTTATTTGTTAGTTTCCCATTTGAAATATTCAAAATAAATGGATCGGTTGTAGGCCCGATATTTGCTTCCTCAGATAAATATATGTAAACACGATAAGGACCAGAAACAAACATTTTCTCTTCGTTAAAACTTATTGTTCCAATGGCAGGTTCTTTTAATATTGGAAGGATGTTTCCTATACTTACCAATTTAGCTTGAATTTCTTGAACTTTGTTAATAGTTACGGTATTAAATCCTAAATCTCTACCAGAAACAGTATCTTGATCAACAGGAAGAGCACCAGCCCCGGTTCCCATTGTAAATTCATTATATTGATCAAAGGACCAGTTATGAGGCATCGCAAATCCCAAATTACCTGACCATCCGGTAGACATATTAGCGACAAAAGAAGCTGTAGCATAGCCAGCGTTACTAACTTTTAGGCAAACATTTCTTGTGCCATAAACGCCTACCCTATAACCCAAAGCAGTTGTTTGTGAATATACATTTTTAAAATAAGGAATTACTGTCCCTTCAATATTTCCGTCTTCAATATCTACATCAACCGCGTAATAAATTGTTGTTCCATAAGGTATACCGAGTTCTTTTGCTGTTAATGAGGCAGTTAAACCATCTATATCGCCTTGTGAAGCGGTAAAGTGAGTAAGAATGTAACCACCGTCCTCATAAATTGGGAAAATGGATATTCCAGCGTTAATAATGAGGGAAATTTCTGATGCGGTTAAATTTTTTGGAACATAATTACTACCTACAGATCCTGTTAAATACCTTCCAACGTATTTAACGCCTTTTTCCACTAGAGTTTGTATTTGTGCACTATTAAGCTGAGTAGCAGTATCAATTCCACTGGCAGTTCGGTTTGGATCTCCAGCACTAGATAATAAAGCTTTAATTGTTGGCATATTTGCTATTCCTGTTATAGGTAGTACCATAAAACTTTGAAAAGCTTTTACAGCATTGCTTACTTCGGATGTGTATGTTCCATCAATAACCCCATTTAGATAGAAACTATTTACATACAATGAGTATTGTAATATAGTGACAAATCGTCCGGATTGTCCTTGAGATAATGTTGGTGTTAAATTTGTTGTTGTTGGACCATACGTACCATTAGCGACACCGACTGCGAGACCCTCTTCGCATTGTAAAGCATAAATCAAAGCGGTATTGGTTGCTCGTTGATAAATTCCATCGCAGGGAAGAATTCCAAAGTATTGATTATAGTTTTTATTCAGCCACTGTTGCATTTCCCTAATTTTAATATCACCTAAATTTACAAAGGCACTCATGTCAAAAAGAGCTTTTGCCCATTTTGAAGTAAAAGGCTCACTGTTTGTGAATCCGGCATAAGTTTGTAGTGAATTAATTGCATTCTGAGTTGAGTTAGAAAATAAACCATCAAATGCACCAGGAGTAATTCCTTTACACCAAAAAGCTCCTTGAATGATAAAAACTATATTATTTGAGTAACCATTTTTTAGGTTTGGCGTAATCTTAGAATCAAAATAACTAGAAGTTGTTGTACCAAAGTTTCTGGAAAGAGAAGTAATACCTAGTTCTATTTGTAGTCCTTCTATTAATGAATAAATAGTTGACCACCCAGTCTTACCGTCTTCTTTAACTATTTCATAACCACTTTTCCCAGAGTAGGTTTTGTTTAGCCATTGTTGTGTTTTTAATACCATTTCGTCCATAAAAAATCTCCTTCAATTTAAATAAAATTTGGAAAAGGTTTTCAAAATAATTAATTTGAAAACCTTTGTTCAATTATTGTGAGTTTCGAGAAAGTAATGCCTCTTTTATTTGTTTTATTGTAGCGGCATTTGGATCTTTAGCTGGAGTTAATTTAGTGACTTTTTTACCGTGGTAAATATATCCTGCGACACTATAATCATTCTTTTTTTGCAATAACCAACCTCCTTCACCATTTGGCATTTTCAATAGGTATTGGCTGTCTGTAGCATCAGCGGGATCAAATACTTTTTCAAATTCATTTATATCCTTATAATTTGCTAATATACTTTTTACTGTATAATTGTCTGAAATACTTAAATCACTTGCGGATGAATGTATTTGTGGAAAGAATAAACTCGCTGTAATTAAGAGACATAGATTAATAGTTATTATTAATTTATTTTTCATAATTTTACCACCCTCTTACGTTATATTGTGCATTAGTTGAATTTGTCCAATACATTAGTGGTGCTGATCCACCAATTCGAGTCCAAGTGCTTGAAACATTTAGTTTTGTTCCTTGTACTTGATTTGTTGTATATTGTTTCATGGCTGTATTGTAAGTGCCTATTCTTCCTGGACCACCAATTGTCTTCCATTCTAATTGCTCATTTATATATGTGGTTCCACCGCTAATATAAACTTCTTGGAACTGATACCCTCCATATCGCCATGAATTTAGTGTCGCAGAAGAAAATTTTTCTGAATAATATACTTGTCCTTTAGCTAGTCCATATGTTGTTGGAGATGGTGAAACAGATCGCGTTAATACATTTTGGTACATTTGTAAATTTGTGCTTGCTGACTCAGCGCCATTGACTGTACTATTAATTATTCTTTTTTTCGCTTCGGCGACTGTAATAGAGTCAGGTGAAGTAGAACTATCAAAATCAAATGTTGTTTTGTTTGGAATGCTACTTACTCCATTAGGAATTACCATAGCTTTACCATACAAATATCCCCCCATAGGCATAGGAAGTACCTTATCTGTGTCTTTTCTATCTGAAAACTCTAGATTAATTTGTTCAGTTACTTTATTTTTCCAATTTTTGGGAGATTCTTTAATAGAATCTGCACTAGTATGTATGTTTAATCCAAATGCGGCAATGAATATACTAGTAAAAAAAATAGGCTTGTAAATTTTCATAAATTCCTCCTACGGACATTTTTCTAATTTTTTTAAATTAAGAAATTAGAAATATAATTAGAATAACTGGTTATTTTTGACTGTAATTAAATTAATGAAATAATATTCTCCCAACCGGATCTCTTGTTAATAATGAGTTTACAGAATTAGTCTGCAATAATATCTATATAATGAAAAAAAGAAAAATTCATCAAATGTTAGACATAAATAATTGCTAGACGGATTTGTTCACCTACTTGAGAATTATATAATATTTTTTTATGAAACTTTGTAGAATATCATATATACATTGTGTAATGTCAACAATATTAACTTTTGCGTGTACGAACATTTAATTAGTAAAATCTTATCAACTTATCATAGAAAATTAATAATTTATTATATTGTCAATATAATAACTCGTGCAAATCTAATGAAAATAAGGATATCAGTTCAAAAGCACGTTCGCAATATTATTTTCTAAGAATTAAAAAGTTAATTTACGAGACAATTTCGGCGAGAATATTAAATAATTAATAAAATTGAGATATTATTAGATTGATGATTTCTAAAAATTTCTCCAAATAATAAAATGTAGAGCACACAACTACAAAATTTTAATATTTGTTTAAGGGAGTCAAGTACTAATTAAAGTAATAACTTGATTATTTATTGATTTTCGCTACTTTTGTGAAACCCAGCACAAACAGGTCTGACTCGCAATTACAGCATCATTTTCTTTATTTTGAATAATAGAAATTTTTAATACTTTTAATTTTTTCTCCATTCGTATCCTCCTTTTCATTTGATATTTATCTAAAATAGTGATTTTTTCTTAGAAAGTGTGCAATCACAGAATAGAAACTATGAAAAATAATGCGGTAAGCTTGTAGTGTGGTTGTTTGAAAGAATCGTAGAGTGTAAAAAGCATTCACTTGATGAACCAAAACTAATTGGTATCAGTTTGTTACTTAATACACGTACTACCTTAAGAGGTATTTTTTCATCTGACAAATCTACTGTAATTAAGTCAAGTGAATTCTTCAGTTTTTCAAAATTCTTATTAAAATGAGGAATTTTTGTAATTTCCTTACCATTCCACAACCATTCTAAAGTATTAAGATACTTTTTGTGAGAATATAACCTTCCATGATCACCAGGAGTTATTACATCATTTGGTGACATTTCAGCTTCAGGATTGTAAATTAATGAAGTTAAACTAAATTCTGCTTCGTCATATGATTTCATGATGCATTGATCTAAGTTAAAACCAGCAGCTGCGCCAGAAACAAAGTAAGGATATGTATCACTGACGATTATTGTATTCACTACATAAGAGTATTTACTATTTAACAAGAGATTGATTGTTTTTCTACCCTTTTTACTCCAAAATTGCTTTCGATTTATAATATGCTGACAAAGCAAAGAATCACTAATAATTTCAGGGGGGTCCTTAGCTAGCCAAGTTCGCATAATAGCGTCTCGTTCGATTAATTCGAAGGTTGCATGCTCTTGTGCACTATCAAAATTTAAATGTGCAGCAACACCTGATGATGTTGACCAGTATATTTTGGGATATTTTTGATTTTTGAATATCTGGTAGTATTTGCCCTGATGTTTTTCGATTTGGTCAGAATAGTATACGAAATCACTAGGTAAGAAAATTTCTTTACCATTTGCTTTTTTACCGATTGTCCAAGGAACAACAAGTTCATTATTAAAACGGGTTATTTCCATTTTTTTTATTTGAGCAATTGAGAGCGGGTTATTTGCTTGAGGATCCAGGTGCTCTTTTCCGATTAGAGAATTTGCTGTTCCTACAAAATCCACGTGAAGTAATTCTGTTCTACTTCTTTCAAATGCTTCGATGACCGATTTAAATTTTGCAAATTCCGGGGAAGTAGAAGTGGCACCACTAATTTTACTTTGATTTTCACCAAAGTAGCAAATGGATATAAAATTTGACGATTCCTTATTTGTAAATAATTTAGTTTTAGATATTAATTTTTTTGGACCAATTAAATGTTCATATACAATTTTTTCAAGATTATTATCAGATATTTGAACTAAAGATGGTTCTGTTTGCTCATAACCTATTGATAAGCCTAAAAATAGTTTAATACTTTTATCTAACTCTAGTTCACTCTCTAATTGTGTGTTTAATAATCCACCAAATTCACAACTACAAATCCCAAGTTCCTGACAAGCTAAAGTTATATTTTGTGCGACTTGTCCTACTTCAATCAGTGTTAGTTTGTAACCCATATTACTATATTTTTTTGTCTGCCTATCAATGTCGGCAGCAATGAGCAGTTGGACACTAGAGTTGTAAGGAAGATTGTTAGTGCTAAAGGAATATTTAATGAATTCTTCATCAGCTTCTTTAAATTTAACAAGATAGTTATTTTTTGAGTCATATTCATAATATCCTGTTTTTATCCCTTCCTGTTCTCTTAAAACGATTAGAAAAATTTTTATTGGATATAAACCTCCCCCACTTGGCACTGCATGTCTTTTTAAATTATAACCAATATCACATACCTGACCAATTTGGTCAATAGAAATTTTTTTGTCAGAATAATTTCTTACAGAGTGCCTACTATCTTGAAGTTTCATGAGATGTGAGTTACTATTAACTTTAAATTTTAATATTTGGCCTTTCTTTATGGGGGGATCACTTTCTTCAATTTGTTTTATTTCTTCAGTTGTTAAATCATAAAAATATTTAGATGGGCTTTTAATTAACTCATGAAACAAGTAGAATTGTTTTCTCGAGTCTACAATAATGCCTATTTCTGCTAAATCTGAAATAATATCTAATGTATTTACACTATCATTAGTTAGGCTTTTTAAAATGTCAATTACATTAGTCTTTCCATTACATTTTGATAAAATATTCCAGATGAGATTAGCATTGTCAATAATTACTTCGATTTCGTTTTCTCCTAAAAATTTAATGCCGTTCTTACTTGGAATACCTGGAAGTACTTGTATGGGATAAAAATTGTTATTTATATTCATTAATATACCTCAATATTATTTGTCACATTTGCTTAATTAAAGTGACGTTAAGTCAAGTTTTTAG
>NZ_JXJU01000011.1 GCF_002441655.1 Lactococcus fujiensis JCM 16395 | reverse complement strand
CTTTGATTACTGCGCTTTTCAGCAATTTTCTCAAACGAAAAAAGCTCCTATTTATTTTTTTAGGAGCTTTTATATGAGAATATTCAATCACCATCAAATAAAATTTGTTTGATTCGTTCCTTCAGTCTGTATTTTTCCATCCTTGTCACATCCTCACCTCTTAGATGTCGTTTCAGTAGTTTCCGGTATGAAGGTGTTAATTTTGTTATTACTTCCTTTACAAGACTGTCATAGACTATTATGTCTTCGGGGTTTGAGTTACTGGAATTAATTTGATTTTCAGATTCGTAAACATCAATACTCTCTGCATTATCCCAGATTCTTTTTTGCGCCTGTGATTTTCTAATCACGTCTATTAGCTTTTGTCGATATTTGACTTTAAAGTGAATGTATAGTTGTGACTCCTTACATCCTGAATTTAATATTTCATTTAATGTAATTAGACCCTCTTGATGATAATCCTCTGTAGTCCAAAAATTGATTTTTAATGTTCTCATAGATTTTGAAACGATCGGTTTCAATTTGTCATATATGTCGATTAATTCTTCGATTCGAAATCCCTCACTTATTAGTAATTATCTTAAAATATTTTTGTGTTTATTGACTTTGTTTTTAAGGTATATTTCAAGGCGGTTCAAAGTGAATATATTTCATAGCAGTTCCTCCTTCTAAATTAGATAATCTGAAAAACAGGATTGATTTTAAGATATTTAATAGTAGAAAACGAAGAATTAATGTCCTAATTTAATTATACAAGAATTTCCAACTATATTGAAATGATATACGTTTTTCATTATTAAGTTTCCACTACTTATTAACACTATATTAAATTTAAATTTTTGCGTTTTTTAATTTTCCATATCATTTTCAACAGAAATTACATTTATTTGACTGCTGTGGATAAGTCTGAAAACGTCTGCTGTTTCTATCTTTATGATAGTATCATATTTTTGGTTATCCACGTTATCCACATTTTTAGGTTATTTTATTCACATTTGTGGATAATTAATTTTCTTATTAAAAAGTTGTGGAAAAATATTTTTTATAATGATATAATGAGTTATCAACAATCAAGAATAAAGGAGTATTATGCCTCTCCTAAAAGAAAACCACGAATTTTGGACTAGGGTTAAAGAGTTGGCACAAAAAAATATTAAGTCAGGAGCTTATGAATATTTTATTGATCCAGCTCAATTATTAAGTATTGAGAATGATACAGCTAATATTTTAGTTGAATCAAGCTTTCATAAAGATTATTGGAGAAAACAGTCGGACTTGATTAGTACGGCCGGTTTTGAGGTTTTTGGAAAACCGATTTCTTATGCTTTATTTTCTAAGGATGAGTTATCGTCGCATGAACTTGAAGCCTTATCAGATGAGTTTCAGGAAGAAAAAACCTCATCCAAGATAAGTGAGCAAGCCACTCCTATTTTGACAGGTTTGAATGGAAAATATACATTTGAAAATTTTGTTCAAGGACCTGGAAACAGGTGGACGCTTGCAGCAGCTGTTGCAGTTGCCGATAAACCAGGTGATACCTATAATCCTCTTTTTATCTATGGTGGAGCAGGACTTGGTAAGACACATTTAATGCATGCGATTGGTAATGAAATTCTAACTGATAACCCCACTGCTAAGGTCAAATATGTTTCTTCAGAAAATTTCGTTAATGACTATGTCAATGCGACACGAAAGAATCAGATGGAAAGTTTTGAGCATACATACCGTAATTTGGATTTATTATTGCTCGATGATGTCCAGTTCTTTAGTGATAAAGAGGGGACAAAAACTGAGTTTTTCAATACTTTTAATACATTATATGAAAAAGGCGCCCAAATAGTATTGACTTCTGACCGTATTCCGCAGGAATTAAATAACCTGGAAGAACGTCTTGTAAGTCGATTCTCATGGGGATTGACTACTGATATTACAGCGCCAGACTATGAAACTCGTATGGCTATTCTATTAATAAAATCTGAAGCAAGTAATCTGGATTTTCCAAGTGAAACACTGAGTTATATTGCAGGTCAAATTGATTCAAATGTCCGTGAGCTTGAAGGCGCATTAAATCGTGTTGAATTTGTAGCAAATGCAAATAATGTCACGCGCGTAGATATTGAAACTGCAAGTCAAGCTTTACGATCTTTGAAAAGCCAGGCTAACCAGTCCCTATCAAATCTTACTGTTAAACGAATTCAAGACGAAGTTGCCAAATACTATCACATTTCTCTTTCTGATTTAATTGGACCAAAGCGTCCTAAAGAAATTGCTTTTCCTAGGCAAATTGCAATGTATTTGGTTAGGGAATTGCTTGGAACTAGCCTTCCAGCTATTGGGAATGCATTTGGAGGCCGTGACCATACAACTGTTATGTATGCCTACAAACAAATTTCGGATAAGATGAAAACAGAAATTGATGTCCAAAAAGATATTGATAACATCAAGCGAAAATTTTTATGATGTGGATAAGTTTCAACTTATTCCCAGGTTTATTAAAAAGTTATCCACAATGACTCAGTGATGATATGACTGTATCTTTGATGTTATCCACATACTCACTGGACCTATTACTACTACTAAATATATTTATATTAAATAAATAAGGAGTCTCATGATTAAATTTACCATTAACAAATCAGCATTCCAAAATGCATTAAGAATTACAAAACAAGCAATAGGATCTAAAGTAGCCATTCCAGCTTTGACTAAATTAAAAATTGTAGTCGCTACTGAAGGAATCACACTTGTCGGATCGAATGGTCAGATTTCAATTGAAAACTTTATTCCTGCCGACAATAAAGATGCTAATATGGTTATCGAAGGAACTGGTTCAATTTTGTTAGAGGCTTCTTTCTTCGAAAGTGTTGTTAGTCAATTACCAGAGGTTGTTTTAGAATTTACTGAAGATGACCAAAAACAAGTGGTTTTACATTCAGGAAAATCTGAAATTACATTAAAAGGTCTAGATGCTGAAGTTTATCCTCGAATTCAAGCCATTTCAAAAGATACATCTTTGAAAATTAAAGTGGGACATTTGAAATCTTTATTCAGTGAAACTGTTTTTGCTGTAAGTAATCAGGAGAACCGTCCTATCTTTACAGGTGTCCATTTGCAAGTCATTAATGACAATGAATTAAAAGCCGTCGCAACTGATTCTCATCGCATGAGCCAACGCATTTTGGCACTTGATGAATCAAATTTGTCATTTGATGTAATCCTTCCAAGCAAATCAATTAATTCTTTCAAAAATGTTTTTACAAATGATGAGGAAGAAATTGAAATTTTCATCAACAATAGTCAAATGTTGTTCAAAAATGAAACAATTAGCTACTATAGCCGCTTGATTGAGGGAAATTATCCTGATACTAATCGTTTGATTCCTAAAGAATCGGATTATAGTTTAGATTTGGTATTTGATGTTGCAGAGTTACGTCATTCGATGGAACGTGCACGTTTATTGACTACTCAAACAGCGAATGGTACTGTTAAATTAACTGTTTCAGGTGACTCAGTTATTACAACAGCAAATTCACCTGAAGTTGGTTCTGTACATGAAGAAATTTCAACTCTTGAAAAAAATGGTTCTGATTTGGCAATTAGTTTCAACCCTGAATATTTAATTGATGCTTTGAAAGTTATCAAATCGCCTGAAGTACGTATTCGTTTCATTTCAAATGTGCGTCCATTTACTTTACAACCTAAAAATGATGAAACAAGTTTTATTCAATTAATTACGCCTGTTCGTACAAACTAATGTTAATGGATATGGTTATTTAGATTAAGAAAATTTGATATAATAGACTTAACGAAAGTTGGGTTTATTTTTTATGGAAATTTTATATACCGACATTACACAGGATTTGACTGCAAGTTTGCTTGAAATAGCTGAGCAAGAAGTGGCAAAAAAGAAGAAAGTCTATTATATTGTTCCTTCTTCGATGTCTTTTGAAAAGGAGAAGGAAATATTAGAGCGGATCAACAATGGAGCTGATGCCGCCGTTTTTGATTTGATTGTTACGAGATTTAAGCAAATTCCATATTATTTTGATAAAAAGGAAATTCTTAGAGATCAAATTGAACTCAGTCCTGCTGGAATGACAATGCTTTTTAGAAAAGTATTGAAATCATTCAAAAAAGATGAAATTCCTCTTTATTTTGGTTTACAGAACGCATCTAGTTTTTTTGATTTACTCGTCAATTTACGAAATGAATTAGAAAAAAGTAATCTTGTCATTGATGACCTTCCTGATAATGAAAAAAATCGCGAATTAAAACTTATTTTTAATCAATTTGAAGAAGAATTGGCACTACATTTTGCAAATTTTTCAGATTTTAATGAATTTATCGAAAGAGGGATTGCACACGAATTCGATTCAGATTTAGAAAATACAGTATTTATAGTCGATGGCTATAGTCGCTTTAGTGCGGAAGAAGAAAAATTTATTTCTTGCTTTAATTCAAAAGTAGAGCGTTTTATTATTGGGACTTTTGCTGAACAAACTAACATTCAAGATGAGGATTCGGTTTATGCTAATGCTTTGGAAATGATGAATCGATTTTCATCAAAATATGCTGCAAAAAGAAATCAACTTGATAAAAAAGGTGTAAATAAAGTTTACAATAAGTTGACGGAACTTGTAAAACAAGATCAATCATATGTTCTAAGTGATAATCCAATTGTCATCACTGACAGTGAAAAGGATACTTTCGAAATTTGGGAAGCTGTAAACCAAACAGCTGAAATTGAAGGACTGGCAAAAGAAATCAGAAGAAAAATTTCAGAAGGTGCTCGATTTAAGGAATTTACAATTTTATTAGGTGATCCACAGCAATATGAAATTTCAATGAAAGAAATCTTTGAATTGTATGAGATTCCTTTCTTCTTTGCTGCTGAAGAAAAAATGAGTCACCATCCATTAATTGTTTTCATGGAAAGTTTGTATGCTATTAAATCAAATAATTATCGACCAGATGATGTTGTTAATTTAATCAAGTGTCAACTTTATTTTCAATCTGAAATTAGCCAAAATCAAATTGATCATTTTGAATATTTTGTTCATCAGAATAAGATTCAAGGCAAGAAGAAATTTAATAGTCCTTTTGAGGAAACAGAGGATGCAAAATTCCTAGAAATTGAAAATTTACGTCAACGTTTACTTGGGGAAAACTCTCCTTTAGACGATTTTCTTTCAAATAATCATGCTGTTAGTGGAAAAACATGGGTTACAAAATTTCAAAAATTCATGGAAGATGGACGAATAATTGATGAATTGAATCAACTTTATCAGGACTCGGAAATGTCAAATGATCATCAAATGGCGTCAAAACATGAACAAGTCTGGGCCCTTTTTATGTCTGTTTTGAAAGAATTTTTGGGTGTTTTTGCTGATACGAAAATGAAAATTGTTGACTTTCTTGATATTATCTTGGCTGGACTTAAAAATGCCAATTATCGTCAGATTCCAGCAAATGTGGACGTAGTTAATATCAAAGATTACGAACTTGTTGGGCCTAGGACAAATAAATATGTCTATGCAATTGGACTAAGTCAAACGAACTTTCCACGAAATAAAATCAATTCGACTCTCTTATCCGATGATGAACGTGCTGAAATTAATCAAACGAGTAGTGATAATCAGTATATTGAGCAATTGAATGTTGTAAATTATCAAAAAGCGACGTCAACTGTTCTTTCGTTGATGAACGCAGCTACAGAGAAATTGGTTCTTTCCGTCCCTAAAATCGTTGACAATGTTCAAGACGACATTTCTCCAATCATTCAACTATTGATTAATCATTCTGAGCCAGAAATTAAGAGAGTAATTCGGCCAAGTAATGCAGAAGAGTCAATTGAACACATTGGAAATGCCCGTGCAGTTATTGCGACAATTGGAAAGATTGAACGGGAAATTAATGAAAATAATACTGAAAATCAACCCAATAAAGTATTTTGGTCAAGTATTTTTAGACTTCTAACTAAAAATAATCATGATTTTCAACGGTTACTAATTGATCTAGATCAGGATATTGAACCAGTCAATCTGTCAGCAGCGACAATTGCCCAGCTTTACAACAAAAATATATATGCTTCTGTTTCTGCTTTTGAACGCTTCTATAATTGTGAATTCCAATATTTCATCGAAAATACTCTGAAACTTGAGATTTTTGAAGATATTGATATTAATTCTAAAGTTGTAGGAAATTTTTTCCATAAAGTATTTGAAACCCTTCTTGCTCAGCCACAATTAAACAGTGATAATTTTGATGCAACATTGAAGGCGGTCATTACTGATATCAATTCCGAGTATGGACGCTATATTAAACGGGATGCCACTTCACGCTTTAAATGGCAAAATCTCGAGGAAATCATTTTGCAAACAGCAATGATGATTAAGCGAAATGTAGTCTCACCACGGCTTCATACTAAAATGACTGAGAGTAGTTTTGGTATGGATTCCAGTGTATTAGGTGATTTTGTCGTCGATGACATTCATTTACGTGGACGAATTGACAGGATTGATGAGATTGAAAATCATAGCCTAGGTGCTATTGATTATAAATCAAGCTTACATCAATTTAAACTACAAGATGCCTACGATGGCACTAGTTTACAGTTTTTGACTTATTTGGATGTCTTAAATAATGCATTTAGCGACCAAAATATTTGGGGAGCACTTTATTTACAATTTCAAAATAATACGATTGATTTGTCTAAAATAGCCCAATTGTCAGATGTTTCAAAATTACTCGATAAGACAATGAATTACAATGGTCTGATTTTGTCAGAAAGTCTACCTGAAATTAAGAAGATTGACGAAATAACAGTAAGTTCAACTAATATTTATGACAATGATGAATTTAATGCGTTGCTCAAGATTAATGAGCAACATTTCAAAAAAGCAGGGAAACGACTTCGACAGGGAAAAATATCTATTAATCCAGTGATGAAGAGAAGTGAAGGAATTAATGCTTCAGGTAATGTTAAAGGCTGTAGCTTCTGTCCTCTCAAGTCAATTTGTCGATTTGAAGCTAATGTCCACATGAATGAATATGCGCGTGAAATAGGTCTTAAAACAAGCGCAGAAATTAAATCAGAATTGAAGGAACAATAAACCATGGCTGAGTTAAAATTAACACCAGAGCAAACAGAGGCAATTTTTAGTACAGGTCAAAATATTCTTGTATCAGCAAGTGCCGGTTCAGGAAAAACTTTTGTCATGGCTAATCGGATCGTTGAAAAAGTAAGACAAGGAATTGATATAGATTGTTTATTTATTTCTACCTTTACAAAAAAAGCAGCGGCAGAATTAAAAATTCGTCTTGAACGTGATTTGAAAAATGCTCGTAATTCAACAAATGAACCAGATGAAAAAAGAAGGTTTACACTTGCTTTACAAAAACTGTCAAACGCTGACATCGGCACAATGGACAGCTTTACGCAAAAATTAGTTCGACAACACTTTAATCGAATTAATATTGATCCAAATTTTAGAATTCTCGCTGATAAAGCAGAAAGTGACTTAATTAAACAAGATATTTTTGACCAACTCGTTGAAGAATATCTAGCAAATGATAAAGTCAATACTGACGGTTTGAGCAGTTCAGAGTTTAAAAAGTTGATTAAAAATTTTTCTAAAGACCGAAATATCACAGGCTTTCAAGAGATGGTTTACAGTGTTTACAACTTTATGACAGCAACGGAAAATCCATTAGGATGGCTTAATAATGAATATTTGACAGGCTTTAAGAAGTTTCAAAAATTTAATGATACTCCTCAATCAAATCCATTCGATGTCCTTCAGAATTGGAATGAACTATTTGAACTCCTCGAAACATCATTGACAAATGGAGTCCTCTCGGGTGCTGGAAGTGTGAACAACGCAAATGCTATATTGGATAGCAAAGATGAAATAATATCAACACTAACAAATCGAGATTTTTCAGCTTACAAAACATTATTTTTACAACTAAAAATTGATTTTCGATTTGGAAAAAAATCCTCCGATGAAATTTTACAAGCACAACGTGAAGAATTTAAAGGAATAAAGTCAGAATTAGTGGGCACAAAATCGAGTCCAGGTGCAATTTGGCAATTCTATGATCAGATTAAACACACTGACATTATTGAAAAATATCAACCATATGCATTCGAAATTGTTATTTCACTCCAAAAATTCATGAAAACCTTTTATGAAAAATATCTTGATAGAAAAATTCAAGAGAATGCTTTTGACTATTCAGATATTGCCCATTTTGCCATTCAAATTTTAGAAGAAAACCCAGATATTAGAGCTGATTTACAAGCTCATTATCATGAAATCATGATTGATGAGTATCAAGACACCAGTCATACTCAAGAAAGAATGTTAATTCTTCTTTCAAACGGTCATAATCTATTTATGGTTGGGGATATTAAACAATCAATTTACGGATTTAGATTAGCAGATCCAGGTTTATTTTTGGAAAAATATAAAACTTATGATGATGAAGAGAATCCAAATCAATTAATTCGACTGAAGGAAAATTTTCGTTCAAGAGGCGAGGTTTTAAACTTCACTAATGATGTTTTCAAACACCTTATGAATGAAGAAATTGGAGAAATGACTTATGGAAAAGAAGAAAAATTAATTCAAGGAAATACAACGGATTATCCAGTAGAAATTGACACTAATTTTTATCCAGAACTTCTTCTTTATGATGAAACTCAGAACGAAGGCGAGGGTGAGGAGGAAGTTGAAGATGAAACTCAAGTTCAAATCTCTAATGGTGAAATTAAGGTTGCTGCGCAACGCATTCAACAACTCATACAATCTGGCGTGGCACCTAAAGAAATTGCAATTCTTGTACGTTCTAAATCTTACAACAACAAAATTGAAAATATCTTAAATTCTTATGGCATACCAGTTGTTTTAGATGAGGGGCGAGTTGACTTCTTAAAATCGATGGAAGTACTTGTAATGCTTGATGTTTTAAGAGCAATTGACAATCCTCTTTACGATATTTCAATTGTTTCCATGCTTCGTTCACCTTTGTTCAAATTTAATGAAGATGAATTAACACGAATAAGTTTACAAGCAGGTAATGACACAAGGTATTGGGAAAAAATTAATTTAAGTCTTTCAGAACAAGGATTAAAACAAGAATTAATTGGTCAAGAATTAAAAAGCAAACTTGAAAAATTCAATCACAAGTTTACAGGTTGGCGTAAACTTGTAAATAAAATTTCAATTCACGAGTTGCTTTGGAAAATCTATGTTGAAACCTATTATTTTGATTATGTAGGTGCCCTTCCAAATGGTGAAATGAGACAGGCGAATTTGCAAGCTCTATCAGTTCGTGCTGAATCATATGAAAGTTCCGGGTTTAAAGGACTCTTTAAGTTCATTCGACTCATTGATAAATTTATGGAGCAAAATAATGATTTGGCTGCTGTTAATATTAAGCTTCCACAAAATGCAGTTCGGGTAATGACTTTTCACAAGTCAAAAGGATTAGAATTTGATTATGTTTTTCTGATGAATTTACAAAGCCGTTTTAATGAACGTGATTTGAGAGAAAATGGCATTATGACACGTGAAAATGGAATCGGAATTAGGTATGTTGCCGATTTAAAAAATGAGCCAGAAGTGTCGACTGATTTTCCATATGTGTTGGTTAAGATGGAAACATTTCCTTACCTTGTGAATCAAGAAAAGAAAAAAAGAGCGAATCTTTCAGAAGAAATGCGTGTCCTGTACGTAGCTTTTACTCGTGCAAAGAAAAAACTTTTTATGATTGGAAAAATCAAAGATTCTAAGGATAAGTCATTTTTTGACCAGTACAATGATTCTGTACTAGTACAAAATATATTAACTGATAAATATAGAGCAAATGCAAGTGGTTTTCAAAATTGGATTCTTGCTCTAAGCAATGCTACCAAGCTTTCAATGAATTTGCATATTTATTCAAAAAAAGATTTAGAGTTTGCAGATAACGATTTTCATGAGCCACTTGTCTTTAAAAATCTATTGAAATCATCTGAAGAATACGATGGACTGATGGAATCATCTGATCAAATTCAAAAGGCATATTCAATTATGAATTACCAATATCCAAATCAAGCAGCAACTGAACTATCAAGCATTCAAACACCTAGCCAAGTGAAAAAACGTTCCTATGAGAAAAAATTGGAACTTGGTGATGTACAACCTGTCGGAGAGTACATTAGAGCTAAAAAATTCACTTTTTCTGACCTCAAACCTCAAAAAGTTAGTGCTACAGAAATTGGCTCAGCGACTCACAGTTTGATGCAATTAGCTGATTTTTCTCAGCCGAATAAAGAAAAATTCGAACAGATATTAAATTCGATGCCTGTTGATGAATTAATCAAAAAACAAATTAATATCACTAAAATATTAACTCTATTTGAGACCGAATTTGGTCAGTTTTTGATTGACAATGTTGAAAATACGGTTAAAGAAGCTCCGTTTTCGATGCTAAAAACAGATTCAATAGCAAATGAGCAGTATATTGTTCGAGGAATATGTGATGGATATGTTAAAATAGATAAAAAAATTGTTTTATTCGATTATAAGACTGACCATTTCTCACGAACTAACCAAATCAATGAAATCAAAGAACGCTACCAAGTTCAGATGGATTTATATGCGGAGGCATTGCTTGATGCTTTTAAGAATGTAAACAAAGTTGACAAGTATTTGATTTTATTGGGTGGTCCTGGAAAAGTCAAAGTTGAAAAATTGAATTGATAGGGGGAGAAGGATGGCTGAATACCAACTTGGCTCAATTGTTGAAATGAAGAAACCACATGCTTGTACAATCAAATCAACTGGAAAAAAGGCAAATCGTTGGGAAATTACTCGTCTTGGAGCAGATATAAAAATCCGCTGCACAAATTGTAACCATGAGGTAATGATGGGGCGGTTTGATTTTAATAAAAAGTTACAAAAAGTTTTAGAGAATTAAAAAGTCCAGATAGCTGGATTTTTTTGTTTTTAGTGATAGATTGATTTCATATTGTATTTTAGAGAGTTGACAGTCCATTGTAAACTTAATTTAATTCCCCATAGAATAAAAGGAATGAGTAAAAAACCAACGAGAAACATTAAAAGCATACCGAAAATTTGGTACCAAATAAGTCCATTGGACAAAGTTCTACCAAAAAAATAGGATTGCTTTGATTTGATTGAAAAATATTTCGTATAAAACCACAAATGGTATGGAAAGTAAAGCTATCTCAGCCATGATAACACTAATCAAAAAAGATAAAATTATCATGACTATTGGTATGCCCAAAAAGCTATTAAATACAATAACACCAATGAGTGTAAAGGGATAAAAAAATTTATATTTTGAGGGACTTCTATTCCTGTACTAATTGTGTTCAATTCGCCTGATAAAATTGAGCTAGTTTGATCAGGGGATATATTGGGGATTGTCTTTTCCTGTTCTCGTCGAGGAATTGCTTGTCTTGTGTGAGTAAAATAGGTTGACACTGGATAAACTACTTATCCTTTGCAGATATATCGGTTAAGTGTGCCTGATCTATTTCTCATCTTGATACAATTTGTCCTGTAACAAATAATTTTTCCGAGCCCTCTTCTTGTGTTAGGTTGACAGTTTGTCGGGAAATTTTTAGTTTTCTCAAAAAGTATGTTCATCTTTGTTAATTCCCTCTCTCATTTTATAAATTTTATTTTAGCTAAAATATTAGTAAAAACAAGCAACAAACCTGTTACAACGAAGGTTTCTTTGTCTTTTTTACTGATTTACGATATAATTGAGAAAGATAATTTTACAAAGGAAAAAATAATAATGTCATTAACAGCAGGTATCGTCGGACTTCCTAACGTCGGCAAATCAACTTTATTTAATGCAATTACAAGGGCAGGTGCTGAAGCAGCCAACTATCCATTCGCTACAATTGATCCAAACGTTGGGATGGTTGAGGTACCGGATGCACGTTTGGATTCAATTGCTAAAATTTATAATCCTAAAAAAATAGTACCTACAACATTTGAATTTACCGATATTGCTGGTATTGTTAAAGGGGCATCACGAGGCGAAGGTCTTGGAAATAAATTTTTGGCCAATATCCGTGAAGTAGACGCAATTATCCATGTCGTTCGTGCCTTTGATGATGAAAATGTTATGCGTGAAGCAGGTCGTGAAAGTAATTTTGTTGACCCAATGGATGATATTGACACCATTAATTTAGAGTTAATTTTGGCAGATTTAGAATCTGTAAATAAACGATATACGAGAGTAGAAAAAGTTGCGCGGACAGTTAAAGACAAGGACGCCATCGCAGAATTTAATGTTTTGAAAAAAATTAAACCTGTCCTTGAGGATGGAAAATCTGCTCGTACGATTGAATTTGATGAAGACGAAAAGAAAGTTGTGAAGGGGTTATTCCTTTTGACAACTAAACCAGTTCTCTATGTTGCCAATGTCTCTGAAGATGAAGTCGGTGATGCTGACAACATTGAATATGTGAAACAAATTCGTGACTTTGCGGCAACAGAAAAAGCAGAAGTCGCTGTCATTTCCGCTCGTATTGAAGAAGAAATTGCAGAATTAGATGATGATGAGAAAAAAGAATTCTTGGAGTCAATTGGACTTGAAGAGTCGGGTGTTGATTTATTGACACGTGCAGCTTATCATTTACTCGGATTAGCAACATTCTTTACAGCAGGTGAAAAAGAAGTTCGTGCTTGGACATTTAAACAAGGTATGAAAGCTCCACAAATGGCTGGTGTTATCCATTCAGATTTTGAACGTGGTTTTATTCGGGCGGTCACGATGTCCTACGATGACTTAATGAAATATGGTTCAGAAAAAGCCGTTCGAGAAGCTGGGCGTCTTCGTGAAGAAGGAAAAGACTATGTGGGAAAAGATGGAGACATGATGGAATTCCGTTTTAATGTCTAAATTTAGAAGGTATTAAACAAAAAGTGTAAATTTTACACTTTTTTTGTTTCACGTGAAATCGAAAAACATAAATTTGAAAGGTAGTTTAAGCATCTGTACAAAGTAAAATCTGTCAGTTCTGAAAAAAAGAGAAGTTGGGTTTACAGCAAGTTTACAGCTGCCTGTTTACTAACAGTAAACAGGCATGAAAAAGGTTTTATTGATCGGCTGTTTTCAATGGTATTTTTCCTAACTCCTGAGACTTAAAAGAAGGATGGAAGCAACCTCATCAGACTTAGTTCTAAGCTAATTATCTCCAACAGGATTATATGGTACAGACTTGTAGCATCAATTTTTTAAACAATGACTGCAATAAAAAGGCTCAGTTTTTCAATTAGTTATTTTAGAGAGCTTCAAAAATAAAGAAAAAATTTATTGATAAAGTTGTAAGTTATTCAATATGATGGATAAATATTATGTTTAAATTTAATAATATTTTTTTAACCGAAAGATGAGCATGCAAAAATAAATTTTGCTATAATAAGACCAATAGCTGATTTAAAAAAATCAGCCTTTTGGCGTTTTTTGTAGAAAAGGAAATATAATGACAAAAATGATTGTTGGCTTGGGAAATCCAGGAGACCGTTACGATGGGACTAAGCATAATATGGGCTTCATGGCGCTTGATCTTTTAGCAAAAGAGTATCAAACAGATTTTAAAATGGAAAAAACTTTTATTGCAGAAGTCGCTCAAACATTTGTAAATGGAGAAAAAGTGTTTCTCGTGAAACCACAGACTTTTATGAACGAATCCGGTCGTGCTGTAAAGCCTCTGTTAACTTATTTTAATATTGATCCTGAAGATCTGAGCGTTGTTTTTGATGACATGGACTCGCCTGTTGGCCGTGTTCGTCTTCGACAAAAAGGTTCTTCTGGTGGACATAATGGTATTAAATCAATTTTAACTCATGTTGGAACGGAACATTTCAATCATGTTAAAATTGGAATAGGCCGACCTAAAAATGGGATGAAAGTAGTCAATCATGTATTAACAAAGTTTGATTCTGAAGATAATTCTGAAGCACAAGATGGAATCTTTAAAGCAGTAGACGCGATTAAATATTATATTGAGAACAATGACTTTACGAAAGCAATGAATAAATTTAACTGATGAATATTATTGAATTTTTTGACCAAAATCGAGAATTACAAATTTGGCAACGGAGTTTTTCTAAACGAGAACGGCATTTATTGACAGGACTTTCAGGAACTGCTAAAGCAATCGTCATGGCTAATGCATATGAAAATAATCCTGATAAATATATTGTTGTTACAGATACACAATTTCATGCCAATGAACTATACGATGAGTTGTCGTCATTAATTGATGAAGAAAAAGTCTATCAATTTTTCAGTGATGACAATGTCTATGCTGAATTCGCATTAGCATCAAAAGATAGAACAGCCTATCGACTAGAGGCGCTAAATTTCCTGTTGGACACCAATACAACAGGCTTTTTGGTTGTTCCATTTATGGCTTTGCGAAGTCCATTACCCAATCCTGATCACTACTCAGAAAATTATTTATTTTTGACACCGGGAGATGAATATAATTTGTCAGAACTGACCAATCTATTGGTTGGGGCTGGCTATGAAAAAACACAGCGCGTGATGACACCAGGAGAGTTTTCGCAAAGAGGAGATATACTTGATGTTTATCCGCTTGATGCAGAAAATCCAATTCGTGTCGAATTTTTTGGTGATGAGGTTGATGCGATTCGCTCTTTTGATGTAGAAAATCAGCGTTCAATTGCTAGTCTTGATGCCTTAGAAATATACCCTGCGAGTGATTTAATCATTACTGATAAAGAGTTTACGAACGGTGTAAACTTATTGTCAATTTTGTCTGATAAATTGGATGATGAAAAATCAAAATCATATTTTGAAGAAGTTATTTCAGCGAGCAAAAACAATAATATTCACAAAGATTTACGAAAATTTTTAGAATATTTTTATGAAAAACAATACTCTTTACTAGATTATTTTCCTAAAGGAGTACAAGTATTTATAGACGATTTCCAAAAAGTTAATGAAATGAATAATAAAATCGAACTGGAATTAGCAGATTTTATCCTTTCAGAAAAATCAATGGGACGATCATTTGAAAATCAGCACTACTTATTAGATACAATTGCAAAACTGAGGAATTATAAACCTGTTAGCTTCTTTTCAAATTTTCAAAAAGGACTCGGAAATATTAAATTTGATGGTTTACACCATTTCAATCAACATTCTATGCAACAATTTTTTGGGCAATTAGATTTATTTTACACCGAGGTTGACAGATATATTCGACAAGAATTCACAGTTGTTTTAGCTGTGTCCAATGAAAAATTAAGAAAAAGTATTCAAGAGTTAGAGTTAAATATTCAAGAAGTTGAAAAAAGTGCTCTTGAAATTGGAAAAGTAAACTTAGTAAATTTGGCCTTATCAAATGGTTTTAATTTTATTGATGAAAAACTTGTTGTGATTACAGAAGGTGAAATTTTCGGTAAGGTTCGCAAGAAAAAAGCACGTCGACTTAACATCACAAACGCAGAGCGACTAAAAGATTATAATGAACTCCAAGTTGGAGATTATGTTGTTCATAAAAATCATGGGATTGGTAAATATTTAGGGATTGAAACCATTGAAATTGATGGCATGCATAGGGATTATTTGACAATTCAATATCAAAATAATGATACCATTTCGATTCCTGTTGAACATCTCGAATTACTAAGTAAATATACCGCTGGTGAAGGTAAAACACCTAAGATCAATAAATTAAATGACGGACGTTGGCGTAGAACAATGACGTCCGTTAGTAAACAAGTCGAAGATATTTCGGATGACTTGATCAAGCTTTATGCTAAAAGACAGTCCCAAAAAGGATATGCTTTTTCACCAGATGATGCCAACCAAGACGAATTTGACAGTGGCTTTGCATATGCAGAAACAGAGGATCAAATCCGTTCGATTAATGAGATTAAAAAAGACATGGAATTAGAACGTCCCATGGACCGTTTGCTCGTAGGTGATGTTGGCTTTGGTAAAACAGAGGTTGCTATGCGTGCTGCTTTTAAAGCAATTAATGATGGCAAACAAGTTGCTGTATTAGTTCCAACAACCGTTCTAGCGGAGCAACATTATTCAACAATGACCGAGCGATTTGTAAACTTTGGTGTCAACGTAGCTGTACTCAGTCGTTTTCAAACTAAAGTTCAACAAGAAGAGATTTTAGCTAAATTACGAAAAGGACGCATTGATTTAATCATAGGGACACACCGTTTACTTTCAAAAGATATAGAATTTTTTGACTTGGGGTTAATGATAATCGACGAGGAACAACGCTTTGGTGTAAAGCATAAAGAAAGGCTTAAGTCGCTTAAGTCACAAGTTGACGTGTTGACACTTACAGCTACACCGATACCAAGAACGCTTCATATGTCTATGCTTGGAATTCGAGATTTATCAGTGATTGAAACACCCCCGACCAACCGTTACCCTGTTCAAACATATGTCATGGAAAATAATTATGGTGTGGTAAGGGACGCAGTCCTACGGGAAATTTCCCGTGGTGGACAGGTTTACTATGTTTACAACAGGGTTGACACTATTGAACAAAAAGTTTCTCAATTAGAGGAACTTATTCCAGAAGCGAGAATTGGTTTTATTCACGGTCAGATGGGGGAGGTTCAGTTAGAAAACAACCTACTCGATTTTATTGCAGGTGATTATGATATTCTCGTTGCTACTACTATTATTGAAACGGGTGTGGATATTCCAAATGCAAACACTTTATTTATCGAAAATGCTGATAATATGGGCTTATCACAACTTTATCAATTAAGAGGTCGTGTAGGACGTACCAATCGAGTCGCCTATGCTTATTTTATGTATCGTCCAGAAAAGATTCTTTCTGAAGTCTCAGAAAAGAGACTTGACGCGATAAAGGGGTTCACAGAACTTGGATCGGGATTCAAAATTGCCATGCGCGATTTGTCGATTCGAGGGGCTGGCAATTTATTAGGTGCAGAACAATCAGGTTTCATTGATAGTATTGGTTTTGATTTATATTCTCAACTTTTAGAGGAAGCTGTCCAAAAAAGGATGGGTCATTCTCCATCAAAAAGAAAATCCAATGTGGAAATTTTACTCGGATTGGATGCTTTTATTCCTGGATATTACATTTCAGACGAACGCCAAAA
Organism: Lactococcus fujiensis JCM 16395; assembly: GCF_002441655.1. GTDB lineage: Bacteria > Bacillota > Bacilli > Lactobacillales > Streptococcaceae > Lactococcus > Lactococcus fujiensis. The sequence continues at coordinate 31,458 of NZ_JXJU01000011.1, read as the reverse complement.
GATTGAAATATACAAACGAATTCGTCAAATTGATAGTCGCCAAAACTATCAGGAATTACAAGATGAAATTGTCGATCGCTTCGGTGAGTATCCAGACGAAGTAGCTTATTTACTCGAAATTGGTTTATTAAAATCATTTGCTGACAATGCGATGATTGAAAAAATTGATAAAACAAAATTTGAAATAATACTAACAATGGAAAAAGTGGCAAATACGATTTATGATCCTCAAGAGTATTTTGAAGCACTAGCTAAAACAAAAATGAAGGCCAGTGTTGGGGAAATTAGAGGAAAGATGACTTTCAAATTTAAGATAGAAAATAGAAAATCAGTTGTCTTATTAAGTGAAATCATGCAATTTGTCGAGACTTTATCAGCACTTAGAAATAAACATGAAGCAAAAAATTAATAAAAACAAAGCTCTTAAAACTGGAGAGCTTTTTTACTATAAATTTTAGTCTAGCCATTTTTCAAAAAAAAAGAAATATGTTATAATCTACACATGAGATTAGATAAGTTTTTAAAAGTATCACGTTTGATAAAACGTCGCACAATTGCTAAAGAAGTTGCTGATAAAGGCCGTGTAAAAATCAACGGAAAATTAGCCAAATCATCAAGCGATGTAAAATTTAATGACTTGCTTGAAATTCGTTTCGGAAATAAGGTTGTAGTTGCTAAAGTATTAGAAACTAAAGACTTCACAAAAAAAGAAGATGCTGAAAAAATGTATGAACTAGTATCTGAAACGAGAATCAAAGAGGATGAGAACGATGGATAATAAACAGATTATTCGTTTGAACAATGATTACACGAATGCAAAATTGAAAGAGAAGAATAAGGATTTGCCACCCAAAAGACGTCACCTCGGGCTTATCCTCATTTTTGCTATGGTTTTATTCAGTTTATTAAGTATGAGTTTAGTTCATGCGTATCAAAATCTTCAAAAACAACTTAAACTAGAACAAGTTGCTATTAAGACGAATGATCAATTAACTCAGGAAACAACTGCAAAGAGTCAGGAAATTCAAAAAATGAAAGACCCAGACTTTTTAGCAAAATATGCACGTACTCAAGGATACTCAGAAAGTAATGAAAAAATCTTTGAGATTCCAGGGATGAAAAACAATAGTAATAACTAATGATTGGTCAAATTTCAAATATAACAAAATATGGTGTATTTGTTCGGTTTTCTGAACAAAGGGAAGAAAATTTCAAAAAACTGGAAAAAGGACAAGATAAACGTGTTGGTTTAATCCGTTGGTCAGATGTACCCAAAAATTTACCTAAATTTCAAATTGGTGATTTTATCGGCTTCGAAATCATAAAAGAATATGATAATGACAAAATTGATTTGAAATTTGTTGATAAGGATTTTAAGAGCACCTTTGGCGCTTTTTTAAAAGCGAGCGATGAAAAAATCAAAGCATTGCACGTTATAAATAAGGAGATAAAATGAGCACAAAAAATGGAAACTTAAATGACGGACGTTCAGTTTTTTTTGGAGGAAGGAAAATTGATGATTTATCAAAAGAACCTGTCTTTTCTAAAACTTTAAAATATGTGCAACGTTATTATGAGCTTCAAGATGAGGATCCAGAAACTTTTCTTTACGAAGAGAATGGACAAAAACATTCAATTCTTTTTATGCCTACTTTAACAGTCGAAGATTTACAACATAAGCGGAAAATATATGAAAAAATCGCACGTGAATCATTTGGTTTCTTAGGACGTACACCAGATTTTATTGACACTGGCGTAGCAATCATTGAATATTACGCTGATGTTTTAGGTAAAGATGATCGTACAGATTATGCTAAAAATGCGCGTGATTGGGCCAAACGAGTTAAGGATGAAGATTTATTTATTTCACATGCGATTCAAAACCCTCAAGTTGATCGCCAAAAAGGTCTAGCTCAACTTTTAGAAGAAGGGCAAGAATTTGCTGCCGTTTGGATTAAGGAAAAACGTGATGATGGTATTATCGTTCGTGGGGCTAAACAAGTTAATACATTAGCACCTTTAGCAGATGAACTTTTAGTCTTTAATTTACCTGGCTTGAATGCTATTGACGAGCAATTTGCACTTGCCTTTTCATTACCTTTGGCTACAGATGGTGTTAAAATGGTTTGTCGCAAACCGACGATGAAAAAAGATTTTTCTTTGAAAGATTACCCATTATCTGGTGCTTTTGATGAAATGGATGCATTTATCATTTTAGATGATGTATTTGTCCCAAATGAAAATTTATTTGTTTGCGGTTCTGTTGAAAAATCAAATGCATTCTTCCCTGGTTCAGGTTTCTTCGTCCACACTGCTCATCAAGATGAAGTCAGAGGTTTCGTCAAGCTTGAATTTGTAACTGGATTGGCGGTTAGACTTGCCGAAAAGCTAGGTTTAGCAGGATTTATGCGTGTTCAAGAGATGCTAGGAAATCTAACTGTAAACTTGGAAATGATCAAATCCAGCATCATTGCTAGTGAAGTGACTGCACATTTGGAAAATGGAGTTATGACTCCTAATATGCAGGTATTACTCGCGGTTCGTGCAAGTTTGACCAAATATTACGATGAGGCACTACGTGTTATTGCAGAATTATCAAGTGGTTCTGTGATGGGAATTCCTGATTTCTCAGAATTTGATAATAAAGAAATATCAGATATTTTGAAAAAAAGTATGACTAGTCCTTTGATTGATGCTGAAGATCGTTCGTTACTTTTGAATTTGGCTTGGGATATAACAGGGGAGTCATTTGGACAAAGACAAAGAACTTATGAGTTCCTTCATGGTGGAAATCCAATGTGGATTAAAAATATGCACTGGTTAACAGAAGATCTATCTCAAGCTAATCAGATGTTGGATAAGGTTTTAAATAATGCAAAAGCTGAGCAGTAAGCTGAATATCGGAGTGGGCTTGGCGATGATCTTAATGATCATCCCAAGCTTTTTTACTTCATCATCACACAACCTAGCAGATATCAATAGAAAAATTGATGTCAACGTTTCAAGTTCTAAACAAGTTTCAAGAGATACAATATATTGGAAAAGCATTCCAGAGAATGCAGTTGCTAAATCAGCAATAATTCAATATAAAGATGCAAACTTAACACACAAAGTGGGGCAAATTAAGCCTAATACTGAACTTGAAATTGACAAACTAAAAAATAATAGCTTTGAATTGACAAATGGAAATTACATTTCAGCGAGTAAAACTCTTGTTAGCGATTTGGTTAGTAGTGTAAAGATTGAAAATATAACAGCCTATACCAAAGGTACTGTAAAAGTATTTTACAATCCATTTACAGCTTCCGATCAATCCATTGTCACAACTCTTGCACCAAATCTTGCTTTGAGAATTGATAAAATTGCCCAGACGAATTGGGGAGATTACTACGAAGTTCTTCTATCTGATGGTCAGAAAGGATGGGTTGAAGTTAGTGAGACCACATTGGAAAATCCAAAGTTAATTCAAGTTCAGACCTTACTAAATCAAAAATATAATAAATCTAATTATTCTATTTATGTCAAATTGCTTGATAGCAAGTTTACAGTTGGTGTAAACCAGACAAAACAGATGTATTCCGCAAGTTTATCCAAAATCCCGATATTATATTGGACACAGAAAAGTCTAAATGAGGGGACAGCCAATCTCTCAGATGGCTTACTTTATACAGATAAAATTAATTCATTTTATGGAGCTTTCCAGCCTGCTGGGACAGGAAATATTCCGAAAACAGCAAATAACATTATTTATAACCTCCAAGATGTAATCAATCGGACTGCCAAGTTGTCAGATAACGTGGGAAGTAATTTATTGGCTTATTATGAAACAGGTCAATTTAGTCCAACGTTTCAAAATGAGATTACAAAAATAGCAGGGCAACCATGGAATCCAAAAACGCGATTGGCATCGTCAGAGATGGTGGGGAAAGTTTTAGAAGCACTATATAACGAGGGCGGAGCTTCTTTTGATGCATTGTTCAATACAAATTTTGACAATATAAAAATTCAAGCTGGTCTTCCTTCAAATGTTTCAGTGGCTCACAAAATTGGAAGCGCAGGTAGCGATAATCATGATGCGGCGATTGTTTTTTCTTCACAACCCTATGTTCTGGTAATTGAAACAGAGGGGGGAAGCGATGAATTAATAGAACAAATTTCTAAAGATGTATATGAGGTTTTGAAATGACTAATTCCAGGAATAAATTTTTAAAAATTATTAAAGATAATCATTATTTCGATAAGCATCATAAAATACTAATTGCACTTTCGGGTGGGTTAGATTCGATGACTTTATTTAATTGGATGTATGAACTTAAAGATGTTTTGGAAATTGAAATCGGAATTGCACATATCAATCATGGATTACGTGAAGCATCAAATTTTGAAGAAATAGAAATCAGAAAAATTGCGAAAGCGCGCAATGTTGACTTATTTGTAGGGAGGTTTACAGGCAAGTTTACTGAGCAAAAAGCCCGTGATTTTCGTTATTCTTTCTTTGAGGATATCATGTTGAAAAATGGCTATACAGCGATTTTAACAGCTCATCATCAGGGAGATCTGGTTGAAACATTCCTTATGCGTGAAATTACCGGTCGTGCTTTACAAAGTTTACAGTCAATTCAAGCAGTTCGTCCGTTTGCCAACGGAGAGCTAATTCGTCCGCTTTTACAATTCAAGAAAAGTGAATTCGACGCACCATTGTATTTTGAAGACCAAACAAATCATGGCCTTGCATATTTCAGAAATCGGGTTCGCAATCAAATTATTCCTGAACTGAGTAATGAAAACCCAAAATTTTCGGACGGAATTGCAGACTTATCAACTGAAATTGAAATGGCAATGACAGTGATTAATGAAAAAATTGAATCTTGTTCTCTTATCGGTGAAAATGACAATAAAATAAGTATCTCCGATTTCTTGAAAGAATCTGACTCATTGAAATATTTTATTTTACGAACTTATTTTGCTAAATTTCCTCAAATACAATTGTCAAGGGCCAAGTTACAGGAATTAATTCACGTTATTAAGCGTCCCCAGCAATATCGTTCTGAATTAAATCGGGATTACTTTTTTGTAAAAACAGCCACTTCTTTTTACGTTGAAGAAAAAGATTATATTATTGCTTCTGATAACTGGCAAGATTTTATTGAGATTTTGGAAGAGAATCCGCATGACAAGTCTTATCAAGTTATTCATATACCTGAAAAAGGGAAAATTGAAATCCGTAGAAGAATGCCACATGATGAGATATTAATTAGAGGAAAACATAAAAAATTAAGGAAATTTTTCATTGATGAACATATTTCTTTAGAAGATAGAAATAATTTTCTTATTTTAGTTGAGAATAATGTATACGCAATAGCGAATTTAGCGTGTTCTGATTTGAGTAAAGTCGCTAAAAATGATAGAATGGGTAGGACATTATGGGTAAGACCCGTCCTAAGAGAGGAAAAATAAAAAATGCTTGAAAAAGATATAGAAAAAGTACTTGTGTCCGAAGAAGAAATTCGTATCCGCTCAACTGAGTTGGGTAAAGTACTTACTGAAGAATATAAAGATAAAGATCCATTGGTTCTTGGGATTTTGCGTGGTTCGGTTCCTTTCATGGCTGAACTTATTAAACATATTGATGCCCACATGGAAATGGACTTTATGACTGTTTCAAGCTACCATGGTGGTACAAAATCAAGCGGTGAAGTGAAATTGATCATGGACGTTGATACTGCCATTAGAGATCGCGAAATCCTAATTGTTGAAGATATTATTGATACTGGTCGTACCCTCAAGTATCTTAAAGAATTACTTGAACACCGTGGTGCACACGTAAGAATTGTTACTCTTCTTGATAAACCTGAAGGACGTATTGTTGAAATCGAACCAGATTGGACTGGATTTACAATCCCTAATGAATTTGTTGTTGGGTTTGGTTTAGATTACGAAAATCATTATCGTAACCTTCCATATGTCGGTGTTTTAAAAGAAGAAATTTATTCTAACTAATTTTTATCTCTCCTGATAAAAATGTCAGTGCTTACAGTCAAAAATCAGACTAAAGTATGAAAAAGAGTTTGACCAATACTTACCAATAGAATTTCGTTAAGAAATATGTTATAACTATTACAAAATGGTGCTGTTTTTACAGTGCTAAATAAAATAAAAGACAAGGAACTTATGAATAATAACAACAAAAAAAATGGCGGATTCATTAAAAATACATTTTTATGGGTTCTATTAGTCATCCTTGTTGTTGTCGGAATCAACTATTTCGTTAGTAACAATAACACCAATGTTGATAAGATTAGCTACAGCGAGTTAATGACTAAACTCAAAGATAGTGACATCAAGACAATCACGATGCAACCATCGGACAGTTTACTTACTGTAACAGGGGACTATAAACAGGCAAAAAAAGTTGAGACTAGCACTCCTTTAATGGGGACAACAACATCGGAAGTTACATCATTCCAAGCCTACATCATTCCAACTGATAGTGTCATTCAAGATATCCAAAAAGCCTCAGATAGCAGTGGTACAAAAGTTAATGTTATTCAAGCTTCATCAAGCGGAATCTGGCTTTCATTACTTTCACCATTGTTGACAGTGATTTTGATGGTTGGTATTTTCTGGCTCATGATGGGTGGAATGGGTAACCGCGGTGGCGGTGGCGCTGGAAATCCAATGTCATTCGGTAAATCTCGTGCAAAACAACAAGATGCTAAAACTTCCAAAGTACGTTTTGCTGACGTTGCTGGTTCAGAAGAGGAAAAACAAGAACTTGTTGAAGTTGTTGATTTCCTCAAAAATCCGAAAAAATATCATGATCTAGGTGCTCGTATTCCTGCAGGGGTCCTCCTTGAAGGCCCTCCAGGAACAGGTAAAACATTGCTTGCCAAAGCAGTTGCTGGTGAAGCAGGAGTACCTTTCTATAGTATTTCTGGTTCTGACTTCGTCGAAATGTTCGTCGGTGTTGGTGCCTCACGTGTACGTGATTTGTTCGAAAACGCAAAGAAAACAGCTCCATCAATTGTCTTTATTGATGAAATCGATGCCGTTGGTCGTCAACGTGGCGCTGGTCTTGGCGGTGGTAACGATGAACGTGAACAAACATTGAACCAATTATTGGTTGAAATGGATGGTTTTGCTGATACAGGTGAGTCAGTCATTGTAATTGCAGCAACTAACCGTTCAGATGTGTTGGACCCAGCATTGCTTCGTCCAGGCCGTTTTGACCGTAAAGTTTTAGTTGGTGCGCCAGATGTTAAAGGACGTGAAGCTGTCCTCAAAGTACATGCTAAAAACAAGCCATTGGGTGCAGATGTAGATCTTCATACTGTTGCTACCCAAACACCTGGTTATGTTGGTGCCGATTTGGAAAATGTTTTGAATGAAGCTGCACTTGTTGCTGCTCGCCAAAACAAAAAAGAAATTGATGCTGCAGATATTGACGAAGGTATGGACAGAGCAATGGCTGGTCCAGCTAAGAAAGATCGCATCCAGTCACTACGTGAACGTCAAATTGTTGCTTATCATGAAGCTGGGCATGCTATCGTAGGCCTTGTACTTGAAAATGGTAGTACGGTTCGTAAAGTCACAGTAGTTCCACGTGGACGTATTGGTGGCTATATGTTGGCCCTTCCAGATGAAGAAATTATGCAACCTACAGACAGCCATCTCAAAGACCAACTTGCTAGTCTTATGGGTGGTCGTTTAGGTGAAGAAATTGTCTTTGGTGTAGCTACTCCAGGTGCTTCGAATGATATTGAAAAGGCAACACATATTGCGCGTTCAATGGTAACTGAATATGGAATGTCTGAAAAACTTGGTATGGTTTCATATGAAGGAGATCATCAAGTCTTTATTGGTCGTGATTATGGACAAACGAAGACGTATTCTGAAGCAACAGCTGTTATGATCGACGACGAAGTACGTCGTATCTTGGGTGAGGCTTATGACCGCGCTAAAGAAGCAATTGAGACACATCGCGAACAACATAAAGCAATCGCAGAAGCTCTTCTTAAATATGAAACACTTGATGCGAATCAAATCAAGTCACTCTTTGATACTGGTAAAATGCCAAATGAGGCCGAAGCAGAAACTGTTCCAGAACCAAAAACATTTGAAGAATCACTTTCTGACAAAAATGATTTTACAAATCCCAATGTCTATACTGGTGGTGTAACGAATTCTTCTGATGAACCAAAAGTATCCGATGACAATGATAATAAAAAAGAAACAGAAACAGCTGAATAAGCTGTTTTTCTTTATATTATCAGGCTTTTTGAGTCAATAACCGAATTAACTTAAAAAAAAACAAAAAAATTCGTACTTTATTCTTGACATATATCTATAATACTGTATAATAGAGAAGTACTGTTTTGAGAGGTACGGATCAACAAGGTCGGTTGGTCAAGGGGTTAAGACACCGCCTTTTCACGGCGGTAACACGGGTTCGAATCCCGTACCGACTATTGATATTATATATCAGCCATGGAGGATTACCCAAGTCCGGCTGAAGGGAACGGTCTTGAAAACCGTCAGGTGTGTAAAAGCACGCGTGGGTTCGAATCCCACATCCTCCTTTTTATTTTATCGCGGGATGGAGCAGCTAGGTAGCTCGTCGGGCTCATAACCCGAAGGTCATAGGTTCAAATCCTATTCCCGCAATTACAATTTAATTTGTTTAGGCTCGGTAGCTCAGTTGGTAGAGCAATAGATTGAAGCTCTATGTGTCGGCGGTTCGATTCCGTCCCGCGCCATTGATGATATTAATCATCTCAATAATACCATGCGGATGTAGTTTAGTGGTAGAACTTCAGCCTTCCAAGCTGACCATGCGAGTTCGATTCTCGTCATCCGCTTAATATTTAGGGAGACTAGCTCAGTTGGTTAGAGCACTGTGTTGATAACGCAGGGGTCTCAGGTTCGAATCCTGAGTTTCCCATATTTGGTGATAATGCCATAGGAGATACACCTGTTCCCATGCCGAACACAGTAGTTAAGTCCTATCGGGTCGGAAGTAGTTGAGGGTTGCCCTCTGTGAGATAAGATCGTTGCCAAGTTAGATTGCGGTTTAGCTCAGTTGGTAGTAGCGCATGACTGTTAATCATGATGTCGTCAGTTCGAGTCTGACAACCGCAGTAAGTAAAATCAGCTTTGGCTGATTTTTTTGTTGTTTTGGTTTATATGGTAGAGGGTGTGATATAAATGAACTTCCTAATGTAAAGAAAATCAACCAGAAGGTTGATTTTTATTTTATATTAATTAATGAAATTATTTGTGAAGCAAGCTTATCATACGTAAGTGGAATTTCAAGCGTTTGACTACTATTCAGTAATTTTTTGGATTCTTCATTGACCCATGTTGGATCGTTGAGGTATCTTTCGTCTTGATAGTGGTTAGGATTTTTGTAAAATTTGATGGAACCATTTTGATTTGAATGATATGTAATATTTGTTGTTCCTGCCATTGTATTGTCATAGCTGAAAGACAGGGTAACAGTATCCTCAGGTATGGTTATTGAACCTTTATATGGGAAAACGTGGTGATTCTGACCATTTTTGGTAACTTCAATAGAGACAGGTTGGTAATCCCCCTTGTAATAATGAATAATTGCTTCTGTAACGCGTGCATATTCAATTTGGTCCTCGCTGTAACCGGAGAATAGAGTTGTTGCTGAAATACTTTCTTCAGTTTTTACTTTTGAACTAGATAGCACAGATTTACTAGAGCTTGAACCATCATTAGGATTACTTTTAGAAGATGCACTATTCTTATCTGAACAGGATGAAAGCACAACAATACAAAAAAGGGAAATCAATAAAAATCGTGTTTTTTTCATAACTCATCCTTCAATACATGATAAGGTAAATTATATCATAATATTATCTAATATTATTTATATTTTCCAATAAATTTTTTTAAATATCAAATGATTCTTTTTATCTAAAATGACTAAAAATCCTTTTCCAAAGTCAAAACTTGTGTTATAATCTTGACGTTGGGAGGGGAATATGAAAAAAAGAGCTAACAAATACCAGAAAAAACACCATGGCATAAGAAATGTAATATTTCTTATATTTTCGATTCTTTTAATCACACTAATTGTCTATGGGATTTCAGCTGTTTTGAATAGAGGTGAAGCTTCGGGAAGTAATTCAAAAGTTCCTCAAACCTCTTCGAGAAGTAATAGTAACAGAAAAACATCCAGCTCGGGACAATCGGAAACGACAGGTCCCACACAAAAATGGCTACAATCAAAAACTGACAATGAATTACCAATTTTAATGTTTCACTATGCTTCATCACAAGCAGCTGATTTGGCTGGTGGGAGTAACTGGATGCCTGATTCGACACTAGAGGCCGATCTTCTGGCTTTAAAGAATGCTGGATATACGACTGTTACTTCAGAACAGGCAATTAAGATTATGACTTCTCACACCAAACCGAGCAATAAAATGGTCTGGTTGACTTTTGATGACGGTTCATTGACACTTTATCGGGATGTTTTTCCATTGCTGAAAAAATATAATATGCATGCCACAGGTGCTATTATTACTGGATTTGTTGATAATCATCAGTCTGGAATTTTGACTTGGGAACAAATTAAGGAGATGAAGGCAAGTGGCTTGGTCGATTTTATAAGTCATACAGTGAGTCACTTGGATTTAGGGACATTGAGTACGGCAGATGCGACTTATCAACTTCAACAATCAAAAAAAGAATTAGATAGTGAACTAGGTCAGGATACGAATATTATCTGTTATCCAGCAGGGGGGTACAATCAAGAAACAATTCAAATCGCAAAAAATTTAGGTTATTCTTATGGTATCATCGATCCTGGACGAAATGGTGCTGTCGCAAAAGAAGCCACTGCTTCGGATGGATTGATGACACTGCCCCGCTTTAGGATGGCAAGTACGACTGGACCGAGTTTAATGATGTCCTATGTCTCGCCAGCAACAACCTTTAATGAACAAAATACAATGAAGTAAAACTTTAATATAAAATTAATCAGTTGAAAAATCTTGACACAGAAAAATGTGCCAAGGTTTTTATTTACAGGAAAAATGAAAACAGTTACAATTTAAGTATAGAACTTATTATTAATAATTGATATGAAATTTCTAATGAAATTATTATATCTGGAGGAGATACAAATGACTGAAAAAGTTAGCATGAAAATAAGAGTACAACGATTTGGTACTTTCTTGTCAATGATGGTCATGCCGAACATCCCTGCGTTGATTGCTTGGGGATTCTTGACATCATTATTCTTAACACCTGGTGGGTGGCTAGTTTCGTTATTCCCAGCGACAAAAGCATTCGACTTGGAGATTGCAAATGTTATTGGCCCAATGTTAGGATACATGATTCCACTATTAATTGCCTACACGGGTGGTAAAAACGTCTATGGCGGAGACCGTGGTGGTGTCGTTGGTGCAATTGGTGCTTTCGGAGCCTTTGTTGCTGCTGAAGTTGGCCCTGGTATCCCAATGATTCTTGGAGCCATGGTAGTCGGCCCTCTTGGTGGATATCTTCAAAAGAAATTTGACGAATGGGTTCAACCTAGAGTTAAAACTGGTCTTGAAATGTTAGTTAATAACTTCTCAGCTGGTTTTATGGGATTATTCCTTGCTGTTATTTCTTATAAAGTTGTAGAGCCATTTGTTTCATTCTTTACAAATATTGCGCATGATGGTGTTGATATCTTGATTTCAAATCATTTGATTCCACTTGCAAACTTATTCATTGAACCTGCAAAAATCTTGTTCTTGAATAATGCAATTAATCATGGTATATTGACACCTCTTGGTTTGGAACAAGCTAAGACGGCTGGAAAATCAATCCTCTTCCTTCTGGAAGCAAACCCTGGACCTGGTCTTGGTATCCTTATTGCCTTTTGGCTCTTCGGTAAAGGAACTGCAAAAGCAACAGCTCCTGGAGCAATTGTTGTTCAATTCATCGGTGGTATTCACGAAATTTATTTCCCATATGTTATGATGAAACCAGCCCTTTTCCTTGCTGTTATGGCAGGTGGTGTTACTGGTACGTTCACAAATAATATTTTGAATACTGGTTTAGTTGCTCCAGCAGCACCGGGTTCAATTATTGCTATTTTTGCTCAAGGTTCTTCTCCTGAGGCAGGTGGCTTAATGAACTTCGTGAAAATTTTCATTGCAATCATGGCTGCAGCTGCCGTATCATTCATCATTGCTGCAATCATCTTGAAACGTGATAAATCTTTAGTTGATGATACAGCTTTCGAAGATGCTAAAGCTGGTGTTGCTGCAGATAAAGCAGTTTCTAAAGGACAAGCTGTTCAAAGCAATACAAATGCTAACTTCGGAAATATTCAACACATTATCTTTGCATGTGATGCCGGAATGGGTTCTTCAGCAATGGGTGCTTCAATCTTACGTAATAAAGCTAAGAAAGCTGGCCTCCCTCAAGACGTCACAAACGTGGCTATTGCGAATCTAAAAGCAGGCGCCGATACAATTGTTGTCACACAAGAAGAACTAGCTCCACGAGCTGCGACAATGGCTCCTGACTCTATTCGATATACAGTGGCGAACTTTATGAGTTCTCCTACATATGACCAAATCATTGATTCGTTGACAGGTTTAGCTACAGCAGCAGCAACAACAACGGCATCTGTAAGTGCTGACGATATTGAAGATGATATTGATTTGAACCAGATTGACGAAGTCGTATTTGCACATGATGACGCTCATTTGGGATCAAGCGTAATGGGTAAAGAAACACTCAGCTCAATTTTCCGCAATCACGACGTTAAAATTCCTGTTTCTGAAACGAACTTTGTTGGCCTTGGCGCTTTCAATGCATCAAATATTATGATTGTTACAACAAAAGAGTTTACAGACCAAGCGCAGAAAGCAGCACCTAATGCACAACATTTGTCAGTTGAGAGCTTAATTACAACACCTGAATACGATAAAATGGTTGCTCGTTTAAATAAATAAACATCCTGTCAGCTCTGATTCTACCGTATCAGGGCTGATGATGCTTTTAGTAAACTAAAAGTGTTAAAATATAATAAAAAGGTATTTCAGGAGTATTGTGATGATAATTACAAGCCGCGAACAAAAACTTATTCAAGCTTTTATTAGCCAAGGCTCACTCACGATAGCGGAGATGCTGAAGGTTACAGAAACAAGCCGTCGTACACTTTACAGAGACTTAGAAAAATTACAGAATTCATTACCTTCAGGAATTGAGCTTAGAACAGATGACGAAGGATATTCTCTAAAAGGAGATTTGTCAGTCCTTATAAATGCCCAGGAGCTTATTGAATATTCTGTCACTGAACGCTTATTCGGTGAATTATTGATGCTTATTGACAACAAAGCTTCAATTCTTACACTGACCGAAAAATTTGGAATAAGTCAGCCAACAGTAACGAGTGATTTACGTTTGATTCAAAGTGTTTTGAATGAAAATGGTTTATATCTAAAACGTGAGCAAGGGTTGGAAATAGAAGGGAATGAAGAAAAAATTCGATCGGTTCTAGTATCTAGTTTGAACGCAATCAGTCATATTTCAGACATATTGACTGGTGAAATCAGCGAAAACAAACTGATCTCATTATTGGATTTAGAACAATTATTGATTGCACGAGAAGCTTTTCAAAAAGTTGACCTGCCTGAAATGACAGATAAAACACAGGCTTTAATGCAACTGTTCTTTACAGCAAGTTTACTTCGTTTACAGCAAGGAAAAACGGTCAGTACTGATGGAGTCCGGCGCCCAAGTAAAGCCGCATTGGCTTTTGTCAATCATTTAATTTCAAATCTACAGACGAGAGCATTTACGATTTCCGAAATTACATATCTTGCTGTTGTCTACGATGTTCTATACTTCGGCTTCGGCCGAGAAGTCTTATTCATGGAAAAATTCGATTCTGATTTTTCATATAAAATCAGAAAATTAATTGATACTGTTTCTATGGAGTTAGGTTTACAATTCAGTAAAGATGATCGTCTTTACGGATTGCTGTATGCTCACCTGAAAGAGACAGATTTGTTGCCGGATTTATTTTCAGAAAAGCAAAGTGATTTTGTGAAGAACATTGAATCAGATAATCCAAAAGTTTACGATGTTGTAAAGCAAAGTTTACCTTCTGTTTTTAAAAAGAACTTCTCTAGCATGGAAGTGGCTTTTGTTACAATGCATTTTGTGGCTACATTGGAGCGAAGTGATTTAGTTTTTCCATTGCGTTCGGCCTTGGTTACTAATAGGGGCTGGATTTCATGTGAATTACTTATGAGCAGTTTACGGAAAAATTTCCCGTTTCTTAAAAAAATTGATTTGATTCAACCTTCTTTTGATTTTGACAAAACAAGATATGATGTTATTTTTACTACGGAAACCAATTTAGAGGATTACATTTATGTCAATCGAACGCTTGAGCAGAACAATTTGGATGAAATTAGACACAAATTACGTGCCATTCAACAAAACACTAAACCTGTCATTAGTGATGAGAGCGAAAAAGAATTTGTCAATTTGAACCAGCTTTTCAGTATTGGAAATTCAATTTTGACCGATTTTGAGATAGTAAATCTCGAAAATCGGTCCTCTTTGACAGATGTAGTCAACCAAGTTGTCACACATGTCAACACAAGCAATCCTTCAGAATTGGCTTATGTGCTAAAAAAACGATTTGATGAGACGCATCTGGCGATTCCAGAGACTAAAATAGCACTTCTCCACGGTGTACATAAAACAGTTGAAGCACCACTTTTTCAAATTTTTGATTTAAGCCAAGAAATTGAAGTGATGGCGATGAATCGTAAAATGATTAGAATTAATCGGGTCTTATTGTTACTTTCACCACCTGAGGTTGCTGATTATGCGGCTTATCTCCTTGGGAAAATTTCAAGCTCGATTATTGAAAACAAACTTTACACAACGATTTATAGTTCAGGAAACTATGCCGTTGTAATTGAATTATTGAGACAAATAATTACAGAATCCATTCGAAAGTATGGCGAATAGAAAGGACGTGCAGTCTAAAGTTTAGCGACTGCCAAGTATAATAATGGAAATTCAAAAAAATCTTATTCAATTAAACAAACATTTTGAAAACAAAGAAGAGGCAATTAAATATTGCGGAAGCCTTCTTGTTGAGGGGGGCTACGTAAATCCAGAATATGTTCCTGCAATGATTAAACGAAACGAAGAATTATCAGTTTACATGGGGAATTTCATTGCAATTCCTCACGGTACCGATGAAGCCAAAAAAGAAGTTCTTAAAACGGGTATAACTATTGTACAAGTTCCAAGAGGTGTAAATTTTGGGACGGAAGAGGACCCTAAAATTGCAACAGTCCTCTTTGGTATTGCCGGTGTAGGCAACGAACATTTAGACTTAATTCAAAAAATCTCTATTTTCTGTGCTGATGTGGACAATGTAGTCAAAATTGCAGATGCAAAGAGTGTTGAAGAAATTGCTTCATTCTTTGAAAATTAATTTAAACAAATAAACTTTGGCACTTGTTTTTGTGCCAAAGTTTTTATTTAAAAGTGAATTAATTCGCATTATAATTAAGAGGTAGATAAAAACGGAAGAAGGAATTTAATCATGAAAAAAGCGGTACACTTCGGTGCAGGAAATATTGGACGTGGCTTTATTGGTGAAATTTTGAGTCAAAACGGATTCGAGATTGTCTTCATTGACATGAATGAAACTGTTATTGATGCACTCAATGCGCGTGGTAAATATGAAATTGGAATCGCTAGCCCAGAGCATGAAAAAGTGGGCGTCTCAGGTGTTCGAGGCATAAATAATGGGAAGAATCCAGAAGAAGTCGTTAAGGCAATTTCTGAAGCAGACGTAGTTACGACTGCAATTGGTCCAAATATTTTGCCTTATATCGCTGAGTTGATTGCCAAAGGTATTCAAACACGAAAATCAGCTGGTTCAAAGGCTCCACTTGATATAATTGCTTGTGAAAACATGATTGGTGGGTCAACATTTTTGGGCGATAAAGTCGATGAATATTTATCAGATGAAGATAAGGCTTATGTTACTGAATTTATCGGTTTTCCTAATGCAGCCGTTGACCGAATTGTCCCAGGACAACACCACGAGGATCCTCTTTATGTTGAAGTTGAGCCTTTCCATGAATGGGTAATTGACGAAAGCCAGTTAAAGAATTCTTCTTTCAAATTAGATGGTGTTCACTATGCCACTGATCTGGAACCTTTCATCGAACGTAAATTATTCTCCGTCAATTCTGGACATGCTACGGTTGCTTATAATTCAGCTTATAAGGGATACAAAACAATTCTCGAAGGATTACAAGACGAAGACATATTAGCTGCCTTAAAAGCCGTTCAGGCAGAAACACGGGCCTTGCTCCTTTCAAAATGGGGAGAATATTTCACTGAAGAAAGTCTTGTTGAATATCACAATGTTATCATCTCACGCTTTGCCAACCCTGAAATTATTGATGAAGTGACTCGAGTTGGAAGAACACCAATTCGTAAACTTGGCTACGATGAACGCTTTATTCGTCCCATTCGTGAACTTAAAGCGCATGGAAAAACTTATACAGCTCATCTAGATGTCGTCGGAAAAATTTTCGCTTATGATGATCCAGAAGACGCTCAAGCGGTAGAATTACAAGAAAAATTGGCTTCAGCAGAACTGACAGACGTTATCAAGGAGGTCACCGGACTTTCAGATAATGATTTGATTACAGAAATCGAAACTGTTGTCAAAAAATATGCAAAATAAACATAAAAAACCGCTTCATAAGGCGGATTTTTGTGTTTTTTATTTCATTCGTTTGAATTGCAGAAAGACATTAAAAAAACGTTTACAGTTGAAAAAAATTATATAAAATGATAAGATAAAGACATAGAGAAACACTGGAATGTGCGAGCTTACTCTTTTAATTGACCGACTATTTTTTGTATTGCATAGGGGTTCATGAGACATTCTACAGCATGGCATACCTTCGGGGAGCAGCTAAGTAGAAGCGAGAACACCCACCTGGCTTTTGAGCGGGTTCAATACGTGGGTGAGCATACGGCATTCAATCAGTGTTTTTTCTGTTCTCAATAATAAAATAATAAAAGTTATGGATTTGGATATCCTACTTTTTTTTCTAATTATAAGCAGAGCTTGTGAAATTTTTTGTTTTATGTGTTTTAATTAATCATCAAATAAAAATAATAGAGGTATTCGATGGATTTACAGCAACATTTAAAAAATGCAATGGAAAAATCGGAAAAAGTTCGTCCAAAAGTTGGAGGTTTTCCTTACCTAGCAGAGTGTTTGAGACGAGAAGGTTTTTTAAAGAATATGTGGCAACTCCCCTCCGCAACCAGTTTTTATATTTCGGAAGATGATGCTTTAGTGATTCCAGGAAAATCATTGATTGATGGTGCGTCTACCTGTCCGAAATTTAATAAAGAAAAATTAATAGCAATTCTCCGGATTGATCAGGCGGGACAAACAACTTTTCTTGAATTTCTAGAAAATACTTGGGGAGCAGGTGTGGTCAAATATGAAGTTGATTTTATCAACCGCAACGTTATTTACTATGGTTTAAATGGAGAGGAATACAGAGAGGATTATATGGCTGTGAAAATTGATTGATATTTTGAATCCTACTGAAAAAAATAAATTTTATCTGCAACTTTTTAAATTCAATAATATCAATATTTAACAGAGTGTTAGCAACGGACAGTTGCGCAAATTTCTCTTACTTTTGCTTTTTTCTAATTAGATTTATGATAGAATCATGTCAACAAACGAAATATAGCAGGAGGAAATATGATGGCAATAATTATTGGAGAACAAATTAAGAAGTTAAGAAAAGAACAAAATAAATCACAAGACTGGCTTGCGGAACAATTATTCTTCTCGAGGCAGGCTATTTCTAAGTGGGAATCTGGTGATTTTGTTCCTGATGTAGAAACATGTGAACGTCTATCAAAAATTTTTAACGTGAGTCTTGATTATTTAATTTCGGGCATCGAAACAAGTGGTCCTAAAATTGACCCTCAAGAATTTATTTATGATCCAAATAAAAATAAATACATCAGAAAAAGGGAAGAAATGAATGGTTGGCAATTTTTTGCAATGTACTGGTGGTTGCTTTTTCCGATTGGTGGATTTATTGACTTTGTGTTAAATATTAGGTAGGCTATGGGTCATATAATAAAAAAAGCACTCCTAACGGAGTGTTTTTTTAGTTTACTGTAATGTTTGTAGCTTGAGGTCCACGTTGACCTTGTTCTACTTCAAAAGAAACTTTTTGTCCTTCTTCAAGTGTTTTGAATCCAGATGTTTGAATTTGTGAAAAATGAGCGAACAAATCTGTGCCATCTTCCGCAGTGATGAAACCGAAACCTTTAGTTGGGTTAAACCATTTTACTGTACCTTGTGTCATTTAAGTGTATTCCTTTCCTTAAATTTTGTAAATCCCATTTTGAGAAAAGAATATCCTAAAATATATTACTAAGAATAAAATCTACTTGCTAATAGTAACACTAAATGTCAAGAATGTCAAAGGCTCATTCCAATTTGGCTTGAGTTCTATTTATCCAATTTCATGAGTTTCGAAGGAGAGTCAATCAAGAAATCTGGTTGCTCAGACTTTAAGCTTACGACATCATGCGCTCCCCACGTAACGCCACAAGTGTGAACTCCTGCGGCTTTTCCCATTTGGAGGTCAAAAATAGCATCTCCAATCATGATTGAATCCTTGGGTGATAAATGGTATTTGTCGACTAAAGCATTAATTCCGTCGGGTGCTGGTTTATAATTTTCAACCTGATCAGATCCAATAACGGCCTTAAAAAAATTGAGGATACCAAGCTGGTCCAAATTTCGTATTAATGATGAAGAATGCTTACTTGAAACGACGAATAGGTTTTTATCATTTTCAGAAAGATGAATGAGTGCCTCTTTGATACCGTCAAACAAACTCAAGTACTGATTTTCATAGGACTGGTAGAAGTCTCGAAAGGATTGCAATAATTCATCAAATTCAGCTGATGTGAATTGATGAGGTTCACTCATTTTTTTAAAAGATATTTCAATAGGAATCCCCATATAATATTGAATGGTTTCTGCGTTTGGAATATCAAGAGAAAAAGATTTGAAGGCCGCCTGAATTGCCATTATTCCAGTTTGCCCTGAATCCGCTAATGTGCCATCAAAATCAAAAAAATAGTTTTTCATTTCTGCTCCTTATCTTTCAAAATTATGGAATAAAAAAAGAGAATTGTCAAATTGTAATCTTATTTCGAATGGACGGAGTAAAACCAATGATTTTAATGGTTTACACTTTATAATTAATGTATAATGGTAAGAGGATAGTCACTTAAAAGTGTTAGAAAGTTTAATGATGATCACAATTATTTTAAAATCCACTGTTTTGTACTGGGCGACAGCGCTTGACTTACTGTTAATTTTAACCGTTTTATTTATTAAATTTGACAAGAAGAAACATGCTGCAATTGCTTGGGGGCAGATTGTTGGTTCGAGTCTTTTGGTATTAGCGAGCTTAGTTTTTGCACTGGTATTACAGTTAGTTCCACAACAATGGATTTTGGGTTTGATGGGATTGATTCCATTATCTTTTGGCCTGAAATATTTGTTTGTTGGTGATGATGACGAGGACGAGCTCGACGAGCTTTTAGAAAAACGAAATCAAAAAAATCTATTTGTAATGGTTGTTTTTCTTTCATTTGCAAGTTGTGGAGCAGATAATATAGCATTATTTACACCATTTTTCATGACTTTACATACTCATATACTCCTTATTTCGATCATTACATTTATGGTAAATATCTTTATTCTAGGATTTATTGGCCAATATCTAGCAAGGATACCGCATTTTCATGATCTATTGTCTAGGTACAGCAGATGGGTGCTCGCAATTGTTTATATTGGCCTTGGACTTATGATTCTTATTGAGACGAAGGCTTTAAGTCATTTAATTGATTTTATTAAGGCCATTTTATAGGAGGAATTAAAATGACATTGACATCGGAACGCATTAGACAGTCTCGTAAGGACAAGGCATTAACCTTGCAAGAGTTGGCTGAAATGATGAAAGTAAATAAAAGTACGATTGTGAAATGGGAGAATGGTACAAACGTTCCACGGATTCAGACCATAGAAAGCTTGTCTCAATTTTTAGAAGTCGATAAGGGTTATTTGTTGGGAACCCAAAACGAGCGACGGACAATGTCTCTTACCGAGTTTGTTGAATCGATTGACGAGAACCAATTGGTGTACAATTACCGCCATTTATCAAGAGAAAATAAAGTGATTCTCAAGGGAATAACTGACTTAATGCTAGAAAATCAAGAATAAATTCAGTACGAAAGTAGAGTATAGCCTATGAAAATTAGAGCATTGGAGCGAACGGATTTAAAAAATATTCATATTATCGATAATAAGGCTGAGACAATGCGTTTGTGGTTTGAGGAACCGTATGAGTCGCTTGATGAGTTAACAAGCTTGTACGACAAACATATTCACGATACGCATGAACGTCGTTTTGTTGTTGATTTAGATGGTATATTTGCGGGAATTGTTGAATTGGTCAGCATTGACTACATTCATCGGAACTGTGAAATACAAATTGTCATCACTGACAAATTTTCGGGTCTCGGGTATGCTCAACAATCTTTGAAAAAAGGTGTTGATTATGCATTCCATACGCTCAATATGTACAAAGTATATTTGTGGGTTGATGTCGATAATGCCAAAGCAGTTCATATATACAAAAAGCTCGGCTTTCAGATTGAAGGAACGATTAAACAACAATTTTTTGCTGGTGGTAAGTACCATGACTCTTATTTTATGGGAATATTGAAATCAGATTATATAAGGAGAAATGAAAATAAAACTAAAGTTAATAATTGAGAATTAATTTTCTCTTTTTTATTTCTTTGTTATCAATATTAAAACAAATTATCATAAATTAATTTTAGTCAATGCTATAATGTTGGTGTATAAATGTTTTTAATTAAGGAGGCGCTTATGGCGAACATTAGTATCTTTGGTAAAGGCAGTATGGGTAAAGCAATTGGTGATAATTTTACAAAGGCGGGCAATACTGTTCATTATCTCGACTCAAAAACACCCCGGACAAGTTTGGGGGATATCGTTGTTCTTGCAGTTCCTTATCCTGCGGTTTCAGACATTATTGAGCAGTATAAAGATGAATTGAAGGAAAAAATTGTTGTGGATATTACAAATCCGGTTGATTTTACAACTTTTGATGATTTAGTTGTCCCTGCTGATAGTTCGGCAGCGGCGTTAATTGCTGAAAAATTGCCAGATTCTTCTGTAGTAAAAGGGTTTAATACAACATTTGCTTCAACTCTGGTCACCAAAAAAGTAGCGAATGCCACCCAAACTACAGTTCTTTTTGCTGGCGATGATGTTGAGGCCAAAAAAACGTTGAAAAATGCGTTAGATGGCAGTGGACTGGCTGTTCTTGATGCAGGCGGCTTGAAACGTGCGCGTGAGTTGGAGTCCATTGGTTTCTTGCAAATCTCATTAGCTGGGGCCGAAAAAATTACATGGGGCGGCGGTTTTGCCCTTTACGAATAAGTTGAAAGTTAATCCCAAAGCGATTTGGGATTTTTTTATTGTGAAAGTCTTTCAGATGTAGATGAGAAAATTCTTGCAATTATTCCAATTTGTGGTAAAATAATAAAGTACGTTCTGTGAACGAATTCATATTTGGCCCGGTAGCTCAGTTGGTAGAGCAGTAGACTCTTAATCTATGGGTCCAGGGTTCGAGCCCCTGCCGAGCCATCACCTTTCCGTGAGTCGTATTTTACGATCTCACTCAAAAATTTCTAATCTTAGGATTAGTTTTTTTTATTCCTTCAGTTATTTGTTGTAATCGTGAAAATTATCAGAAAAAAGTATATAATGGAACGCAAATAGTTTTTATCGGAGGCTTTTATGGACTTAACAAAAAAATTCAACCCAAATTTAGACAAAATTGCTGTTTCAATGATTCGACAGTTTGACCAACAAGTATCTAATATCCCAGGGATTATCAAATTGACATTAGGTGAGCCTGATTTTTACACACCTGAACACGTTAAACAAGCAGGAATTGCAGCAATCGAAGCCAATCAGAGTCACTATACAGGGATGGCTGGCTTACTTGATTTAAGAATTGCAGCAAGTGAATTTTTGGCGTCAAAATATGGGTTACATTATAGCCCTGAAAATGAGATTTTGGTTACAGTTGGTGTTACAGAAGCAATTTCCGCAACCTTGTTGTCCATTTTAGTGCCTGGGGATGAAGTTTTGATTCCTGCTCCTGCCTACCCTGGCTATGAACCGCTCATAACGCTCGCTGGCGGAACTTTGGTCGAAATTGACACAACGGCTAATGATTTTGTTTTGACGCCTGAAATGCTCGATTCTGCGCTCACAGCGCATGCTGGAAAAGCTAAAGCGGTTATTTTGAATTATCCAGCTAATCCTACTGGCGTAACCTATAGTCGAGAGCAAATAAAAGCCTTGGCTGATGTAGTTAAGCGCCACGAGGTTTTTGTCATTGCTGACGAAGTTTATAGCGAACTGAATTACACTGACGAAGCGCATGCATCTATCGCCGAATTTGCGCGTGAACAGACGATTTTGTTGAACGGCTTATCAAAATCGCACGCGATGACAGGATGGCGAATTGGCTTGATTTTCGCTCCGTCAGAATTGACAGCGCAGATTATCAAGACCCACCAATATCTTGTCACGTCAGCCTCAACGCAGGCTCAATTTGCGGCGATTGAAGCGCTGAAAAACGGGCAGGACGACGCACTGCCAATGAAAGTCGAGTACCTCAAGCGTCGCGATTACATCATCGAGCACATGGAAAAGCTCGGTTTCGGGATTATCAAACCTGACGGTGCCTTTTACATTTTCGCCAAGATTCCAGCTGATTTGATTCAAAATTCGTTCGATTTCTGCGTAGATTTTGCCAAATCAAAAGCAGTTGCATTTATTCCTGGGGTCAGCTTCGGGCAATTCGGCGAAGGCTTTGTTCGCCTGTCTTATGCGGCTTCGATGGAGGTTATTAAGACTGCCATGGCGCGGTTGGAAGATTATGTAGCGGAGCAGCGGGGGTAATGGCTTGTGTATTTTGCGAGCTCACTCAAATATTATTTGAAAATGAATGGGAAAAATGTTTTCTTGACCAAAATCCAGTTTCAAACGGGCATATTCTAATTGTGCCCAAACGGCATGAAGCTAGCTTTTTTGAACTCACGAAAGCTGAAAAACTAGCGATTGACGAGCTACTAGAAAAATGCAAAAAATATGACGATGAAAAATTTAACCCGGATGCCTACAATGTCGGAATAAACATTGGCGAAGCTTCAGGGCAAACGGTTTTGCACTGTCATGTGCATCTGATTCCACGTTATGAAAATGATGTCGAAAATCCAATTGGTGGCGTTCGTGGCGTGATTCCTGAAAAACAAAATTATAAGTAATTACGGAACTTCTGTCAGTACTGACAGAAGTTTTTTGATATAATTAAACTAACAAATAATTAAAGTTTACACTACTGTAAACCAAGTTGATACAACCAATAGAAAGGAGCAAAATGAGAGACGCTGAAACACGAGCATTAGTGCTGTACAGTCAGAATTACAAAGAAAAAGACAAGCTTGTCAAGATGTTTACAGAAAGTTTCGGCAAGCGTATGTTTTTTGTCAAGAATTTCAGTAAATCTAAGTATGCGAGTAGTTTACAGAACTTTACAGCGGCGCAGATTAACGCAGTCATTAATGACGAGGGCTTTAGCTTTTTGGACGATGTTGGCGACACGACGACTTACAAGCACATTTCTGAGGATATTTTCGTCAATGCTCACGCGAGCTATATCATCAGCCTTGCGGACGCCGCGATTGCTGACAACCAGTACGATCCAACGCTTTACAGTTTTCTGATTCGGGCGCTGGAGCTGCTTGACCAAGGTTTTGACATGGAAATTATCACGAATATTTTCGAGCTGCAAGTCCTCGGACGTTTCGGAATTTCGCTCAATTTTGCCGAATGTACCTTTTGCCACACCACGCAAGGGCCGTTTGATTATTCTTACAAATTTAACGCCTGTCTGTGCCACAAGCATTTTAGCGAGGATTTACGCCGTTCACATCTCGACCCTAATGTGATTTATCTGTGCAATTTGTTTCAAGAAATTTCGCTCGAAGAGCTAAAAAAAATCTCTATCAAGCCAGAAATGAAGCAGAAGCTCCGTCAATTCATTGACGGACTCTATGACGAATACGTCGGGCTACGCCTCAAATCAAAGAAGTTTTTGGACAGTATGCAACCCGGCTCATGGGCTGATATTATGAAAAGATAAAGAAAGCGAAATATAATGGTTGAAGAATCTTGGGGCGAAACGTTCAGAGAATTAAGAGAATCTAAAAATTTATCATTGTCAAAAGTATCTGGAGATTATAAAAATTCTCCAAATTATATTACCTCAAAAGTCCAACTTTCTCGATTTGAACGGAATGAATCAGATATTACGCTGACTAAAATTAGCAAGTTGGTCGAAAAATTAGGAATAACTTTTGAAGAATATTTATCTTATGTGCGAGACTTTGAACAGTCTGAAGCATCAAACTTTATTGATGAATTACAACGCTTAACTGAGCTAGGTAACTATGAAGAAATTGAAAATTTGTATGAAAAATCAATACAAAATTTTTCAAAAATGAATCAAAAAATCTATTATTGGAATAGTTTGGAAGCTAAAGCTATACTTGCGTCAAATCATATCAAAAATTACCAAATTACTGAAAATGAAGCTCAAGAAGTTGCTGATTATCTCTTTTCTATATTAGAATGGGGACAGCAAGAAATTTATTTATTTGGAGAACTTCTTAATTTTTTGAGCGAAGCATTGATCTTTGAGTTCATAATTGAATTGTTAAATCGCAAAAGTTACTATAACAAATCCTCTCAAAATAAAGAGCTCATTATTCTGCTCACTAAAACGGTTACGCTCTATTTTATTGAAAAAAGGAATAAACAATTCTCAGAAAGTCTCATCAATAAATATCGTCAACTCTTAGACAGTCCTACTATGGATATTCATAACCGTAAAGAATTCATGTATGTTGAAGGTTGTTATTACTTGATGATTGATGAAACAGAAAAAGGAAAGAATATTCTAAACAATCTAAGTAATGGTTATAAAGCCTTTGGCTATCCAAATATTGCAAAACAAGTAAGAAAAGTTTTAAAAGAAAAGCTAGAAAATCGTAACAAATAAGTTACGATTTTTATAATCTCAAAATTTCGTGCTACACTCTTTTTATCAAGTTAAAAAGGAAAGGAGAAGTTAATGAAAATTATGAAAAAATTATCTCCCTATGTTGTTTCAAAATCTGTTGAAGACGGAATTATTTTATTCAATACTAAAAATAATATCTCAATTAAAGTTACCAATAACCTAATCAGTAAGATAGAAAATGACAAATCCACTCAGCTTGATTTTGAAAATTATTTAATTTCAAAAAATTTTTATTCAGAAGAAAGTGAATTTGAAAAATCAATAGCACAAATTTTTGACAAAGAGAATGAAATGTTGAGAATTACTGTTTTAACACATGGCGATTGCAATTTCCGCTGTCTTTACTGTTACGAAAAATTTGAAAATATTGCCATGTCTCAAGATACTATGGATAATATTGTTAAATTTACTGAACAAAAAATACTAGAGGGAAATTATAAAAAATTACGGGCTTCTTGGTTTGGTGGCGAGCCACTTTTAGGATATAAAGTAATTGTTTATCTCTCATCAAAGTTCCAAGAGCTTGCAGCAAAGTATAATTTAGACTATGTTTCTGATATTACAACTAATGGATATCTTTTAGATAAACGAAAATTGACTTGTTTAGTTGAAGTGTGTAAATGCGTATTTTTTCAAATCACGATTGACGGTAACCTTGAAAGTCATGATAAACAAAGAGTCTTAAAGAATGGCAAAGGAAGCTTTGAGCGAATTTATGCTAATCTATTAAAAGCTAAAGAGACTTTATTAAAGTTTGACATAGTTTTACGGTTCAATGTTTCAAAAGAGAATTACAAAAATGTAAAAGATTTTATGATTAATGAGAGAGTTCCATTCAAAAACGATAAACGTTTTTCTATGCTTTATCGAAACGTAGGTGATTGGGGGCAAGGAGATAGAAAAGAAGGATACGAGATTGAAAGATTATCGAAAGAAATTACTTTTCAATTTTCCGAAGAAGCTTTATCTCTTGGCTATCAATTAATAGATCCATTTTGGAGTGTTAACAATCAATTTTCATGTTATGCTCAAAATCCAAATCATTTTGCGTTTAATGTACGTGGAAAAATAATGGCTTGCACGGTATTATTATATGACACTAGGAATATATTTGGAGATGTCAATATTGGTATTTTAAATCAAGAAAAAAGACAAAAGTATTGGATTCAAACCTGTGAAAAAATCCCTAAGAAATGCTTAGAAAGTGAAATTGTCTTAATCTGCAAAGGGGGAACATGTCCTAAACTAAATTTTGCTGATAATAAAACTCAAGAATACATTTGTAACAAAAATAAAAATAAATTTTATCAAAATCTTGATTTATTTATTAAACAAAATTTATACGAGGTGACTTTAGATGCGGAATGAATTAAAAATATTATTTCAATATGCTCCAAAGTGGAAATTATTATTGTTTGTTTTGGCGACAATTTCCAATGCTTTAATGGGGTTAGCAACAGCGCTTATCGTCCAACGAGCTGCTGAGATGCAAGGCACAAGTGATATGGGAAAAATCCTAACATTTGGTTTTATCGGGGCACTTCTTTATGCTTATGTTGCCCTTGCAATGCTTTTTGGAAATGTTGTAATAAATAGTTTGGTTTACAGCTGGGTAGTGAATATAAAAAGTGGTTTGCTTCAATCGTTTGTTTGCACTAAGAATCAATATTCAAATTCAGAAATGATTTCAACGCTGACAAATGACATGGACCTTCTTTATCAAGCTTATCTTGCACAAATTTTGATTGTTCCTTTTTTCTCGGTTGTTTTCTTTTCCCCTTTGATTTATATGGTTTCTCAAAATCTTGTTTTGGGTTTATTGTTTGTTGTGGGGGCATTGAGCTTAATGCTTCCTCAACTTTTCTTCAATAAAAGATTAAATCAGCTTGGAAGTAATCTATCTGAAAAACGTGAAGAATTATTAAAAGTCGCAAGTGATAGTATCAACGGTAGAGCAACTATTTTAAGAAATGGAAGTAGCAAACCCGTTCTAAAATTAAACACCCAAAAAATAAAAGCTGCTGAACACGCCTTTTTCTGGCTTTCGACTACCAATAATATTGTTTTTTCTATAAGTACAGCCTTAAAAACACTGGCTGAGATTGTTCCCTTTGTTATTGGCTTAGTCATGATTGGAAATGGAAGTGACTTGAAATTCCCTGTTTTACTTGCTTTGTTTTCTGCGAGCCAACAATTAAAGCAACCCTTGCAACAGGTTCTCTATGCTTTTTCTTATATTCAAGAAGTTAAGGGAATAAGAAAGAAAATATTTAGTTTGCTCGGTTCTAAAATTGAACAAAGTGAAAATGAAGTTGCTTCGAGCTTCGATGAACTTGTTGTTTCTGATTTGTCCATGAATTTCGGAGAGAAAAAAATCTTTGATAAGCTTTCCATGAATGTTAAAGCAGGTCAAAAAGTGCTTATTCGAGGAAAAAGTGGTAGTGGGAAAAGTACGTTACTTAAGTTAATTTGCGGAGAACTAAAACAAAATTCAGGTGATATTTGTCTCCTTAGTCATGGTGAAAAATATCCATTGAATTTTAAAAATTTTGGTTTAGTTGGGCAAGAGCCTTTTATCTTTAACGGTACGGTGCGTTATAATCTTTGTTTGGGACAAAATTTTGATGACTCTGATTTGCTTCAAGTTTTGAGGGAAGTCAATCTTGCACAAGATTTGGATTTAAGTACAGTGCTTCAAAATAATGGTGAAAATATTTCCGGTGGTCAAAAGATTAGACTAGAATTAGCAAGATTTTTGTTAAGAAAAAAACAACTCATGCTTGTTGATGAAGTTACGGCTTCGCTGGATAATGAAACCGCCCAAAAAATACGTGATTTAATATTTAATTTACCTATTACAATTATTGAAGTGGCACATCACATTGATGATGAAAGTCGCTATGATGATATTATTACATTCAGAAAGGAGAACGCATATGAAAGTTGTTGAAAATAAACAAAAAGAAAATGACATTGAACTGAAAATCAATGCTGTTTGTGGTGCAGGTTGTTGAAGTAAGGATATCAAGGTAGAAGGGAGGGATAAAAGTATGAAAGTTATTGAAAATAAAGAACAATCAGAGGAAGATTTTGATATGAAATTTAATGTCCTCTGCGGCTAATGTTATTACTTGAAAATGTTGAAAACTAAAGGGGAAAAAGTATGGTTGTTATCAAAAATAAAGAACGTTCAGAAGAAATTGAACTGAAAATTAACGTTGTTTGTGGTTCAGGATGTTAAAAAATGGAGATAAACTCTGTCAGCGCTGACAGAGTGAGTAAAAAAAAGTTGTCAGAGCTGACAACTTTTTTTTAAACGTGAATTGGAAGACCATCAGCCAATTCAGCAGTATCCATGATTGCTTCACCGAGTGTTGGGTGAGGTTGGATAGTAAGCGAAATGTCTTTAGATGTCAACCCATTTTCAATTGCAAGTGAGAGACCTGAAATCAAGTCTGACGCACCAGGGCCAACGATTTGAGCACCAATGATGGCACCTTCTTTTGTTTCAGTAATCAAACGAAGGAAACCAGTTGTATCGTTCATTGAAATTGCACGTCCATTTGCTGCAAATGGGAATTTAGAAATCTTAACAGTATCCATGCGGTCTTTAACTGAATCTGGCGTTTCACCAACAGTTGCAAGCTCAGTTGTTGTATAAGCAACAGCAGGCAAAGCAACGTGGATATCAACAGAATCGTCAGCTCCAGCAACAGCAGCGGCAGCAACCTTGGCTTGGAATGATGCTTTGTGAGCAAGCATTGGACCAGGGACTACGTCACCGATTGCATAGATGTGTGGCACGTTCGTTTCATATGAGTCTGTAACTTCAATCAAGCCACGATCAGTCATTTTAACATCTGTATTGTTTAAGCCAAGCAAATCAGTGTTTGGACGGCGACCAACTGAAACAAGAAGGTAATCGCCAGTCACTGTTTGTTCTTTTCCATCAACTTCAAATGTCAATGTAACATCTTTGTCAGTTTGGACAGCTGATTTAGCCATTGCTGACGTAAAGATGTCAGAACCTGCAGATTTAACGCGTTTAACGATGATATCTGACATTTCTTTATCGAAGCCATTCAAGATATGGTCGAGTCCTTCAACAATAGTAATTTTAGAACCGAGCATACGGTATGCCCCACCAAGTTCAGAACCGATAACACCACCACCAACGATAATTAAGTGTTTAGGTACTTCAGGAAGTGAGAGCGCACCAGTTGAATCAACGATACGACCACCGAATGGGAATGGTGGAATTTCGATAGGACGTGAACCTGTTGCAATGATAACATCGTTAAAGTGAAGAAGTTTGAATCCATCTTCTTGCTCAACGTTGATCGTTTCATTATCAACAAATTCAGCTGTCCCTTTGATAACGTCAACTTTATGTTTTTTAAGCAACATTTTAACGCCACCAGTCAATTGGCTAACTACTTTATCTTGCTTCCAAGTTTGAGCAGCATCCCAGTCCAATTTGACATCGCCAACTGTAAGTCCAAATGGATTTTTCTTTTCAGCTTCTTCAATGGCATCAGTATAGTGATGACCAATGTTAATCAAAGCTTTTGAAGGAATACATCCGATATTCAAACAAACTCCGCCGACATTATCTTTTTCAATAATAGTAACTTTTTTTCCAAGTTCAGCAGCACGAATAGCGGCTACGTATCCGCCAGGGCCTGAACCAATAACAACCAAATCTACATCTGTGGCTTGTGCACCAACAACCATTTTATATATCCTCCAATTTAACCCATCAGTATGGACAATTGATTCGTCTGTACTGACAGACTTTTAACATCTTATTATGACGGTAAAGATTGAAAAAAGATTCTTCAACATCCGCCTAATAAGCGGGGCAGCTCGTTTACTAAGTAAATCGCCTAGCAGAAATAGACACTAAAGTGCCATTTCACCGCTATCAGATTTCCATTAACATGAACTCTGGATCAGCAAGAAGTGATTTCAAGTAGTTCAATGAAGTTTGTCCAAGCATACCATCGATCAAACGGTGGTCGTAAGTCATTGACAATTTCATGTTTTGACCAACAACGATTTCACCCTCAGCATTAACGATTGGTTCCTTAACGATTGATCCAAGACCAAGGATTACAACGTCAGAGCCGTTGATGATTGGAGTGAACCAAGTTCCACGAGCAGAACCAAGGTTTGAAATTGTAATTGTAGCGCCTTGCATTTGTGCAGGTTTCAAAGAACCATCACGCGTTGCAGCAGCTAATTCGGCAATTTCTTTAGCAATCTGAAGGATTGATTTGTTTTCAGCTTCATGAATAACTGGAACATAAAGTCCTGTTGGAGCATTTACTGCGATACCAACGTTTACATGCTCATGATGAACAATTTCTTGTTTTTCGTAATCAACAGATGAGTTAATGTCAGGGAATTTGTGAGCTGTTGTAGCCAAAGCTTTAGCAACATAGGCAAGATATGTCAATTTGATATCTTGTTTAGCAGCAAGTTCTTTGAAAGTCTTGCGGTGTTCAACCAATTTAGAAACTTCAACTTGATCAAAGTTTGTAACAGGTGGGATGTGTGTATGTTGTGCAGTCATGACTTTTGAAACAACTTTACGAGTTGGATTCATAGGTTCACGAGTATCACCAGCACCAGCTTTAACAGAAGGAGCTTTTTCTACCTTAGGAGCTTCGGCTTTAGGAACGTCAGCAACAGGAGCAGAAGTTGGAGCAGCAACAGGAGCTACAGCACCAGATTCAAATGCTTTAACGTCAGCAAGTGTAGTGTGACCATGGCGACCAGTTGAAGGGACTTGTGTCAAATCAATGCCAGCTTTACGCGCATAGTGACGTACTGAAGGCATTGCAAGAATGCGACCCATAGCTCCAGTTTTTGTATATTGAACATCTCCTGTTGTGGTAGGGGCTGGGCTAGCGGCTTGCGCAGGCGCAGCTGTTGGTGCAGGAGCTGCATTTCCATTACCATTATATTCAATCAATGGTTCCCCAACAGCTACAGTTGTACCAGCTTCAACGAATAATTTTGTAACTTTACCTGTGTAAGGAGACAAGATTTCTTGCATCAACTTGTCGTTTTGTACTTCTGCGACAGGATCATCTTCTTTGACATCATCGCCGACTTTAACGAGCCAGTT
>NZ_JXJU01000010.1 GCF_002441655.1 Lactococcus fujiensis JCM 16395 | reverse complement strand
AAGATTTAAGGATAACATCAATAAATGATGCTATTAATAATATCTTTTTGTGACCTATTTTTTTTCTTCTTCATTCATAATTTCTTAAATTGAATCCAAAAAAGAGAACTACTATCGCAATAAATAAGAGGACAACGAATAATATGAGGACAGTTGATATGCCAAAACCAATTCCAATCATCCATCCGACAAGAAAGGGACCAATCGTCGCACCAATCCTTCCGACAGCTTGTGCAGTTCCCATCCCACTTCCTCTGATTTCAATTGGAAATTGTGTGGGTGTAAGCGCGATTAAAATTCCCCATGCACCAAGATCAAAGAATGACATGAATGCTCCAGCGACTAAAATGAGCTCAATATTATTTCCAAATCCAAAAAATAGACAAGAAATAATCGTCCCCATAAGATAAATGCTTAATAGGATTTTCCGGTTCATTTTATCCATTAGAAATGCGGCAAGATAGTAACCAGGTAATTGGGCTATCGAAATCATTAGCGTAAAACCTAATGAGTTCACAATTGAAAAACCTTTTATCACAAGGATACTTGGAAGCCACAGGAAAATACCATAATAAGTTAACATCGTGATGAACCAAAGGATGCTCAATGTAATAAGTGGTGACCGATAAGTTCTAGAAAATAAAATTTTTAATGCGTTTTCCTTTGGTGATCCGACTTTTGGATCATCAGGAAGATGTTTTCTTAAAATAAAAGCATATACAGAAAAAATCGAAACTAAAGCAGCAGTGATTCGCCAACCAAAGTAAGGAATAATAAGGAAGGCCATTAATGAGGCAAGAATCCAACCATAGGCCCAAAAGCTGTCTCCAAGAATAAGGATCTTTTCACGTTCTTTCCCCCTATAATGATCAGCCAATAACGCCGCAGCAACGGGAAGTTCACCACCTAATCCAATACCTGTAATGAATCGTATAAACATAAACCAATTGACATCTGGTGCTAATGATAATGCCAAATTGCTCAATGAAAAAATAAAAAGGGTCCATAACATCACACGCTTCCGGCCAAATTTATCTGATAGTCGGCCACATAAGAAAGCCCCAACTATCATCCCTACGGATGTAACAGAACCTAATAAGCCAAGTTGAGTTGGATTTAGATGCCAATCATTTTTTAAAAGGGGCATAATAAATGATAAAAGTGCCACATCTAGTGCATCTATCATCCATGCCGTCCCAACGATCATTAATATATGTCGTCTCTTTCTCATAATTCCCTCTCTTAATAAAAGTATTTTTAACTTTTATTATCTTGTGAGAGTTTATCATAGTTTCAATTTAAAGTCAAGCGATATTTTTTTGCAGGTCTTCCAGGACCTTGCTTTTCAATACGACCATCTGGTTCTAATATTTTTTTATGGTTTTGCAAAAAGTTAGAATTATCGGGTTCATACTTCCCAAATAATTCAAAAATATGACGAGCCTCTTTCAAAGTAAAAGAAACTCCTAAGATTAACAATATCGTGGGCTGATAATCAAGTTTATTAATGATTCTATTACAAGCAACTGTTAATATCCAATTGTGGTCAAAAGCCAATCGCTTTGTTGAATCTTCTATGGTGATGTACTCATTATCATCCAATGTGGTGAATCTTAAATTATCATTGATAAATTCAAAATGTTTATTTTTAACATACACTAGGTCAAACCAAGCGACATCTACTGCCCCAGGACCTACAATAAGATTAGTACATTCAGGTAAAAAAATCATGTAACTCAGTGAGATGGCTCTACCATCAGGATTTCGTGATGGTGCTGTAAAAGTTGCTAATTGCTCAGCGTGAATTTCAGGCAAATCAAGACCTATTCGTTCTTTAACTAATCTTAAAGATGCCGTACGAGCGTTCTCGTTATCTCTCAAAAAAGTTTCGGGCAGTGCCCAATATTCTTCAAAAGGACGGTCTTCCCTTTTTACAAGTAAAACTTTTATCTTTTGACTTAACGAATCGTAACACCAAATAACATTCGTTATTGTGATTAATGGACGTGCGATTGCAACATTAATCATAACCTTCCTCCCATTACTTTGATTTTTTGTTTATAAAAAAGAACAATCCAAACGACCACATTTTCACAAGTTAAATCACTTGGATAACTGTGGCCAGTAAAATATAGATTTATTAGATTTCCCCTATTTATACTCATTATAACATGATTTAAATTCTTTTCTTGTAAATGATATGTGATGATTGGATAAGAAAAGACCTACATATCGTAGGTCTTTTAAAATTTCGACTATATTAATTGGTTCAAAAAGAACATCAGTTATTCATTGAAAGCTTTCAAATAATAAATCTAGAAAGGCCCTTTTCTTATGGTTTTTTCTTTTTCAAAATTTAGATTATTTACAGTTAGCTAATATAAAATGACCTACACCACCCTCATTACAAGCCAGTGAGACATAATCACATTGATCTTTGATTGGTTGTGCTGCATCTGCTACTGTTACGGATACATCTACCGTATCAAACATTGACAAATCATTCTCACCATCACCAATCCCAAAACTTGTATAATTCTCAAAATTAGACAAGTAATTTTGAATTGCACTCCCTTTTGAACTTAAAGGATTTACAATTTCAAGCGTTTTAATAAAAGATGAAAAAGCCATGACCGATTGTTTGCTTAACTTTTCACGAATGAAGTCGCGTTTTTCATCACTGGCTTCCATCAGCTCAATTTTAATGATTTTTTTATCCTTACGTTGTGCAAAGTACTCCAATACAGAAGGAACTTGTAAACACTCTTGTGCGAAATAGTGACGTTTAAAATCCATAATTTCAGCATGCTTGTCACCTACTTTTGCTAAACTAAGGCTTAATTCATCCAGATTCCTTTCGTATCGATCCATCGTCTGAATGATTGTTTCATTATCTGTGTGAACAAAATATAATATTTCTAATTCGTCTAATATAGGTAAAATATTACTTAAATGATCAAAAGTTAAACAATTCCGATATTCGGGCTTTTGGCCCTTTAATTTTAATCCAGCACCATTACCAAAAATCAGATCACAATCAACACCAACTTCTTCGAGAAGACTTGTGGCCATATCGATACCACGACCAGTCACAAAAACAAAACGGTCCCCTCTGTTTTCCAAATAATTAATTGCTTCTAAATTAACAGGTGAGATAGGCTCTCCTAGTGATTGGAAAGTTCCATCAACGTCTGAAAATACAATATTCATTCAATCCCTCAATCTTTAAATGTACTTATTACGCTTCTATTTTAACATATGTTTCATATTATTCAAATGCAATATTATTTGGTTTTTTATTGAAATTTAATTCAATGTAGTTTAATTAACTCATTGGTCACGTTATTCATAAAAAAATAAGCAATCAGAAAAAAACATCAGATGACGGTAATATAATGATCAAAGTCTTTTTCGTAGTTTGACATCTCCCATTCATCAACCTTACCATTTAAAAATTCAGATAAGAGAAATGCGATATAGGGACCCGTAGTGAGCCCAGATGAGCCTAAACCACTCGCGACAATCAAGCCAACTTCATCTTTAAGTGGGCCGAAAAAAGGAGCAAAATCTGGTGTATATGCTCTAGTTCCCACTCGAAATGAATATGGAAAATCCGTCAAAGAATTATTATTGAGGTACCTATCCACTCCCTGCGTCAACTTCTCGAACGCTTTCTTAGTCGGTCTTAAATCCCATTTCGCTTCATTTTCATGTGTTGCACCGAGGAGTATTTCTCCTTTGTTAAAAGGGATTAAATCAGCTTCTCCATCCAAGAAAGCAACTGGCCAATTGTTCGTATTTAAGTCAGTAGAAAAAGAAATAAGTTGTCCTTTTTGAGGTTCTACTGCTGTTGAATAGCCCAATGGTTCTAATAAGTCTTTTAACTTAGGTCCAGGTGCCAAAACGACCTTATCTACAACTACTTTTTCCTCAGCCCTATTAATCTCCCAGCCATTTCCAGCTTTCTGAACTTTTACCTCATCCGAAATAATTCTTACTCCACGACCCAATGCCCTCTTTCTCAGATGATTCAAATAAGCTTTTCCATCTAATCTTGCCCCACCTGAAATATAAAGACTTGGTGTGGGCCGTAATATTGGCAATATTTCAGATGTTTCTTTTGGATTTAACAATCGAATTTGTCCAATCTCTGGCGCCTTTTCTTTTCGCTCTATCGCCAATTGTTCAAGTTGATCTAAAGCTACTTGATCTCTCACAAATAAAGTACCACATTTTTCATAGATTTCATTCGTTAGACTAAAATCTGAGACCAACTGTTCATAAAATGCTGCACCATCACGCGCCAACGCATACCATTGTTTGTTTCTTCGTTTAGAAAGCCATGGTGAGATAATCCCTGCACTCGCACCGGTTGCTTGGTTTTTACCAGAATCATAAAGTAATACTTCAAACTGTTTGGAATCCAAATAATTGACCAATGTCATTCCAATGATGCCACCGCCAATAACTGCTATTTTTTTCATAACTTTATTATACCGAAAAATGAGGTTTTGAGCGTACTCGAGACATTTAAAAAAGCCTTAGAAACAATCCCTAAAACTTTCATATTTTACTCATTTTACTCATTTTTTTCAAATTAATCTTTTATCAAGTATTCTTGATTGAAAATTCCAATATATGGTAAATGACGATAACGTTCAGCATAATCAATTCCATACCCAACAACAAATTCATCTGGTACTTCAAATCCGATATAATCTCCGTCAATTTCGACTTTACGGCCTGCTGGCTTATCCAAAAGAGAAATAATTTTAACCGAACTTGCACCTCGATGTTCTAAAAGTTTTTTGACATATAATAATGTATTTCCAGAATCAATAATATCTTCGCAAATTAGAATATCTCGCCCTTCTGCCTTTGTTTCCAAGTCCTTCAATATTCTAACTTCACCAGATGAACTCACGCCTGTTCCGTAACTCGAAACGTCCATGAAGTCAACTTCAGCGTCGATTGTTAATTCTTTGAGTAAATCAACCGTGAACATAATTGAACCTTTCAAAATACCAACAACAAGCGGATTTTTCCCCTCATAATCTTTTGAAACTTCGATTGCTAACTCAGACACGCGTTTCTGAATATCTTCTCGTGTAAACAAAATTGCTTTTAAATGTGGATGCATATTATTCTCTATTCTAATCTTATATCCCTATTCTAACGAAATTTTAGTTTTTTTTGTTTTTTTTCCTCTTTATTTAAGATTTTTCCCTTAAATTGTTCGGATATAGCAAAAATATCTGAACATTTGTAAAATGTTAAATGGAAACGGAGTTTATCTCGTCATCATTTCCTGATAAAGTTACCACCTTTTTACGAACACTTGTGCTATAATGAGGGTTAACGAGTTAGTATTTTAATTACGAAGGAGGCACATTAAATCCGTGAATAAAGAGTTACTCCTGAAACATATTTCTGATGAACAGGGTAAAATGCCATTTTATGTTAATGAATATGTTCGCTCAATGCAAGTTCAAAGACGTTCACAAAACACCATTTACGAGTATTTGAAAGAATTTCATCGTTTTTTTGACTGGCTATACGAATCTGGTTTAATTCCAGATCCTGAAATCAAGTCAATTCCCATGACTGTCCTTGAA
Organism: Lactococcus fujiensis JCM 16395; assembly: GCF_002441655.1. GTDB lineage: Bacteria > Bacillota > Bacilli > Lactobacillales > Streptococcaceae > Lactococcus > Lactococcus fujiensis. The sequence continues at coordinate 46,508 of NZ_JXJU01000010.1, read as the reverse complement.
CATTTGAAGAAACAAGATGTTGAGTCCTATATCCTCTACCTTCGTGAACGCCCAAAAGCAAATAGCAATGGACAACAATTTGGTCTCAGTCAAACCACAATCAATCGAACAATTTCTGCTTTATCCAGTCTTTTTAATTTCTTAACAAGAGAGACAGAGAATGAGGACGGTGAACCTTATTTCTACAGAAATGTAATGGACAAAATAAAAACAGTTAAGTCAAAAGAGACTTTAAATGCGAGAGCATCCGCGATTAAAAATAAGCTCTTTTTAGGAGATGAATCCCTCGGCTTTCTTGAATTTATTGACCATGAGTACAGCGATCAAATTTCTAATGGGGCAAGACCATATTTTGAAAAAAATAAAATTCGTGATCTTGCCATTATCGCATTAATCCTAGCTACAGGCATTCGTCTATCTGAATGTACAAACGCTGACGTCAAGCACATCAATTTAAAAACCCTGACCATCGAAGTTATACGCAAAGGTGGTAAACGAGATGTTGTCGCAATTGCACCTTTTGCACAGGTGTACATTGAACAATATCTAGAAGCTAGGCAAATGATTTATCAACCCGATGTGAAAGAACAAGCCCTCTTTTTAGCCAAATACAAGGGAATAGCAAAAAGAATTGATAATCGTTCGGTTGAAAATCTCGTTGGAAAATACTCAAAAGCATTTAAAATCGAAGTCTCTCCCCATAAGTTACGTCATACTTTAGCAACTCGACTCTATGCAGAAACCAAAAACCAAGCACTAATTGCCAACCAACTTGGCCATACTGATCTGAATACGTCTGCCCTTTATATTTCTATCGTAGATGATGAAAATAAAAAAGGATTGGACCGTCTATAAAACAATCATTTACAAAAATGAGCATCATTCTAGTAAGAATATCAAATAAAGAAACGCCTGCTAATTAACAGACGTTTTTTATTTATTGTTATATCCGTTTCATAAATCAAGATAAGGTAATAATTCTTCAAGTGACCTTTCAGCCAGCAAACCATACTTTTCTTTTTTATCTTTTATCCGTTCCGGCCAATCTTGCATAATACCAAATGTTACATTCATGGGTTGAAAATGCTTACTATCCGTGTGCGTAATGTAGTAAGGTAAGCTCCCAATTGCTGTTGTTCTTGGGAAAATAACTTCTTCTTCACCTTTAAAAAGTCGTGCCGCGTTTATCCCAGCAATTAATCCTGACGATGCTGATTCGACATAGCCTTCAACTCCAGTCATTTGTCCTGCAAAGAATAAATTTTCTTGTTTTCTAGAACGATAATTTTGCATAAGCAATTGAGGAGCATCCATGTATGAATTACGGTGCATCACACCATAGCGGACAAATTCGGCATTTTCAAGCCCAGGGATCATTCGAAAGACACGTTTCTGTTCTCCCCATTTCAGATGCGTCTGGAAACCAACAATATTATATAGTGAGGCAGCTGCATCGTCTTGTCTTAGCTGAACGACAGCATAAGGGGACTTGAAATCACCATCACGAGGTCCTTCAAAATCTTCCGGATATTCAAGACCCACTGGTTTCATGGGTCCATAAAGCATCGTTTTATAACCACGATTTGCCATTTCTTCAATAGGCATACACCCCTCAAATACTTTCATCTTTTCAAATGAATGTAATTCAGCTGTTTCCGCACCAATTAAAGCTGTCTGAAAGGCATTAAATTCTTCTTTTGTCATTGGACAATTATAGTATGCTGCATCGCCCTTATCGTAACGAGATTTTTTATAAATTTTTGACAAATTAACAGTTGATATATCAACAATTGGTGCTGCCGCATCATAAAAATAGAAACCATCTCCTCCATTTAATTCATGGATTTGGGCTGCGAGTGCGTCTGAAGTAAGCGGGCCAGTGGCAATAATGGTTAACTCATCACTTGGTATCTGTGTCATTTCTTCACGAATAATTTCAATCAAGGGATTACTTTGTAAAGCTTGAGTGACATAATCTGAGAATCCTTCTCGATCGACAGCTAATGCCCCCCCAGCAGGGACTTGTGTTGCATTTGCCGCACGGATAATTAAGGAATCTAACCTCTTCATTTCTTCTTTCAGAAGACCCACTGCATTTGTAATAGCAGCTCCACGAAATGAATTAGAACAGACGAGTTCAGCAAACTTGTCTGTTTTGTGTTGAGGTGTTGATTTTACACCACGCATTTCGTAAAGTTTTACGGGAATCCCTCGTTTGGAAATCTGATAAGCGGCTTCAGATCCTGCTAGTCCTGCACCAATAATATTAATATGTTTCTTTGTCATCATTTTCTTTCTTAAAACTTGGCTTTTACATAATAATAAATATGTTATTTCTGTTTTGCTTCTTGATAATCACATTCATCCGATGAACATACGACTTGTTTTCCGCCACCACGTACTTTCTTTTCGACCAGATAGTGTCCTGACTTAGGACAGTCACGTCCAATCGGTTTATCCCAACTTGTAAAGTCACATTCAGGATAACGGTCGCAACCATAAAAGATGCGATTTTTCTTTGTTTTCCGTTCGATGACATTTCCTTCATGGCAAAGTGGGCATTTCACGCCAATTTCTTTGACGATAGCCTTGGTATTATGGCAATCTGGGAAATTGCTACAAGCATAAAATTTACCAAAACGTCCTAATTTAATAACCATTGGGTGACCGCAAAGGTCACAATCAAATCCAGCAGGTTCATCTTTGATTTGAATTTTTTCCATCTCAATTTCTGCTTTAGATAATTCTTTGGCAAAAGGTTTATAGAATTGATCAACGACGCTTACCCATTTACGTTTTCCATCTTCAACTTCATCTAAATCTTTTTCCATTTCAGCCGTAAATTCTGTATTGACAATATTAGGGAAATACTCAACAATTAGAGTATTTACAATGTCGCCTAATTCTGTGGGCTCGAATCGTTTGGTAACGAGTCGAACGTAATAGCGTTTTTGAATGGTTTCAAGTGTTGGAGCATATGTTGAAGGGCGACCGACACCAATTTCTTCGAGTGTCTTAACAAGTGTAGCTTCCGAATAACGTGCTGGTGGCTGAGTAAAATGTTGTTCTGGTTTGAGATTTACTTTTTTTACGACATCTCCTTCTTCCATTGCTGGTAGCATATTATTCTTATCAGAGTCATTATAAATCTTCAAATAGCCTTCAAATTTCACTTGTGAGCCGTTCGCTACAAAGATCACTCCATTTTGTTCTAGATTTACCTTCATGGTATCAAAAATGGCTGCCGTCATTTGACTCGCCACAAAACGGTTCCAAATCAAAGTATAAAGTTTCAACTGATCTTTATCAAGATACTTGGAAATAAGTTCAGGTGTATTAAAAACATTTGATGGACGAATCGCTTCATGGGCATCTTGTGCACTTGCCGAATTTTTTATTTTTGACCCATGCTTACTGTATGGTTCTCCGAACTTGTCAACAATGTATTCGGCTGCGGCAGCTTGTGCCACAGGCGAGATACGAGTTGAATCTGTACGCATATAGGTAATCAAGCCTTGATGTCCTTGAGCGCCTAATGTGATTCCCTCATAAAGTTGTTGAGCAACCATCATTGTCTTACGTGTTCGGAAATTAATCTTATTGGCAGCATCTTGTTGAAGTGAACTTGTGGTATATGGAAGTGGCGCATTTCGAATTCTTTTCTTTTTTTCAACTTTTTCTACTGAGAAATCTGGACCTGAGAGCCGTTCCATCACTTTGACAACATCTTCATTAGTATCAAGGGCTTGTTTTTTGCCATCGACTCCCCAAAATGAGGCTGCAAATTTCTTCGTCCCTTTTTTGAAATCACCAGCGATTGACCAGTATTCCTTCGGAACAAAAGCATTTATTTCATGCTCCCTGTCTACAATGAGTTTTAAGGCAATGGATTGAACACGTCCAGCTGAAAGACCTTTCTTGACTTTTTTCCATAAGATTGGGCTAATAGAATATCCTACGAGTCGATCAAGGATTCGACGAGCTTGTTGAGCATCTACGAGTTCAACGTCAATCGTGCGTGGTTCTTTAAAAGCTTTCTTTACAGCATCTTTGGTTATTTCATTGAACACAACACGATTTTTATCTTCCAATGAGAGATCTAAAATATGTGCTAAGTGCCAAGCAATTGCTTCTCCTTCTCGGTCCGGGTCACTTGCGAGATAGACAGCTTTAGCCGCTTTAGCTTCTTTTTTAAGCGAATTAATCAAAGGTGCTTTTCCACGAATGTTAATATACTGTGGTTCATAGTCATTTTCAATATCCACAGACATACTTGATTTTTTTAAATCTCGAATATGCCCAACGGAGGCAACCACTTTGAAATTTCTGCCTAGATATTTTTCAATCGTCTTAGCTTTTGCAGGTGATTCAACGATGACAAGGTTTTTACCAGCTGTCGTTTTTTTTGTTGAAGCTTTTTTCTTTTTTTTAGTTGTCGTTTTTGGTGATTTTGTAGTTGTACTTTTTGGCATTATTACTTTCTTCTATATTATTAGATAAAACAATGTATTCGTCTTGATGTTAAACAAATCAATTTTACTCGTTCAAAAGTTAATTGTCAAGATGATAATTTGAATCCTTTTCTTATCATAAATACTTTATTTTATTATGTCAAGCAAAATGTGTTTTCTTATAGTAAAAAGCAAGTTTTGTTAAATTAGAATTTTTGCTCTAAACGTACTCGTTTAGAACGTCTCGACCATTTGTAATTAATTTTGCACCTTCTTGTATTAAATGATGACACCCTTCTGAAAATGGGGAAATAATATCACCGGGAACGGCAAAAACATCGCGTCCTTCTTCCATCGAACGTTCACAGGTAATTAAACTGCCACTTCGCATTTTTGCTTCGACTACGATTACGCCACGAGATAAACCAGCAATAATTCGATTACGTTCAGGAAAATGAAATTTTAGTGCTTTCTCACCTGGACCATATTCCGACAGTAATAATTGGTGCTTGCCGATGTACTCTTGCAAGGGACGATTCTCATTGGGGTAATTAATATCTATCCCCGTTCCAATTACAGCAATCGTGAATCCTGAGTTTTTGATGGCAGCAATGTGGCTTGCTGAATCAATTCCCTTTGCTAAGCCGCTAACAATGACCAATTGATTTCCCAGTTCTTTGATCAATTTTTGAACTGACTTAGTCCCAGATGTACTTGAATTTCTACTTCCTACGATTGAAATTTTCATTTTCTTTAGAAGTTCAAGGTTTCCTTGGTAGAAAAGGAGGACGGGGGGATTATAAATTTCTTTTAACCGTTCTGGGTAAATATCATCAAGAATTGAAAATGTAGGGAATTTTTTAAATGTTTTTCTTAGGATCTTACAGTCCTGACTCTTGTATCGTTCGATAAAGTCTGGAATAGACTTGGTTCCAGAAATTTGAGCCATTTTCCGTAGACTTAATTTAACTGGATTTGTCTCAGCAAAGCGAAGGAGTTTGTTAAGTCCTAAGTTGGTCATTCCTGCATCTTTTAGTCTAAATAAATCAAAATTTGTATACATAAGTTCTCCTTTTCTCTTATCCTTTAATACGAAAAAAATATTAGAATGTAACAAAAAAACGCCATGGGCGTTAATTTACTTATTCGGCTTTTTCAATATCACCACGAAGTTTTTCAAGATCAAGATCTGCTTCTAAAAAGCGTTCTGCTTCAACTGGGAAATTTTGAATCACTTGGTCAATTTTACCAAGTTCTAGGTTTCCATTCGCCATTGTAAAGTCCATAATATGTCCTCCGAATTGACGATCATCAGATATGAAGTGAAGGTGGAAACCAGCAACGCTCATCCCATGGAAAAGTTCAGGTGTCCAGTAACCCACAATGGTTCCCGATATATTTTCTTCGGTATATTCAGGTTGGCGTGCGGCGACATCAACAAATTGCTCTCCTTCTTTTGCCCCTGGTGACATTCTGACATGCATTTTATTAAACAAGCCATGTACTTTTACAGAGTGAAATAAATTGCGACTGAGGAGTTTTTTTTCAATTTCCTCTAAGAGTGTTTGATCTGAAATTGTCCGATCAAACTTTTGTTGAATCGTCACATGGGGTGTCGTTACTGCTGCATAGGGAGCTTTTTCGTCAGCACTGACCAAGCGTACTGTGCGATTCCCTTTAGCAATATAGGCATTTCCATCAAGAACAATTAATTCACCGTCAACGCCTGCAAGTGTTCCGATTCCGAATGATCCGTTTTTCAATAAATCGCCAATTTCAATTGTCCCTTCATAAAGTCCTGACATTAATGAGGCTAAAGTATTGTGATGAAATAATTTTACTTGTTCTTGCATTTTTTCTCCTTTTTACATTAAGAAACTCTTCTTATTATAAATCAAATTGAATTGACTGTAAAGAATTAACGATTTTAGTAATTTAATACGCCAATAGGAATTATTATTGTGATAAAAATAACAAGCAAGTCTTTTGCTTTTACATAAGAAAAAAGTTAAATTAGAATGAGGTTAAATTTGTTTAATTAAATTTAATAATACCAAGGAGCAAGAATTTAAAATGACTCATGATTATCGAGTACTCTTATACTATCAATATGTCCCACTTCTGAATGCTGAACAATTTGCAAAGCAACATCTAGCTGATTGCAAAGCACTTGGCTTAAAGGGGCGGATTTTAGTCGCTGATGAAGGTCTCAACGGAACCGTCTCAGGAACAATTGAACAAACAGATGCTTACATCGAGTTGATGCATGCTGATGCACGTTTCGCGAACATGATGTTTAAAGTTGATGAAGCAAACGAAAATGCGTTCAAGAAAATGCACGTGCGTTACCGTAATGAATTAGTTAACCTCAATCTTGAAGATGATATTAATCCTCTTGAAACAACAGGGGCTTACTTGACTCCAGTCGAATTTCGTGAAGCGATGCTTGATGAAAATTCTGTTGTCATTGATGCGCGTAACGACTATGAATATGATCTTGGGCATTTTAAAGATGCTGTCCGTCCTGACATTCGCAATTTCCGTGATTTACCGCAATGGATTATTGATCACAAGGAAGATTTCATGGATAAACGCGTTTTGACCTATTGCACAGGCGGAATTCGTTGTGAAAAATTCTCTGGTTGGCTTGTTCGCGAAGGTTTTAATGACGTTGGTCAATTGCATGGAGGCATTGCAACTTACGGAAAAGATCCCGAGGTTCAGGGGGATCTTTGGGAAGGTCAAATGTACGTTTTTGATAGCCGCATTGCTGTTCCAATCAATAAGAAAGAACACATTGTTGTTGGTAAAGACTGGTTTGATGGAACACCATGCGAACGCTACATTAATTGTGGCAATCCAGAATGTAATCGCCAAATGCTTGCATCTGAGGAGAATGAATACAAATATTTAGGATCTTGTTCTCATGAATGTCGTATTCACCCCAATAATCGTTATATCGTCAAGCACCAGCTAACAGCTGATGAAGTTGCTGAACGATTGAGCGCAATTGAGGAAGTTAATGTTTAATCTTAAAAAGTCAATGTAATTTGGCTTTTTTTGTATCTTTCCCTCAAATTTTGCTATAATTCAATTAGAATTCGGAGTGGAAAAATGAATGAAAAATTAATCTTAAAACGTTTTGAAAGTCAAGGCTTATATTTACCAAAAACTGATGTTCTAGAAGTTCTTCGCCAAACCGTCGGAATTCAGGCTCAATCGCAAAAAGAAGCTGAATTGAACCTTTTCTTGCGGACTGAAAATTTAACACTCGACCATTTACAAACTTTATACCGAAAGCATCAAATTGTTCGGAGCTGGGCAAATCGATGGACCTTGCATTTGTTGACTTATGACGATTGGGAATTAATAATCAATGCTCGTCAAAATGAAATCTTACCCCGAGGCTATTATCAGGGACAAACTGAAATCTCCTTAGAAATCATCCAATACTTGGCCGAAAAGTTAGCGACACATAAAAAGCTATTAAAATCAGAGTGCATTAAATTGGTCGCTAGTGATTTTCCAACTTTTGACTTTCATGGTTATGCCTTTAACGGTATCATTCAACAATTAACACAGTCTGGAATTGCATACATTGATGCAAGTTCAAGCGTCCGCAATCATCAGCTCATTTTTGCGGAACAGTTCAAAACTACTTCTGCTAAACAAGCCATCGAAACATTAATTAAACGCTATTGGGACGGATTTGGCCCAGCAAAATTGGAAGATTTTATTAAATGGTCTGGCATAAAAATTTCAGATGTACGTCCCATTTGGAACACCTTGGAGCTTCCATTGATCATTACTGACAAGACCATGTCTGATAGTACATTTGTTACAGCGCGTTTTGATAGTTTGCTGACTGGCTATGCAGATAAAACATGGTTGACTCCAGTAGATAAAATAAAGTTAATGTGGACTAAAAATGGAATTCTCCTTGCGCCAATAATTTTTCAAGGCGAACTAGTGGGCCGCTGGTCAATTCAAACGAGTGACAAGGCTTGTCGTATTTTGATTGAACATTGGAGCCCTTTTGAAGTTTCGTTGTTTGAAAAAAAGTGGCTGGAAATCGCTCATTTCTTGGGAAAAAAATTAGAACCTATCGAAATTATTGAGCTATAACTGATCAATCGAGGGAAATGTACTTTTTTATTCATCCAAAAAGCTGATTCTCCTTATTTTAGTTTGTCGAAAGCGTCATTCAAGTTAACTTTAATCTTATATTTATATAATCTTTTGATCATCAAATAGAGTAAATCTGTTTCAACAAGATAAGAACGGTTCTTATGACGTACATGGTACTTTAAATTGTACAAAGGTAATGTTTAATGTCACCTCAAGTTTCACATTATCAAAATAAACAGAAGGGACCTTTGCCCCTTCTGTTTATTTTTTATTTTTCTTTTGGTTCCATACTCACTTGATTATTTTTATTTATATAATTGCTTATGAGTCAGCATATTCAATGAACTAACTTAAAAATGTATTGCCTTCAAGCCAATAAACCTTGATTGGAACGGCCATAAACTGTTTGAGAGTTCCCATTACAATTGTGTCATCGAACTGTATTTCCGTTTTTTTATGTTATATTTTCATTCTTTATTCAAATAGGATGGGTAAACTTTAATTTTGTCACTTTAATCAGCATATTTCATTACGAATATTTATTTTACATTATTAATAATCGTAATACCTTCTATTACTTTAATTCATTTTACATTTATTTTCGTATCGTTTATAATAAATCAAAAACAATTAGAAAGATTTACAAATGAGTCAAAAATTAAAAGCGACAATCCGTCGCATAATGAAATGGGAGCAATTAGGAACTCCTACCGCCAAAGAAACAAGCCAATCTCCTGAACAACGAGTTCAATTATTACCAGGCGTACTCCTCTGTCTCATCGTGAGTCTAGTCTGCCTGCTGATCACCTCCTTTTTCCCCACTTTAAGCTCAATGTTACTTGCCATTTTACTTGGCATGCTCCTTCGCAATATCATAAACATTCCTGAAATTTTGGAACCCGGAATCGCATTTTCAGCTAAAAGAATATTGCGTTGGGGAGTCGTTTTACTAGGAGTGCAAGTTTCGCTTTCAGACATTGTTCAATTGGGCGTTCCTGTCCTCATCCTTGATGTTTTTGCCGTTACAATTACATTTTTAATGACCATATTTATTGGGAAGTTGTTAAAAGTTGACAAAGACCTCACAAGTTTAATCGCTGCTGGTTTTTCTATTTGTGGTGCTGCTGCAATCGCTGGATTTCAAGGAACAATCAAAGCGGCTGAGGAAAAAGTAGCTGCTGCAGTTGCCCTTGTGGTCTTGTTTGGGACGCTGATGATTGCCCAAATTCCAGTTCTTATTCACCTTCTTGACTTAAATTTAAGTCAAGGTGCAACTTTGATGGGAGCTTCCATTCATGAAGTGGCCCAAGTTGTGGCAACCGCCGGAATTATGGGGAGTGCTTACTTAACAGTTGCAACGATGATCAAATTGGCGCGTGTTTCCTTGATGGCTCCTGCAATTTTTATCTTTAATTTGTTTAACAGACAACATCAAAAGGAGAGCCAAATGAAGCCAGCTCTTATCCCCCTCTTTGTTGTTGGATTTATCCTGATGGTCGTCATATCAAGCTTAAAGGTCATTCCAACATCCTGGACTGAACCGATTAAGTACCTCCAACAATTAGTCTTAGGAGCCGCCATGTTTGGTTTGGGATTAGGCGTTCATTTCAAGAGTTTAAAAAAATTAGGTCTAAAACCCATCTTACTTGGTCTAATAAGTACGACAACAATTATCTTTGTCGTCTTAATCTGTATTTCATTAGGTTTATTTGCTCACATTTATTAATAAATGAAAAAACACATCTTTAAGATGTGTTTTTGTATTTCGAATATCTTTTCAAACTTTTAGAAGCTTTATTTTGTCCTTAATTTCATCAATGATTGCTTTGATGAGCGGATTTTTTTCTTCCGAAAAATAAATTCCTGTAAATTTACGCTTATATTTTTCACCAAGTGTTACATAGGGCATACCTTCTTCTACAAAACTCTTAGAAATTAACGATGCCCCAAGTCCTGCTTTAATTTGAGCCACGATGACATCATTATTATTAATCTGAATAATATGCCGAGGCTTCCATTCTCTTTCTTTCAAAAACTTACTTGTAAAATAACCAACTCCTGAACCATATTCTCTTCGAAAGAATACTCCATTCGATAGATCGCCAGCTAAGACCAATTCATCTTTAGAGATTTCAAAAGCATCAATAGAATCACTTGCTAAAGGCTTTTCAATAATTCCAAAATGAGCCGTATGATTATCAATCATTGATAGAACAGTTTCTGAATCAGTCATAATAACATTGACATCAATTTTATCCAGAAAAGGTTCAATTGCTTTCAAAACAGATGGTAATATTTTTGTACCAGCACTTTGCGACGTGGCAATTTTAAAAGGACTACGTGCCAACTCACGCTTTAGCAAATCCGCTTGTAGTTGTTCCCATTCGCGCAAGTATCTGACTGCAGACTTGTACAAGACTGATGCCGCAGGAGTTGGTGTTATTTCTTGATTGAACCCACGATAAAACAAACTGACTCCTAATTCTTCTTCTAACTTCTTAATTCTTACAGTTACTGTTGGCTGAGAAATAAAAAGGAGTTCACCAGCTTTTGTAAAATTCTTAGTTTCATATAAAGTAACAAAAGTTTCAAACAATGGATTCACAATTTTCCTCATTTTCTAAATTATTTTTGTAGTAATTTTATTATAAAATACTTCTGATTTTAAAACAAGGCTTATTATGGTTGTTTAATACAAGCTAGAACATGACTCGTAATTTACAGTAAATTATCTGCTCAGATGCGAATTGGACTTTCCCTTGATATTCAAAACATGCACTTTTATGAGGGCTACTTTATTAAGTCTGGCGGGATTCATAAGTGAATTTATTTCTACATCCGTTTCTCTGGGATTAATTTTTTGTGACTGGTATGAGTAGGTTAACCTTTTTTATCAGTGGTCTTCCCGTATTCTATTTATTTTCACAAAGAGGCTTAAAAATGCGCTTAAAACTTAATGTCTATCCAAATCCTCTCACTTATTTTCTCCAAACTAAAACACAAATGAATTTTTCATTAGCAAATGCCTCTCTATTCACATTAAAATGAAGAAAAGGGAATTTAAAAACGAGAGAACTGAGGAGCGTTCTCTCGGAAAGGAGTAACTAGGTTACTTGTTATATTTCTATTATACTGTTAAATCAGTCCGATCCAAAATGATATGCAATTCAATTACTCTTCATTTGTTAATTTATCCAGCTGAATTAAATGTTCAATCTGATTATTTAGGCTATCCCGTACATGGATAAGCGCGTGATTGTCATGTTTGTTCGTTAAAAGGAGGTCAATCCTTACTTTATTCACTAATGCTACAGCCTGTTTAAGGTCTGATATATTTTGTGTTTGTAATTTCATCTTATTCTCTACTCATCTCGTCTAATCTGTTATGACTTTAACACAATATTTTATCAAAGGCAAGCAAAACATGTATTTTTTTGACTATATTTTATCATATTAAAATGAAAAAAAGAGAAATAAATCTCTTTTTTTATCACTGTTTTATTATTATAATTCATCATCTTTATTTCAAAATAAAAGTCTAAGGAAAATAGAATTATTAATAGTAACTTTTATTCAAGAGTTTCACTCATTCCCGCTTATTATTGTGAACGCCTTCGATCAACATGTTAAATTGTATTAATTTTTTTGTCGCCTCAAACTTTTGTTCGTTATTCTACTGAACAAGTCATCAATTTTTTTATAATTGTTTAATGACATAAATATGGCAAAAGTAATGAAGAAAATCAAAATTCCTGGTAGGACGTTGTATTTCATTGTCCAAATTAAATCAACGCTGTTATATTGCTCGGACAAACCTAAGTTACCAGCAAGAGCATATGCAGCAAATAAAGCTGCCGTCAAGCTTAAGGGGAGACGTAAATTTGAAAAGAGTATAAAATTCCCATGTTCTTCTAAACTCAATTTTTCATATAAAAATTGGATAGTAAAAAATAAACCAATAATTAAGAGTAAAATCAGGCTACAAAGCAGTGACCATTTCGAAAAGGTGTCGAATTGGGTGAATAATGAATTGATATTATATTCATTACTTTTGATATGGTTTAATCCAAGGTAAGTATCCCATAAATTTGCTTGAATCATTTCTAGGCCGATTACAAAACCAATAATTGTCAATATTGCCGGAAGAACTCTACCAAAAATCAGGCCTGATAAGTAACCCAAAAAGTAATAAGCGATAGCCACAAATATTATGCACAACTGGTAAAATATTACTTTATTAAAGGGGGAGTTAAAATATCGTGTTGAAAATACTGCATACAGAAGACCTAGATTAATTGCGATGCCAACTATTGCAAATCCAATTAAAGGAAACAATGATGTTTTAATTTTACTTTTTAAAATATCCTTTCTACTAAATCCTGACGAAAATAACATTGTGTTGAAGTTCGTTCGATAATCTAAAAAACTAATTAAAAAACCTGCGATTAGAAAAATTAGACTCAGATAGGTGAAGTTCTTGTAAATTACGCTCGTCGTAAAAATGTATCCACTTGAAATTAAACTTCCAAGACTACTATCAGTAAAAAGTTTATCATAGATATACCCATAAAAATGTTTGAATGAGTCTTTAGAAATCTCGTATTTTCCTGTCTTGGAATTAAAACCGATAATGGAATTACTTCCTTTGGAGTAACCATAATCTAAAGCTTTTTGATAATCTTTCTGAGAATGATATTTTTTATTGATTTCCGATTCTATCTTTGTTTCTTTTTGAAGATAGCTGTTATAATCCGCCCTAGCTTGTCCAGATTTAAGATAATTTTGGTTCTTTTGCCAATAGTTTGTCGAATTAAACCCCACTACCATTGAGAATAAAATTAGTAACATGCCTAGACTAACGATTATCGTTTTGGATTTCTGCCAAGTCAGTCGATTTAAATTTTTTAATTCCAATTCATTTGTCCCCCTTAAGTTTTTCTTTTGAAAATTTACTGACTAAAATATCTTCTAAAGACAACGGTAGATCTTCAATAAATATTGGCTCTTCAGCAATGATTCTTTGTTTTAGCGCCTCTGAATAATTATCAAAGATAATCGTAGTCACTCTGCCTTCACTTATAATTGACTCTGCTGCTTCTCTGACAAATTGAGGTAAATTTGAATCCTTAAATGCAACTTGGATTTTGTGAATAGACATTTTTACTGTTGTTAGATCCAATATTGTGCTTATGGTTTTATTGTTTAATATTGCCACCTGATCAGCTAGTTTTTCCAATTCATGTAAGTTATGTGAGGCTAAAATTATACTTCTTTCCTGATCACTAATGGTATCAATCATTAAATCGACTACTTGTTTTCTAACAATCACATCAAGGCCATCAAGTGGTTCATCTAAAATTATATACGAACAATCAGTACATAAAGCTAAAATTACGATGATGAGACATTGTTCCCCTTTAGAAAATTTTTGAAATTGTTGATCTCCAATTTTGTATTCTTCTATTAATGACCAAAACCTATCTGAATCAAACAATGGATAAATCAAAGAAAAATAATTATCTATCGTCTTTAATCTCATGCCATCGAGGGGTTGATATTGAATATCTAGATAAAAAAAATCATTTTTCAAATGCGGAAATTCATTAATATTTTGCTGATTAATTATGATTTCCCCTTCATCTAACAAGTAATGACTTGCTAGAGAGCGAAATAACGTAGTTTTCCCTGACCCATTTCGACCAACAATGCCATAAATAATTCCTTTAGGAATGGATAAATTAATATCCTCTAATATTTTCACATTATCAATTGACTTACTTAAATTTTTAATCTCCAAATTTAATACTCCTCTTCCTCAATCCATTTATACACTAACTCTTTTGGAACCCTTGCATATTGTGCTTCAACAAGCCACGCTTTTAATTCTTTTTTCAATTTGTTTTGTGTTTGTATATCAATAACCTGCTCATCATCGTTTCTTTTGACAAAGGAGCCACGGCCTTTGATGGTCACAATTACATTTTGATTTTCTAATTCTTTATAGGCTTTGGCTACTGTATTAGGATTTACCCCCAATTTTTTCGACATATCTCTAACTGATAATATCTTATCCTCGGGACTCAGAATCCCTTGTATAATATCTTTTTTGACATTAAAAACGATTTGTTCATAAATAGCATCTTTATTATTAGGATCTACGTACATTTCACTCCTTTCTCTATGTGTACTATTACACACAGTACACTTGTGAATGTCAAGAACTTTTTTATTATTTTTTTGATTAAATTTTTATTCCATAACAGCCCATGATTACTGGCTTCTTTACCCATCAATCGTTTTCAAAGCTTCAAATTCTCTAGTTCCTAGTGTACGAGTATCAAATTTTTAATCTCTTTATAGAGAATGATATTAGATTTGAATCAAGAAAAAACCCTTGAACATAAAAGTTCAAGGGTTTTTTCTCTATTTTGTTATTTCACAAATTTCTTGTTTCTTATCAATAGAATTCTTCAGGCAGGAGGGTATCTGCGAGCTTGATGTTGTCTGAGTAGTCTATGGGGATATCAATCAAAACAGGACCAGATGTTTCTGGAATGTTCTTGATGATTTCGAGGAACTCTTCTGTGCTTGTCGCACGGTATCCTTTGGCACCCATTGATTCAGCGTATTTGACATAATCAACTGGTCCGAAGTCAACTCCTGATGAACGTCCGTATTTTTTTTCTTCTTGGAATTTAACCATATCAAAGTGTCCGTCATTCCAGATAATGTGAACGATAGGGAGGTTCAAACGAACGGCTGTTTCTAATTCTTGCCCTGTGAAGAGCATTCCGCCGTCACCTGACATTGAGTAGACACGTTTATTTGGACGGAGCAAACCAGCTGTAATTGCCCAAGGGAGTGCTACACCGAGTGTTTGCATCCCATTTGAGAAGAGCAGGTGGCGTGGTTCATATGATTTGAAGTAACGAGCCATCCAAATGTAAAGGGAACCTACGTCAACGGTAACCGTTTCATCATCTTTAACAATCGATTGGAAGGCATCGACCAATTCGAGAGGATGAATTCTTCCTTCTTCATGTTTCACTTCTTCGTCACGATAATTCATGATTTCACGAAGATCGGTCAAATATTCAATCGAACCTTCTGGAAGTTCATAACCTCGAACGGCTGGAAGCAAGTTTTCAAGTGTTTGAGCAATATTACCAATCAATTCACGTTCTGGTTGGAAATATGTGTCGATTTCAGCAATGGCATTATCAATGACAACGACACGACTGTCTATCTCAGCGTTCCAGTTACGTGCTTCGTATTCGATTGGATCATAACCAACAGCAATTACAAGGTCTGCACGTTTCAAAAGCATATCACCTGGTTGATTACGGAATAATCCGACACGTCCGAAGAACGTATGTTCCAAATCACGTGAGATAACTCCTGCCCCTTGAAAAGTTTCGACAACGGGGATTGAGACATGTGTCAATAAGTTACGCAATGCTTGCGCAACTTTTGGATCTGAACCACCAGTACCAACTAAAATTACTGGCAAAACTGCATTTTTAATGGCTTGTGCTAAATAATTGATGTCATCAATTGAAGCATTCCCCATTTTTGGCTCTGACATTGGTTTAATGGCTTTTACTGTCACTTCTGCATCAGTTACGTCCTGAGGAATTGAAAGGAAGCTTGCACCATGTTTACCAGATTTTGCTACACGCCATGCGTTAGCGATAGTTTCTGATAATGTGGATGGTTCTTGAACTTCAGCTGAGTATTTTGTAATTGGTGCAAATAATTCAGCATTTTTCATTGATTGGTGAGAACGTTTCAACAAATCTCCACGTTTAACTTGACCACCAATTGCAAGTACGGCGTCCCCTTCTGCAGTTGCTGTGAGAAGCCCTGTAGCAAGGTTAGAGACTCCAGGTCCACTTGTTACGAGTGCCACACCAGGCTTACCGGTCAAACGTCCAACGGCTTGTGCCATAAAGGCTGCCCCTTGCTCGTGACGTGTAACAATAAGTTGTGGGGCGTTTTCATCGCTTTCAAGTCGATCAAAAACATGGTCAATTTTTGCTCCGGGAATTCCGAACACATATTTGACATCGTGGTTGATGAGACTATCAACAATTAGATCTGAGCCGTATTTTTTCTCAGCCATTTCTTACCTCTTTTATATCTTAATTTAAACAATACATAACTTGTTTCCTACCTATTCTATCAGTTTTCATGCGTATTTTCAAAGATTGAAATTGTGATTTGATGCGCAGATTTTGGCAAGCGTTTGCAAGTTTTCTATGACAAACGTTTTCATTGTGATTACAGGACGGCTTTTTATTATTCAAATATATTTTATTAGTCGAACTTATTAAAATGGAAATGAATAAAATCATTCCCATTCTTTTTTAAACCTCTTTTTGGAGGGTTTGTAGACGATACATATCGGCGTAATAACCATTCATTTCGACAAGCTCATCATGCGTTCCACGTTCAATGATTTCGCCTGCCTCAAGAACTAAAATTAAATTGGCATCTTTGATCGTTGATAAACGATGGGCAATCGCCATTGTTGTCCGTCCTTGGCGCATATTACTTAAACCAAGCTGAATTAACGCTTCAGTTTCCGTATCAATATTAGCCGTTGCTTCATCCAAAAGGAGAATTTTAGGTTCACGAACCATTGTGCGAGCAAAATTAATTAATTGCCGTTCACCAGCAGAAAAGGCTGCGCCACCTTCAATAACTTTTGAGTCAAAGCCATGTTCCAAGTTTCTAATAAAGCCGTCAGCATGGACAAATTCGGCCGCGGCAATCGCTGCATCGTCTGAAATTTTTGGATTCATCATCTTAATATTATCCGTTACAGAAGCTACAAACATAAATGAATCTTGCAAAACGAGTCCAATTTTCTTGCGCAATTCTTCATTTGAGTAAGTTTTGATATCGACATCATCAATCAGTACCTGTCCTTCGTAAAACTCATAAAAGCGCATGAAGACATTTATAATACTCGATTTCCCAGAACCCGTATGTCCAACAAAGGCAATGGTCTCGCCTGGATGGACGACGAACGAAATATCCTTCAAGACTTGATTTTCACCGTCATACGAAAAATTAACATGACGGAATTCAATTTTTCCCTGACTAATAATGGGTCCATTTTTGTCATTTGTAACAGCAAGGTCTGGAGCTATATCTTCAGGTTCAGGTTTGTAAGTTGGTGCATATTCAGACTCTTCCATGATGGTTTTAATTCGACTGGCAGAGACAAGGCCATTGGAGAAATTTGACAAAGAGTCCATCAGATTTGAAATCGGATTGAAATAAATCTGCACGTTGGAGATAAAGGCGTAAATCAGGCCTGCTGCAACTACTGTATGCATACTGCGGTCTGAGAACATAATTAAGACGACGATGATCGAAACAGACATCAGGAAATTAACGAGAGGACTGAGTAATAATCCGTTGATTTGAATGACTCGTTTTCGATAACCGTAGTATTCTTCGTTGGTTTGGTCAAAAGCTTTACCTAAACGTGTTTCTTGTCTGAATTGCTGAATGATGCGTATACCTGAAATATATTCATTTAGTTTGGTGTTTAATTCTGATCGTTTTTTCAACATTAATTGATAAACACGTGTTGAAACACGTTGGTATATTAAGACACCCGCCAACAAAATTGGTAAGAAAATGAGCATAACGGACGCAATTTGATGGTCAATAATAAAGAGTGCCGTATAAGCAATGACAATCGAAATTATACTGGTTAAAGTGTTGAAGAGCATTTGCCAAAATGGAAAGAGGTCGGTGTCATTAGTGACCCGCGTAATTAACCAACCCGTCGGTTTTTGATCAAAATAGCGCATCCCTAGAGTATGAAGTTTTGCATAGACTTTTTTACGAATGTATTGATTGACAAAGATCGAACCATTTTGTAAATAGTTCCATTTGAAAAAGAATGCAATTGAGTTGATGATATTAAGCACAAAATAAAGAATTGCAAAGTACCAAATGATTTGATCAGTCGCTTTTTCTGTCTCCAAATAAGAATCCATAAAATTTGAGATAACGAATGGCATCACTGATGCCAAAATTGTGGTTACCACACTAAAGACAAAGGCTAGGATAAAATACTTTTTGAAAGGAAGTAAGAATTTAAAAATAAATTTAAAGACATTCCAATTTTCTTTGAAACTTAATTTTTGGTTTTGTTGATCGATATTTTCCATTATTCTTCTCCTTCCTTTTCTGTTTGATGGCCTAAATGACTTTCGATTTGTTGCATTTGCCACATTTTGGCATACCAGCCCTGATCAAGTTGGACCAATGCCTCATGTTTTCCACGTTCAGTAACTTTTCCACCTTCTAAAACCAGAATTTCATCGGCTTCCATAACGGAACTCAAGCGGTGACTGACAATGACCGTAGCAGATTCCTTTCGTCTGCGTTTTAAGTTCCCAAGAATTTCATTTTCTGTCTTGGCATCTACAGCACTTAAGGCATCATCTAAAATTAATAATTTAGGTTGAACAAGTAAAGCACGCGCAATAGACAAACGTTGTTTTTGCCCTCCTGAAAGTGACACTCCGCGTTCGCCAACCATCGTATCATATCCCTCAGAAAAACCGATGATATCATCATGAATCCCGGCAATTTGTGCTGCTTTCTCAACTTCTGCTTGACTAGCAGTTGCTTTTCCGAAACGTATGTTATCTCGAATGTTCATGGAAAATAAGAAATGTTCTTGCGGGACATAACCAATACTTGGCAAATATTCATCTAATTTATAAGCCATAATGTCCTGATTGGCATAAGCAATTCGTCCCTCATAATGGTCAAATTCACGCATTAATAATTTAATAATGCTAGATTTACCAGAACCAGTACGTCCAACTAATCCAATTAGATGACCTGGTTCAAGATCGAATGTGATGTCTTTAATCATTACTTTAGGATCATCAGGATAAGCAAAGTTTTGAACATCAAATGACAAGGTGCCTTTTTCAGGCATGTCAAGTTTACCATCTGCGACTTTAGACTCAGCTTTCTGATCCAATAGTTTTTCAACCCGAGAGTAGGATGCACGACCGCGCTCCATAACGTTAAAGAGCATCCCTATCGCAAACATAGGCCAAACTAAATTCCCAATATAGGTCATGAAGGAAACTAATTGCCCTAGACTTAAGACATTGTGAACGACATAATATCCCCCCAATAGGATCGTCAAGGTGTAAGAAATTCCCACAATAAATGTAATCAATGGGTCATACATTGAATCAATCCAATTGACTTTGACGTAGGCTTTATCAATATTATCTAATTTTTCCTGAAAATCGGCCTTGTCTTGTTCTTCTTCACCGAAAGATTTGATGGCTTTCATCCCAGTAATTGATTCTTGAACCTTATCGTTCATTTCTGAGAAGGTTTCTTGTGCCAATTCGAAACTTTCATGGATGCGGTCGCCTAATGTTTTAGAAACTAAAGCCAAAAGTGGAAGTGGCAAAACCGCAATGATGGTCAAACGCCAGTCAATAAAGATCAACATGGCCGCAATAGTTGTCCCACCTGTCATCATTGAATCCGCCCAGGTCAAAACGCCTAAACCAGCCACTTCTTGAATGGCATTGAGATCATTCGTAGCATGTGCCATCAAATCTCCTGTTCGATTCTTTTGATAAAAGAGGGTATCCATTTTTAGAAAATGGTGGAATAGTTTTGCTCGCATTATTTTTTCTAGGCGAAAAGCTTCTCCCCAAATATTTGTCGACCAAATAAAACGTGACGCGTATTCAAAAAGGGCAGTTGCAAGTAGAATAATTAAGTATTCTGTTAATAATGGCCAGGTCAAATTATGCTTGACAATATGGTCAATGACTTTCCCAATAATCAAAGGTGGAATCAGGTGTGTCATTGACACCATGAATAGCGCAAAAAGACCTATTCCATACCCTTTCTTCTCTGATTTAAAAAACCACCAGAGTTCTTTAAAGATTTTCATTAATATTTTCTCCAAAATAAACAAATTTTTTGTCATTCATGACAAAAGTTATAAAATTCTTTTATCTGTTAAATCAAATATACCAGACAAAATTATAATCTTTCTAAATATTTTCTATTTTATCACAAAGTATATATTAAATACTTGAATCTACTATGTTCATGATCTTACCCTCCTCAATCCTATTTTCATTTAATCTCGTCTTAATTTTGATCTAATCATAACGCTTTCACTTAAAATTGGCATCAAAAAAGAGGCTATGAAAGTAATCATAACCTCTCCTACTTTTTGAAAAGCATTCAGGAATATGATTTTACAACTATACTCACTTTTGGGTACACTTTCCCCCCTATGCAGCATACGTAAAACCAATCATATGCACACTAGTGATTAATGAATTTTTACTAATAATTTTAATGTCCATATGATTCATGATTGCTTCTCCTTTCGTTCCATTTTCCTTTATTCTCGCACAATCTTTTTTGCATGTCAAGAAGAAAAGGTTAAATTTTTAATTATTTTTACATATTGTTTTGAATTGTCCAGAATATATTACAAATTGGGCAAATCAGAAGTAAATCTTATACTTTTTGCACTTCATCATCTTCCAAACGATAACGATTAAAAACTTTTTCAATCAGTTGAGAATTTATGAATGCAGCAAGTGCAATTGCTGTGACAAGCCAAACAAAGAACAGTTTTGGCAAATAAATTGGAAACATGACAATTAAACCACCATTAATCACTAAAATAAGAATTGATGCTGCCATGTTTTCAAAGCTCATCCGAAAAGAATTAACTAATGTAAGAATAGGTTTATTTTCAAAACGTGCTACAAGTGGGAATAAATAGCCGAGTGCTAATAAAATGATAGTTAATATAATAATGAATAGGAGATTCAAAAATTTTAGATCTAACATAAGTTTACTTATAAGTGGATAAACAAGGATTGATAAACCCAAAAAGGCCAGTACACCAAACCACAATAGTGTTGCCTCTTTAAAATTCTTCCTCATCTCTTGGACAAAAAATTTAAACAGATTAGATCGACTTTCCCCTTTATTGAGTTTAAAGAAACACGAATAGAGCGCCGTTATATTAGCACCAATAGTGATGATCGGAATGGAAAATAGAACAAAACAACAATTCAGTATGATCACTTGATAAATGCTGACCAGAAGTTTATAAAACCATCCGTCAGGGTTAAAAATACCGCTCATGGGTCCTCCTTTTTTTCTTTATCATTTCATTTTAGCATGGATTGGATCATAATAAAAGATAAGACTGGAAAATGCCCAGTCTTATACCTTTCCTATTCCAATTATTTTGTAGGTGTGCTCGCATTCTTATCCATGCCCAATTTTTTAAGATTATCTTGGACTTTTTCGTTTTGAACTTTCACTACACCTTCATAACCATTATTTTTTCTAAACGTCTTGTACGTTGAAATCAATTCATCAAATTTCTGATCACTTGGTGCACGTACAGCAGATACTAATGTATTCAACCATTGTGTTTGCAATGTTGTTAGATTACGTGCCTCAGGTGTGTTCACATCTGGTGTCGTATTTTCAGTTGGGAATTCTGGTGTCAAGTAATTTTTTCCCCAATCGAAGACTGTTTTGACAGAATCTTGATAGGCGTCTGGACTTAGGGCTTTGTACTTATCGTGACCAAATTGAATGAATTCGCCTAAACGATAGTCCGTAGCAAATTTACCAGGGTCTGTTTGTTGAGCCTTACGTGTTGCTTCAGTCAAAATTGCTTGGCCGTTTTTCATGTTGTAAGTTTCACCCTCAACACCGTAGTTAGCAACCATATTACCGTATTTAGATTGAAGATATGTGAAAACTTGCATTGCTGTCGCAGGATCTTTTGAATCTTTAGTGATGTAATTGATCATCCAGCCTGAGATACCTGATTGGTTCAATACCGGTTTGCGACCTTCAGTTGAAGTGATGGCATCCACGGCTACATAGGCAGAATCTTTGTGAGCAGAATCCCATGTTTGAAGTGGATTTCCATAATTGATGGCAGAGCCTAAAATGATGGCTGCATATTTTCCTGTTTGGATATTTTGTTTGTATTTGTCATCCGTTGCAGTAAAGCTGTCATCAGAAATCCCTCCATCTTGATGGACTTGACGTAAAGCTTTCAACCAGGTCAAATAATCTTTATCCATGTCTCGGTCATAAATTTTACCATCTTTATAATATGGGACACCAAGTAAATTTTGAACTGTTGAATCCAATGCATTCGCATCAGGATTGGTCATCGCACCAAAACCAAGCGCTGTCAAATTAGGATATTTCTCTTTGATTTGTTTCATGACTTTAACAAAGTCTTCAGGTGTGTCCATTTTTGGTTCACCAAGTGCTTTGTAGACATCTTCACGGATAACAACTGCTTCTTGAGGTTTGATTGCCCCTGATTTGTAATCTGCTTCGGTATTGGAATAATCTGGATAGCCGTAAGTATTTCCGTCTGACAGTTTAAACCAGTTCATCGTATCCTCACTGGCCACTTTATTCCAGTATGGATCATATGTAGTTGCCAGCTGATTCAAAGGCAAAGCCCATTTATTCGCTGTTTTTGATACTTGAGTCGTCATATCCCAAGTCGAAATAATATCTGGTAATTTTCCTGAGGCAAACATGGTGTTCAATTTTGTATTGTCACCCGTGACAAATTTGATATCGATGTTTAAATCTTTTTTGATTTGTTTTGTTACGACGTCTTTACCAAATGATTTATTCCACCAGTCTGCATTGACGTACCAAGTCAATGTTTTATTTTTTTTGGTATCCAATTTCCATGCAGGTGTTGAATCTGATGGTTTATAGCGTCCGTCTAACGATGGTAATTTTACATTTGATGTCGCACTCTTTGAACTTGAATTAGAACTTCCACAAGCTGCTAAAGTTAGCGTAGCACCAGCAATAATTAAACCAGACAAAATAATTTTTGATTTCTTCATAAATGAAGTCTCCTTTTTAAAATTTCATTATTATATACGACTGAATAGTTTTATGACATTGCGGTCAACTCCTTATTCTTTTACAGCACCTAACATCATTCCTGATAAGAAATGTTTTTGGAGAAGCGGATAAATAATTAGGATTGGTGTTGCTGTAACAACGATTGTTGCCAATTGAATTCCCTGGGTTGTTGTCAAAGATTGTGACAGAGGATTGAATCCTTGGGTTTGTGAAACTTGTGACTGCACAATAATTTCATAAATCCGCATCTGCAATGGCCAGAGTGCCTCATTATTGACATATAATTTGGCTGTCATGAAGTCATTCCATTGACCAACACCATTAAACAACGCGATGGTTGCTAATGCTGGTTTTGAAAGTGGCAAGATGATGGATGAAAAAATCTTAAAATCACTTGCGCCATCAATTTTAGCAGATTCTTCAAGTGAAACTGGAACATCCCTAAAGAAATTCATCAAGATGATCACATCGTAGTAGCTTAATAAAGCTGGAATGATATAAACTAAGAAATTATCAATCAATCCCAATTGTTTAATCAGCAAATAAGTTGGAATCATCCCCCCACCAAAGAACATGGTAACAATTCCCATGGCTGAATAAAGACTACGTCCACGCAATAACTTTTTACTCATCCCATAAGCCATCAATGAACAAAAGAGGACGTGTGTAATAACACCTATGACTGTTTTCGAAACCGAAATCCCAAAAGCAGTCCAAATGGTACTGTCACTTAGAACAGCTTCATAATTAGCAATTGTCAAAGACTTAGGGAAGAAGATAAAATTCTGTGCCATGGCTGATTCTGTTGCAAAAGATGAGATGACAACGTTCCATACGGGAACAACAATAATTAAGGCAAACAGTGTCAATAATACAACATTAATAAGATTAAAGATTTGACCGTCTCGGTCTTTAACTTTATTTTTATTACGTTTTAATTTTTTACTCATTTTTCCTCCTACAACATGGAATTATTATCGTTTAATTTCTTAGTCGCAAAATTAGCCGCAACCAATAATATCAATGAAATAATCGAAACACCTAGACCAACAGCAGTTGCATAAGAGAAATTGCCTTGCACAAGTCCGACACGATACACATATGAATTGATTACTTCTGCATTCGGTTGATTTTGAGCATTCATTAAAACTAAGGTTTGATCCAAATTTGAACCAAAGATTCCAGAGACCCAAAGAATGGTATTGAGCGCAATCATTCCTCGGATATTAGGTAATGTAATTGACCAAATCATCCGCACTCGACTGGCACCGTCCATTTTTGCCGCTTCATAAAAAGTCGGATCAATTTTCGCCATTGCAGCAAGATAAAGAATCGTGCCCCAACCAACTTCTTTCCATGTATCCGATAGGGCGGCAATCCACCAGTATGCACCAGTTTCCAACATATGATTCGCACTGCTGTGAATTCCAACAAAACCAAGTAATTGATTGAAAAGTCCTTGTGTTGACATCCAGGTAATAATCATCCCCCCTAAAATAATCCAACTGATAAAGTGAGGGAGATAAGAAATCGTTTGAACGACCCGTTTGAAGATTGAATCACGTAATTCATAAATCATCAAGGCAAAAATAATTGACAAAGGGAATTCAATCAGCAACTTTAATAAGCTGATGCCTAAAGTGTTGACCACAGATGACCAAAAATAATGGTCAGACATGATGATTTGAAAGTTTTCCCAGCCAACCCAAGGTGCTGACCAAATAGTATCAACAACTGTCATATTCTTGAAGGCAATAATCAAACCGTACATGGGTAAGAAACCAAAAATGAGTAAGAAGATAACTCCTGGTAGTGTCATGACTTGTAGCTGCCATTGCTTACCAAAACTGTGGAGCCACTGGCTGAACCTATTTCCTTTTTTCTTTTGTTTTAATTGATATGCCTCTTCCATCTTTTCCCTTTCAAATTCCATTCCTTTCAATCACGGCTTGATACCAATTGAAAGAATCTTTCTTAATCCGATTCAATGACCCATTTCCTTGGTTATCTTTATCAACATAGATCATTCCGTAACGCTTTTCCATTTCGCCAGAGCCAAAGCTCACCAAGTCAAGAATTCCCCAAGGTGTATAGCCCATAACATCAACACCATCTTCATTAATGGCTAGTTCCATCTGCTCTATGTGATTTTTGAGGTAATCAATTCGATAATCATCATGGACAAGACCTTCGTCAGTTATTTTGTCATAGGCGCCAAAGCCATTTTCGACAACGAACAGTGGTTTTTGATAACGTTCATAGACTGCATTCAAGACATATCTGAGACCGACAGGGTCAATTTGCCAGCCCCAATCGCTCGCACTAATATAAGGGTTTTTGACCATTTTAGCCTCAGGGAAATCGGGAATAGCCTGACCACGCACATTTTCTAAAGTGGTGACGGCATTTGACATATAATAAGAAAACCCAATGTAATCAACGCAACCCATTTGTAAGGCTTCAAGTTCTTCGTCACTTATATCAATAACGAAATCATGCTTCTTCCAATATTTTTTTACATACGTCGGAATAACACCACGAACATGGACATCACTGTAGAAAAAGCGACGGTCATTGACTTTAACTGATGCCATAATGTCTGTTGGATTACAAGAATAAGGGTAAACTGGCACGTATGCCATCATACATCCAATTTGGAAATCCGGATTAATTTCGTGACCAATTTTAACCACTCGCGCTGAAGCGATCAGTTCATTTATTGCGGCTTGGTAAACAACCTCTTCTTTATTTTCGTTCGCACCAATAATTACTGCCGAGTTTGTCCACACGTGAAGTGGCCACTGTCCATCCGCCTGATTATTGATTTCATTGAATGTCATCCAGTACTTTACTTTATCTTTGTACCGTTCCATCACGACTTTGGCATAGTGAGCGAAAAAGTCAATACATTTTTTGTTGCGGAATCCACCATATTCAGTGTATAAATGATACGGAATTTCAAAATGTGAAAGTGTAATGACTGGTTCGATACCATTATTTAATAATTCATCAAATAATTCGTCATAAAATTGTAATCCCGCCTCATTGGGTTCTAACTCATCACCATTTGGGAAAATCCGGCTCCAAGCTATTGAAGTTCGAAAAGCTTTCAACCCGAGCGTTTTAAAAAGCTGAATATCCTCTTTGAAACGATGATAAAAATCACTGGCCTCATGGCTAGGATAATATTCCCCTTCAACTACTCCTTCTGTAATTTGTCGATCAACACCATTGGCTCCAGCTGTAATGACATCTGCAATGGATAATCCCCGACCATTTTCTAAATAGGCACCCTCAATTTGATGCGCTGAGACTGCTCCCCCCCATAAAAAATTGCTGGGGAATTTTTTTATTTCTTTCATATTTCATCCTTTATATAAATTGTAACCGTTTTATTTTTACGTTGCAACCCCTTACAAATAATTAGAACCACGTTTCACGATTTAGGTTAAGGTACCATTATGGTACATCTTGTACCTTTATTTCAATTTCACGTTGCAACTAATGCGGGCCTTTGATAAATCATTAATATAAAAATGAATCGGTCCATTTTCAATAACTTTTGTCCCTTTATTGTCAGCATAAGACAAATCGGCAAGTGTGAATTTAAAACTATAATCCTCCGAATGTTTCGCTTTCAAATCTAATTTGACAAAGTCTAATAATTCTCTAACGGGTCGAACTATTCTGGCAATTGGGTCTTCAAAAAAGAGATTAAGAGTAAATTTACTATCATATTGGCTATGATTGCTTATTCTTACATGAATTTCAATGACATCGTCTTGATTAATTTCGAATTTCGAAAGACTTACATCATCAATTGAAAACTCATCATATTGCAAACCAAATCCAAATGGGAAAAGGGGGCCAATTTCAATGTCTTGATAACGAGAACTATATGTACTTTCGTTAGCTGGACGGCCAGAACGTAATTCATTATAGCGAATTGGTACTTGAGCACTGACCCGCGGAAATGACATTGGTAAACGCCCTGCTGGTCGCTCGATTCCCAAAACGAGTTGAGCAACAGCATTGCCCATTTCATTACCAAGATACCAAGTCCAAAGGAGTGCATCAAGATCAGCAATGACCGATTGCAAGGCTAATGGGCGGCCTGATAATCCAATCGCAATGATTTTCTTTCCCATTCCTTTCAGACTACGGATCAATTCTTTTTGATCATCAGCAATTTCCAAGTCACTACTTGAATGCCCCTCTCCACTCCAATTTGAAGCTTCGCCAATGGTTATGATGACTTGAGTTGCATACTTAAGCTCCTTATCGGGAACCTCATCAAGTGTTTCATAGGCCTTAATCGGACAATTCTGATTTTTAAACCCTTGTTCAAATGAAATGGTTTCTGTTTCTTTTCCCTTGCAAGCCCAATTACCTAGGAGGTCTTGCGTTTTTGCGAATGGCCCAATCAAAATTAAATTATCCTTACGATTGACAGGCAAGATATTTTGGTTATTTTTCAATAAGACAGTTGATTCTAGCGCAGATTTTCTTGCAAGTTGAATGAATTTTTCTTGACGAACCACTGTTTTTTCTGATTCTTCTGATGCAAATGGTTGTTCAAATAAGCCCAATTCATTTTTGAGACAGAGTATTTTCCAGACCGCTAAATCAATTTGTTCGAGTAGTTCTGGTTTTTCCTCGAGTATTTTGGAACCATAGGTGAGAAAGGTATTGGAAAGCATCTCTATGTCAATTCCAGCAGACATTGCAAGATCGCCAGCCTCTTTATCGGAGTCAGCGACACCATGATTTTTTAGTTCACCGACCGCCCCCCAATCTGAAATATTAAGGCCGTCAAAACCAAATTTTTCTCTGAGTAAATCATTCATTAAGTAACGGCTTGCAGTGACTGGTTCTCCATTTAAACTATTGAAAGAAGCCATTACAAAACGAGGGTTGGCGGATAAAGCAATTTCGTAAGGACGTGCATAAAAACCGTAAAATTCTTTTTCGCTCATGTCAACACTGGCATAATCTTTTCCAGCTTCGGGTGCCCCGTAGGCAACGAAATGTTTTAGGCAGGCGACCACATGATCATTAAGAATTTCACCATTCTCGCTCCCCTGATAACCTTCAATCATTGATTTCCCTAATTCACCTGCCAAAAATGAATCCTCGCCAAATCCCTCCATAACTCTTCCCCACCGAGGGTCCCTTGACAAATCCACCATTGGCGAGAAATTAACATGAAGACCAGTCGCTCGCATTTCTTCAGCTACCGCCTCAGCAACATCTTTAACTAATTCACG
Source organism: Lactococcus fujiensis JCM 16395 (assembly GCF_002441655.1). Classification (GTDB taxonomy): domain Bacteria; phylum Bacillota; class Bacilli; order Lactobacillales; family Streptococcaceae; genus Lactococcus; species Lactococcus fujiensis. Next base: position 17,704 of record NZ_JXJU01000010.1, on the reverse strand, counting down.
ATCGAAACTACTTGCTAAGGCTAGCGGGATTGGAAATGTTGTCCGATAACCATGAATTGCATCATGCATAAATAAGAGGGGAATTTTCAAACGGCTCTTTTTAAGATATGTCCTTTGAATCTCATTGATAACCGCAGTGCTTGACACACCTAAGACCGAGCCGATTTGATAAATATTTTCTGCATTAAAACCTAGGTCCTCCATTGAAGGACCTGTTTCGACCAATTCCTCTTTGTTTGGCATTTCAAGAAAATGCTCCCCCGTCGTTTGTGTCATTTGTCCAAACTTATCTTCAAGCGTCATTTGTTCAAATAATGCACTTAATTTCTCAAGCTCCATTAATTACTCTCTCCTTTAATCCAAGTTAATGCATCAAGTTGAATGGGAAATTGCCCCTTATTTTCTACATCGACTATTTGTCCTCTTTCTTTTGGTTCAAATGTTATTTCAAGCGTAAATTGATTTGTCTTTATCAAGTGTCCCTTCCCATTTATTGCTAGTTCTGCAGGAATATGATTACTTTTTCCCACTAGGCATAACTTAGTCGCATTAAAATTCGGTTTCAAGTACTGGATTGAGCCCGCATTGGATAACGCATAGGTTTCCATTCTGCTTTCATTATTAAGCTCATTTTGTAAAATTGTATGTCCGTCAAAATTGATGCCATTCAAACGGTAGGTTCCATTTCGCAAAATGGCTTGATCAACTTCATCGTGCAAGATCGCATGGTCAGTTTTTATTAGTCTGAGGTATTCATTAAAAAGTTTGAGTGCTGCCTGATAGGGGATTTTCTTTCCTCCCTTAGAATAGGCGATAAAATCATCCCAGTGATTTGGACGCTTAATTTCGACAGAACAATTGTCATTTCCCATTTTTTTATAGGGCCAAAAATGATATGAAATCTTATTTTGATCGCAAATCCCCGTTACAGCAGCAAACCATTCTAATCTATTTTCCCCTGTTTCGCCTAACCAAAGAGGGACTTGAAATTTTTCACTTAATGCTAAGAATGGTTCAAATATATCAATGAATGGTGCATCCCAATACCGATGAAAGTGAATTACCCAATTGGAATCATATTGGCGGTCAAATACTCGAGTGTCCGTTGCCCAATGATGTCCTTCGATTGAAATGCAATGATTCGAATCATGTTGACGAATGCGTTGAATTGCTTCTTCGTAAAAACGAATTAATTCTGGCACTAAAAATTCACAATCTGAATAGTGACGGTCAGGATCAGCAGTACGAATGGGTTCATTAAGCAAATCATACCCTGCAATCACCTCAAAACTGGCATAACGTTTGGCTATTTCTTCCCACAATGCCAAACCTTTTTCAAAACTATCAGCATCAAGTAACAGGCGAGGCACATCGTCTATTGAGTCATCAATATTTGCTCCCGTTTGTCCTCCCGGCGCACCATGTAAATCAAGCCAAAGATACATATCCTCATTCTGACACCATTTGATAACCTCATCAATGATTTCAAAACCGCTCTCAATAAAGTGAATCCCAGGTTCTTCTTCCATGAACAAGCGCCAATTGAGCGGGAGACGAATTGAATTATATCCTTGTTTTTTAATTCGCTTCACATCGTTCAAATTAAAGTAGTTTTCTCGATAGGTTTGCCAAAATTGTTCAGATTTCTCACTTCCAATGAGTTCCCGAACAACTGCTTCAATTCGACGAGGGCGATCTAATCTGGAACTATTTTGGTAATCCCACATATAGCCCTCACAAAGGAGCCAATTTCCAATGCCCCATCCCGTGAGTTGAATCTCACCACCATCATTGACTAGGACTTTCCCTGACGACCGAATAAATCCATTTACGTTTTTTGTCATGATTTCTCCTTAAAATACATATTATTTATATTGTAACCCTTTTCAAGTAATAAAAAAGCCTATTCTTCTGTTTAGGTTCTTGTTTCATAAACTAGAATAAAAGACCACCATGGTACATTGTGTACCAGGGTGGTCTTTTATTACTGCTCAGTTTTTTGTTGTAAATACTTAACTTTTTCACAAAGCAATTCGATAATGTACATGGCTGGAATTTGTGAAGTAAAATCCATGTAGCGTTTATCCCGTTTAAGATTGACTTGATAGTTCAGCACGTGATCGCTCATGATTGCTAAATGGGATGCTGGGTCGCTTGTGATGGCTACAGAGACAAAATCAGGCTTGTTTTTCACACCATTCATAATTTCAACAACCTCACTCGTGTTTCCCGTAACTGAAAGCGAAATGAATACATTATCGCTCGTATTTTCCAGTTTTTGAAACAAAGGATAAGTTGAATCCGTAAAGGCCGTCGTATTGAAACCTAGCATAGCAAACAAACGTGCTGCATATTCACTTGTGTATGCCGACATTCCTACACCGAAAAAGACAATGTTTTCACTGTTTAAGATGGCATTTGAGACATTCGTTAAACGATACTCCAAATCTTTTGGAAATTTTTCTCGATTTAGGATATTTTCATCAAATTTTTCTTGTGTCAATGCAGCTGCATCGCCTTTAAAATCCAATCTGAACTCTGGAAAACTCTCGTAGCCCAATTTTTTGATAAAGCGCATAACCGATGAAGGCGATGTGTGTGATTCCTTGGCAATATCACGAACCCTCATGTACGGAATTTTATCCGAACTGTTGGATAAATAATGCCAAATGGCTTTGTCAACTTCTGATAACGACTCAAATTCAATATTTTTAAAAAAGGACAACTTGATCACCTCCCTAAATGATAACCTTTACATTTTAACATATTTTACATTTAATATCCAAAATAGTTTATAAATGAATAAAAAAAATAGAGTATCTACTCTATTAATTATTAGACATTAAAATGTAAAATTTATGCATTGATCATTTTTATTGCTTTACTCTGCGAAAGGGCATAATGCAAAATGAGGTAACCTCCAGTAAAAATAGCTCCTTCAAGGAGATTAAATGGGATCACTACAGGAAGAACATAAGCTGACATCGATAAAGCTGACGCGGGATAATGGGCAAATGTTTCATAAACAGGAATTGCATACACCAAATTTAAGAAGACCATCATTGCTGTCATCGCAAGTGTCGCTAGAACGCCACCTAGCACGTATTTTCCAAGTGAAAATCGTTTTTTCACAAAGAAATAAATGATTAAACTAAATAAAGCAATTGCAATAAAGTTCATCGGTAATCCAACAACTGTATTGACACCGTCATTAAAAAGTAAAAACCAAAGAATGGTACGAATAACCAGGATGGCTGCACCTGCACCTAAGCCCAGTGTAAATAATCCAATTAGGATTGGGAGTATTGTTAGATCAACTTTTAGGAAAGGTAAACCTAAAATTGAAAACTGTAATATTGGCATTGCCAAAACAGTTGAAATTGCTGACAAAATGGCAATCATAGTCATTTTGCGTGTCTGTAACATTGAGTTAGACATAAAAAAAGCCTCCAAATAAGAAAAGTAATTCTTCATATTTCGAGGAAGTTGATAAGCATTTTTTGTTGTGAAAAAGGACGCTAAAAAAGCGAGGATCACTAAAAAACTGTCCATCTTCTTCCATCCAGACTGTCAAATTGATTAATGATACTCAATTTAGAATTATTCATCTAAACTTATAATATCTTGGAAGCCTACGGCTTCATCAATCAATTAAATAGACCCAATTATTTGGTTCTATTTTACTGTCGCTGCTAGATTTTCACTAGCTCAATCGCAAATGCGAATCGCGGAGTTGTGAGGTCAAGCNCCGAATTTCACGGTGCCCTGAAGATAAGATAATTATAACACAAAAATACTTATTTTTATTGGAAATTGTTTAATAGGAATTCAAAAAGACTTATAAAAAGTCCTTTTGAATTCTATTTAGATGTGGCTTGATTGACCAGCTGTGAAATTTCTTTTTTATTTAAACGACGGAACTGACCGGCAGGCAGACCTTCAAGTGCGAGTGTTCCATATTGTACTCGGTTCAATTTTTGAACGGGTAAACCAACCTTGGCGAACATATTTTTAACCTGATGATTCTGACCTTCATGTATCGTCAAAGCAACGATTGAGTGATTCTTTTCGCGATCCGTTTTGATTATCTCATAACGCGCTGGACTCACCTTTTTGCCTTCAATGGTCATCCCCAAAGTCAAGGGCCGCAAATTTTCTTTGTTCGCCATTCCTTCAACTTTAGCCACATATACTTTGTCAATTTGATGCTTGGGATGAGTCATTAAATTCGTGAAATCGCCATCGTTCGTCAAAATAAGGAGACCAGAAGTATCCCAATCTAGACGTCCTACAGGATAAATTCTTTCCTTTACATTTGGTAACAATTCCATTACGGTTTTACGCCCTTTTTCATCACTGACTGAAGAAATGTAACCCCGAGGTTTATTCAGCAAATAGTATACAGGTTCTTCATTGTAAATAGCGATCCCATTGACTTCAACGATATCGCCCGATGCAACTTGATAGCCTAGTTCTTTCATTGTATCACCATTAACCGAGACACGACCGTCTAAAATTAATTCTTCCGCTTTCCGTCGGCTGGCAATACCTGCATGTGCGATATATTTGTTAATTCTGGTCATATTAATCCTCTAATTCTTCTTCTAATAACAAATCTGTGTCTGTAAATAAACGCTGCTTCTCAGCCGCGAAATCGTCCTCATTAATTTCGGGGAGTTCATCAAGTGAATTAATCCCGATATAATCCAAGAAAAACTCAGTCGTCGCATATAAACTAGGCCTCCCAGGTGCCTCAACCTCACCTATTTTATCAATTAAATCATAAGCTCTTAATGTAGTAATGGCTCCCGATGAATTGACTCCTCGGAGCAAATCTATTTCTAAACGTGTCATGGGTTGCTTGTAAGCAATGATGGAAAGAACCTCCATAGCTGATTTAGACAATGACTGGTTCAGTGGTGTTTTGGCATAATTTTTCAAAATTTCCGCAAATTCTACCTTGCTGGCCATTTTGTACTTTCCTGCCGTTTCAATAATTGTGAAAGCTGATTCCGAATCAGCTTGATATTTTTCTTTTAGATGATCAATTTGTTGGGCACATGCCGCTTTAGATAGCTCAGTCAGTGCAGACAGCTCCGATAATGAAAGGCCAGTCTCTCCAGAAACGAAAAGTAAGAGCTCGCAAATTGCTGTTTTATTCATGGTTTGCATCCCTTCTTTCTAAAATAATTTCACCGAATATTTTTTCTTGTGAAAAATCAATTTGCTGATTTTTAATTAGCTCTAACAAGGCTAGGAAAGTAGTCAATAACTCCGGTTTTGATGCCTTTTTCTTAAAAAGTTGAGTAAATTTGTATATTCTTTTTTTCGCAAATTTCTTTGAAAGCTCTAAGATTTTATCCGCAACTGTAAATTTTTCGGATTCAATGGTCGTATTTTCATCTTGCTCTTTTTGTCGGTGCAATTTGAGGACTTTGCTAAATGCGAGAAATAAATCAATTGAACTCTTGTCCTTAATTAGAGACATCTCATCGTTTACAATTTCCGTTTTTGATTTCGTAAAAAATTGACTTCGTTCATGATGTAGAACAGTCAGATCTTCCGAAAGTAATTTAAATCGCCGATACTCATCAATTTGACTTAAAATATCATATTCAAGTTGAGCAGTACCTTCCTCAAAGTTTTCATTGACTGAGGGCAGGAGTCGCCGAGACTTAATTAGCATCAGCTGGGAAGCCATCACCATATATTCAGCCGCGATTTCTAATTCTAGATTTTGAGAAGCACGTATATATGCCAAATATTGTTCAATCACTGGTACCAATGGAACTTCGAAGATGTCTAATTCGTATTGACTCACCAAATGAAGCAGTAAATCTAAAGGGCCTTCAAAATCATTGATTTTTATATTCATCTCATTTATCATATAACGTATTTTAAATTATGTACATTTCTATTTGTAATATCTCTCTAGGGTTACTATTGTTGATAGACCTAAATTTTCAGCTGTTTCATAAATTGATTTTCCAGATTTTCTTTGTCGTAGAATGTATTGCTCTCTTAACTCCTTTGAAGTATTGGGGGTGTATTTTTTTAATTCTAGATATAAAAATTGGCGTGATTTTGAAAATAATTCATCAGCATTAGTAATTCCTTTGACCCTAATTGCAAATTTTTCTCGAATGGGTAGAATTCTTTTGATTCCTTTTTTTTCTACGGTCAAAATTCGAAAGGCCCAATTAAAATTTTCCCATTTCAAATTTTGTATCTCAGCAAAGGTAAAACCAAATTCCAAGATCAAAAGCGCAATAAATTGTCCGAGTGACTGAATGGGTGCATAAAATTCCGGAAATTCTCTAATTTGTAAATCAACTTTCTTGGGAGTTGTTTTACTGGGCGTATTTGTAGGCGCCAATCGATAAAAACGGTCCAAAAAACCATTCTGATATTGGTAATACAGATACTGATTAATGGAAGATATTTTTCTCTTTTGTACAGAAGGTTTGGAACCATCCAAGGTTGCACGAAAAAGTTCTAGGGAGACATCAGAGATCATCTTATTTTCAAAGAAATGATGAAAACCTTGTAAATCATAAAAATAATTAGATTTTGTATTCTGTGAAAAATTTTTCGAGGCTAAAAAGCCATCAATTTCGTTGCGTAATTTCATATTGTTTTGTAAAATCGTGTGCGAATGCATTAAACGCTTTAAGAATTTCTTGTCGAACGATAATTCCTTTAAACGTCTTTCCTTGTAGCACAGGGATAAAGGGTTCTTTTACAAGGATATGCATGACTTCTTCTAATGAATAACTTTGTTGAACAGTTGAAATGTTGTGATTAGTAATTTCTCCTATGGATGTCTTTTGTGACTTTTCATAATAAAAATCTGCTTTCATTTCAAAATCAACAATTTCATTCAATCCAATGACACCAACAAATTCTTTTTCTTGATTTAAAACTGGAACGCGAGCATATTTATACTGACTCAGGAGTAATTTTGCATGGGCGACGTTATGTTCTGTGTGTAAGACAGCTACATCCTCTGCTTTTTTTACAAAAGTTGGACTTTGTTTCAGAATGAATGCCTCGATATTTTTGTCAATCATGATTACCTCATTAGAAGTTCAAATTGTAAGCCATCTATTGACTGATGGTTTAAATCTTTATAAGAAACTGTAATTAAATCTTCATTTATTTCAACGCAAGCATACATTTTAATTTGGTAATCTCCTCGAGGCTGTGCTACCGAACCAGGATTTAAGTAAAGCGTATGATTAATCTTTTCAACAACTGGACGATGAATATGACCAAATAAGGCGATGTCAGCTTCTTTTTCTTCAGCAAAGTAAGAATAGCGATCTAAGCCAAAACCAACATTAAATTGATGGCCATGTGTTAGCAGGACTCTTTTTCCCTCGACTTCTTGAAGGAGAAAATCGGGGAATCTCGTGTCATCGTCACAATTTCCTGCAACGACTTGGATCCCAGACCAAATTTTGTCAGAACTTAACAATTCTGAATCTCCGCAATGAAAAATAGCGGTAGCGGTGCTTAGATATTTATCTTTGATTGCCGCTATGACCTCTCGATCATAATGGGAATCTGACATCACAACAAACATATCTTTCTCCTTTAAAGATAAGGCTTCTCATTATCCAATGATGGCTAAACAAATAAATTATGCTTCATTCAACCATTCTGGAAGTTCTACCATCATTTTTTGCATGGCCTGACCTCGATGAGAAAATCTATTTTTTTCCTCATCTGTCAATTCAGCAGCCGTTTTATCTATTCCTGACACCAAAAAGATGGGATCGTACCCAAAACCGTTTGTTCCCTTAGCCCGAATGGCAATCGAACCTGACCAATTCGCTTCAACAACTAAACTTTCATGATTTGGACGCGCGGCTACCAATGTCGTGTGGAAATGAGCTGTGCGACGTTCTGGCGTGACTTCAGTCGAAGCCAGTTCGTGGAGAAGTTTAGCCATGTTTTCCTGATCCGTTGGATTTGGACCTGCAAAACGGTGACTCCAAACTCCTGGGAGACCACCAAGGAGATCAACACATAAACCAGAGTCATCACCTATAACAATTTCACCTGTTATTTCTGAAATTTGTTCCGCTTTCAATCGTGCATTTTCTTCAAATGTAATTCCAGTTTCTTCAATTTCGGGAAGCGCTGGAAAATCATTTAAATTTTTAATTGCGAAACCATAATCAGCAAATAGCTTCTTGAATTCCTTCGTTTTGCCTTCGTTTCTCGTGGCAATTAAAATTGTTTTCGTTTCTTTAGCAGCAAAATCAGTATGCATCACATTAAGATCATCCAAATTTAACCAGTTTTGAGCAATTTCATAAAATGGAGCGACACTCGCAGTTGTATAAAATTCATGGTTAAGTTTTTTACGTTCTTCGCCATTAAGGTTAAAGTAATTCAATAAAACCGAAATGTCACGTACTGTTTCCGCACCTGAATCAATCAATTTTACATTTGGACCCATGTTTGCTTGAATCAATGGGCGAAGCAAAGGATAGTGTGTGCATCCTAAAATAAGCGTATCTACGTTCCCTTTTAAGGGGGCCAAACTTTCTTTGACGACTTTTTCTGCAATCGCCGATTCCATTTCATTTGATTCAACGATTGGTACAAATTTCGGACAAGCAAGACTAATTACGTCAACCGTGGCCGTCCGATTTTTGATGCTTTTTACATATTCACCTGATTTTAAGGTAGCTTCAGTTGAAATAACCCCAATTTTTTTTGTTTCTGTCACTTGGATTGCAGCTGATGCACCAGGCATAATGACTCCGATAACAGGAATATCAAGCTTTTCCTTGACTTCTTCTAATGCTGCTGAAGTTGCTGTATTGCAAGCCATAACAATCATTTTAACATTCTTAGATAATAAAAAATTGACCATATCCCAAGTAAAGTCTGTTATTTGCTCTTTACTTCGTGAACCATAAGGTGCACGTTTTGTATCTCCGATATAGACAATTTCTTCATTAGGAAGTTGACGAAGAAGTTCGCGAACAACTGTAAGTCCTCCAACACCTGAGTCCAGTAACCCGATTGGTTTGTTGTTCATCATTTCCTCCATTTATTTTTTCGATATTATGAATGATACTTTGCAGGGTAGCAAAGTATCTCATTTTTTTATTTTTTCTTTTTACCGTCTTTATCAGCTTGTTTGGCTGCAGCGCGAATTTGACGAAGCACTTGTTGGACTTGAACTTCGCTTGGTTTGCGTCCCATTGAACTCATCATCAAGCGTACACCATCTTCATTGAGGGGTGGGTTTTCAATCAACATTTTTTTCGTTTGACGTTGCATGTAGTAAGTTCCGCCAGCAAATCCAGCGAGTGCAAAAACGACCATCAAAATAATAGCTAAAACTAAATTCATTAGTAATCTCCTAATTCTTTTCTGCCCAACCTAAATTGTGCATTCATACTTGTCTATTATATCAAAATTTATGTATTTTGTCATAAAATACTTCAACATTTGCAAAAAATGTATGGGCATACATTTGACGTCAAAAGAAATGGGCTCCTTAGAGCACCGTTCCTTATGAAAAGTCATAACCCATCAGTGTTGCAAAATAGTCTTCTGGTTTTTCAGCCCGTCGAATTAGTTTAGCAGAGCCATCTTCTTGCAAAAGAATTTCAGCAGAACGTAATTTAGCATTATATTGATAACCCATTGAAAATCCATGAGCTCCCGTATCATGAATGACAAGAAGATCTCCTTCCTCAATTATAGGAAGTTCACGTTCTTTGGCGAATTTATCATTGTTTTCACACAAAGAACCAGTTACATCAACAATTTCACTTGTCTTGTCGTTTTCCTTCCCCATTACAGTAATGTGATGGTAAGCGTCATAAAAAGCCGGCCTCATAAGGTTGACCGCAGAGGCATCAACACCAATATAAGTTCGATAGGTTTTCTTTTTATGTAAAACACGGGTTGCTAAAAGTCCATGCGGTGCCAACATGAACCGGCCCAATTCTGTATATATTTTAAGCTGGTCTATGCCATTCTTGACTAATACGTCATCATATACATGATGGACACCTTCACCAATTACTGCAATATCATTGGTCACTTCTTCTGGTCGATAATTAACCCCGATTCCACCTGACAAATTGATGAAATCAAGTGTCACACCCGTTTTTTGACGGATTTCCAATGCAAATTCAAATAATTGGCGCGCTAGTTCTGGATAATAATCATTTGTAACTGTATTTGATGCTAAAAAGCTATGAATGCCGAACTGCTCAACGCCTAATTTTTGTAAATCTAAAATCCCTTGAATCAATTGATCCTTAGTCATTCCAAATTTTGAATCTTCAGGATTATCCATTATTTTTGTTCCCATCGCAAAAACGCCACCTGGATTATAACGTAAACTCATCGTTTTTGGGAATTTGAAGCCATCTGTTTTAGTTAGTGACTTCAAGAAAACGATGTGTTCATAGGCGTCTAAGTTAATGGTAGCTCCTAGTTTTTCGGCAAAAAGGTACTCTTCCTTAGGAGTATCATTTGATGAGAACATCATTTCTGAACCATCAAAACCACATTTATCAGACATCAAAAGTTCGACATAGGAAGCACAGTCAACACCACATCCTTCTTCATGCAAAATTTTTAAAATCGCTGGCGTTGGAGTTGCTTTAACCGCAAAAAACTCTTTGTAGCCCTTATTCCACGAAAATGCCTTATTCAATGCTCTAGCTTTTTCACGAATCCCTTTTTCATCATAGATGTGAAATGGAGTGGGATATTTTGCTGCGATATTTTCCAGCTGATTTTTTGTTACAAATGGTTTTTTCATATTTCCTCCAACTTTTTTATTTAATTATACCCTAATTTCAGAAATTTATTTAAAATAAGCTTATTTTCTATACAAGAAAAACGTTCGAGATATTGAACGTTTTAAAATATGTAATACAATCCTGAAAGGAGGAACTTTGAAATATTAGTTAACTTTGAAAATCCAACCTTCAGGGGCTTCGATGTCCCCAAATTGAATACCGACGAGCTCATCGTAAAGTTTCTTAATGGTAGGGCCAACTTCCGTTTCTGAATAGAAAACATGGTGCTTTTCACCATCATCAATTGATGCAACGGGAGTAATTACAGCGGCTGTTCCGCATGCGCCCACTTCCGCAAATTGATCCAAATCTTTGACGAAAACGTCACCCTCACGCGCATTTAATCCCAAATGATGTTCAGCAAGATACAAGAGTGAATATTTTGTTATGGAAGGTAAAATTGAAGTACTTAAAGGTGTAATAAATTCTCCCTCCTTCGTGATACCAAAGAAATTGGCAGATCCTACTTCTTCAATTTTTGTATGTGTCGATGGATCAAGATAGATCGCATCTGCATATCCTGCTTCTTTGGCCTCTACTTCTGCTTGAAGAGATGCGGCATAATTCCCCCCAACTTTTGATCCCCCTGTTCCTAAAGGAGCAGCTCGATCATAGTCGCGTGAAATAACAAATTTTGATGGGACGAGTCCACCTTTAAAATAAGCACCCACAGGCATGGCAAAAACGGTAAAAATATACTCTGTAGCTGGTTTAACACCGATGATATCACCAACCCCTATAAGCAATGGACGAAGGTAGAGTGTCGCTCCTGTGCCGTGTGGAGGAACGTATTCTTCATTGGCTTTGACAACTTGCATGACTGCATCGATAAATTTGTCTGTCGGAACTTCAGCCATTCGTAATCGTCTCGCAGTGGCTTGTAAACGAGCAGCGTTGCGATCAGGCCTAAACAATTGAATTTCCCCTGTTTTAGTTCGATAAGCTTTCATCCCCTCAAATCCTTGCTGACCATAATGCAAAGCCGTTGATGATTCACTCATGTGTAATTGATTGTCCTCAGTCAATTTTCCCGCATCCCATTTGCCATCTTTATAATATGAAATGTAGCGGAAAGGGAGATTAAGATAATCAAAGCCGAGATTTTCCCAGTCAATATTTACAGCCATAAAATAGATTCCTCCAACACTAAAAAAACACAATTAATTAATTAATTAATTAAGAGCCGTTTTTTATTTTTTTGATATAATAGATTATAGTATTTTTCGAATATTAATTCAAGAAACATTCAGAAAATTAGGAAAATAAAACTTACATGAAATATTTTAACTTTAACTGGGAGGCCATTCTTGATCTCCTGATCACTAAATCAATCCAAATCATTTGGGTATCACTACTCTTCTTTTTGCTCTATCACATTTCATCCCGCATCGTTAAAAAACTATTTAAAGACTATTCCGAACGAAAATGGACAGATACGGCTCGAATTTTGACATTTGCCAAATTGACTACTTCTGGTATTCACTACCTGACCGTTTTTCTTTATATCTACACCGTTTTAAATATTGTAGGAATACCTGTTAGCAATATTTTAGCTGGAGCAGGTATCTTTGGTGTTGCATTAGGCTTTGCCGGACGTGACCTGGTTGCAGATATTATCAATGGTTTTTTCATCATTGTAGAACACCAAATTAATGTTGGTGACACTATTCGTTTTGAAAATTTAGATATTGAGGGCATCGTTAAAACTGTAGGTATTCGGTCGATCACACTGATTTCTGGCGATGGCGCAACGGCTTTTATTCCTAATCGTAATATCGAATCACTTAAGAACTTCTCCTACGCTGACCGATCAATTAACTTAGACATACCTGTCACGCCCGATAATTTAGCAGAGATGAAAGCTAAAATCCTGGCCGTTAATAGTAATTATCCGCAAGTCAAATTTATGGGAATCGTCACCATTGAAGAAAAACTTTTCCTTCGTAGCCAATTGACCGCCCCTTTATCAGCTTTGACCAATTTAAAAATGAAAATCTTGGATGCTTATTTTGAATAAAACAAAAAACGTGGGTCTCACGTTTTTTTAATACTTTCCAGTTAAGAATGATTCAAGTGCGCGAACTGTTTTAATTTGATAATCGGTTTTTGCTGCATTTGATTCAAGATAGCCTTGTTCATAACCCGTTACAACAAATTTAGCCATGGCTTTTTTATTCATTAATAATTCATAAGCATTTGCAACTTTTTGCATCGAATAAGCGCGATACTTTGCCATCCCTTTTTCGTTTGCTTCATCAACAAGCCGTTTAATTAATTCCGTATTCATTTAATTTCCCTAATTAGATTTTCTAATTAGCCATTCACAAAATGTGAGGTCCTTTCTGAATTGATTTCTAATTACAACGTTATTTTAGCAGACTTGATTCATTTTTTCAATAATTTTCAGAAAAAACCTATAAACTTCCGTTCTTTACTTCATTTACGATCGTTTTCACTGGTTCATATGAACGTCGGTGGATGGGTGTGACACCAAGTTCTTTCAAGGCTGACAAATGCTTGGCTGTACCATAACCTGAATTATGCTCAAAATCGTATCCTGGATATTGTTTGGCATATTTTTTCATCATTTCATCCCGCGTCACCTTTGCCACAATACTTGCAGCAGCAATACTTTCGCTCCGTGCATCACCATGAATAATTTTAGTCTGTGGGAGTGGAATTTCTAATCTCATGGCATCAATAAGGACGTGTTGTGCTTGAGGTTTTAATTGGTTCAAAGCCTGAATCATGGCTACTTTGGTTGCCTCATAAATATTAATTTCATCAATGACATCATGATCTACCAATCCAATGCCAATGGCAACGGCTTTTGTTTGAATCTCCTCGTATATTTCACAATGCTTGGCCTTTGGAACCTGTTTGCTGTCATTAAGTCCTTTAATTTTGCAATGCTTTGGTAAGATAACTGCTGCAGCGATAACAGGCCCTGCAAGTGGCCCACGTCCTACTTCATCTACGCCAGCGATTAAATCAATTCCATGCGCATAGAGTTCTTTTTCAAAAGTCAGCATTTTTTCCAACCGTGCATTTTCTGTATGATCAGCCAAAATTTGCTTGCGTCGACGTTCTAGTGCCTTTTGGACACCTACACGTGAATCAAGGCCTAATGCTTCAAAATATGGATCATTGAGCTCGGTCAGCTCTGACAGGATGGCTTTTATCTCTTTAATTGTTTGCACCATCGAAATCTCCTACTTGATCTAAGCAGTAGGTTCCAAGTCGACCATCCCGCACGTCTTTCACAAACATCTCATAAAAACGATCATAATCATCCCTAAAACCAAAACGTGTGGTCAATTCCATGATAAGTTCAGGAATTTCAAGTTCTAAATCGTCATCAGTCATTCGGTAGCGTTTCATTGTTAATACCCGATAATTTTTCAAGAAATAACGTAATCCAAAAATAGTTACCTCATCCATTGGTAATAATTGGTCCTTAATCGCTCCAGTTAAAGCTAATTTCAGCCCCACCATTTGGTCCTCAAATTTGGGCCATAAAATACCAGGTGTATCAAGGATTTCTAAATCAGGATTTGTCCGCAGCCATTGTTGCCCCTTTGTAACACCTGGCTTATTTCCTGTTTGTGCTACTTTTTTTCCTGCCAAACGGTTCATTAGAGTTGATTTACCTGCATTTGGTATTCCAACAATCATTGTTCTCAAGGACTTATTTTTGATTCCCCGTTCGGCATCATGAGCCAATTTACTAGCCATCAGTTGCTTCCCTGCAACAGTTAAACGTTTTGCCGTATATTCCTCTTTTGAATTGATGGCAAGGGCTTGATAACCTTCATTTTCAAAATATTGAACCCATTCTTTTACACGAGTGCGATCCGCCAAATCTGCTTTATTTAACGCAATCACACGTGGTTTATCCCCAATTATCTTACTTAACATGGGATTACGCGAACTCATTGGTAATCGTGCATCAACTAACTCAACTACAAAATCAACGTATTTCAAATTTTCTTGAACTTGACGTCGTGCCTTGGACATGTGCCCTGGAAACCATTGGATCGTACTCATAAGCTAAATCTCCTTTATTTACACGGCTTCTCAGTCTCACTATTCCCTTTTTATAACGTGTGGGTGGGATGTGGGTGAGATTAGCCTAATCCTAATTTTTGAGCCAGCTGATTCAAAACGTCAACTGACTTCTCTTGTTCAATTTTAGTGCGGTGTGTATAAACCATCGTTGTCTCAACATTTAAGTGGCCCACTCGCCCCATAATTTCTTTTATCCCTACTACATTGCCAGCATCGCCACTTTGCAAATATGTGATTTGCATATGACGGAAACTATGAGGGACAACATGCCTTTTCCATTCAAATCCGTAACGTTTCGGACATTCATTTTTTAATCTCTTTTCTGCTCTACTAAGAACTGCTCGAAAACTATGAGATGTGATCGGCGCACCGTATTCAGTCCGAAATATAAATTGACAATGTCTAAAACTTTTTGCTGGATTTAATGACATATGCTTATCAAACGCTGCATTTCTTTCAATTACACGTTTTACGGCATCTATTGCTGCTTGTGGCATTAAGACAACGCGTTCAGAATTTGGTGTTTTTGTTGTATCTAAATAAAAATCATCAACTTTCAAATCACGTGATTGCAAAGATTTTGAAATATCGACCGTTCGCTTTTCAAAGTCAAAATCATCAAGAGTTAAAGCTCCAGCTTCTCCTATACGCAACCCAGTCAACAAAAGAAAAATACACAAATCAAAATAATTTTTATTTCTACTTTGTTTCATTTCTGCAAAAAAGGCGACTAGTTCTGGTGGTTCCAAAAACTTAGCTTCTCTCCGATCTCGCTCTGCTTTTCGTTGTGCAGGTGTCGCTTGTAGGCGAATTACCTTAGTTGGAGAAATTAAAACCACACCATATAAAACGCCAAAATCAAAAATTTTATTGAATGTCGATTTGATATGTTGAAGCGTAGAATATGAAGTTTGATATTTCCGTTCATACTCTAGCAACGCCCCCTTAATCAAAAGTGGCGTGATGTTTATTAACAACACGTCATCAGAAATTACTTCATTCAATCGCCTCAAAACTAATTTTTCACGTTCTATTGTCGTTCTCTTCACTCCAGCTTGCCAATTATCTAGCCAACTATTTTTTAATTCTCCAAAAGTTGTAATTTTTTTGCTATTATATTTTCGTCCTGAACTTTCGATTAACTCATCAATTTTATCTTCAAGTTCTCTTTCTGCTTCCTTTCTCGCCCTCACAGTATCGTGATAATAAGCCACAGATGCCCTTTTTTTCTTACCTGTCAAAGGGTCAATATAATCATCAAGAACAATAAATCGGCGAATTCCTTTTTTGGATATTCTTACCTCATAATACATCTCTTCCTCACTTCCAGTGAAAAAAATGATTATCAATACTTTTAGCAGTACTAGTATATCATTTTTTGCTCATCTTTGCTTATCCATTCGTTTTCCCAGCTGTTTCCATCTCAGATATTCTTCAAATACTTCAAAATTTATCCAGACTAATTTATGTGTTGGGTTAATGACACCACCTCTGAAACGACTAATTCCTCTCATTTCACTTAACCAGCGATTGAGTGTATAGATATTTAGCCCTTCATATCTTGCCATTACTGCTTTTTTATTTCCCCATTCCGCAATAGAATTGGAAGCTGATACATATGTAATTTTCATTCAATTTTCCTCTAATTTAGTTTTTTTCAATGGATTAAATCTATTCGAACATCACCAATTCTTACATGCCAGATTCAAACCTACCAAGAAGATTTTTTTCATTCTCGAACATTTCTCGAAAGGCAAGTTTCACCCTTCGTCTAGTCATATTATTAAAACTATAATAATCTAAATAGACATCACAAGCTTTAACAATCACTTCTTCATCATTCCTCGATATAAAAACCAATTTGTTTAATTATATAATTCAATATTTTTTCTCCCCAAATTAAAAAAAGCCTGTCAGAACTGACAAAAATATCCTCTAACCCAATAACCGATAATAGCGATTGCTCAAATCTTTAATTTTGCCTTTTCTTGATTAAAGAAACGTACCCGATATTGAATCCACTTCCGCATCCATCCTATTTAATTGCTGAAGTGCCTTCTCTACTGTGTCCAAAACACTTCCATGAAAATCTCCATCTGGGCTTTGAACTTCATAACGTTTCAATCTTTCAAAAGCATAACGTGTTTCCAGTATGTTCGCACTAATTCTTCTTGGCAATACCGATGCACGCCATCTTGACTTAGGTCAATTAGACCAGGATATACTTTACTCAAAAAGTTACGATGGAAAACCAATTACTGAAAATGACAGAGAAGAAATACAACGTCTTGTTAAAGAATATTTTGAGGGACTTGAAAAATAAGCTATGCTTGAAACTTTAAAAAGATTTTTAAGGGAGCATCATATCATTTTACGTTACTCTTCTGTTCTCAATGAACAAGGCAAATTCTTAAAGACACATGGTATTAACTTCATTATAATTCGTTCTGATTTATCCGAATTAGAAGAAATCAAAGTTATTATTCATGAACTTGAACATTTCAAATCTAAAGATACCAGCTTTCAAAATGACCTACAAAATTTATATTCAGAAGCAAGAGCTCGAGAAAATAGCATTCCTGACTTGATTTCCTTACTTGCTACCGAGGAAATCCCCAACCTGAATTACGTCACTATCGCTGAATACCTTGGAATAAATGCGGAAGCGAATAAAGAGATTATCTGTGAAGCACTCGCACAATATAGATACGAATAAAAAGACAGATATGAATAAAAAGACTGGTTCTCCAGTCTTTTTATGTTTTTAATAATGACGTTAAGTCAAGTTTTTAGAG
>NZ_JXJU01000001.1 GCF_002441655.1 Lactococcus fujiensis JCM 16395 | reverse complement strand
TTTAAAATTCGTTGTAAATGAAATGCGCTCCGCCTGTATGACTATAAGAATAGAGATAGAGCAAAATGATAATGATAATAAAATAGAATGCCGTTTTTGCTACAATTTTCCATTTTTCTGAAAGATGCATAAGTTCTCCTTCTTCTTATAGTGTAGGATACAAGATATTCTTGATGTAATTGGCAACCAATGGGTCTTTAGGAACTAAACCGTGCCGTAATTTTGTTGGATAAAGGTACATATTGACATTATTTTTATTCGCTACTAATAAGTGGTAGATTGAAAATGTATCAGCCCAAGGAATCGCTTCATCTGTCTGCTTTTCAAGGCTCCAATTTCCTTCCATGAGATAGAATTTTGTATTTGGGTCAATTTTTGTATATCGATCTTCAATATATTGATACATGCTGGTTTTTAATATTGGTCCATAGGTCAATACGTCTTGTAAGGTTTCTCCCGCTTCTAAATTTTTTTCTTTGTTATATTCCCCATCAAGTGAGATAAATTCCTGCACTTTAGGGGCATCGGATTCATTGCCGTAATCCAAGATGTAATAAAGGCCGCCCGTAGCACCTGATGAATAACCAACCATATTAATTTTCGTAATATGGTAAGTACTGACTAAATAATCCATTGCCACCTTTAATGCTTTTGAATAAAGTTCACCATCGTCTGTTCCTTTTACGGTAGCAAATTGGACAATTGGATTTTTATCAGTCGAAGAAATCTTCCCCGACACTGTTAATTTGTTGTTTCTTGAAATGTCAACGAGAATCGTCAGCCCAGTTTCTGGCGCCGTCGCTTTATTGGGAAACATCCCATCAATGATGTGCTGACTTGGACGGATATCGCCACCGGACCCGTTAATATAGATCGTGGGCACCATAATTGATTGTTGAGCTTTTCCAATAATGACACTAGAAGATGCTTTCGTGCTTGACTCTAGCTTTACTTGAGCTTTTCTTGTATCATTCTGAGCTGTAAAATGACCGCCGATAAAACTTATGACCATTAAAATGAGGACAAAGATTGGTAATATGGCTTTAATTTTTTTCTTTCGATTCCGCTTCATGATCATCCCCTTTTTCTTAACTGTATGAATTATAACACTTTGAAGTCTCCATATTTTACATTCGAATGAGAATTTATCAAAATTTTCATGAGATTTTATCAGACAAAAGAAAATAAAAAAAGAAATACAATTGTATTTCTTGACTCGATTATTATAGATTAACAACTGATAAAACATCCAATAAATCAGAAATTTCATACTCAGGTATGCTGTCAGTGCTGACAGAAAGGTGTTTGGGATTGTACCAAATCGTATGGATACCGGCATTATTTCCACCTTGAATATCTGTCGTTAATGAATCACCAATAATTGTAATTTCTTCATTTTCGTCAGTTTTAATATGATTTAAAACATAATCAAAAAAAGCAAGAGAGGGCTTATGTGCTCCAACTTCTTCACTGATGAATATTTCATCAAAATAAGGGGTAATCCCAGATTCAATGATTCGAGGGCGTGAAACTTTTGAAGTCCCATTTGAAACAATGTAAAGACGAGCAGGTGTTTTTGACAATTCATCAAGTAGCTCTTGAGCATGTTCCATCATTTCGTGTCCCTGAGACAAGTAGTATTGATAATCCACATCAACTTGGTGGCCGTCATAAGGAGTGGTTATTTTCATCGCTTCAAAAGCTTTGACAAATCGAGTGGATAACAATTCTGCTCTGCTTATTTCTCCTGCTTCATGACTTCGCCATAGTGCTTTATTCTCACGGGAATAGATGCTTCGATTTACATCATTGTCTTCAATATTGTAATGTTCAAAAATCTTTCCAAGTGCTACTTCTTCCGCACGATCAAAATTTAAAAGTGTGTTATCAATGTCAAATAATAATATGGTCATATCAATCCTTTATATTTTCTGTTACAAACAAAATTTTCCCTATGTTTTTTCCTGTTTCTAGGAATTCATGCGCGGCTTGCCCATCTGCTAATTCGAAAACGGTCGGTTCCGTCAATTGAATTTTACCGCTGGTAATATAACTAAATAGGCGACGTGCTCTACGTTCTCGTTCTTCAAAAGAAGTCAAATAGTCCCACAAGTCGCCTGTCATTACTGATTTTGACTCAGCCATTAAGTCAACAGGATTGATGAGTGGGGGATTTCCTCCCGCCATTCCAAAAAAGACAACTTTTCCTCGATGTTTCACTAAATCTAATGATTGGTTTATAGTTGAACCAACCCCATCAAAAACGGTATCAAACTGATTCTTCTCACGCTCAACCCAATCATTTGTCCGACTGTTAAACAATTGATTCACACCAAAAGAACGGGCGACATTTTGTTTATTAAGTGAAGCTGACCCAGAAACCTCTACGCCATCTGCCAATAAAATTTGTGCGAGTAATTGTCCAACACCGCCTGAAATCCCTGTGACAAAAACTTTATCTCCACTCTTATTTTGACCCAAATCATGTGCTAAAAAATCAGCAGTTAGCCCTTGGAGGCCAATGCTTGCGGCTAGTTTGAGACTGATTTCATCGGGTAAAAAAATAATTTTTTCAAGAGGGACAGCTACCAATTCAGCATTTGCTAAGGGACAATCCACGAACAGTACCTTTTGACCAACGATGTTTGCATCATCAGCCTCCACAATTATTCCTGATCCCTCGTAACCATTAATATAGGGGCGATGGGGTTCAATATGATAAGTTCCTCGACGTCTGTAAATATCCGCAAAGTTTAAACCGATAAATGCCGTCTGAACAAGGACTTCGCCTTCTTTTCTCATTGGTCGAGGCAAATCTCCATAAATCAGCTGCCCGACACTGCCAAAATCATTAAAATACAATGCTTTCATATCTTATATCGCCAAATCAAATTTAAGTTGTGGTTGAACAGGTTCGTAATTAACCAATTCAAAATCTTCTGGTTTAATGTCAAAGAAATTAGTCCCATCAGCAACATTTAATCGCAATTCCGGTTCAATAGCGTTTGCCTGACGATTCAAAAGTTCATTCGCTTGTTCAAATTGGTTATCATAAATATGCAAATTATTAATGAAATAAAAGAATTTGCCCACTTTCCATGAAAAATGTTTAGCAATCATCATTTGTAAGGCGACGTACTGCATGGCGTTGATATGGTGAGCAACAAGCATATCATTCGACCGTTGTATCAGTGTGGCATCAAGATAAATTTCACCATCAGCCCCACGGCGAACATCAAACATTGTTTGGAAGGCACAAGGCAGGAGGCCTTCAGTTTCTTCAAAGTCCTCATATTGCCAAAGGTTAATAATATTTCGTCTATTCCATGGGTTTTTCGCTAAACCATCGAGCAATTTGTTAATAATTTGATATTTTTTAACCGTTGCTCCATACCGCTGTCCAATAGTTCCACTATTAGCCACTTCCCATTCATCCCAGTAATTGACCGCATACTTTTCTTTTAAAACACCAAGATCACTGGTTTGGTCTTGATAAATCCACATTAATTCTTTGATGGCCGTCTTTATTGGAATCCTTCTCAACGTGGTAATTGGAAATTGTCCTTTTTGCAAATCATAAGTCGCAAAACTTCCCGTTATGTACTTGCTATTTGCCGTTTTTCCATTTTTATATTTAGGACGAGCCTGTTCAGAAAAAACGCCATTATCGAGAATATTGCTTATATTTTGTTTAAAAATTGTGTCTGCGTAAGTCATTTCCTTTGCTTTCTAATTTTAAAATATACCAACTCTAATTAATCATTAAATCTGGTTCTGTAAATTTACACTGAATTAATTATATCACAAAATTTTGCCCACTCCTGGTGCAAATAAACCATCTCTGGCAATCTGTTGATAAAAAGTGGTTACCTTGGGAGTTAAATTATATCTTAATGCAAGGGGGCGCAAAGTTGCTTCTAATTCTGCTAATGTATTTTTTACTCCGTCACCTGCTTCAATTTGATTTTTAGCCTTGAGTAAACATTGACGCTCGTATGTCCGAATGTGTTTATCTAAAATGAGATTGTATAACTCATTTAATATCTGAATCTTATCTAACTTTTCCATGATTGAATTATAGCAGAAAAATTTTAATGTCGCTTTTTTGTTAACTTATATGCTGGACTTTTGTATTAATGAATATGATGTAATTACCTTTGTTCCAAATTCTCTAGATTTGATTGACCAGTAAAAGTAAAGTTTTGCTTTGAT
This sequence comes from Lactococcus fujiensis JCM 16395, assembly GCF_002441655.1. Taxonomy (GTDB): domain Bacteria; phylum Bacillota; class Bacilli; order Lactobacillales; family Streptococcaceae; genus Lactococcus; species Lactococcus fujiensis. Next base: position 400,553 of record NZ_JXJU01000001.1, on the reverse strand, counting down.
TCTATTTAAGCATGCTATAATTAAATTAAAATGAGGTGATAAAATGATTGAAAAAGCAATATTTGCCGGAGGATGTTTTTGGTGCATGGTCGAACCCTTTGAGGAAAAAGAAGGTATTATTTCGGTAACGAGTGGTTATACTGGTGGTCACATTGATGACCCAACATACGACCAAGTATCAGGCAAATATACCGGTCATACTGAAGCAGTTGAAATCCTGTTTGACCCTGAACATATTTCTTATCAAGACTTGCTTGATATTTATTGGTCATTGATTGATCCAACTGATGCCGACGGTCAAATTTACGATCGCGGTTCAAATTATCGTCCAGTCATTTTTGTTGAGAATGCTGAACAACGTGTCATTGCTGAGAAAAGTAAGGCTGATCTGGAAGCGACTCACCTTTGGACTAAACCAATTGTTGTCCCGATTGAAGACAGTCAAGCTTTTTGGCCAGCCGAAGAATATCACCAAGATTTTTATAAGAAGAATCCAAAACGGGCGGAAGCCATGCATAAGGCTAGGAATCGCTACTTAGCAATGAAAAAATTTAAAGCTAAATTTCATTTATAAAAAAAACGCATGTCGCGTTTTTTTGTTTTAAACACGTTCGCTCAGGTATTCCCAACGTTCGTATTTTATTTCGAGTTGTTTGGTCGTCTCGTCGAGTTCGTCTTGTAATTTGAGCAAAAGCTCTGTATTTGAACCATTTAAGTTCATCTCTGTATCTATTTCTTCAATTCGATTTTCGAGCAAAGCAATATCATCTTCGATCGATTCCCATTCTTTCTTTTCCATGTATGTCAATTTGGGTTTGGCATCTTTTTTTTCTGGTGACAAAGAACCGACCGGCTCTTTGTCACCTTTATCAGGAATGACAGCAGAATTTTCTTGCGCTTTGACCGATAAATAATCACTGTAGGCCCCAAAATAGTGTTCAATCTTTTGGTTTTCGAAGGCAAGTAACTCCCTCGAAACCTTATCTTGAAAATATCGGTCGTGAGAAACTGTTAGGACTGCACCAGGAAATTGAGCTAAGAAATTTTCAAGAACAGTTAGAGTAGCAATATCTAAATCATTCGTAGGTTCGTCCAGTAATAAAACATTGGGCTGTAAAAGTAAAATTTTCAATAAGTAAAGTCTCTTTTTTTCGCCACCAGACAACTTGGATATGAGTGTCCCATGTGTACTTCTTGGGAATAAGAATTGTTCAAGCAAATTGACCACTGAAATGTTTTCACCAGAGGTATTGTGCGCTGCTGCTGCCGTTTCCTCGAGAAAATTAATCATTCGCTTACTTTCATCAAGCCCTCGAACTTCCTGGCTAAAATAACCAATATTGACAGTTTCACCAATTTCAAGTTGGCCAGACGTCAGTTCTAATTCATGGTCAATAATGTTTAAGAGCGTTGACTTTCCGACACCGTTATCTCCGACAATCCCAATTCTAGCATGTGGTTTTACGATGAGGTTGAAATCACTAAAAATTTCTCGGTCAGGAAAGGCAAAACCAGCGGCTTTAAATTCAATGACTTTCTTTCCAAGCCTTTGACTCGCGATATTCATGTCTAAATCGCCCAAAGCTTTTTCCGTTTTTAAACTGTCCTTCAAGTCTTCAAAACGTGAAATACGGGCTTGCTGTTTGGTTCCTCTGGCTTGCGGTGATTTGCGTATCCAGACTAATTCTGATTTGTAGAGTTGTTTTGCTTTGTGGCTACTCGCTGCATCACGTTCTTCATCATCAGCTTTTTTTGCTAAATAATCTTGATAATTTCCTTGATATTCTTTAAGCTGAGCATGGTCTAATTCAAAAATTCGTGTGGCAACTTGATCTAAAAAATAGCGATCGTGTGTAACAAAAAGGACAGTTCGTTTTGCATTCTTTAAATAGTTTTGTAACCAGGCAATCGTTTCGACATCTAAATGATTGGTAGGTTCATCGAGTAAAAGTAAGTCAGAGGGATTAACCAAAGCTTGAGCTAATTGTACTCGACGCATTTGACCTCCAGAAAGTGTCCCAATTTTTGTCGTTGGATCAGGCAAATTTAATTTCGTCAGCACTGTTTTGACGTCCGCTTCCACATTCCACGCATCAAGGCGATCCATATCAGCTTGGATTTTTTCAAAAGCTTGCATCTTCTCTTCAGTCAGTTCGGACAAGATTAACTCATACGCTTTAATCGCTCGCATTTGTGGCAACTGGTCATCTAATACAGCATCCAAAATGGTTGATTCATCATCAAAATCAGGTTCCTGAGTCAAATAAGTAAACGTAAAATTTGTAGGCTTATCAAAGGGAGAAACATCGCCATCAAAGCCCGACTGTCCCGCAATAACGTTTAAGAGAGTCGTCTTACCAGTTCCATTCACACCGAGCAGACCTATCCGATCTAGATCATGAATGATGAAATTTACGCCATCAAAAACCATCTTTTCGCCAACACTTTTAGTTAAATTTTGTGCAATAAAATCTGCCATTTTCTATTTTGTCCAATTCTAATTTCGATACAATCTAGACTTAATTATATCATAAAAAGCCTGTCAGAACGGACAGACTTTTTTCTATAAGGAATTTTTTAATTTATTCTTTTATGTCCCTTTTTGACCCTTGTTTTTCAAAACAACAAACAATTAACGTTAATAAACATAGAGATGTCACAATCCAAAAGACTGAATGAATAGCTCCGAGTACAACTTGGTCCAATAGGTTCTTCAATCTTATCGGAACTTCTGACGCTGTACTGGAACTAATAAATTCGTTGACTTGTTGAAAGTTTAACTCCTGATGGTTAGTGAGGCCAGAATTAATTCCCAGTGAGAAAGCTAAGCCAAATATTCCTGTCATCATGGCCTGTCCAAGTGTCCTCCCTAATACAATCATTGAACTCGCGAGTCCAATGTTTTCTTTAGGGACCAAATTTTGTGCAATTAACGTTGACATCGTCAATATTATCCCCATACATGCGCCCATCAATCCAGCGATGAGATAGAAATAAAACATTGGGAAAGTCACACTTGCAAAAACAAGTGGAAGGCTGAGTAAAGTCAAAATTCCACTAATCAACAAGAAAAGTTGTTTTGTTTTGAATTTTTTCATGAGCCAGCCGACAAAAAAGCCGGATACCATCCACATGACTGAGCTTGGCGTTAACGTTAAACCGGCCAAAAAAGCAGGGACGCGATAAATCGCTTGAAGCCATATGGGGAAATAAATGTTGTAACCAATAAGTGCACCTGATAAGAGCAAAGAAACCATGATTTGAATGGAAAAGGTTCGATTTTTAAACATTTCGATTTGAAAAATAGGATCTTTTGCCTTTTTCTCTGCCCGAATGAACCAGTAGGTTGAAGCGAAGAAAACAAGAACCAAAATTAGTTCCCAAAGCCAATTAATTCGACTTGCGCCAAGCTCTTGAAAAATCATGAGCAAAGAAAGGAGGAGAACAGATAAGGATGCAATTCCCGACCAATCCATATTGATTTGGCTCGTTTTTTTATGGTGATCATGGTAGCCCCACGCGGTCAATGCGATCGTCAAAAGTCCCAGAGGAACATTAATGAAAAAGACCCAATGCCAGCTTAGTGTGTCAACAATCCAACCTCCCAAAAGAGGGCCAGCCAAGGCAGAAATAGCCCATGCCGTGTTATTGAAAGCGAGAATATTCGCTCTTTCTTCAAATGAAAATAAATCGGCAATTATTGTAAATGTCAAAGGCATAATTGCTCCGGCACCTATCCCTTGAATCAGGCGGAAAATGATTAGGGTTAACATATCTGGCGCTAAACCACACAAAAATGACCCAATGATGAACAATGCCAAGCCAAAAATAAAAATATTTTTACGTCCTATTGCATCTGACAATTTTCCGTATAGCGGTGTTGTAATTGCGGAAATCAAGAGATAAACAGCAAAAACCCAGCTTTGTATTTCAAGCCCATGTAATTCTGAGATAATTGTAGGCATGGCTGTCGTAACAATTGTCACTTCGACAGAGGTCATAAATGTTGCGAGAAATATTGCTGCAAGTATCGCAAACCTTCCTTTAATTTTCATAAATAGAGAAGTCCTTCATTCCAAAATAAATTTTTAATACAATACTCCTATTTTAACATATTATTAATGTGGAAAAGGGTATCTAAAAATAAAAAACATGCACGCATGTTTTTTTATTTTTTTAGTCATTGAAATCATAGCGAAGCTTCATATTTGCTGAACCTAGAATGACCATTCGACCAAGCAGTTCATTTTGTGCAGAAAAAGCGATTTGCGCTAGTTTTTCATTTGCCTCTGTTAAATAAGTTCTGATGTCTGTATCTTTTGGTAGATTTTCAAGATTTTTATCTGTCTGATTTTGAATTTCATGGAATTTAGCCATTGTATTCAATGCGAAAGTATCACGCAAGTCAACAAACAGGTTGTAATTGGCATCTCCTAATACTGCTGTTGTAGCGCTCAACCAGTACATATTTGTTGGGTCATACTCTGCCCTAGCATCACGATAGCAGGCAGGGGTGTCAGTAATATTCGTGTAAAATGGCACCACATGATTGAAAGTATTTGCACCGAAAGCCAACCAGTGAACGCCAGCAACTTCTTTGGGCACATTATTTCTCACTTGTAAAATATGGACGGAATGATTCCGGTTAATACCGATTGGACGGAATAGCTCGCCCTCTTCTTTTGTATTTGTCGTGCCATAGACGTCATATTTTGTATTTTCAAAATGGCTAGAGAGGACAAATTTAACATCTTCGATTGAGATTTTACGAGTCGCTTCGCAAATGAATGGCATATCCGCACTTTGTGGATCACCAGATGGTGTACCTAAATAATTTTGACCGTACCAAACACGTGGATTATTATAGACTGTATCTTTAATTGAACTTGAACCAAAAATATGTCGCAAATTATAATGGGTTTCATAGCCACCCAAATCATCGGGATTCAAATGATATTCTTCAATCATTGCTTTCAAATCGGAAGAGCAGAGGGTATCATTACTTTCAAAATCGAAAGCATCAATATTCATGCGATTAGGTGCAACAACGTAAGAATCATCGGGAATACGAACAGCAGCCCAATGATGACCACCGATTGTTTCTAGCCACCACACCTCTTTATTGTCAGCGAAGGCAATCCCATTGGGCTCGTAGGTTCCATAAGTTGTCAACAACTCACCTAAACGCGTAACTCCTTCACGCGCAGAATGAATATAAGGCAAAACAAGTGTGACAATGTCTTCTTCACCGATCCCATCTGCAACATATGGGTCAATCCCTAAAATACGTGGATTCGTTGTGATTGTTTCTGTTGCTGACATGGCAACATTTTCACTATTAATCCCCGCAGCTGGCCAGATTCCTTCGGTCAAAACAGCATTGGGTGTTGACGTGTAAGACAATGGGTTTTCTGGTAGATCTAATTCGAGAGCTGAAAGTACTGCTTTATAATGACGTGGTTGCTCCTCCGGGCTAACAAGAACAAAACGTTGTGGATCTAGTGCTTCATGTCCATCATCGTTTCGTGCAATAATCGTTGACCCATCCAAAGATGCTTTTCTACCGACTAAAATTGTTGTGCAAGAACCTTTACGGCGACTTTCTATTTTCATTTTTACTCCTTATTTTTTAATAATTCATTTTTTGCAAAATCAAACAAATGAACTTTATCATTTTGCAATTCATTTAAGACGACACTTTTTTCAATAGATTTTAACAGCTGACCCAATTTGGGACCAGGTTGGATTAAATCTGGAAATTTGGTAAGCAAATCGTGTCCTGATATTTGTAATTCAGATTTGTCGTGAATTTGCAATGCTTGGTTGAGTCTAATCACAAGTTTCTCGTCTACTGACTTTCCTTCAGCTTGTCGTAAATCGTCAATGAGTTGGATGCTCTTAAGACCAAACCTGTACAAATTTGACAAATTCCACTCCTGTTCACGATATGCTTCCATCAGTAAGGCCACATCACGAATAAATTCGTTTGGAACCTTCCATTTTCGAAGAAATTGATGCGCATCAACATCTGGATTGAATCTGACTAGAAAAGCAGCCCAAGCCTGCTCTGAACTTTTGAAAGTAAATGAAGCAACTAATTCTCTTTGTAGTTTTCGAAGCGGTTCAAGTTTAAATTGGGGTAAATATTGCCAAGCACCTGATTCCATCAGCACTGACAAGCCTTTTTTGTAGCCCTGAGCTTGAATTAACTTATCAAATTCAATGAAAATTCGTTCGATCGAAATTTTCGATAAAAGGGGGGCATGAGATTTCATGGCTAAAAATGTTTCTTCTTCAATAGAAAAATTTAAACTTGATGCAAAACGCATGGCTCGCATGATTCTCAAAGCATCCTCATTGAAACGTTCTTGAGCTTTGCCTACTGCGCGAATTCTTCGTTCTGACAAATCTTGAAGGCCATTGAAACAGTCAATAATTTCACCATCTATGCCACAGGCGAAAGCATTAATCGTGAAATCACGTCTTTTTAAATCTTCCTTTAAATCACGCACAAAATCAACATGATCAGGTCGGCGATAATCGGTATATTGACTTTCGGTTCTAAATGTTGTCACTTCATAATGCTCAGCTTCCGTTTTTCCCGCCAATACCAGAACTGTCCCATGCTCAATTCCCACATCAATGGTATGCGGGAAAATCGCCTTTATTTCCTCTGGATAAGCACTTGTGGCGATATCCACATCGTGAATGGGACGCCCAAGCAAGACGTCGCGAACAGATCCGCCAACGAAATAGGCCTCATACCCATGTTCAATAATTTTTTCTAAAACCGGTAAAGCTTGACTGAACTCAACAGGTATTGTTTCTAATTTCATATCCTCTATTATAGCACAAATCACAGTCTCCTTTTACCTTTGGGAATAAGAAAACTGGTCTAATTTATTTAGTTTGACCTTTATCCGATGTCAATTTTTTCACATAAAAAGCCTAAAACAAAATAAGAATAAGGAAACTCATTCTTATTTATTCATGATTTTAAAGCTTCCTAAAAGGATTGTAAAAACGACCGTCATTAATCGCATAAAGTGAGATTGATATCATTATTGCCAAAATTGAGACAACAATCATGATATAATCGGCATTTCTTAGTTTTCTTGTTTTGTACCATGTTCTTTTTTTACCTTTACCAAAACCACGTAACTCCATCGCGTTAGTTATGACGTCAATTCTGTCCAAACTTGTGAAAACAAGTGGCATCAAAATGGTTGTCATATTTTTAATTCGTGTCCAGAGTTTCGCTTTTTTACTGGTGTCGATGCCACGTGCTTGTTGACTTTGCGAAATGTTTTTAAAGTCCCTTTGAATATCTGGGATATAGCGAAGGGTCAGGGCAACAGAATATGCAATTTTGTAAGAAACACCAACCCGGTTGAGTGAAGCAGCAAATTCTGACGGGTCTGTTGTCATGATGAAGATCAAAGCTAATGGTAAAACAGCAAAATATTTCAAAACGACATTTAAAATATAAAATAACTCTTCTGCACTCATGGAATATGGGCCAACCATGTGAAAAAGCAGATGATAACTTCCATAGACCATTGTACCTTGATTAGGTGAAAATAGGAAAATGACAAGGGCATTAATAACCATAAAAACCGCGATAAAAATAAAGAGCACTCTTATTTCCGAAAATTTAATTTTTGCCATTGCAAACATTATTAACGACAATAACACAACAGCAATTAAGAAACGCGTATCATAGGTCATCATTACTGAAATTGAAACAAGCAAAACCATTAAGAGTTTACTCATTCCATTCAAGGCATGGATAGGGGTATCTCGCTTGACGTACCCAAAACTTTTTGCCATTTAATTGACCTCCCCTAGATTGATTAGGTCGTGTTTTCGTCGCCGTTCCGAATCAATAAAATGCTTAATAAATCCAGTGCCATCATTAATTGAACAACGTTTTGCCAATTCGAATAGCGAAGTCTCTTTTAAACTTGCCTCAGTCAGTAATTTTTCATCAACAAAAACTTCTTCTGGTTTCAAATCAGCTAATAAACGCTGCTTCCCAAAGACGAGGACCCGACGAGCACATTCCAACATTAAGTGCATGTCATGCGTAATGATGACGATGGTAATCCCACGAGCATTTAATGTCTCCAAAAAATCCATAATTTCAGTGTAGTGACGATAGTCTTGCCCAGCCGTTGGTTCATCTAGGATTAACATTTCAGGATCGAGAACTAGAATTGAAGCTATCGTCACCCTCTTCTTTTGACCAAAGGAGAGTGCAGAAATCGGCCAATTTCTAAAAGGGAAAAGTCCACAAATCTTTAGCGTTTTTTCGACCTTTTCACGGATTTCTTGCTCCGAATAATCACGTGAACGTAAACCCAAAGCAACCTCGTCAAAAATCAATGATTTAGAAATCATCTGGTTGGGGTTTTGCAAAACATAACCAATATGTTTTGCCCTCTCAGCAATCGTGAGCTCTGACAAATCCTTCTGATTGAAATATATTTTCCCTTCGTTTAATTTTTCAAAGCCACAAATCAATTTGGACAAGGTTGACTTCCCAGCTCCATTTTGTCCAACTACCGCAGTAAACTCACCTTGATTGATGATTACGTTGATATCCTTTAAAACTGGACGATTTTTTTCATAAGCAAAGTTTAAATGTTCTATTCGGACTAATTCTTTAGTCGTTTCTTCTTTTTTTTCATCATATTTTTCATTAAACCAATTTTGAATGGCTTTTTTATTTTCATCAGTCATGACAAAATGCGAGAGGGAGTCAGGATGTTGCTCAGGTAAAATGGTTTGATTTGCATATCGAAGGGCAGCCAAATAAAGCGGTTCGCGAATGCCATAAGAGCTTAATAAGTCCGACGTCAAGAGATCATCTGCTGGCAGGTCCGCAATAATTTCTCCATCAGCAAGTAAAACAATTCGATCAACCCGACGGTAGAGAACATCCTCAAGTCGATGTTCAACGATAACAGTGGTTGTCTTTTTTTCTTTGCTGAGCCAATCGATTAAATGAATCGCTTCTTTACCAGCTGAAGGGTCGAGATTAGCCAACGGCTCATCAAACAAGAGAATATCGACCGCGTCAACAAGGACACCAGCAAGTGAGACGGATTGTTTTTGCCCCCCAGAAAGCGCGTGTGGCTCGTTATCTAAAAATGCAGACATTCCGACTAATTGACTCGTCTCTAGAACACTTTGGTGCATTTGCTCAGGAGGTACCTCATCGTTTTCTAAAGAAAAAGCGATGTCTTCTGCCACGGTTAAGCCAATGAACTGACCGTCAGTATCTTGTAAAACAGTTCCGACAAGTTTTGACCGCTCGAATAAAGGAAGCTCACTTTCGAGCACATTTTGTCCTTTAATCCATAATTCCCCAGATGTTTCGCCTTGATAACTATGAGGAATAAGCCCATTGATACAATCAGTTAATGTCGATTTACCTGACCCAGAAGGTCCAATAATTAACACCTTCTCTCCTTCATGGATCGTTAAGTTAATATGCTTCAAAGTTGGCTCAGCTTGAGCCAAATATTGAAATGAAAAATCTTTGAATTGGATTGCAATTTCAGACATCTTATTCTTTCTTTAAACTTCCAGGTTTTACAATTGTTTTACTGTACGCTACTAAAAGCAAGGTCCCGATGACACCAGTTGAAATAATATCGCCAACAGAGGCAATCAAGCCCTGTGTAAACACCTTATTCGCTGGTTCAGCATAAATCAATATATCACCAATTGGTGCGATAACGCCCCAACATACGATATTTGCAATAATCTGCCACAGATTAAACGTAATTATCTTTTTACCATCAAAAGGCTCTGACGCGATCTTAATGCGGTTAACCAAAAGTCCAAGTGCTAGACCTAGCAAGCCGTCAGCAATAATCCAACTCCACCAAGGTCCATAAGTAGTAAAATCATTCAGTGCATGACCAATAAATGCAATTAGGAAACCCGCAATTGGGCCAAAAATAACTGCAAAGAGTGCCAATATTCCGTATTGTAATGAAATAGTTGTATTTGCAAATACTGGAATAGAGGCAAATCGGTCAAGAACAAAGAATAAAGCAGCGCCAATCCCTGCAGCAACAAAGGTTTTAATTGTAACTTTAAACATAATTTCCAACTTTCTATTTTTCTAATTCGTCTATCAATTTACTTTTTTAAATGATATTTTCCAATTAATGCCCGTCCCCAAACCATAGGCTTTCAAAAAATTACCTTGATTGATTGCTAAGGCAATGTTATCGAGGCTATTGACATAAATTAAAGCAGCACCTGGTTTAACCTCTGCAAAGAAATGGTCAAAGGTCAAGGTAGCTTGATAATAGACTTGCTCATTGTGAGTAATTTCCACCTCAACATCCTGTCCATAACCGATAAGATTTTGAAAATCCAATCTCGGAACATTCGTCCATAAATTTCCATACCTGATATCTGAAACATCAATTGTCCCACTTATTTCGGTATCCGTTAATTCTGGTTTATCTACCTTTAATTTGACCAAGCTCTCAACATCGACCGAAGGCCCAACTTCGCTGTAATTAATGATTCCCGCTGCTAAACGGGCTCCTGTGTACGCATAAACATCCCGACCGTGAAAAGTATAAGACTCCGAACTCCCAGGAAGCCGATTGACATTTTCATCAATAATACGAAGCTCTTCAATTCCCAAATGTAGATATAAATGAGTCAAAGTGCCGTTGTCAGGGCTGACAATATAATGCCCCGTTGAAGTCTTAGCCACAATTGAGCGGCGACTTGAGCCTACGCCAGGATCAACTACAGAGACAAAAACAGTTTCTTTTGGCCAGTAATTAACGGTTTGTAACAAACGATATGATGCCTCCCAAATATTAAACTGAGGGATTCCGTGTGTTAAATCATAAATATTAAGCGTTTGCGAAACCTGATTGGCAACACCATACATGGCTGATACAGCTCCATCACTACGACCGAAATCGGTCTGTAAAACTAATAAATCCATTATTCTTGCTTCATTGTGTGGTCAAAGGCTGCAACCATTCAAGAAGTCTCCCTTTCTGTATATTCATGAGACAAAAAAAGTCCTAGCATAGCTTAGGACGAAAACCGTGGTACCACCTAAATTCGCTGAAAATTCAGCCTTAAAATGATGAGCGATAAAGGCGCCACCTCTTCAAGCTCGAATAAACTCACTTGAAAGAATGCTCGGAATCCATTTTCAAACCTGCCAAACATGACTTTCCACCAACCAGTCACTCGCTGTACTTTTTTCGGTTCTACTTAATTCTTCATTGCTATGATTTCAAATTTTAACACAGGATTCAATACAATACAAGCCTGTTTTTAGAAAATTATAAACTTTTCTGTGTATTGTTCGGAAATAGCGGTTTTGATGAAATTAAAAAAATGGTTGAAGTCAATCCAGAACCGCAAAACACCTTAAAATGCCTCACGATTTGACATAAAATCTTAACTTTGTATTTCAAAAAAATTTTAAAAGAATAAAAAAACTGGATTCCCAGTTCTTCAGTATCTAAATTACAAATCTAGAAAATGTTCCAAGCCATATTTTAGTTCTGTAACGTTCATGACCTGACGTACACCAAGTGCGACTCCCGTCATAAAACTGATTCTGTCATAAGAGTCGTGACGAATGGTCAGTCCTTCACCTTGAGAACCAAAAATAACTTCCTGATGTGCCACCAAGCCAGGCAACCGAACGGAGTGAATACGCATCCCCTCAAAATCAGCTCCACGCGCTCCCGAAAGAGTTTCTTCTTCATCAACGGCACCTTGATGATGCGCTTCACGTACCTCCGCCATTAGCTCTGCGGTTTTCACTGCCGTACCGCTAGGCGCATCTTTTTTCTGGTCATGGTGTAATTCAATAATTTCAACATCAGGAAAATATTTGGCAGCTGCTTTTGAAAATTGCATTAATAAAACAGCTCCAAGTGCAAAATTTGGTGCAATAAGACCACCTCGTTTTTCTTTCTTAGAAAGGTCTATCAAACTTTTAATTTGATCGTCGCTAAATCCCGTTGTTCCGACTACTGGCCTAAATCCGTTTTCCAAAGCAAACAAAGTATTTTCGTAAGCAACAGCAGGCTGGGTAAAATCAATCCAGACATCAGCCTTGACATCAACCATGTCTTTTTTGTCATTGAAAACGGGGGCTCCAAAGGCCTCCTTATCTGTCGCATTGGGGTCTAAAAGTCCGACCAATTCAAAATCAGTTTGTTCGAGGACCATATTGACCGCCGTCGAACCCATTCGACCTCGAAATCCAGCAATAATTACTCTAATCATCTCTATTCCTCTTTCAATTCAAAGTATTCTGAACATTTATATTGCTTTAAAAGCACGCAAATCACGTGCTTTTAGTAAATAATAACGTTTAATAATTTATTTGGGAGATACAGCATATGCAACTGCACCTACTCCTAGATGAGTGGCTACCACAGGGCCAAGTGTTGTAAATTCAACATCTTTAAAACCTTGTTCAATCGCAAAATCATATAGCTCTTGAGCACGATCTAGTGTCCCCGTATTCAAAACAAAGACCTTGTAATCCCCATCTTGTGTCCGTTCCAACAATAACTTCTTCATTGCCGCGATGGCTTTTTTCGTCGTCCGGACTTTATCATAAACAACAACCTCGCCTTCTTCAGAAAATTGAAGCAAGGGTTTAATATTCATTAATGTTCCAACAAAAGCGGAAGCATTTGACAAGCGACCACCTTTGGCTAACCATTTCAAATCATCAACCAACATAAAGGCAGTGTCATGGTCTCTCTGATATTCAAAAGTAGCCTTAATTTCATCAAATGTCTTACCAGCATCAATGCCGTCAAGTGCTGTTTCAACCATGTAGCCTAAAGGACGTGCCGTAATAAATGTCTCGGGGAACTCCACTTTCATATTATTGTATTCACTTTGCAAATAGAAAGCATTCGCATAAAAGCCCGATATCCCAGAAGGTAAAAATAGACCTAATACGTGTGTATAGCCTTTCTTTTCAAGTGTTTTCAAAAGAATGGCCAATTCCGCTACTGAAGGCTGAGATGTTTTAGGGGCATCTTTCGATGTTTTCATCAAATCAAACCAAGCTTCAGCCTTCATTTTCGAAGGTTCATAATCCACCCCATCAATTGAAATCGGAATTTCAAGGACGAAAAGATCAGCTCTTGTTTTATAAGTTTCGGCGATATCTGCCGAGGTGTCAGTGACTATCGCTAATTTCATTTAAAATAATAACTCCAATAATTTTTTATCAAAAAATAAAATTTCTAGTTTAGAATTCGAGTTGAATTCCAGGCTGGTCCAATGCAACTTCCGTTGTTTCACGAACTAACCGTTTCAACAAATCAAACAAAGGGGCAGCCAATTCGGCCATATCGTCTTTATCTAATTCTTCTTGTTCTTCAATCACACGGTCTCGAACATAGTCCAATTGGCTTACAAAACCTGATAAGACCACATTTTCAAGTGGAATCATATAAGTCAAAACGGTATGGATAGCAGTATCGCCTTCTTTTGCGTTTTTCAAATCATCCACAGGAACCAATTGAAATTGGACATTTAAAGCTGTTTCAGGTGTCCCATTTTCTTTTTCCCATTCATAATTTCGCGCATCATAGTGAAATTGATTTACGAATTCTTGTTCACGTTCGATAACTAATGTCATTTCCATTCACTCCAATTTTTTATTTTTTTATCGGCAATAGGGCCGAATAATTCATTCTCATCAAATAACAGTGTTTGCACACCAGCATTCCGCCCCGCCTCAACATCGAGAGGACGATCGCCTACCATCACTGTCTCAGCTGGATTTAAGTGATACTTTGAGACCAAATAGAGAATTGCTTCAGGATTAGGTTTTCTCGCAAAAGACTGTTTAGATGTAATAATTTCCCTAAATACCGATGTTAAAAGTCCTAAATACTCAATGGTGGACTCGTCACGATGGCTCAGGACGAAATTCTGTCCTCCATTCTCTTGAATCGATACCAAAATTTCTGCAAGATGCGGATAGATTTTTGGTCGATACCTTTTTTGCAACTCACTTTCCAATCGGTGGTAGTCATCCAAAAAAGGTTGATTAGCAAACCGTTCAGCAAATGTTTTGATTGAATGCTGTTTTATATAAACTGCTAAGTCACCCTCAAAGCTTACTTTATTCAAAATCATCGCTTGTTTTAAGGCTTCTAACATTACTGGATAAGTATTAAAAAGTGTTCCATCAAAGTCCCAAATAAAGTTCTTCTGGTGAAAAATAGGTTCGAGTTGAACATTCGATTTGTTCTTCTCTGAACTTCCCTTCGTCAACTTCTTCATTCTATCACATCATGAGGTTCATTGCATGAATGACGCAATTCATCCAAGATTTTGACCTCTTCTTCATTTGCCTCATATTGATCAAGCAAATCTGGACGTCGCACGAGCGTTTTCTTCAAGCTTTCTCTTAATCGCCATTGACGAATATTTTCGTGGTGGCCCGATGTTAAAACCTCAGGCACTTTCATTCCTCGAAAATCGTCAGGCCTCGTGTATTGTGGATATTCAAGCAAGCCACTAGAAAAAGAGTCGTCTTCATAAGAGGCCTGTTTACCTAAGACACCTGGAATGAGGCGCGAAACAGCATCAATCATGACGTTAGCCGCAACCTCTCCACCAGTCAAGACAAAGTCGCCTAATGAGACCTCGTCGGTTACGAGGGTTTTAATCCGTTCATCATAACCCTCATAATGACCACAAATAAAAACGACTTGTTCTTCATTTGCTAATTCTTCAGCCATTTTCTGATCAAATTTTCGACCTGCAGGATCCATTAATAAGACTCTGGCTCCCTCATGTGGAAATTGATCCATGGTGTCAAAAATAGGTTGAGGCATAAGAAGCATCCCTTGTCCCCCACCATAAGGCACATCATCAACGTGACGTTGTTTGTTAGATGCAAAATCACGGAAATCATGCGTATGAATTTCGACAATTCCTTTTTCTTGCGCTTTTCCAACGATTGATTGATTCAATGGTGAAAACATATCAGGGAAAATTGTTAATATATCAAATCTCATTTTTCCTTAGTCCTCATTTTCATCATTCCCGGCGTCATCATCCAATCCATCCATAATATCAACATCAACGCGTTTTCCTTTGACGTCCACATTAAGAATAACCGACGGGATATAAGGCAAAAGTAAATCTCTTTTTCCTTTCCGTTTTACGACCCAGACATCATTTGCACCTGGTTGTAAAATTTCTGAAATTTGGCCGACTAAGCTGTCGTTTTCATAGACTTCCAAGCCAATAATTTCGTGATAATAAAACTCACCATCATCTAAGTCCGTCAGTTTATCTTCTGAAACCTTGAGGGACATCCCCTTAAATTTCTCCACATCATTGATATGGTCAAATCCGAAGAACTTGACCAAGTACATGTTTTTATATGACTTTCCTGATTTAACTTTTAATTCTCTGATTTTTAAATCTTTATCATCAAAAAGTGTGAGTTCTGAATTCTTTGCAAAACGTGCTTCTGGAAAATCAGTTGTTGGCATCACACGTACCTCGCCCTGAAGTCCTTGAGTATTAACAATTGTTCCAACTTTGTAAAATTTTGTCATAGAACTATTATAGCAAAAAAAGAGAATCTTTTCTGAACAAAACGAAACTTTCTTTGCCCTTCGAATCGTCAATCTTTAAAGGAATTTTGTAGCTTATATTGATGCTTTTGTAAAAAAAGGAAAATCTGCCTTCCCCAATGCGTTTCTTTCAGTGATTTAATAACTTCTGGGTCATTAATTTCCTGCCAATCAACCTCATGTTTGTCTTTCAACAATTTCGCCCAAATTGTTTTTAACTTGCTTTTTTTAAGAACCGACTTTTCTTTCCCTAAAATTGTTCTCAATACGGTTAATTCGATTTGAAACACTTTAGTATAAATCAAACTTTTCATTTCCGGAAATTGCTGAATAAATTCTTTTTCCATAATATCGCACAACAATAATGAATTTATTTCATCATATAAAGTCCGATTGACTTCAATGGGGTTTTGATAAATTTCATCATCAGATAGGAGGAATATCCATGTGGAAAGGCCAAAAGCTTCTGACAGTTGTTTGATATTCTGTTCCTCCCAAGTCTCTGATTCTAAGCCGTCAAGTAAAATAAATCGCTTAAACAGGATCCCGTTCAGACTAAATAAATAGTCACTACATAAGAGGGTTTGCAAGACTTGTTCAGTATATTGCAATTGACGATTCTGGTCACTGTTTTTTAATATGCATGAGCATGACATGGTTAAATCTGCTCCGTATGACATTCCTTCAAGTAAGAGTGAGAGTGCATCTTGTTTCAAGAGAACATCGGAATGAAGAAAAAGAACAAATTTACCCTTCACTAAACGCAGTCCCAAATTTCTCGATGCTGCCAAGCCCGTATGTAAATTAGAAACCACTCTGATTCGATCATCTTCGTCCCCCCACTGACGGAGTTGATTTAATGTAAAATCCGTTGATCCATCATTTATGGCGAGCAATTCAAACTTTGGGTAGCTTTGATTCACAATCGAATTTAGACAGCGATTGACTAATGATTGATGATTATTAAAAACGATAATTATCGAGATTAACGGGAGCTCATTGTCATTTTTCATAGGCGACCTCTTTGTAGGTATTGTGTTGTATTTATTATACTACATTTTTAAGAAAACATAAAGAACAAAAAAAGCCCTCAACTGGGGCTCGTTTAAAATAATCATTGGTCAACCAGAAGTCGTACTTTTTTTCCTTCTACAGGTACAAAATAGACAACGGTCCGAATCGCTTGAATGATTCGACCTTGACGACCAATAATTCGACCAATGTCAGTTTCAGCGACTTTCAAATGGTATTCAGCAAATTCTTCACCGTCTACGATTTCAAGCGATACTTCGTCTGGCTGTGTAACCAGTGGCTTAACAATTGTTAAGACCAAATCTTTTACATCTGTTTGCATTTCTTTCCTCTACTCTAATTTAACTTATGTTAAATCCAAATGATGTTTTCTTTTCAAAAAAACCGCGCAAAAACGCAGTTTAATTATTATTTACCAAATTTTTGGTCGTGGAATTTTTTCATAATACCAGCTTTAGACAAGATATTACGAACTGTATCTGAAGGTTGGGCACCATTGTTCAACCATTCCATAACGCGTTCTTCTTTCAAAACTACTTGGTTTTCAGCAATCAATGGATTGTAAGTTCCAACTGTTTCGATGAATTTACCATCACGTGGAGCACGTGAGTCAGCAATGTTAATACGGTAGAAAGGTTTTTTCTTAGAACCCATACGAGTCAAACGAATTTTTACAGACATGTTTAATGTTTCCTCTTTAGAATTATTTTTACATTAACAAGTATATCATGAATGATAAGCACTGTCAAGAAAAAAACTTGACAGGTAAAAATAAAACAATCAAGGTTTGATATAGGCGTAACCATCAGCTTGCTTTAGCGCAAGTTCAACCACTCCACTTGGAACAGTTTCAACCCCTTCTTGTAAGTCAGCTGGTCGAATCGAACGCGCCTCCAAAGAATTATTGCAAACAGCAACATGTGCTTGTTTTGTCAGCACTGACAGGTCATGAAAACTATTTTTAATAGCGGATTGAACAGCCTCCCCGTTAACTAAAACTTCAATTTGTCCATCATTTACCTCATCAAAGTACTGTCTGAGATGATGAACATTAGACAAAAGGGTCTCCCATTTGCTTTCTTCATCAATGTGAAAAATGACTTTCATCTCCACCCTCTTTCATTTTGCAACAACTGAAATTCTTTCTTTATTATGTTCATTATTTTCAATTTCATCAACCATTGCGATCGCATAGTCGGCATAAGAAATTTGACTTTCATTTTCGCTGTTCAGAGTAAATTCTTCACCTGCTAAAATATAATTGCCCGTTCTTGGTCCATCGAAACGGAAATCAGCTGCAGGACTAATAAAGGTCCAATTAACATCATCGAATGAACGTAAGACATCAAGTGCTTTAGATTGGGCTTTTGCGAGCGGTTTGAATGCATCTGGAAAATCGGGTGTATCAAAAAGTTGTACGGTGTGTTCAGGATCGACATAAAGTGAACCTGCACCGCCAACCACAAGGAGACGATTGGGCTTGTTTTCGAGAAGTCCTGCCAACTTTTCGATGACTTTAGGATGTAATTCCAATAATTCAGGTTGGTGAGTCCCAAAAGCATCAACGATGACATCAAACTTCTCTAAATCAGCATAGTCCAAGTCAAATAAATCTTTAATAATGACCTGCTCACCAAAAGCATCAGCCTTTTTTGAATCTCGGATGATTGCAGTCACATCATGACCTCTTTTACTTGCTTCATCAAATATTTCGCGTCCTGCTTTACCACTCGCAGAAATAACAGCAATTTTCATTTTGAGTCCTCTTTTTCTTTATGATAAATTCATTATATCACTGACTCGTTTACAAGTGTAGTCAATTAGTTTAAAAAAATAAACCTCGAAAGATTTATTTTTAAATTTTACCGATATGGCGAATCATAAAGGTCGATTGACCACAATTTGGACATTTTTCTTCACGCTTTCCAAAAAAATGTGGTTTTAATAAATCCCAGCCATTTTTATCAAAATGGGTGCCGCATTTTGGGCATTCATAATGGGTCATTTTAGATACAAAATAACTATAAAGAATAACCAGAATTAAAAATAGGATGATTATCAATGTTCTAGGCATATCTTCTACTCCTTATTGGATATTATTTGACTGTCGTTGCTGAATCAGCAATCGTCCAAGTAATCGTTGCTGAATAATTAACACTGGGTTCAATATTATAAAGGTCACTTCCTGAGATGAGCAAACTAGGGGATGAAAAAGTGAACACATTACTACCAGTGCCCGTACTTCCTGGAGCAGAAATAAGGGTACTCGTGCTTCCATCACCAGTTAAACTAGATTGTGCCGTCCCGTTGACGGTTTCAATAGTGGGTCCATTGGTCACCGTTTGACTGTTAGCAATGGTGAAATCTAATGTGGTATTGCTTAAAGTCCAAACGGTACTGCTACTATCCGTCCCGGTAAATGCAGATAAAGAAGCGTTTAAGCTCCAACCATTACTCGTTGCCGGGTCGTTTATGACGGTTAAATTACCAGTTGAAGAACCGTTGACTGTAATAGGCGTCCCTGTAATAGTCTGAGAAGCTGCAGCTAATGTAATTGATGGCGCGCTATCTAAAAATAGCCCTTCATTTACAACGACAGTTGAGACAGCGGATAAACTATTGCCATCTGCATCTTTATAAACAAATAATATGTTATATGTGCCAGCCTGGCTGAGCATTGATGTCACATTGGCAACCGAAAGACCTTTCGTGTCACTGATCGAATAACTTATCGCACTTGATAAACTTGTCGGGGGAACCGTCCCTGAACCTACAGTTGAACTATATAATGTCGTTGCTCCAGTTGAATCGGTAATTTTGGATACCAAAACTAATGGATTCCAACTGCTGGAAGTTGTTGGTCCCAATGTGTTATCACTTGTGCCATTTGAAGTTTGGAAAATCGTTGCATCTTTAAGGACATTGACTGTCGCACTTGTCGTTAAAACAGAATTCGTCGCTGTATCTGTATAAGAATAGGTAAAAGTCATCGTTCCGACTTGACTATTTGAGCTTCCCAGCCAGCTTGCATAATTGGTAGCAAAATCACTTTGAGTACCAGAAACGGTACTTGTTCCGCTCAATGTATAAGTATAGCTAATCGAGCTTGAAGCGACACTATTGCCATAAGCATCCGTAGCCG
This sequence comes from Lactococcus fujiensis JCM 16395, assembly GCF_002441655.1. Taxonomy (GTDB): domain Bacteria; phylum Bacillota; class Bacilli; order Lactobacillales; family Streptococcaceae; genus Lactococcus; species Lactococcus fujiensis. The sequence continues at coordinate 380,753 of NZ_JXJU01000001.1, read as the reverse complement.
TTACGAGCGATAAGGGATCGAAAGTACTGTTGTTATTACCAATCGAGATCGGACTTGTTGCTTTTATCATGGCGGAGTCAATAACCACTTTTTGCTGAATGGTAACGGCTGAACCTGAACTATCGTACAAAGTATTCCCGGCACTATCTTCAAGTGTATAGACTAAATAGTAAGTTCCCGTATTTGAGGTGTTTAGTGTTGTTCCAGAACCAGTAATCGCCGTTTCAACTACTTTAAGTCCACTTGTTTCTCCGCTATAACCTGTATAGCTGAAGGATGGTAACACATAGGTCCCCCCTTTTTGAATGACGACACTAGCATCAGAAGTCGTTGAAAAAGTAAGTGTAGGATTCGCCCGAATAACCACCTGTGATGTTGCCGTAATCGCCGTTCCGCTACTATTTACAATCGCATTCCCAGTCGTATCAAACAAACTGAATAGGATTGTGTAAGTTCCAGGAGTGGACAACATTGTGGCTGAACTAACGCTTGTACTAGCACTGTTCAGAATCGAATAAACGACATGAGAAGAATCATTAACTGAGGTTCCTGTATAATCCGTTGCTGTTGCGACCAGGTTGAGTGGTGCAAAAGAGGCAGCTGCTGTTGAACCAGTGTATAGGGTCGTGGTCGTGGTCGTGGTTAAGCTGGCTTGATTTGCTGTGATAGTTACTGGTTCAGCTGTTGATGTCGCCACCACACTGCCTGAGACAGTTAATTCATATTTAACATAAAATGTTCCTGAATTTGTAGCAATCCCACTTGATGTATTGAATAGCGTACTAGGCAGTATCGCATCCAGAGCAGTGGCTGACGAGCCTCCAGCTACATAAGCACTAAAAGTCCCCGTTGAAGTGGTGCAATAAGCCACAGAAAGTGCCGAATTTGGCCAGGTATAGGCAACGGAGTTTGTATCAATAGCAACAAGTAAATTTGAACCTGGAGTAAATGTTTGCCCAGCATAAATACTGTAAGAAGTTTTAGCACTTACAGTCGCAGTTACCGTAGTACTGGAAGTATTATTATTCGTACCACCATTTGCCGACACTTGAGCATTAACTAAATCAATCATATCGGTTGCTGTTGTGCCCGCAAGACCTGTGAAAGACTGAAGGCTACTATCACCAGAGACAAGACCGGCGTAAGAAACACTTGTCGCTGGAGTGAATCCACCTCCTAAGTTGACCGCAATCAGACTCGTATTGCCTTGAAACATGGAGTTCATATCAAAGACACAACCAGTACCCGATGGAGATTGGTTGGTCGTAGCATAAAACGAGGTAAGCGAGGCATCATTTTGCATGAGTCCGTTTAGTGAAATGGTCTTCGTCTTGCCTCCATTTCCACGCGTATCAAAAGCCATCCACATCATCCCATTTCCGCCAACAATATTGGCAGCCGTGGTATTAGCCGTCGCCCAATAAGCGTTGACATTAGCTTTAGACGATGCTCCAGTTGAGGGGTCTCCAGTTAAAAATTGATCATTAGCAACAATAAATGACTCGTCTGCTGGTCCAGATACAAGATTTATACCGATAAAATTATTAATGGTCGTTAAATTTGGAAAATCGGCCATGACAAACGATCCGTCACTCGAAAATGTTGCCTGTGTCCCTGTGATATTTTGAATTACACCCTGAGAAGCAACGATGGGTCCCGCAGCCGTCACCCCACTTGGTCCTGAAAAACTCGTAATTGTGGGTGAACCATACCAAGGATAAAAGGTCGGATCATCCGTTGCATTATTCGCTTGGGCAACTGCTTTTAAGGTTACATTCGCTCCTGAAATCGTCGCCATGCTTGTCGTTTCAGTCGTTGATCCAGTCGTACCGATGACAGGGCTCAGGTTTAGTTCAGGGTCGTTTATCATAATGTTGCCCGCATCATTAATGTTTTCTAGAGTGCCTGCTGCAGCGGTACCAGATAAAATACCATTAAAATAATCATAAGTTCCGTTTGTTGATTGAATTGTGGTTAAATTGGGCATATTCGCATAAAGATATGCGATTGAGAGGTTGGCAGAAACTTCGTTTGAAGTCGAAACTGCCCCGCCTGCTGCAGCTCCACCGACTACAATTTTTGTTACCGCTGAATTATCGTACCAGGGCCAAAAGGTTGGGTCATCATTGGTATTTGTAGGTAATGTGCCTGCTGCAATAGTTAGCACACCCGATGCGACAGACCAGTTGACACCAGAACTGGCGAGTATAGCATTCTGAGCTGCTGTCGTTGTTGTGGCAGTGACCGCAGCTACTGCTGCACAAGAACTTGTTGTGCCACTCGCTTTAGCTGCTTGTGTTGCCGCAAGCGCCGTATCGCCAGTAAATAAATTAAATGCCATTGGGGTTGCCGTCATGTTCAAGTCATTGTTGGTTGTAATTGAAGTCAAATTGGGCATATTAGCAAACAAATAATTCGCATTGGCTAAAGTTGAGTAAGACGATCCCGAAGTGAAAACCATACTTGTCACACGAGCATCGTTAGACCAAGGATAAAAGGTTGAGCTATTTCCAGCATTTGATGGGATCACTCCTGCAGAATAATTTGTACTTTTACTGTATGAACTAATCGTTAATTGCCCCGATGAATCGAGGACGTAGCTAATCCCTCGTAAATTTCCTGACATTAATGTTGAGGCTTGTGCTTGATTCAGTTGTTTTTGAAGCAGTGGAAGGGTCATAAATACAAAAGCAAAGAGGAAAATAATTAAATACGCCAACCTTTTTCTAATATGTTTCATCATCTTCCCTCACTTTCCATTTCTATAGGCCTGAAAATATTCTATAGCTGCTTTATCTTGCCTGATTTTCAAGTTTATTATAGTCTAATAATATATTTCATCCAAACGATTTACAAGGAAAATTTCTCTTGCAGGATGCAAGAGAAAGGTTAGCCTTTCTCGTTTGTTATTTGTCTAAAAAATCGACCACTTAGTGGCCGATTTAATTTTGAATGACCACAATTATTTAACAGTACCAGCTGCTGCTGCCAATGTCCAAGTAATTGTACCAGCATAAGTACCAGCATTAACAACTTGACCGACACCTGTATTCAGTGTAGCGGAAGTAACAGCTTGGCTAACGGTTTGATTACTGTCATCACTGGCAGTCAAAACAGGAACCGTAGTAGCGCCATCTGTTGTCAATTGAGTAGCTGTTGTAGCAGCAGAAATTTTAGATGCTGTACCTGATGCTGTCAAAGTTCCCATTGTCAACGTTAAATAATTACCTGCTCCAATTGTAGTGAGACCGGAGCCTGTCAAAGTACTAGCCTGGGCAGAAACAGTCCAACCTGTTGTGCCACCAGTCATATCTGTAACACCAATTGCAGGTGTTGTAGTGCCTGCAGGAACAGCATAAGTTTCTGCACTGCTGCTTGATAAAATACTCAAGCTAGATGTGGTTGCAAACGATGGAGCGGTGGTCAATTGAAGATTACCTGAAGCAAATGTCAAGCTGACAGGTGTTGTGTTCCCAGTCGAAGTGGTCGTTGTGACTGGAGTCGCAAAAGTATCTGCGCTAGCAACACTTGCTCCCATGGCCAATACAGTTAGTGCAATTGTTGAAAGTGAAGCTACTTTAAGTGATTTTTTCATTTAGGGTGTTAATCCTTCTTTCCGCGGACTCCACTCCAACATTTTTTGGGGGTAAGAATCCTCAACTTATTTTGTAATCCTTGGATTACAGATACTATTATACACTTATTTTTACAAAAATGTTCCTTTTTGTTTATTAAATATATTTTTTTAGAAAAAACCAAAAAGAAACGATTCTTTTTGGTTTGATGCTTAATTATTATTCTTCTTTTCTAATTCTTTTTGCATATCATTAATTTTGTTTTGGAGTGCTCTCTTTTCATCATTTGATTTTTTCCGACGTTTTCGTAAAATAAAGAGAAAGAAGAAAACCACCAAAATAAATAAGAGGACACCCGCACCTAATCCAATTAGCCAATTATCATTCACTTTTTGAATGGACATATCTGTACGATTTAATTTATTCGCTTGAGCTTGTGTAATGGTAAAATTTTTGCTAAAGGACCAACGATAATCGTAATGTTGTAATTGGCCTGATGTATCAAGAGCAGAATAAACTCCGCTACTATCTTCTTGGCCATAGGCAGTCATTGTCATTTTGTAATTGCCAGCCTGCAAAGGTTTAGAGTATTGATTGCTTGCTAATGGTCCTTGAATTGAAACAGGTATTGCTAAATTGAAGTTCGAATTCGGCGCCATTTGCATACTTGAATTTTTGAAATGATAGCTTAAGGTCTTGTTCGTGAGTCCAGTGACATCAGCTTTAACGTTCAAATTACAAAAAAAATAGGGGGCACTGTTTTCCAAGTTCACAGCAATGACATTCCGTGTATTGTTTTGACTGGCATCCACATTGCTCAAGGTCAGTTGAGGCATCTGCTTGTTGTGAACCTGTCTCATCAAAATTGAAATCATATATTGATAAAGATTGGTTAGCATAATGCCTTTCGTTGAATTTGTACTTTGATGGCTTGCTTTTTCTTTGAAGGTTAGTCCTCCAGCAATTAAGCCATTGAAATTTACATCGGGCATTTTTACACGGAAAGAAATCGTCTTACTTTCGCCTGCTAGCAAGTTGATCTCAGAAGGAAATTGGACCAGGTCTTTTATGTTATATTTTAGAGATGGATCAAGACTCCCTTGAGTTTCAGTGTATTGAACAATACCAGTGCTTGATGTCGTCGCTGGCGCAATCGATGCCTCAACAGTGATTGCTTTTTTACTGATGTTTTTGAAGACTATTTGCAGGTTTTGTTCGCTTCCGGGATTCGGCATGAGGAGGTCAAAAAAACCTTCATCTGGATTCGCTTGATTACTCGGAATTTGCGGGGAAATCGTGAAATCCATTGTGGCAGCAGAAACTTTTAAGGTCCCTAAAGAAAAAATAAAGCAACTCAAAAAAAATATGAAAATGAATTTCTTTTTCATTTTTCACCCTTCTTTACTTCCGATTTTTCCTCCCTATCATAGCATAAATTATTTTTATTTACTAGAAAAATACAATTTTTTGTAATCTTTTTTCTCCAAAAATAAAAAGCAGCGTTTCCACTGCTCTTATTTTCTTAGATCTGCCAAATTTTGTTTGGCAATTTCCTGATTCATTATTTTTTCATGACGTAATCGTTCTGTCAACAAAGGTATTTCTTCATTTGTTGCGCCAACTGACATGGCCAGACTCCTTGCCTGCAAACTCATATGACCTCTTTGAATTCCTTCAGACACTAGTGCTCGAAGTGCAGCCAAATTTTGCGCCAACCCAACAGATACAATGATTTTAGCGAGTTCTTCAGCCTTAGTCACGCCTAAAATTTCCAGTGCGGCCTGTGCTTTAGGAAGAACTTTAGTCCCCCCACCAACAGTTGCGACTGGCAAAGGGAGGGTTAACTCACCTACAAGATTGTTATTTTTTACTTCCCAGGTGGCCAAACCCTCGTAACGTCCTTTAATTGCAGCAAAGGCATGTGCACCGGCATTAACTGCCCGGCTGTCATTTCCTGTTGCCAAAACTACTGCTTCAACACCATTCATTATCCCTTTGTTATGTGTTGCTGCTCGATAAGGATCTAATTTAGAAAAGACAGAAGCTAGGGCAATTTTTTGAGCAATTTCTGCACCATCTTCACCTTTTGACAAGGCTTTGACAGGAATTTTACATTTCGCAGTAACAAGTGATTCTGTTGCAAGATTGCTTAAGATACTAAACAAGGTGTGGGTTTGAGGAAACCAAAGATGAAAGAGTGAGGTGATGCCTTCTAAAATGGCATTAATGATATTCGCGCCCATGGCATCTTTGACATCAACAAGAAAGTCTACGGAGACAAAATTTTGTTCAAAGATACGTGTTTCAATTTTTCGTAAGCCTCCGCCTCTTTTTACAATCGATGGATACGATTGTTCAGCCTGAAGAAATATTTCTGTTTGTCGCTCCAAAATTGCCTTTGTAAGTGAAGACGGATCTGTGACATCGTAGAACACAATCTGGCCTCGCATTAGACGTTCATTCATTGTCGCTTTGAATGAACCTGCAATCCGAGCACCATTCGAGGCGGCAGCAATTACAGATGGTTCTTCTGTAACCATTGGAATTAATACGGGTCTGTCATTAATGACGAAATTTTGAGCAATACCCATTGGTATCTCAAATTCACTGATTTGATTCTCAATCAAATTATTGGCAATTTCAGAGTCAAGTGCCATTTTTTCGAGATTAGATCGCGCACTGCGTGACAAATTTAGGCTATCCATACGCTCTGCTGGCGTCATTTGATAAAATTTTTTCTCCATTCTCTAAAAAACACCCAGTAAACCTGGGCATATCTCCTTTATTTTGCTTTTTTACATTGTGAAATGTGGATTCTCAATCAAGACAGCAAGGCCAAGGCCACCTCCGATACATAGGCTGGCAATTCCGAAATGCTTGTTTTCTTGAATTAATTCACGACTCAATGTCCCGACTAAACGCGCACCAGTGCTGCCCAAAGGGTGTCCTAATGCGATGGCACCACCATAAATGTTAACTTTCTCACTTGGAATATTGAGTTCACGTTCGATAATTAAACTCGATGCTGCAAATGCTTCATTGATTTCGAACAAATCAATTTGATCAAGCGTCATTTCTGCCTTTTTCAAAACTTTTTGAATCGCATTTATGGGTGATATCCCCATTCTAGCAGGTTCAACACCAACTTCCGAGGTAGCTTTTATGATTGCTAAAACGTCTAGTTCATTTTCTTTAGCAAATTGTCCCGATGCCAGTAACAATGCACTTGCGCCATCTGATACGGGGGAGGAATTTCCCGCAGTTAATTTGCCTTCTGCTTGATAAACCGTGCGTAGACTTGCTAATTTTTCAAATGAGGTATCAGGGCGAGGACATTGATCCACATCCCCAATGTCATCAACTTTAATGATTTCATCTGCAAATTTATCAGCTGCTATTGCCGCTACTGCTTTTTGATGAGAGCGGAGGGAAAATTGGTCCATTTCTTCACGGCTTATGTTATATTCGTTAGCCAAAACCTCAACTGTATTTCCCATTAATTGATCGGAAAAAGCGTCCATCAATCCATCACGCGCCATGGCATTTAATTCATTGCCCTCTTTATCAGCACTGACCAATGGGGTATTTGACATCATCTCAACGCCACCAACAAGGGCAACTTGTGATTCTCCCAACTGAATTGCTTGGCTTGCGAGAATTGCCGACTTCATTCCAGAACCACACACCTCATTTATCGTCATTGCTGGCACTTCAACTGGAATTCCAGCATGAACAGAAATCTGACGTGCAATATTTTGGCCTTGACCCGCAGTAATTACCGAGCCAAAAATCAATTGGTCAATCGCCCCTTTTGATTTGGGATTACGTTCAAGCATTTGTTCTACAAGAATTTTTCCTAATTGGCTACTTGAATAACTGCTCAAAATCCCATTGTATTTTCCCATTGGTGTTCGGCAACTATCTAAAATAACTGTTTCATTTATCATTAAAAAAGTCTATTCTTTCTACAATCAATTTCTTTTCTAATCAATTATAACAAAAAATAAATCATTTTAGCTGTTTTCATCTCTCTTTCGCTTCTTGTTCATAAAAAATACCACTAAAAAATCTATTATTAATCTTTCTCTAAACTTTTTAATCTTCTTTTCATAAATCTTCTATGATATAATATGGCTATGGAAAATATTGAATTTAACGTTGGGATTGATAAACTATCATTTTTTGTGCCCAACTATTTTGTTGATATGACGGATTTAGCACTTGCCCGAGCAGTAGATCCTGCAAAATTCCACATTGGAATCGGTCAAGACGAAATGGCTGTAAATCCAGCAACGCAAGATATTATCACCTTTGCAACATCTGCAGCAGCGCAAATTTTATCTGACGAAGATAAAAAGCAAGTGGATATGGTGATTGTTGCTACAGAATCAAGCGTTGACGAATCAAAAGCCGCAGCAGTTGTTGTTCATGGTCTTTTGGGAATTCAACCCTTTGCGAGATCAATCGAAATGAAGGAGGCTTGCTATGCGGCTACAGCTGGACTTGTTTTAGCTCGTGATTATGTCACATTACACCAAGAAAAAAAAGTTTTGGTCATAGCAACTGACATCGCAAAATATGGGCTTAATTCAGGGGGAGAACCTACACAAGGTGCAGGTGCAGTTGCTCTTCTAGTGACAGCCAATCCTTCCATCTTAAAACTAAATGCCGACAATGTTGCCCTAACGCAAGACATTTACGACTTTTGGCGACCAACTGGTCAAGCCTATCCTAGTGTCGATGGTAAATTTTCAAATTCAGTCTACATCAATGCGTTCAGTCAAGTTTGGGATGAATATTGTCGCCGTTATGATGCCACTTTTAGCGAATTTTCCGCCATTGCTTTTCATACCCCTTACACCAAAATGGGGAAAAAAGCTTTGTTGCCAAAAATTGAATCAGAAAATGAGACCATTCAAAAACATTTGATGGATCAATTTGAAAAAGGAATTGTTTACAATCGTCGCGTGGGAAATCTTTACACAGGTTCATTATATTTAAGTTTGATTTCGCTACTCGAAAATTCTGAGCTGCTCACAGCTGGAGATAAAATTGGACTCTTTTCATATGGTTCAGGTACTGTGGCAGAATTTTTCTCTGCTCAACTCGTCCCAGGTTATGAAAAACATTTACGGAAAGCTGAGCATGAGGCCTTGCTTAATCAACGCGTCCGTTTATCAATTGAAGCATATGAAGCCATGTTTGAATCAAAGATCGATTTAAACCACAATGATTCATTTGATGATCCAACCCTCTATTCGATTTCTGAAATCAAAGAAAACCACCGCTTATATCGAACGAAATAAAAGGGATGCCTGGCATCTCTTTTTATCTTATTAAAACTGAACCTGATCAGGAAATTTGTGAGGGAGTAAAGCCCCATGTAATCGGTCAATGAAAGCCATGTCGTCATCTTGGAGAGAAAAATCAAACAACTTAATATTTTCCTCAATCCGAGTAGGTGTTACCGATTTTGGGAGGGGAAGATATCCCTTTTGAAGATGCCACCGGAGAACGATTTGAGCAACCGTGTGTTGATATTTACGTGCAAGATCCTCAAGGGCCTTTATTCTGAAGATTTCACCCGTTCCCAAAGGCGAATAGGCTTCCGTCAGTATGTCGTGAGCCCTGTTATATGCCACAATTGTTTCTTGTTGGTCACTTGGATTACAATAAATTTGATTCACAACGGGCTTAATTTTTGCTGATTGATACAATGCATCTAAATGATGGCTTTGGAAATTTGCAACACCTAATGACTTGATTTTTCCTTCCCCCACACCTGCTTCCATTGCTTGCCAAACTGCTGCGTTACGTTCTTCAAAATGAGGCCTTGTAGCCAATGGATTTGGCCAATGAATGAGCAAAAGATCAATATAATCAAGGTTCATTTTCGATAGTGAACGGTCAATCGCTTGTTTGGCAGAATCATAATCTAATGCGTCAGAGTTTAATTTTGTCGTCAAAAAAATTTTATTTCTTGGAATTTTCGATGCTTTTATTGCTTTTGCAACAGAAGCCTCGTTTCCATAAGCTGCAGCCGTATCGATGTGACGATAACCAACTCTGAGTGCTTTCTTCACTGATTCAAAAGCAATTTCCCCATCTGGTGTTTGCCAAGTTCCAAAGCCAAGAATAGGTATTCTTACTCCATTTGAAAGCTGATAAGTGTCTGATAATTCCATCATATTCACCTCTATAATGCTATTATTTTACCACTTTTTTTCGTGAATATTAAGTTTTAAAAACAGTTCTTTTTTTACTTGTTAATATTTAAACAAAGTGATATATTATTCATATCTTCAGGGCACCGTGAAATTCGGGACCGGCGGTAAATGAGATTAATTAATTGATCTGATGAGTCCGCGATTCGCAAAGCGATTGAAGCAGTGAGATCCTGCTACCGACAGTAAAATGCATTTGCATGTGACCAATGAACGCATTGGTCTGATAGTCTGGATGGAAGAAGATATACAGTGCAAAAAATGAATAAGTGATTTAAATTCATTTATCATGACCTTTTTGCGACTTCTGCTTATCAACTTCCTCGAAATTTGAAGAAATTTATTTTTCACATTTGGAGGTTTTTTTATGTCTCATTCACGTCACTTGACGGGGACTCGTCGTTTAACCCTTATTGCAATGCTATCTGCAATTTCAACAATATTGGCCTTTCCAGTTTTTCAGTTTGTGCTAATTCCAAGCGTTAATTTCATGAAAGTTGAATTGACCATTTTACCTATTTTAATTGGTGTCTTTGTTTTAGGCTTAGCCGACGGCTTTATTATCCTGATTATTCGATCGATTCTGTGGTTGATTTTATTCAATCAAGGACCATCGACCATTATTGGGATGCCGATGAATATGATTGCACTTGGAATTTTCATGGTCATGATGTGGCTTTTTCTCCACAAATCTTATTCGATAAAAGGTCTAATTTGGGGCTCAGTTTCTGCAATCATCGCGACAGTGCTCATTGAAATGCTAATGAATATCATCTACGCCATTCCAGTCTACGCTAAATTTGCAGGTTTCAACATCGCAACCATGTTTCCAGGTGGGATCAAAGCCTATCTTCTTGGGGGAGTTCTACCATTTAACACACTCGAAAATCTCATTTTTGCCGTTTTGTTTGCTATTATTTTTACAGTTTTACGTCGCAATAAAGTCGTTACTTTTTACAATGCTTAACTCATGTTAAAAAAAAGCCTCTGTCAGTGACAGAGGTTTTAGTGTACAAATTATTTGCTTAAAAGTGAGGCAGCTGCTTCATCAGCAATAACTGTAACGTTGTCGCGTGTTTGTAAGATTGAAGCAGGCAAATCAACAGTAACTTCCCCTTCGATCATGCCTTTAACTGCTTCTGCTTTTTCTTTCCCGTAAGCCATCAAAACAATATTTTTTGATTTCATGATACTTGCAAGTCCCATTGAAATTGCTTGTTTAGGAACATCTTCAATATGGTCGAAGAAACGTGCATTTGCTTCAATTGTAGATTCAGTCAAATCAACAACATGAGTTGTTACAGTAGTTGGAGTTCCAGGCTCGTTGAAACCGATATGTCCATTTTGACCAATTCCAAGGATTTGCCAATCGATTGGGTTTTCATCAATGATGCTATCGTAATGTTTCACTTCAACGTCCAAATCAGCTGCTTTACCATTTGGTAAGTAATTCACTTTGAAAGGTTTTTCCTCAAACAAGTGCTTGTTCATGAAATAAGAATAAGATTGATCATTTGATCCGTCAAGACCAACATATTCGTCAAGGTTAACTGAAGTCATGTCAGAAAAATCAAGGTCAGAATTAACAATTTGGTTATAAAACTCAACTGGCGTAGATCCAGTAGCAAGTCCAAGCGTTTTTGCTCCGTTTTGCATAGCTTCGCTCAAAAGTTTAAATCCTTCTTTGCCGCCTTCAAGTTGATTTTTAACAACGATAAGTTTCATTTTGTGTCTCCTTATTGATAAAACAGATTAAAAATTGGTATATATCAATTTCTTTACACTCTTATTATAACACAAAATTGGACAAAGTCAATTCTTATTCCTCACTTTATTTGAGATTCTGTTATAATTAGTTATTATGAATATTAACGATTTCGATTTTAATTTACCAGAAGAGCTCATCGCTCAAACCCCATTAAAAGTACGTGACTCTTCACGCTTACTTGTCCTTGATCCTAAAACGGGACAAATGGAAGATAAACATTTTACAGATATTTTGGATGAATTTGAGGCCGGGGATGCTTTAGTTCTAAATAATACACGCGTTTTGCCTGCTCGTTTGCATGGTGTTAAACCTGATACACAAGGGCACGTCGAATTGCTTTTATTGAAGGATAAAGGCAATAATGAATGGGAAACGTTAGCTAAACCAGCCCGCCGTTTGCATCCAGGTTCTGAAATCAGTTTTGGTGATGGACGCTTAAAAGCGACCGTCCTTGAAGATCTAGAACACGGCGGAAAAATTGTAAAATTTGCTTATGACGGTATTTTCCTTGAAGTTCTTGAAAGTTTAGGTGAAATGCCTTTACCTCCATATATCCACGAGCAATTGGAAGATCAAGAACGCTATCAAACTGTTTACGCAAAAGAAAATGGTTCTGCTGCCGCTCCAACTGCTGGATTACACTATACCCCTGAGCTTCTTGAGGCAATTAAAGCAAAGGGCGTCCATATCGTTGAGTTAACCTTGCACGTTGGTCTTGGAACATTCCGTCCCGTTTCTGTAGAAAATGTTGATGAACACATCATGCACAGTGAATTCTACCGACTAACCGAAGATGCAGCTGCTGAACTCCGTGCAGTTAAATCTTCGGGGCACAAGATTGTTGCCTCTGGCACAACATCAATTCGCACACTTGAGACGATTGGAACTAAATTCAATGGTGATATCCAGGCTGATTCTGGTTGGACTGACATTTTTATTAAGCCAGGTTACGATTGGAAAGTCGTAGATGCTTTCAATACCAATTTCCACTTGCCAAAATCAACATTAGTCATGCTCGTTGCTTCATTTGCAGGACGTGAATTTGTTCTTGAAGCATACAAACACGCTGTCGATGAACGTTACCGCTTTTTCAGCTTCGGAGACGCAATGTTTGTAAAGCCTAAGAATTGAGTGTCATTCATTGAACGTTTTCCTTTGTGTTGCTTTCTGATTGTCCCAATCTTAAATTATTAATAAAACAATTCAAAAATCACTTTTCTCGAAAGTGATTTTTTTGATATAATTATTTTCAAGAGGTAATTATGAGTTTTATCAATCTGGTCATGACTGACCAACTAATTTCCATCATTTCTGATGGTCAAATTACAAAAAATGGAATCATAACCGAATCACATTTTAAAAAATTTGAATCAAGCCCCCAAGGCTATGTCATTGGCATTACAGGATATGAAAAAATCACCAATGCAATACGAAAGAAATTTTTTTATCAGCCAATGATGCCCTATCATGAAGCCGAGGAGCTTCTTTTATCAGAGCTCAATAAATTTAAAAACAAACAAGTTCGTATCAATCAAAGCATTAAATATAATGCCGTAATGGCTGGTTTCGTCAGTGCTGACCGTATCCCTCAGGCAAGTCTTTTTCATATTGAAGATGGAAAAATCAAGCAAAAAAATTATCATTCAGGGGCAGTTTTATCTTTACTCCCTGATGATATCAGTTTTAATCCCAATCAATTAATTTTACAAAACTTGAAGCAAATCCCTAAAGAAAATCATGCCTTAGCCCTCCCCATTTTACAACGCAATACCTTATACAAAGTTGCAAGTGCCTCACAAACGGTCAACAATACCGTGTTTCAGGAAATAATAAGAAAAGGCTGATTACTCAGCCTTTTCTTTTTCTTCTTTCTCTATAGCGGAAGACAAACGGAGCTTCCCATTGGGGTTGTATTTTTTCAACAAAACATCTATTTTTGCATCGTCCCAGTGATCCGCTGAGGCAATGAAATTTCCATCTTTATCTCGATTTGAAATAATTTTAAATCCCATTTTTTCCTCCCAAGGTATTAATCTACAAATTCAAATTCAAACTTCTCGATCCGGACCAAGTCTCCATCACTTGCACCCGCTTTACGAAGTGCTTCATCAACTCCCATGCCGCGTAACCGACGCGCAAATTTGAGGGCTGATTCATCATGATCAAGATTTGTCATTTTATACATCTTAATCAATTTGTCACCTGTCAAGCGGTAGGCGCCGTCTGGATCACGTTCAATATTAAAAGGTGTTGTTTCTTCTTCAAAACCATAATATGCGGCTTTTGCAGCCAAATCTTCTTCATCATAAAGTGGAAACTCAGGCGTTTGACGAAGTAAATCACTTGTTGCAGACAGTAGCGGTTGAAGGCCATCACGTGTAATTCCAGAAATAGGGAAAATGCGAGGCATTTCTTCTCCATCTCTCAAAGAAGCCTGCAATTTTTCTTTGAATTCAGCTAAATTCTCAGCTGCATCTGGCATATCCATTTTGTTAGCAACGATAATCTGTGGACGTTCCATCAAACGTAAATCATACGATTCAAGTTCTTCATTAATTGTCTTGTAATCTTCAAATGGATCCCGTTCTTCAATTCCTGACATATCAAGAACGTGTAGTAATACACGTGTCCGTTCAATATGACGCAAGAATTGTATACCCAATCCAGCACCAGAATGAGCACCTTCGATTAGCCCAGGCATATCAGCCATGACAAATGAATTCTCATAACCAACTTGGACCATCCCAATATTGGGCGTAATTGTCGTGAAATGATAAGCACCGATTTTTGGACGCGCATTGGTGACGACAGACAAAAGCGTTGATTTTCCAACAGAAGGGAAACCAACAAGGCCTACATCTGCTAGGACACGCAGTTCCAACATGAGCATTCTCTGTTCACCTGGTTCGCCATTTTCAGCAACTTCCGGTGCAGGATTGGTTGGCGTGGCAAATTTAATATTCCCACGACCGCCGCGACCACCTTTAGCAACAACATATTCTTGATTGTTGTCAATGAGGTCAACTAGGACAGCACCTGTTTCAAAGTCCTTAACGGTTGTTCCTTGAGGTACTTTAACAATGGTATCTTGAGCACCACGACCGTGCATTCCCTTGGTCATCCCCTTTTCACCAGGTTTGCCACGGAAAATCCGGTTATAACGAAAATCCATCAAGGTAGTCATTCCTTCATCGACTTTAAAAATGACAGAACCTCCGCGTCCTCCGTCACCGCCCCATGGCCCACCATCAGGAACAAATTTTTCTCGACGAAATGCAACTGCCCCATCTCCTCCTTTTCCCGCAAGAACTTCTATTTTTGCGGTATCTAAAAATAAACTCATTTTATCCTTCTTTCATTCTAAACAATAGCCGACAAATCCTGTCATTAAGCTATTTATATGCCTTTTTTCGATTTTCTTTTTGTTGCCATTATAGACAAAATAGTCAATTATAGACTTCTTTTTGGTTAGTTCTTGGTGCGTGTAACATTCATTTCAAACCAATAGATCTGCACTTCTTTATAAACGTTTTTTCGCTTATGGAGCGTTATGTTACAGTTTGATTGCATAAACACTAAAAACTAAAATTCATTAACTTTTCCCTCTCAGCTGGCTGCATTTTTTCAGTCATATAAGTTTGAAGTGACATGGTCATCTTCTCATTCGCATGTCCAACACGTTCAATAATAACTTTCATAGGCACTCCTAACTCAACAAGTAAGGAAATATAAGAATGCCTAAAAACATGCAAGGTCAAGATTTTATTAAAATCTGGGCCAAATGCGTCTCTAGACAATTTTCTCAAATACACATGCATCGTATTTGATGCCATTATTCGACCTTTATCATTCACAAAAATAAAAGGATCTTTTGAGAACATTGTCAAAAAATTTTCAAAGTATCCATCGTCCTCTGATTCATGAATACAAGACGAGAAGAATTAATCATCTTATGAGATGTCAATTTTCGTTTATTTATTAATTCAGAATAATTGTCCAGTGCATATATTACCTTAAACTCTGAATGAGTATCGTCATTATCTTCCATCTTAAAGTTAAAGCCTCACCAATACGTAAGCCCGTGAGAAATAAAAACTCGAATAACAAATGGTTTCTTTCATGCCTAGGAAGTTTAGACGAACCACAATCAAGCAAAATTCTCATTTCTTCTTTCATAAGAAACTTATTCTTTTCATGTTGGACTTCTTCTAAAGTTCTACGCCTCTTAGGCAAAACTACTCTCTTTGTAGGATTAGCTTCAATATACCCAATGTTTACAGCATAATCAAAGAAAATGTTAAAATAACGCTTTCTTCTCACTCTTACTCTAAAACTCAAATTAGAACTCAACAAATAATTTTATTTATGGTGATATGTTATTGATTCAATAACATAATCACCATATTTCCGAAGAAAGACCCTCAAGGCTCAATTTTCGGAAACTGATGTTGAGCCTTTAATCTCTTCTCTTCTTCTAATCAACTGCCACTCTTCGAAAACATCCTTAACAGTCATCCTTGAGCTGTTCTGGTCGCTTTCCCTTATGAGTCACTCGGTATTTTCTGGATTTTTAAATCCAATAAATCATTTACTTCAGCCTCTGTCACCCTACTTTTCGTTTTCATGGTTACTGAGACTTGTCGCCAAATTTTTCTATTTTCGTCAAAAATTTCTCAAAATAACGATATTTACCAATATTTAATTTTTGTTTAAACATTTATTCTCCTATAAAAGCAAGAAAAACGTGTGCCCTCTATTATAGCATTTTATAACGTTTTTTTGTACTCTCTTTCTTTAAATTCCAAGAATTTTTGATAAACTTACGCATCAATGTATATTCTTCGATAACTTGGCCGACATATCAATTCTGAAAAAATAGGATTTCGTTTCATTTCGGTCAACTCTCTTTAAAACAAATTATTTTTATTTCAAATACATCGAATTCCACAAAACAAAAAGTCGATCGTCTTTTGATCTATCGACTCTTTATTTTATATCTATTTTGTAACTGTTTATCATATTTTATAGCTGTCTCTTTTTGCAAGATATTTAAATTTACTGATATTTCAATGATCAAGCCACCAAATATTAGTAAAGAAAATATTGGGCATTGATACAAGGATAATTGTTTTTGAGTCCTCATAACTAAATTTCATATCGCTCCAAGTGATTAGAATTCATACGCAGTCCCTTGTAGTTGACTCAGCTCATTTACTCTAATGCCACAAGATCTGAAAAAGCAGACTGAGTGAAGTTACTCATTAATTCAATAAGGTATGGCATAATTTGGATTCTAGATTCCTTGCATACTTTATCATCGTAATCTATCGACTCTACAAATGGAATCGGCACAATCCTTTTGGCTTTATAACTTTCTTCCCTTAAAGGGATAATTTCTTTATCATCCAACGGTCCATCAAAGAATGTTCACTTCCTGAAATGGGTTCACTAAGGGACATAAATCCCATGGATTCATATAAATAAAGGGCTTTTTGTAAATAATGATGTGTTTCCAAATATATTTCCTCATACGATTGCTTAGCCGCCTCGAAAATTTTTTCGATTAATATTTTTGAATAACCTTTTCCACGATATTGAGGGATAATATAAAGTTTCTGTAACTCGCAAATCTTGCCTGAAAATGGAGCAAATCCAGCTCCACCAACAACTTGTCCGTCATCATTCACAAGCACATAATAGTGACCGGGTTGATGCGTCTCATAATATTCTGATAAATGAGTAAGTGAATCATCATCATATGCCGTTCCAGGTAAAGCTAATTTTTCGTCTCTTAAAATTGATCGGATTATTTGATAGAGGACCATATTATCCTGCTGCTCAATTACACGAATCAGCATCTTCTTTCCTCCTCTTCGTTAGTTCTATTTTAACACAATCGGTCATTTCTGACTCGAAAGATGAAAAAATATCATCTCCTTTGTATTTTGCTTGAATAATCTGCTGAAATAGTTTAAACTAAAAATATCATACTTGTATTCTTATTAATACTTTATGAAAAAAGGAGAAAATTTGAATTTAAATCATAATTGGCATCGACATTTTTCAAAGATTATTTTGGCATCTAGCTTTTTTGCTGGCCTTGGTTTGCTCGTAGCAACCACTCAAATCCAAACCCAAGCAGATACAATAGCGAATACACCAGTTTATCGACTCTATAATAAAACAACAAAGGAACATCTTTACACAATTAACAGTACAGAATATAATACTTTAGCAAATTCCAAAAGTCATTGGATTAAAGAAGGGATTGCATTTAATGCCCCTACATTGAGTAAAATTCCAGTCTATCGACTTTATAATCGCATATCAGGGGAGCATTTTTATACAACAGATGCAGCAAAAGTTGCAGAACTCATAAAAAACGGAACTAAATCGGGATGGCGTAATGACAGCTCAGTCTCTGCTGATTATTATAATGATAAAACGAAGGTCATCGCCTTTTATTCGGCAATGCCGACGACTTCAAATATTCCCGTGTTGAGTTTATACAATCCATTGGCAGGGATTGGTTCCCATTTTTATACCGCTAGTCCTTTTGAAGCGACTTATGATGAAACGAATTTTCAATATAAAAAAGCTGATAATTTTAATTATGAATTCGGTGTTGCCTGGTACGCGTTGGGCGAGTCGGACTCAAAGGGGATTGTAGGTTCAAGTCAAGCAACCAATTTCCCAATTCCTGATGTTCCAAACGGATGGACTATAGACAAACCAATTGATACAAGTCACTATTCAAATGCCACTTACAACTACCGTCAATGTACTTGGTTTGCATGGAACCGTGCTAGAGATTTTGGCATTAGTTATAGTCCTTATATGGGCAATGGGCAAGATTGGCAAAATGCAGTGGGTTATACAGTGACCACTAATCCAGTCTTACATTCGGTAGTCAGTTTTAAAGCTGGTCAATTTGGCTTTAGTGCTCAATATGGCCATGTCGCTTTCGTTGAAGCCATACACCCTGATGGATCAATATTAGTCTCTGAATCTGGTTTGGGATACAGTAGTCTCTTCGTTTATCAAGTATTTACAGCCGCTGAAGCGAGTCAATTGCACTATGTCATTGGCCATTAATTAAATTATTAATAAAAAAATACCTCATGACCATGCAAGATCACGAGATATTTTTATTTATAAAATGCTGTTTTTATATAGTTGATGGCTTGTTTGTTTTGGGGTACATCCGCATGATTTGTATATTGTCCTTTAAAAAGAAAGTAAGAAACAGGATTCCCATTAGCCACTAAAAAATGATAAATCGAAAAAGTATCTGCCCACGGAACGACACCGTCTGTTTCATTCTTTATATCATAGGCCCCTTCTAAAAATGTCACTTGAATATTTGAATCCAATTTTGTGTAGTTTTGCTCCCAGTATTGATAATATTTTGTTTTAATTAAAGGTCCTGATTTGAGCACTTCCTCAAGGCTTTGATTAGGCTGAGCAGTGGAAGCATTATACTGCCCGTCAAGTGAAACAAATTTCTCAACGGATGGTAAACTGCTATCATTTCCATACTGCAAGAGATAACGATAAACGCCAGAACCGCCTGCAGAATAACCCATGACATTTACAAATGGAATTCGATAGTGTTCACTCAGATAAGTCATGACAGATTTCAACGCTGCCTCGTATTTAAGACTGTTGTTCGTTCCATTTTCCATACCAACCTCAATGGTTGGATAATGATTCATGGGTGAAATTTTACCACTGATGGTCAACTTATTATCAGCATCGACGACAATCTCAAGGCCACGCTTAGCTTTTGTATCTTTATCATCAATGACCCCCCTAACAATTGGATCAATGCTGGAAATTTTTCCAGATGAACCTGTAATATAAATCGAGGGGTAGATGGGGGGCATTTGACCACCCGAAAGATTTGGATTTCCTTTTCGACCCATTTGCATTCCTAAGAGGAAACCAAGGAGGCTAGTTAATAAAGCAATAAGGAGAATCAGAAGGAAGCCACGCTTTTTACTTCGAAAAATTTTTTCTTTCACCATTGACTTTTCCAATCTAGAGTTATGAAGGCACTCACTATGCTGTCTGCATTATAAACTATTATTAAGAAAATTTCAGCTTATAGAACGCAAAAACTCATATTACATTGCGTTTCTCAGTGGTAAAAGACGAAGACATTCCAATGGTTGAGGAATGGATCGAGGAGCGAAAAGAGAACGGACTCCCCAAAAATGACGAATAAACCCGCCCCATGCGGAAAAATTAAAACTAGGAGGTTTTATCATGGAAAATAGCTTTGAATTTAAAAAACCAAAAGCAATAATCACTTTTGATGGTGCTAATCTTATCCTCAGTAGAGGTGGTGGTATTGGCAACTTTGGAATGGAAAAAGAGGAAACAATCAACGTCAAAGAAATTATTGACGTTGAAACATCTGATCCTGTTAGCATAATACCTGGATTCATCAAGTTTTCATTTAAAGGGAAAAACAGCGGTAATTATGTTTTTTACTTCAAAAAAAATGAGCAGGAAAAAGTCAACGAATTGTTACAAAAAATTGAAAGCCTAAAAAATGAGTATTTGACTGCAGATGATCTCGCTAATATTGAATCTGTTAAAGCACAAATCACTGAAGAACAAGAACAAAAAGAGCAAGAAAGATTAGAAGCAAAGGCAGAGGCAAAAGTAGAAAAAGACCTACACAAAGCAACTAGAACTTTAGAAAAATCTGGCGCAATTTGTCCAAAATGTCATAGTGAAAAAGTCATGGTGCTTGGAGAAACAATAAACAATTTTCAACTGGAAAAGCACTCACAGGCGCAGCTCTGTTTGGTTGGGTTGGAGCTACTGCGGGGCTGATGGGGAAAAAAGGCAAGTTTGTAATGGTCTGCCAAAGCTGCGGAAATAAATACAAAGTTAATTTATAAATCCGCCCCATGCGGAGAAATTAAAACTAGGAGGTAAATTCGTGATTTATTCTATTTTTTGAAGCAAAAAAAGCCAAACGGCTTTTTTAATTGCTCGAACTTGTAACAGTTGAGCTTGTGGAACTTGAGCTTGTGGAATTAGATGACGCACTTGAGTTTGTTGCGGCCTCAGCTTTAGATATGGATGCTGATTTAGCACTGGCTTGTTTACTGAGATCAGCTTGGTAGTCACTTAATGATTTAGCATAAATACCAGCTTCCATATCCACAACTTGTGGGGCTTTAATTTGTTTAGCAATACTTGGATAATATGGGAGTTTAACAGCCATTTGACTAAGGGCCACACGGACTTGATTACCATCACTGAGTTGAAGTGCAATGAAATCTTTTGTTGCACTCGTCGGCGTTTTAGTTACTTTTTTTATCAAGTTTTGCATGCTAGGTGTCAAAGTTTCAAAAGCTTTAACAAAGGTTTTCGCTTCCTCATCTGTAAAATCAACCAGGAGTGGTAAATTCTTTATTTGATCAGCAGTCGCCGCAGCGGATTTGACCACATAGCCATTGTCTAAAACTAAATAGGTAACCTTCCCTTGTTGTAAGGCCACAGAATTTTTATGCTCTGTTACCATCACCTCAATGCGATTAGGAAAATGGAATATCAATTTTGCATTGGCCACTCTTGAAAATTGGGACTCAATTTTTTTATTTATCGTTGCTTGTTGTTTATAAATTGAATAAATCGTATCCCCTGTTTTCAATCCTGAGGCAGTGGCAATTTGAGCTGATGTTTCACTAACATTTCCAGAAACGGTAAACTTACCAATTTTGCTGACAGGAAGGATAAAATAAGCTGAAATCAAGAAGACAATAAGTGACAGCCCCAAAGGAAACCACATTTTTTTTAAAATTGGTAAATAAATCGATTCTCTTTTTACCTTTTTCTTCTCTTCTTTATATTCATAACTCAAGGCTTCATTTTGAGATTTAAAACGATCAAATGCAGCACTAGCTGCTTCATCATTTTCGATGTTCTCTTCTACCGTTTGTTCAATATCTTGATTTTGATTTAAATCAGAAGTTTCATCATAATAAGTTTCGTCAATGAAATGATCATCGGTGTTCTCTGGATCTGATTCTAATGCTCTCTCTTCATCGGTGTCTTCTGGAAATTGATCTTGGTCAACTTTTTCTGAGACGTGGTCGGTGGCAATCTGTTCAAAAAAATCTTCAAACTCTGGACTCATATCATTTTCAGAGTTTTGCTCCGATCTTGTAACTTCTGCTGTATCTTCCTTTTTGACAGCATCATCTTCAAGATTCTCATTAAAAAATTTGGTTACACTAAAACGACTTGATGTTCCCCGATTCGGGTGTTCGACTGTCTTTTGAGGTTCATAATCCAAATCTTTGTTATTAAAGGGTGTATGATTTTTATCTTCACTCATTTAGTTATTTCTTTCACAAGTTGATATAAGCGCGTGCTTGCGTCGGGAACTCCAGCCTTACGACTATTTTCTGACATTTTTTGGTAATTTTCTTCATTGGCAAAAATATCTGAGATGGTCTTTACCATCACTTCACCAGTTAAATCTGCATCTCGTATCATTTTTGCTGCATCCTTGTCAACAAGCGCTTGCGCATTTTTAGTTTGATGGTCGGCGGTAACATTAGGACTTGGTACGAAAATTGTTGGTAAGCCCAAGGCAGTTACTTCAGCAATAGTTGTTGCTCCTGCACGGCAGAGAACCAAATCAGTTGAGGCAAAAAGTTCCAGCATATTGGAAATATAAGGGCGGATTGCAATGTTCTTGCTGTCCTTATATTTTTCAAAAATTGAATGATCTTCATCATAATAGATTTGGCCTGAGGCGTAGACAACTTGATAGTCCACTTCTTCAAACAATGGGAGGGCTGATTTAAACGCCTCATTGATGGTCATTGCACCGCGTGATCCCCCAAAGATAACCACTGTTTTCTTATCTTTTTGTAAACCATAGTCTTTTTCTAAAATATCTGAAGCTTGTAAATTCGCTACTTCTTGAGCACGCGGATTTCCTGTGAAAAAGGTTTTCTCAGCTGGGAAGTAGGATTTTGCTGCTTCAAAAGCAACGGCAATCTTCGTCACTTTTTTACTCAAAAATTTATTAGTAATCCCAGGAATTGAGTTTTGTTCATGAATTAAAGTTGGAATATGTAATCGTTCAGCAGCATATAAAACTGGCCCCGCTACATAACCTCCAGTTCCAACAACAACGTCAGGTTTAAATGCTTTAATTATCTTTTTAGCTTCGTTAGTTGAACTTAAAAATTTAGCAATTGTACGGAAATTATCTAGGGATAATGAACGTTTAAACCCTTGGACATCAACCGTTTTAAATTCAATCCCAGCAGCGGGAACAATTTTGTTTTCTAATCCCCGTTTTGTACCAACATATAGAATTTCTGAATCTGGTTCAACTGCTTTAAGATATTTGATAAAGGCCAAGGCTGGATAAATATGTCCTCCAGTTCCACCTCCTGTTAAAATAATACGCATGATTCGTTCCTCCGTAAGTCCTTATTTTTTGAGTGCTTCAAAAGCATCGATGAACAGATCACCGCGTTGTTCAGCGTTTTTATATTGATCCCAACTTGCACAAGCAGGACTCAAAAGGATGGTATCCCCTTCTTCAGTTTTTGGGAAAATTTCATTTAATCCTGTTACAACATTTTCTGTTTCAATATAGGGAATATTTAATTTTTCTGCAATTTTACGGAATTTAGGAGTTGTTTCCCCCATAATCACCATGCCTTTGAGACCCACTAAAGATTCTTCAAGTTCATCAATTTCATTACCACGATCAAGACCACCAGCAAAAAGCCAAAGTTTACTATTATCAAAACCAGTTAATGCTTTTTTTGCAGCTAAAATATTTGTAGCTTCTGTGTCATTGTAGGCTCGACGCCCATGAGCTGTTCCCAAAAATTGGAGGCGATGACGAACACCTTCAAAAGTTGTCAAAACAGTCACAATTGCTGAATTTTTAGCTCCGGAAAGTTTTGCTACAGAAATTGCTGCCAATGCATTCTCAATGTTGTGATCCCCTGGTAATGATAAATCGGCCGTTTCCATAATGTACTCCCCTTTGAAATACATTTTACCATCTTGTGCATATGCACCATCTGTCACTTCTGACGTAGAGAATGGAACAACGGTAGCTTGAGTCATTGTGGCATACTTTTTCATTTTATCTTGATTAAAATTCAAAATAAGGTAATCTTCATTGGTCAAATTATTTTGAATGTTCCATTTTGCTGCTTCATAATTTTCTTGTGTTCCGTGATAATCTAAATGCGTTGAATAGATATTGGTAATGACGGCAATTTTTGGACGAAATTGGTCAACCCCCATCAATTGAAAACTTGATGTTTCCATTACAATCGTATCAGTACTTACAGTTTCCGAAGCAACAGTTGATGCAGGGTAGCCAATGTTTCCTGCAAGCTTTGCTGTCTGACCATCTGCATTTAAGATGTCAGCAATCAAAGTTGTGGTTGTCGTTTTGCCATTTGTACCAGTGATGGCAATAATAGGGGCCTCTGAAACAAGGTACGCCAGTTCTATTTCAGTGAGGACAGGCAAATTTAATTCTTGAGCACGGACGACCATAGGATTGTCGTAACGTATCCCTGGATTTTTGACCATTAGTTCAAAGCCCTCATCCAGGAGTTCAATCGGATGCCCCCCTGTGATTACTTTTATCCCTTCTTCGAGTAGTTCTTGGGCATCCGGATTTTCGTCAAATGGTTTGAAATCATTGACTGTAACAATGGCACCGAGTTGATACAAGAGTCGAGCTGCAGCCATCCCTGATTTTGCTAATCCAAGAACAAGTACTTTTTTATTTTCAAAAGTTGTTATTTTTTTCATTTTTAATTTCTAACTTCCCCTAAGAAGTGATCCTGCGATCAAAACTATCATTTTTAGGCCAAACAGTCATGATGTCCGACTTTAACTTCTCTATTTTACCGCGATTTAGCTTTTTTTTCAACAGTCCTAACTATTTCAGTGTGACAAAAAAAGCCAATACAATTTGGCTTTTATTCCTCATTCGGTTTTACTTTTGGTATTTTTAAGATAAAGTCGGAACCGATACCTAACTTAGAATGGACAGATATTTCACCATTATAATTGTCAACCAATTGACTGATAATTGAAAGTCCTAATCCTGTACCGCCAATTTGACGACTTCTAGCTTTGTCTGCACGGAAGAAGCGCTCGAAAACATGACCAATATCATCTTCACCAATGCCCATTCCCTTGTCTGCAATCGAAGTGATGATGTAATTTTCGTCCTCAGATAAAGTCATGGTAATTTCTTTTGTTTCACCCGGCGAATATTTTGCGGCATTGTCTAACAAAATGAGTAAGCCTTGTTCATAATGATTTTCATGAATTTTAGCTAATCCTTCTCCTTGAATAAGATTAATCATTTTTAGATCAAAATTTTCGTGAACCAATTTAAAATTTTTCAATGTAAGATCAGCAATTCGAGGCAGATCGGTTGATAGATGTTCTAAGTCCATTTCATCATTTTCAAAGCGTGATAATGCTAACATTTCTTCCAGCATAGATTTCATCCGAATAATTTCTTCGCGGCTGGCTAGCAAGGATTCTTCAAGAATTTCAGGATCATTTTTCCCCCAGCGATTCAACATGTTAATATGACCATCTAACACGGCTAAGGGTGTTCTCAATTCATGAGAAACATCTGACACTAACCTTTTCTGCTGTTCTAAATAGCGATGCGCTTTTTCCATTGTTTGATTGTAGACATCAGCCAAATCTTCAATCTCATCATTTGTTTTTATAATCACTGGCTGGTAGGCTATTTCAGGGGATGTTGCCACTTTTTTCATGGCTTTGTGTAATTTCTCGAGTGGAGTCATAAAGCGTGCCACCATATAGAAGCCGATAATTTGTGATAAGATCAGGACGACAATTTCTAAAATAGTCAAAGTAAGCATCAAGCGACGATTTATATTATAGTAGAAACTAATATCATAGAATGCTTGAATATAACCTATTGGCTCACCTGTTTCTTGCGAAATAATTTTCCGTTCAACAATATAGCCTGGCGTTTTGCCGTTGATTTCAACGATCTTATTGTTGGGTTTATTTTGAAAATCCATGGCCGTTTTTGCTGTCGTATATAGCAGACGTTTGTCTACATCATAGATATAGAACGACCGACGGTGTCCAACCATCGAATTGAGTGTCTTAAGTGTTTCGTCCTCTGTATGACTCGGCGTAACTTTGTTGAATTGAAT
Source organism: Lactococcus fujiensis JCM 16395 (assembly GCF_002441655.1). Taxonomy (GTDB): domain Bacteria; phylum Bacillota; class Bacilli; order Lactobacillales; family Streptococcaceae; genus Lactococcus; species Lactococcus fujiensis. Next base: position 354,964 of record NZ_JXJU01000001.1, on the reverse strand, counting down.
AAAATTATGTAAATTTTGAAGCGTTAATGGGACGTCAGATTTATTAAGTGTATCATCTACATTGTCCATCGCAGTCATGATGCCACTTTTTTCCTCATTTACATAGGTTGTCACGGTAATCTGGTAAATCAGTACTGAAAAAATCGTAAAGACGACGAAACAGAAAATTGTATTGACAAAAGCCCAACGTAAAACAATTGGACGTCTGGACTGATTTTCTCTAACTTTTTTTATTTCTTTTTTAAATAAACTATTCATTCTATCTTTAGATTACCTTAATATTATTCAGAAAAATTCTGTCAGTGCTGACAGAATTTTTATTTATTTTTCATTATTTTGAACGGTCACGCATGACATATCCGAGGCCTCGAACAGTTTGGATATAGCTTTCTTTTCCGTCCACGTCAATTTTATTGCGCAGGTACCTAATATAAACATCTACGACATTCGTTTCAGTTCCTTCTTCGTAGCCCCAGACTTCTGAGACCAAATGTTCGCGTGTTACAACATCACCTGTATGCTTCATCAATGTTAACAAAAGGTCGTATTCACGGCGTGTGAGATCAATGACTTTCTTACCCCGATGAACGGTTCGATTTGTTTTATCAATTACCAAGTCACGAAATGACGTATTAGCAGCTTCTTCAGCTAGATGCGAATGTTCTTCACGACGAAAGAATGCACGAACTCTAGCCAACAATTCCTCAATTGCAAAAGGTTTTGTAATATAATCATCCGCCCCAATATCAAGTCCAGCAACACGATCCATAGTAGAATCGCGCGCAGTCATCATAATAATTGGCGTGTCCTTTTCCTTGCGAAGTCGACGTGCAACTTCAAAACCGTCAAGCTCAGGTAACATCAAGTCGAGTAAGATCAGATCAAATTCTTTGCTCAAGGCCTCATCAAGACCCACACGTCCATTTTCTTTTATTTCGGTTGCATAACCTTCATGTTCAAGCTCAAGTGAAACAAAGCGAGCAAGATTTCGTTCATCTTCGATGATTAAAATTTTCTTAGATGCCATGTTATTCTCCTTTATCTTAGTAAAAAAATAAGTGAAGCTGATTCGCTCTAACGACATTATAATTCAATTATAAAAAATAAGCGAGAATTTCACTCATTTTATTCTAATTTTTTTATCATAAAGTCATATTTAGCATACATTCAAATTAATTTAGTCAAAAAGTCCGTCTAAATCCGCGAATGGCGACTTCTTTTCTTCCTTTTTCTCAACCTGTTTGGCCTGATAATCATCTTCGCTCAAGACAGTCCAATGCTGACCAGCTGGTAGTTCAGAAATCTCTTTTTCTTCATCTGAAAGAACCTGTAATGGAATCTCTAGTAAAATATTATCTTCAACAGATTCATCGAGTGAAATTAGGTCTTTATCCAACGGAATAATTAAATCAGAATCAAGTAAATCTGTTGATGAATTCAAAAATTCTGGACTAGCAAAACTTTCATTGACGAAGCTTGTCATTGGATATTCAACCGGTTTTAGTGAACGTGAAGAGGGCAAGGTAAGAACGGTATCCAATTGATAATCAAGGAGATATAAGCCATTGTCATAGCTAATTTGTCCAAAGACGTGTATTGGTGTTGCATTAAGTATTTCTGAGGAACGTTGACTTAGACTCTCACTTAACTCTAATGTTTCATCGAAATCAATGCTCTTTTTCTTGGTTATTTCATTTGTTGACCACTTCATGTGTTACTTCTCCTTAGTTTTATTTTAACCTATTTTTAATTTTTTTCAAAGCATATTTACTATTAATTAAGATATTATTATAATTTATCATTAAACATTATAATTAAATTAAAAAAAGCCAATGATCTGGCTTTTTCTATCTCTTTTTATTCAGGTCGAATGAGCGTCCATTGTTCTCCGAGTGTCGCAAAGTTATTTCCAGCTAAACGAGCAACTGGATCAAGCTTCTCTGCTAAAATATGTAAGCTTGATTCTTCCAAAACTTCTTCATCAAAAATAAAATTCTTAAGCTTTAAAATGACAAATTGTGCGTCATTTTCTAGTGGAATGTGCTTATAAAGAACCGTCTCAAAACGGACCAAACTATTTTTTAAACTAGGGACAGTTACACGTTGAGAAGGAATTAATTCTAAATCATATTTGTCTGCTTCACTCTCGTTTGAATTTAGTTTGGAGGCTGTCAAATTCATCTCTTTTACATTTTGGCTCGAAATCAGATGGATAACTGCTTCTTTGGTCGCCATAATATTATTGAATGTGTCTTTTTTTGCTGTGAAAGCGATTGAGACGAGAGGTGGCTGACTTGAAACGACATTAAAAAAACTAAAAGGGGCAACGTTGACGAGGCCTGACCTATTTTGCGTCGTAACCCAAGCGATTGGGCGAGGAATGATTGATCCCGACATTAATTTATAGATTTGTCGTTCATCCAATTCCTCCACATTAAAACTTTTCATCGTGACCTCCAACATTAATCTTTATCCTTTAGTTATATCATGATTTTTACTTGTTTGTCTATTTAATACATCTTCTACCGTCCAAAGTTCGTCATTTGAACGATCACGAAGGGCATCAGAAGTATCTAATGGACGTAAATTAGCAGCGGTTTTAGCTTTTATTGCTTCATCTCCTGGGAAAAGGTGAGGTGGTAAACTCAATTTTGTACCAGCAACATCTTTAGATTCATCGATCCAAAAACCTGAGGTAATTAGTGCCTCTTCGTATGAATCGACCGCTCCCAAGCCTGATTTTGCCATTTCTAAAGCTCCTATTCCAGGTGTATAAGTGGCAATTTCAAACAATACCCCTGGTGCAACTCGAACATATTCACTTGAAAAATAGAAACGGTCAACCAATCCTGAATGGGGCAAACGATAAGCTTTAATTCGATTAATCCAATAGTTCAATGTTTCTGGGTTGGCAGTTCCGAGCGCCATGTGGTGAATGGTTCCATAGCCTTGGTAAGCATAAACATCATTATCGCTGGCATCTTCAAGAATAACTGAGGCTCCATTGCCCCCTTTAGCCACTTCAAATAAATGGTATTTACCTTCTTGTCCCCCGTTCACAAAACCGAAGACTGTTTCCATAATTAATTCTAAATTCTCAGGGTTAGCAACTTTTACAAACACTGGACCCAACCCTGTGATTCCATGTTCTGCCGGAACATTAGAAAGCTGCCATGAACGCCCATTCGATGCTTCACCACTATCGTGTGCATCCGAAATTAATTGGTATTGTTGGCCATCGAAGTCTTCAAAAGCAAGTGTTTTTTGACCAAACAAAGTAGAAATTGAGCCATGTTTAACATGCGCTTGTTCAAAACGTTTTTCCCAATAGTCTAGTGAAGCGTCTGTCGGAACGCGGAATGAGGCACGGTCGATTGAATTCAAGCCGTGTTCCCCTTTAGGTGCATTTTTGAAATCAAAGAATGTCATATCTGCACCTCTGGCATTTTCTTCGGTGAAAAAGAGATGATAAGTTTCATAGTCGTCTTGGTTGACGGTCAATTTTGCTAGCCGTAGACCTAAGATATTAGTAAAAAAATCATAGATATGTTGAGCGCTTGATGTAATTGCTGTGACGTGATGTACGCCACCCAAAATATTTTCTTGTTCAATAGTTGAATTGATATGCGTTTCTGTTTGATTTGTCATGCTTAATCCTTGTTTTCTTTTGATTTATTGATTCAGCCAGTTTTTAGCTGCGTTTACTTCATCTTCAGTGAGTTGATGTCCATATGAACTCTTAAAAATCTCAGGTTGACAACCTGCCTGTTTGATATCAGCTACCAAAGCATCGAACCATACCCTTGGCACAATTGGATCTGCTGGGTCATTGGTTAGGAAAAAGTCAGTTTTCACAACATCAGCCTGTTCAATTTTGGCAATTTGCATCGGATGAAAGGCAATCATCTTGGAAAAACTGAATTTTCCATTCAGCGCCATATTCAATGTCATATTGGCCCCATTTGAATAACCAATAGCAATAAAATGATGCGAATCAAGTTGATGTTTTTCACTCAAACGCTTTATTTCTTCGGCTAACCAATCACTTTCGATGGCTAAAGAAACCAAATCAAAATTTTCTTGTCTAAACCCCGGGGCTTTGAGGCGGAAATAACGATTCATGCCCCCCTCAGAAATGCGTCCGCGAATGGATAAAATCGGATGACCTGGTGCGATTAATTCTGCCAATGTCACCAATTGATGCTCGTCCCCACCTGTCCCATGTAACAGTAAAACGGGTGCTAAATTTGCTTTTCCTTCTTTAAAAATATAATGTGTCATCATACTCCTTTTTCAAAAAATAAATTAAATCGCTTATCGTTTACATTTGTAAACTATATATTGATTATATCATTTACGTTTGTAAACGCAAGCTAATTGCTCAGAATAATAAAAAAAAAGAGCAATAGCTCTTCTCGATAAAATAAAAACAGCTTTCGCTGTTTATTATTTTCCATATTTTTTGTTGAAACGTGCGATACGTCCATCTGCAGCTTGGAATTTTGCTTTACCAGTGTAGAATGGGTGTGAGTCAGCTGAAGTTTCAACACGGATCAATGGATATGTGTTTCCTTCGAATTCAATTGTTTCTTTAGAGAATTTAGTTGAACCACTCAAGAATTTAAAACCAGTTGTTGTGTCCATGAAGACAACTTCTTGATACTTAGGATGGATACCTTTTTTCATTTTTAGAAATTTCCTTTCTGCCTTGGACTGTTTGCCAGACCAAAGTTGTACGAATACTAATCTATTTTAGCAAAATCAATCATTAATTTCAAGTATAAAAATCGCTTTGTCAAGTTTTTTTCTTGACAGATTATTGATTTACTTCTACCGTATGGCATTGGTCAATCAAATCCATGAAATCATCAAACAGGTAAGAGGCATCATGTGGACCAGGCGCTGCATCTGGGTGAAACTGCACGGAGAACGCTGGATAATTTCGATGTCGGATGCCTTCTATCGAATGGTCGTTGATTTCTTCATGTGTGATGAGCAAATCCTTTGGTAAATTTTCACGGGCGACAGCGTAGCCATGGTTTTGAGATGTGAAATCAATTCGTCCTGTAGCTATTTCTCGTACGGCGTGATTAAATCCTCGGTGACCAAACTTCATTTTGTAAGTTGTAGCACCGCAAGCCAGACTTAGTAATTGGTGTCCCAAACAAATTCCGAAAATAGGAACTTGACCAAGGATGGATTGAATCATCTTTAGTGCCTCTGGTACATCAGTTGGGTCGCCAGGGCCATTTGTTAACATGACGCCATCTGGATGCATGCTTAATATTTCTTCTGCACTTGTATTAAATGGAACAACTGTGACGTCGCAATGACGTTTTGACAATTCTCTTAAAATGGAATGTTTCAAGCCAAAATCGACAACAACAATTTTTCTTCCGATATTCGGTGAGGGATATGGGGTCAAGGTACTGCTGGTTTGAACTTGATTCGTGGGCAAAACGGTTGCTTTTAATTGACTCATTTGATGTTCAAATTCATCGCCGGGACTAACAAGTGATGCTTTCATTGTTCCATGCTCACGCACAATTTTTGTCAGCGCTCTTGTGTCGATTCCACTAATGCCCGGAATCCGCCTTGCTTCAAGAAATTCATTGAGGGACATGTTGCTACGCCAATTCGATGGTCGACGTGCTGCTTCGTGAACTACGACACCCTTGCATGTTGGTATTATGGTCTCGTAGTCATCTCGATTAATTCCGTAATTTCCGACCAGGGGAAAGGTAAACATCAAAATCTGACCATTGTAGGATTGATCAGTGATTGATTCTTGATAGCCCGTCATCCCTGTATTAAAAACGAGTTCACCGTTCACTTCTATATTGGCGCCAATTGCCTCGCCTTCGAATACCGTTCCGTCTTCTAAGATTAGGAGTCTCTTGCTCATAATTATCTTACCTCGATTTTCTTTTTGCACAACAAACATACACTTTGCTGCGAATTGTCAGCACTGATTTTTTAAATCGTCATTGCTTTTTGATTTTGTTTATTTAGAATTGCTTCAAGAATCGCCATTCGAATGTATACACCATTTGTCATTTGCTGAACGATACGACTTTGTCGTGATTCAACCAGCTCATCAGCTATTTCTACATCACGATTGACTGGAGCTGGGTGCATGATAATCGCTGTTTTCTTCATTTTCTGAGCTCGTTTGATGGTAAGACCATAGGTTTGATGGTAATCGACTTTCGAAAATCCTTCGTTTTCCTCGTGTCGCTCAAACTGAACTCGGAGAAGCATTTCAACATCTAATTCTGGCAGTATTTCATCTATCTTGACATATTTTCCAAACGCATCGAATTCAGGCGTGTACCATTCTTCAGGACCAGTGAAATAGAGCACAGCACCTAATTTTTTTAATATCATCATATTAGATTTTGCCACGCGAGAATGACTTAAATCTCCTGAAATCGCAATTTTTAGGCCTTTAAAATGTCCAAACTCTTCATAGATGGTCATTAAGTCCAATAAGCATTGACTGGGATGCTGTCCAGAACCATCGCCACCGTTAACTACGGCGCACGTTAAACTTTTTGATTGGATAAGAGGTTCATAGTACTTTTCTTCTTTTGCTCGAATGACGACAATACTTGTCCCCAAAGCATTGAGCGTTAGAATTGTGTCATACAACGTTTCACCTTTTTTAATGGAGCTGTCTGCCGCCTCAAATTCTAGCACTTCCAATCCCAATTTTCTTTCGGCAACATGAAAAGATTGATGGGTTCGTGTACTATTTTCAAAAAACAAATTCGATACAAAAGTCTGAGGAAATTGAGGTATTTTTACTTTTCTATTTTTGAAATCTGTAGCACGTTGAATCAGCGCCATGACTTCTTCAATTGATAAATCTTCCATACTTGTCAGATTGGACAAGGTCAATTTGTTTGTTGTACTCATTTTATGACTTCTTTCAATTTATTAAAAATCGTTTGTTATTTTGAGTTTTTATTAGATGAACGTTGCTTTATTATTTAGTCTTCTTTTGGTAAAACAAGGTTTAAAATAATTCCGAATAAAGTTGCAATCGCAACGGGAGATATTTGTAAACTATGTCCCCCCAGTGAAATATCAAAGACCATGCCACCAATCCCGATAACCAGAACAACTGACGAAATCAAGAGATTTCGCTTGATGTCAAAGTTGATTTTATTTTCGACCAAGATTTTCAACCCTGATGCTGCTATAACACCGAATAAGGCAATGGATGCGCCACCAATAACAGGTGCCGGAATGGATTGTAAGAGCGCAGTAATTTTGCCTATGAAGGATACCACGATCGCTAATCCAGCTGCACCAGCAATTACATAGATGGAATGGATTTTGGTGATTGCCATGACGCCAATATTTTCACCGTAAGAAGTGACAGGAGGTGCCCCAACAAAACCAGCAATAATTTGTGCAACCCCGTCTCCGGTTAGTGTTTTTTCAAGTCCTGGATCTTTGAAATAATCTTTCTTGGTCAATGAATTCAAAACCATGATATGCCCAAAGTGTTCTGTCATTGTGACAAAAGCGATGGGAGCCATTGTTAAGATTGCTGATGGATAGAATGCCCATTGATATGAAGCAAATGGGATCTCGACTGGAGGCAAACTCAACCAATTTGCTGATGATACACCAGAGAATGAAATAATATCCATGCCGGTCATTTTCCCAATGACCAAAGCTGCAACGTAACCAGTGACTATCCCCAATAAAATTGGAACGACTGACAAGAACCCACGACCATAAATACTATAAATGACAATAGATAATACTGTGATCAGAGCGATGATGATGTAGGCCATACTATATCCAGTTTGAGTACCAGGCGTGATATACATGGCATCATTAATGGCAGTTGGTGCCAAACTCAACCCGATGACCATGACAATAGGACCCACTACAATCGGAGGCAATATTTTATCAATCCATCCATTTCCAGCAAACTTGACAATCAAAGCCACGATCAGGTAAACAAGACCGCCCGTCATTGCACCTTGAGCAATCGCAGGCATTCCCCCATGCTTCATCAAAAGTTGCATGGCACCAATATAGGCGAAACTCGACCCCATATAAGCAGGCACTTTGAATTTTGTTACCGACATGTGAGCTAAAGTTCCAAGCCCTGAGCTAAGTAATGCAATAGCCGGATTAATTCCGACTAAAATTGGAACTAAAACGGTCGAACCAAACATGGCAAATAAGTGTTGGAAGGATAATCCAAACCATTGTGACGCTTTTGGTTTCTCATCAACGTGAAGAATAATATCGTCTTTCATAATTTACTTTCTAAAATCTTCTTTCATTGTCAGTCATGACAACTTTTATCAATAAACTTTTTCATGAACCTGGAAAATGTAACCATCACATTTCCTGTAACATCATTTAAGATTAATTGTCGCTGGCAATGAGGATGCTGTCTTGGCCATCGTGTTCAGTCATTTGAACAATAATTTCTTCATCATGAGCAGTAGGAATGTTTTTTCCGACATAATCTGCACGGATTGGAAGTTCCCTGTGTCCGCGGTCAACAAGGACAGCTAATTGAACCCTTGCTGGTCGGCCTAAGTGAACAAGTCCATCAATGGCAGCACGGATTGTACGACCTGTATAAAGGACGTCGTCAACTAAAATGATATCCTTTCCTGTCACATCAACATCAATTTCTGACGTATCATTTTCTGCCTGTTTGTCATCACGAAAGGGCTTCGTATCCAATTCACCAAGAGGAATATCCAACCCTTCGAGTTGTTTCAAGCGTTCTTGAATCCGTTGAGCCAAATAAACGCCGCGAGTCCGAATACCGACAAGCACCAACTTGTCCATTTCCTTATTGCGTTCAATAATTTCATAGGTGATACGTGTGATGGCACGCTTCATTGTGATTTCATCAATTATTTCTTTTTGCTTCATGTAAGCTCCTTTGATTTTAGAATAAAAAATACCTCCATCCAAAAGAATGCAGGTATAAGGTTTCAGAAAAATAGCTTTAGCTATTAATTTTATTCAAATTTTAAATTTTTCCGACCTTGTCTGCCTCTCTGGACAACCTTAAAGGTTTTTATCATTATAGCAAACTTCATTTAAAAAGACAAGAATTTATCAATCTTTTTTCAAATTTTGTAACTTCTTACCTTTGCTTGCCAAAAACAGACCAAAATTGGTCTGTTCTTTTTTTATTCAAGGATAACAATAATTCGGTTACCAACTGGATCTAAAATGGTCAATTGATGATCTGTCGCTTGAATCAAGGCATTTTTCCCCTCAGCATATGCTTTAATTTCATTGAAATAAGTGACTTGATCAACAAAAACGTCAAATTCTAATAGACCGGGCCAAGCAGCATTATTTTTTTCTAAATAAGGTCCTGACCAATCATTAAAGGCAAAATGGTGATGATAGTGGCCAGACGAAATCCAACTTGCAGAAGGAACAGCAAACTTTTCAGTCATGTTAAACAATTGTTGATAAAAAATAGAATCTTGAGCTGCTGACTGAACAGTTAAATGCACGTGTCCCATCCGCGTGCCAGCAGGAATTTCATAATTTTCCTGCATTAGATGTGCTGAATCGATTACTCCCGCAGCATCAATTTGTTCAGTCACACCAATAATCTTTTCACCTTGAATGTCCCATTCTTCTACGGCTTTATCCCGATAAACTTCAATCCCATTGCCTTCTAAATCTTGTAAGTAGATAGATTCACTATACCCATGGTCTGCCGCGCCAACGAGAGGATATTGATGTTTGATGACATGATTTAAAAAGTCACCTAAATCTGCACGTGAGGGCAATAAAATTGCTAAGTGGTACAAGCCATAAGCTTCATGTTGTTCTGATTCAACTTTATTGAGTCGCACTAAAACCTCGTTTGTTTCTTTGATTCCTAAACCTATTGATTTTGAATTTTCCTCCAAGACACTTAAACCCAAGACTTCTTGATAGTATTGTGATTCGAGTTCTAAATTGACGACATTGAGAGCAACTTGGCCCAATCTTACTTGTGATTGATAATGATACATTTTTTCCCCTTTATTTCTTAATTGTTTTTTCTTTGTTAATTTCACTTTCAACTGAAAGAATTAAATCAGCCAAGGAAATCCTTGCCATTTCAGCGTCAGCAGCAGTTTGGATTTGATCATAGCTGTCGCTAAGAACATTTTTGATGTTTCTACCAAGTTCACAATCTTGATTCGTTTTTTGATCAACCTGTAGAAGGTGGCATTCCGTTTCAACTGCCTTGTAAACATCAAGCATTGAAATGTCACTTGCTTGTCTAGTCAAGGCCGGTACTGCTTTCCCAACCTGTGTTGAAATAAGACCTGCCTGACTCAATTGAGCCATCAACCGTCTGATAACGCCTGGATTAGAAGAGACACTTTTGGCAATCGCTGTCGAAGTCATTTCACGTTCGCCTTTATAAAGTTCAATATAAATTAGAATATGAATGGCATCGCTCGTCTTATATGAATTCTTCATGCTTTCCTTTCATTTGATACAAAATAACAACCTGTTACTTTAAAAATATCATCTATGCTTATAGTATAAGTTGTTACTTTAAAAATGTCAACCATTTGATTTAAAAAAAGCACCATTGTGCTTTTTCATATCATTTCTTCTTCTTGCCTTTTTTCATTTTCTTTTGCGCACGCTTCATTGCTTGTTTCATCGCAAATTCTGATGCTTTCCCTTTAAGTCCGCCACCAAACATGGCGCTCATGTCAGGTTGTCCACCTTGGCCCATCATTGATGATAGATCTCCAAATTGTGACATATCAGGCATCCCATTCATTCCGCCCATTCCTTTAGGCATATTTGGCATTCCCTGACCACCCATCATTTTTGACATCATGGCATTCATATCACCATTCATAATGCCTTGCATCATGTCTTTTGATTGATTAAACTGTTTGATGAATTTATTTACTTCAATAAAGCTATTTCCTGAACCAGTCGCAAGACGCCGGCGACGAGCAGGGGATAATTCGACTTCCAAATGACGTTCTGCTGGTGTCATTGACAAAACAATTGCTCGCTTACGTGCGACATCTTTGGGATCTACTTTTACTTTATCAATTCCAGGCATTTGTGACATTCCTGGAATCATTTTCATAATGTCTTCCATTGGTCCCATCGATTGAACTTGATCAAGTTGTTCAACAAAGTCTTCATAATCAAAACGATTTTCGGCCATTTTTTCAGCCAATTTAGCAGATTGTTCTTCGTCGAATTGCGCTTGCGCTTTTTCAATCAAGGTCAACACATCGCCCATCCCAAGGATACGACTTGACATACGATCAGGGTAAAAGACTTCAAGGTCAGTTAATTTTTCACCCGTCCCAGTGAATTTGATTGGTTTCCCTGTTATTTCACGAATAGAAAGCGCAGCACCACCACGTGTATCCCCATCAAGTTTTGTAATGATGACACCAGTAATGTCCAATTTCTCATCAAATGTTTTTGCGACCTGTGCTGCAACCTGACCAGTCATTGCATCAACCACCAACAATATTTCAGTTGGATTTGCAAGTGCTTTGATCTCTTGGAGCTCGTTCATTAATTTGTCATCAATTTCAAGACGACCAGCCGTATCAATCAAGACATAGTCTTTTCGATCTTCCTGTGCTTTTTCGAGTCCACGTTTTACGATATTTACTGGACTTTCACTTGTGCCCTCATCATAGACAGGAATATCAAGCTGCGCCCCAAGCGTTTTTAATTGTTCAACCGCAGCAGGACGGTAAACGTCTGCTGCAATCATTAAAGGTCTGGCATTTTGCTCTTCTTTAAGTTTCTTAGCTAATTTACCAGCAAATGTCGTTTTACCAGCACCTTGAAGCCCCACCATCATGATAATCGTCGGAATGTGTGGGGATTTGAGAAGTTCAGCCTCACCACCGCCTAGAATTTTTGTCAATTCTTCATTAACGATTGATATCACTTGTTGGGCTGGATTCAATGCTTCAGATACTTCTGTTCCAATTGCTCGTTCACGAATATTGCGAATGAATTTTTTAACAACAGGCAAAGCAACGTCAGCCTCAAGTAAAGCAATTCGGATTTCTTTCGTAATTTCTAAAACATCATTTTCTGATATTTTTTTCTTACCGCGTAAATTTTTGAAAACACCTTGCAGACGTTCTGTTAGATTTTCAAATGCCATATTATTTTATCCTTTTTCTAACTATTTATTTATTTTTGATGTCACTATATTTCAGATTTGACTACTTTTATAGAATCTAATTTCCATTAGGTCAGTTTCTACAGATTCATTCAGCGTTTTATATCCATGCCTTTTCTTCATCATTACAGAGCGTCAAGATAGACAAATTAACGAAATGCTAACTATTTCCAAGTAATAAAAAAGAAAAACAAATATTTTGATTTCAATGAATGAACGAAAAACCATTACTGCTATTTTAACATTTTTCGATTAAAAATGCGCCCTTAATCATAAAATTCATAATGCCAATATTTTACCATATTAAAGTACGATATTAGAACATATTGATGGAACTAGAAAAGCAGAACCAAACGATTCTGCCTGACAAACAACTCATTTTTTGATTATTTCTTTAGTTCCTTCCAAGACCAATCCGTAAATTCAGGAATATCTACTCCATCATTCCGTGTGACTTTGAAGTGCTTTTCTAATATCCGATGCATGGAGTCAACGAATGCAACGGCTAAAGCTTCATTGACAACTTTGTTTTTCTTAAGAATTTCTACAGCATCGATTGCTTGGTGGAAACGATCCATCTCTGAATAAACACGCATGTCATATGTGGTTGTGATATCGCCATCTTCTCGATATCCATGAACATGAAGTCCTTGATGTGCTCTTTGATAGAAAATGGATTCAATCAAATCTTCATAACCATGGAAACCAAAGATCACAGGAGTTTCTGTTGAACCAAAGAAGGATTGGAACTCATTGTCACTCAGTTCCCGTTTTTGATTGAGTTTTCCTTGTTTCTTCTGCAAACGACCAATTTCTACCACATTGACGTACCGGAAGCGAACGGCTGGGAAAATATCATTGATCAAGTTAATCGCTGCCAAAGTTTCGATTGTGGGCTCGGACCCAGCAGAGGCAAAAACTAAATCAACATCTTCCCCACTTTTAGCTGTCGACGCCCAATCAATGGTCGCTAACCCTTCAGTGGCAAGTTTTGATGCTTCTTCAACAGTAAACCATTGTTGGCGAGGCTGTTTTGAAGCAACGATATGATTGATTTTTGAACGGTCTTGGAATGCTCGGTCAAAGACCGCAAGTAATGTATTGGCATCCGCAGGTAAATATTGACGAATAAAATCAGATTTTTTTTCTGCCAAATGGGTCAATATTCCTGGATCTTGGTGGGTATAGCCATTGTGATCTTGCTGGAATACCGTTGACGTTGAAATCACATTCAATGAAGGATAATCTTTACGCCATTTTTGTGCAGCTGCTTGACGAATCCATTTGAAATGTTGAGTCAACATCGAATCAACGACGCGTAAGAAACTTTCATAAGAGGCAAAGACACCTGTACGTCCTGTCAAAGTGTACCCTTCAAGCCAACCTTCAGCTTGGTGTTCAGACAATTGACTATCAATAATTCGACCTTCTGGTCCAATGAATTCGTCATCAGGAATATCAACTTCTTGCATCCATTGCCGCTTGGTCACTTTGAACATTTCCCAGAACCGATTAGACATAGTTTCATCAGGACCAAATAAACGGAAACGTGTTGGATTAAGTTTCACAATTTCTGCAAAATATTTAGACAAGACATTCATATCCATATTGTCATTCGTTTCAGGCATCAAACTTCCTCTGTTGTCAGCACTGATCGGATTTGCGAACACCTTCCAATCTGGTAGAATCAAATTCGTCCCATCAATACCACCGTTCGTCACTGGGTTGGAGGCCATTCTCATCTCTCCTTTAGGAGAAAAGGCCTTAATTTCGTCTTTAATTGTTCCATCCGAATTAAAAGCTTCTTCTGGTCGATATGATTTTAACCATTCGACAAACTCAGGTAGTGTTTCCATATTTGTAGATGATAATGGCATTGGAACTTGGTGAGCACGAAAACTGTGCTCAATCGGCATCCCTTTCCCATCAAATTTAGGCCCTGACCAATCATTATAACGTGGACCTCCCCAGCCTTTTGGCAATCGAGCGATGATAATTGGCCAAGCAGGAATTTCACCATTCTGGTAACGCCCATTATCCCGAGCATCGTTTTGGATGTTGTGGATGTCCTCAATGGCTTGATCAAAAACTTGAGCTGCAATCTCGTGATACCTCATGTAGTCATGAATCTCTTCATTTTCGATGTATCGAGGACTGTAACCTAAACCTTCAAAATATTTACGAAGGTCAACATCCGACATTCTGGCTAAAAGCGTTGGATTTGAAATTTTGAATCCGTTCAAATCAAGAATTGGCAAAACGGCCCCGTCATTCTTCGGATTTAGGAACTTGTTTAAATGCCAACTTGTTGCCAATGGGCCAGTTTCACTTTCACCATCACCAACAACCGCAAAAGCAATTTGTTCAGGCTGGTCCAAAACAGCGCCCATCGCATGACTCAATGTATAACCCAATTCACCACCTTCATGAATTGAGCCTGGCGTTTGGGCAGTCATGTGCGAGCCAATACCACCTGGAAAACTGAAACGTTTGTAAAGAGCTGCCATCCCCTCCAAATCTTGTGTAATTTCAGGATAGGCCTCGGTGTAAGAACCGTCGAGATAAGCAGGTACAACCATTGCTTGTCCTCCATGCCCAGGACCACCAAGATAAAACATTTTCTGGTGATATTTATTAATTATGCGATTAGCATGAGCATAGAGAAAAAGTTGTCCAGAAACCGTGCCCCAATGTCCAATCGGATTAGCTTTTAAATCTTCCTTTTGAATCGGTGTATCTGTCACACTAAAGAGCGGATTAGATTTCAAGAAAATCATCCCTGCCCCCATATATGTAGCTGCACGCCACCATTTATCCAGCGTCTCTAAATATGCTTTCGAATCATAATCTATCATCTTAATCTCCTCTCAGTTTTTTCTCGCTATAACCAGAGCATCCTGTTTCACACCAATAACCGATAGCTCTGTACCTCCCTTATTAAACTTAACTTCAGGTTGGTAAAAGAATTTTTCATCTAAATCGAGCATTTGAAAGCTGTATTCAGAGAAATCAATTCCTAATTGAATGACTGTACTACTTGGAATATAAATAATAAAAAGGTCATTCTCCTCAGTTGACGCAATGCGTATTGAATCATCTCCATCTATTAACAAAGTATTTTTAGGAACTAAATTATTGACGTTTAAGATTTTAAAAAGATTTTTCAGAAAGCAATAATCTAAAGCCCCAGGTAACGAAAGAGCTTCTTGCCACGTCAATGGACGGTCAAATGCTTCACCAATTTCATCATTATAACTTGAGGTATAATCGTGCCAACTCCAGATTCCATGAGCTCCATATGTTATTCCAGCACAGGCACCCGATAAAAGCGATTGCCAAGCAGCTTTTCGGACATCAAACTGTTTGAACCGGCCATAAACCTTTCTTGAATAGCCCATTTGTTCATAACATGGTTCTGAATTAATAATTGGTTTAGGAGGAAATCTCATGTAAAAACTCGTTGCAAGGTAAAATGGCATTTCTGGAAAACTATTGTTATGACCAGATTGATAAAAATACAAATCTGAACTTTCAATAATTACTTCAGGGATTTCGTCAAGACGTCCTTTAATATGAATTGTTTTTAATGTCTGGGGTGAATATTTTTTAAAATAGCTAAAAGCAATCTGATAAGTGTGAATTGTTTCTGAGGTAGGAAAATCAGTATCACCTCCAATAACATAGATCGGATTAAACTCATCAAAATACTTCAAAACTTTATCAAAATAATTGTCAAGTAAATATTCTGGAAAAATATTTTTTTCCTTGTCTAAAGCGCTCGCCCATGTTCCCTTCACATAATTTGCCCATAAAAGAACCAAGCTTAAAGTAAACCCCATCTGATCGGCTATCCTACATAGTTTATTAGCTCGTAAAAAGTACTGATCATCAAATTTTTCGAAATCAATAATCCCATCCTTGATTGAAAAAGGCAGAATCTGAAAATTGTTGATACTTCTATCCCATTGAGGTAACACATTAATTTGAATTGTGTTAAAACCTTGTTTTTTCCTTCTAGAAAGGTAACTTATCCACTCTTTCTCATCAATATTAGTAAAGGCGCTCCAACATGTATCAGCAAGATAGAAAAATGGTTTATTATCTTTCAATAAAGTTCTTTTATTTTTACTTATGGTAATATTAGACATAAATTTTCCTTTATTTTAAAAATATGTGTTCTAAATTATTAATCAGCATACCAATTATTTCTTCGCAATTAATGTTAGTAAAGTATCTCCAGCATTTACCAATGCGCTTGAATTTACCTCAATATTACCATAATCTGGGGTGTTAGTAATAATAATTGGTGTTGTAACTTTTAAATTTTCTTTCTTGATAAGCTCCAAGTTCACCGTCAAGAGATGATCTCCAATTGACACATGTTGATTTTGAACAACATAAGAGTCAAAGCCTTTTCCCTTTAAATCTACTGTATTCATACCAACATGAATTAAAACTTCTGCACCATTGTCAGAAATTAGACCAATAGCATGCTTGGTTGGAAATAAAGTCTTTACAATTCCATTAACTGGCGATAAAATTTCCCCATTTGTTAGTTCTACTGCAATTCCTTTTCCCATTGATCCGCTCGAGAAGACTTCATCATCTATTTGTTCAAGGGGAATCACTTTCCCTGACACAGGACTTTTAATTACATCATCCTCCCTAAATGTTAATGGTGTCACATTCTCGGCTTTAGGTGATTCAGCTATTACAGTGCTTATATTATCTTTTTCAACAGGATCTTTATCAATTATAAAAGTTAATATCAATGCAATTACAAAAGCAACAATAAGAGAACTTACAAAGCCAATAAAGCCAGCAGTCACTCCATGTTTGGGATCAATGAACATTGGGATGCCGAAAACACCACCACTCGCAAATCCTCCAAACATTTTAGAACCAAACGTCCCAGCAATTGCACCACCAAAGGCAGAACCAATTGAGGCGGCAATGAATGGACGTTTTCGTGGCAGAGTAACACCGTATATAATGGGCTCTGTAATCCCTAAAAATCCTGAAATTGTGGCGGCTGTTGCCACTTCTTTTTGTTTGCGATTTCGCGTTTTAATTGCCACAGCAAGAGCTGCCCCTGTCTGACCAAATACTGTACAGTAAAGCATTGCATTGATTGGATCAAATCCATGAACAGCGATATTATTTATAAAAATAGGAATAAAAGCCCAATGCATTCCAAAAAGTACTACAATTTGCCAAATTCCAGCTAATAAGAAACCAGCAAGCATAGGACTAAATCCGTAAATTGCCATTGAAATATTCGATAATAATTTACCGACTTCTGAAAATATTGGTCCAACCACCAGCAGTGTCAATGGAACCATAATAACAATTTCTAGTAATGGAACAAAAATTAATTTGAGTAAATCAGGAATTGTTTTATTCAAAAACCGATCCAAATAAGACAGTGCAAATACCGCAAAAACTGCTGGTAAAAGGGATGAGGAATAACTCATTAATATTACGGGAATATGTAGAAAAGTTAAAGCAGTTTTTGTCGTAAAAGCTGTGACAAGGGTAGGGTAAACGAGCACTGCTCCTAACATTCCACCAATATATTGATTAACTTTGAAAACTTTACCAGCTGAAAATCCAAGAACAACAGGCAAGAAATAAAAGAATGCATCGGCTGCCGCATAAAGTATAATATAAGTTCCATCTGTAACTTTCAGAATGCCAAGCGTTGTCAAAAGAACTAAAATTCCTTTTAAAATACCAGAGGCGGCTAACAAACCAAGAACAGGTGTAAATAGACCCGATAAAATAGATACTAGTTTTGAAGATATTTTCTCATTTTTGTCAGGAGTCGAATTTTCTACATTTTCTTGTGAAAGACCTATTCGTTTAGCAATTTCGTCGTAAATTAAAGGCACTTTGTCACCAATGACAACTTGATATTGCCCCCCAGATTGCACCACCGTCATCACACCATCCAAATTTTTCAGTAACTCTGTGTTTGCCTTCGATTCATCCTTGAGTTTGAATCGTAGTCGCGTTGCACAGTGAACCAAACTATTCACATTTTCTTTACCACCTATGTTAAAAAGAATGGTCTTAGCT
The DNA here is from genome assembly GCF_002441655.1 of Lactococcus fujiensis JCM 16395. Taxonomy (GTDB): domain Bacteria; phylum Bacillota; class Bacilli; order Lactobacillales; family Streptococcaceae; genus Lactococcus; species Lactococcus fujiensis. The sequence continues at coordinate 336,702 of NZ_JXJU01000001.1, read as the reverse complement.
AAATCTTTATTTTCCATAATAATTCCTATTCTATTTTAAATTTGTTACATTACCCCATGTGTGCCTGTATAACGATATGGCTCAATCTGCTTTTCTGGATTCCCTGCATAGTGATAGACAGAGCTCGTTAAAATAATTCCTTCGGTATCAAACTCATTACTATATAGTAAGTATCTGAGAAACGAATTTTGGTCATCAACTTCGCCATCCGTAGTGATAATTGTTCTAATTTTTTCTGAATTCATTCGAATTCCTCCTGCATTTTATTTTTCCACTTGAAATATCTTTTTAGTTCTGCATCATCATATTTTGAAATAACATGGTGATATTCTTGTTGAAACGGAACCCCCGTGACTACAGCCAACGCACCAAGAGCAGATAATTCTTCAACTTCGCTCAAATATAAATCTTTTCCCAAAAGGTTTGACAATTTCTGCATCAATGCCTTATTGTTTGCCACCCCACCATCAACACGAATTGACCTAATGGACAGTCCTGAGGCTTGCTCAAGTTTATCTAAAACCATTTTTACTTGAAAAATGATGCTTTCTAAAATCGCATATAGTAAATCATCACGTGTAGAATTTCGTCTAAGGTTTAGGAATGCACCTGTCGCAGTATTGTTCCAAAAAGGGGCAGCAATGCCGACTAATCCGGGAATAAATAAAATTTCTTGATGTTCACCTTTTATTATTTGATTACATTGCTCGATAATATCATCAAAATGAGCAATTGAATCATTAAACCAATTTATCGAATCAGCACAAGATCGAATGATTCCTTCAAGTGCATAATTTGTAACGTTTTTTTCAGAGTTTACAATCGTTGTCAAAATTTCTTGATTGTTCACTTGGTGAATATTTCCAGTCATCATTAAGATGGAACATCCTGTTCCAAGTGTAATTTTAATATCGCCTTTTGCAACTGCATTTTCCCCTACACTTGCAGCCTGTGAATCTGCCATGACTCCTTTAATAGGAATCCCATGATAAGTTCCGAAAAAATCTGATGATGAATGAATTTGAGGTAAATCTTCTCTGTTGGGTCCAAATATATTTAATAATTCTTGGTCCCATTCATTTGTATGAATGTTATAAAGTAAGGTTCGACAGGCATTGCTAGGCTCTGTCACGAACATCTTACCTTGAGTCATTTTCCAAATTATCCAACTGTCAACCGTTCCAAGTGCTAAATTTCCAGATTTAGAAAGTTCCCCAACTTCAAGAACGTTGTCAAAAAGCCATTTAATTTTTGTTCCAGAAAAATAGGGATCAAGCAATAAACCTGTTTTCTCATGAATCTTCTCCTGTAAACCTAATCGAATCAAATTCTGGCAAATTTGAGAGCTGCGATTATCTTGCCAAACGAGAGCATTGCAAACAGGTTTTCCTGTTATTTTGTCCCATGCAATAATCGTTTCTCTCTGGTTTGTAATAGAAATTGACTGAATATCTTTTGGTTCAAGTCCTTCTTCATTCAATAATTTATGAAATAAGTGTTCGAAGTTTTGCCAAATTTCTAATGGATCATGCTCAACCCAACCTTCTGTGGGATAGTATTGCTCATGTTTCTTATCTAATCTCTTTAATATTTTCCCATTTTTTACAAGCAATAGTTTTGTCGCTGAAGTGCTTTGGTCAATAATTAAATAATTTTCATCCATTTTCCTGAACCATTTTCTCAGCCAACTATGCTAATGATGAGCCACATAAACCATAATATTCCAATACTTCGTCGCTTTCACCTGCCATTGGTAATTCATCTGGTAGTCCAAGTATTTTTTGCCGGATTCCAACCTCTTCAGATAAGGTTTCTGCAACTGCAGCACCCAATCCATTATGAATACTATGTTCTTCGACTGAGATAACTAACCCTGTTTTCTTTGAAGCTTGTAAAATAGCTTCTTCATCTAGCGGTTTTAAGGAACTCACATTTAAAACTTCTGCATGAATCCCTTTTTTCTCTAATAGCTCGCTAGCACATAGTACTTCGTGGACCATAGATCCAACTGCAATAAAAGTAATGTCATCACCACTCCGCATCACATTTGCTTTACCAATTTCAAAACTGAAATTTTCATCTCTATAGCAGTCCTCTACTGCACCACGTCCTAAGCGAATATATGCTGGTTCATTCGTTTTTACTAGGGCCTCAAACATCTTCTTTGTTTCAAATCGGTCAGCTGGGCATAAGACTTGTAAATTGGGTATTGCTCTTGTTACTGCAAAATCCTGAGCAGAATGATGACTCATTCCCAAAGGACCGTAACTTATTCCGCCAGAGATACCAATTAATTTCACATTAGTATGTGAGTAGGCGACATCTACCTTAACTTGTTCAATACTCCTCATGCTCAAAAAACAAGCTGGAGAAACTGCAAATGGTCTTTTTCTCATGTGAGCTAGTCCAGCTGAAATACTAACCAAATTTTGTTCAGCAATCCCAACTTCGACAAGTTGTTCTGGAAGTTGTTCAGCAAAAGGAACTAATTTTCCAGAACCTCTTGAATCACTCGTTAAAACTAAAATATTTTTATCATTCTGGGCTGATTCAATAAGGACATCACAGACAACTTGGCTATTTGCGATTTTATTTTTTTCAGGCATTTATAATTTCCTCCAACTTCTGATTTAATTCGCTCATTGCTTGATTATACTGGTCTAAAGTTGGAACCTTATGATGCCATTGGGCTTGATTTTCCATATAGGATACACCTTTTCCCTTGGTAGTTTTGGCAATTATCATTTTAGGTTTACTGTTGAGATGGGGAGACTTCAGTAGTTCTACTAAAGCTCCAACATCATTTCCATTCACTTCATGGACATCCCACCCAAAAGCTGTCCATTTTGCTGCTAAATCTTCGACACTCATTACTCCTTCTGACGGGCCTGAAATTTGTAATCCATTTCGATCGATGATTGCAGTCAAATTATCTAGTTTAAAATGTGCCGCGGCCATCGCACCTTCCCATATAGATCCTTCAGCCAATTCTCCATCTCCTAAAAGTGTGAATGTTTGGTAATTTGATTGATCTAATTTTCCAGCTAATGCAATTCCAACAGCAACAGGAAGACCATGACCAAGCGATCCTGTATTCATTTCTATCCCTTCAACTTTATTATTGGGGTGGCCTATCAGTCGCGTTCCGAATTTTGAAAAAGTTTTTAGTTCTTCTTTATCAATGAAGCCTTTGTCCGCTAGAATTGCCCAAAGTGCTTCGACCGCATGACCTTTACTTTGAACATATTGATCCCGTCCATACATCTCTGGCATGAGTGGGTTAACATTCATCACACCATAATATAAGGCAACCAAGATATCTGTACATGATAAATCAGACCCTGTATGACCTGTTTTTGATCGAAAAATCATTTGTAGAACACTTTTACGGATTTCAATAGCCTTTATTCTCAAATCTTTTTCCAACATTCTATTCTCCCCTCAAGTATGCTTTTACATCTTCTTCAATCGGATCATAAAAGTCTGGCTGTATCCCAATATATTTAGTGGCCTCGTACAGAATTGGAATGACATTTTTACGAATTGCAGCAACGTGATGAATATATGGCCCTTCAACAAGTTTAAATTCAAAACGATTTAAATTTTCGAACTCAAGATAGAGATAAGTCCCTTGATTATATGGCCCCTCTACTGCGTTACCTGTTCCCATTAAGAGTGAATATTGTCCGTCATCACCGTCAAAACGACATATCGTATATTCTCCTTTTTTTGCTTCAAAAGCGACTGAACCTGGATAATCAAAGACAAAATGGCGTTTAGGTAAAATTGGTTTAGCATCGGATGTAGAATAAGCAAATACTCCCAGATGTTGAAGTAACTCGGCATTGGGATTTTCAGGGTGACGACAATTAACATCCGCAAAGATTGCTTTATCTTGTCCTAAATTTGCTGCTTCAACAAGTAATTCTGAAATTGCTCCATGAATATCAGTTTCACAGGTAAACGGAATCCCTTCATTTTGAAGTAATGATAAAGATGCATAAGGTAAAATTCCTATTTCTTTTTGTAGTTCTGTCCAACATTGAATAACTCCTGCATTACAACCATAATACTCAACTTTATTTTTTAATGCGACTTTTAGTGCAGCAATCATAACTAAATCTTTATCGTCGATTTGAATATCAGTATTCTGAGAAAACCAATTGACTGTGTATTGAACTTTCTCTTGTTCTTCTGCTAGTACACGTTTAATTTCATTAGATATTTCTCCAATTGGGACTGGTGACAACTGAATATTAAATTTTTCAAGAAGCTCACCTTCATTCACCATAACTGACCAAAAATCAAATGGACGAGGTCCTACTTGTAATATCCTTGTATTTCTAAATGTTTTAACCACATTGCAAACTCTTATAAAATCTAATAGACCACGTTCAAATTGAGGCGTATCAATATCACAGTTTTGTAAGTAAGTAAATTTTACTTTAAATCGACGAAGTACTTTTCCAATTGCAAACAAACCACATTGCGTATCACGGAGACGTGAGCCATCTGAAGCAGGACACTCATCTTTTGGTCCCCATAATAAAACTGGTACATTTAATTTTTTTGCTAGTCGAGCTACTGCGTATTCCGTTCCAAAATTTTCATTTGCAATAAATAGTCCATCAACCTTAGCAGCTCTAAATTTTTCCGCCGTTTTTTCAACACTGAAATCGTCAAAGATTAAACCTTCTGAATTGATATCTTTAATATCAATATAATTGATTTTTAAATCAGTTAATTTTTGCCTTGTTAAATCCGCATATTCGATTGCCGCTTCTGCACTAAAAAGATTTCTACGTGTAGGAGCAAACCCAATTTTTATTTCATCCATGATATAACCGCTTTCTTTTTATTGATATCTAGATTATAATCAATTATTATTTTGGGTTCAATAAAAAAAAGATGAATATTCGAATAATTTATTTTAGTTTAGTAAACCATATAAAATCTATAATTTCGTTATTTTTATATGAAATTTACAGCAATTTACAATTTTACACAAGTATTGTTTAGTAAACTTAATGAACTTTTGATTGATTATTTTATAAGAGTATGTTATCTTATCAATAAAGGGGGGAGCACACATGAAGTTATCTGAAATTGCCTCAAAAGCCAATGTTTCAAAAACAACTGCATCGTTAGTGTTAAATGGGAAACCTGGAGTAAGTGATTCCAAACGGGAAGAAATTTTAAAGATTATGAATGAGTCAAACTATGTTCGTCTCAGACACCCCAATAAGTCTACAAATAAAAGCAAACTAAAAATACGATTTGTAGCCGGCACGAATGATGACGTTATATTAACCAAATTTGAACAGCCATTTTTTAATGAGCTCATTTCTTTATTAACTTCAGAGGCAAGTTGTAAAAATCTATCGTTAATCATGAGTATTTTTCCAAAAGAAACACTATTTCAATCACTAAAAGAAATTGAGAATGAGGAAAAGTCAGCTGGGATTATTTTACTGGGAACCAATTTAACTTCTACACAATTACTCCCTTTAAGTACGTATTTTGATAATTTAATTATTATTGATTCGGAAAGTAGTGGGGTTGACTGTACCACTGTCACAATGAATAATTATTTAGGAGGTTATATTACTACCCAATATTTATTAGAGATGGGACATCATAATATTGGGTACATTAAAGGTCAACCAAGAATCAATAATTTTTTTGATCGTCGACGTGGATTTAAATCAGCTTTGATTGAAAATAATATTAATCCTAACAAGCTCCCAATTTTTCATATGAAAGGCATGCAATTTTCTCAGTCCGACGAAAGACATATTGAATCATTGCTTAATTTTGCCAAGTCAGTTACAGCTATCTTTTGTGAGAATGATTATATGGCACTTAACTTAATCCAATCTCTTCAAAACAATGGGATAAGTGTTCCCGACGATATTTCTGTAATTGGCTTCGATGATATTGTTGAAAGTCGTTTTGCTTCGCCACAACTTACAACAGTCCATGTCCCATTACGGGAAATAGCCACGGAAACTATTAGACTTATCTTAAATGGTATCACCGAACCGCTAACTACCCGACAGCAAATATTTTTAAACCCTAAACTTGTTATACGCAATTCCGTTAAAAATATAAGATAAGATTAATATTTAGATTCCAATTTTATTGTAATGAACAAAGACCAGCCATATATAATGACTGGTTCTTTGATTTTTAGATTTACCTCATTTTTGAATAAAAATTAGATGAAACAGTTTGAGTTAGCACTATTATTTTTTCTCTCATTTTCCTATAAATGTCAGAAAATAATAAACCTATCTATGACCACTTTTGACTCCAACCCAAAAATCTCGACAAGACAATACCAAAACATGTCGCTAACAAGATTTTTATAACAGCTTTTATTTTATTGAAGAATGTTTTTTTCCGAGGTATTTTACTTTGTTCTGTTTGAGCTTTCGCTTTGTTAATTTCATTTGACATTACATCTTTTTGTGTTTTTTTAGGTCGAGCTCTTACTTTCTGGTTTGGACTTATTCCTTTTGCTCGCCTTGATTCCTTTTGATTTTGGTCAAGTTTCTTACTTTTTGAACGATTGATCCTTCGTGTTTCCGACTCTAAATTGAGTTTTGATTTTTGCTTGTTTTTCTTTACATTATTTGTAATGAGAGGTTTCAAAACTTGGTCTTGTAGTTTATGGTCTGAAGGGATCGTTTTGTGTGGCGTTGGTTTTACAATATCATCGGAATGAAAACTTTCATTATATTTTTTTCTCACAGGTTTTTCTTGAATCTCGGAATTTATTCTCTTTACTTGCTCCTGAATAGGGACTTCAAGCATCTTGTTTTTTGGAAAAGTCGGTGATAACTTTACATTAGTCATTGGTATTCTATTTTTTATATGATTGAGAATGTCTGAATGGTTGATCAGGAAGTGCTGAGCGTTGCTTTCTTGAGCTATTGGTCTAGAAAAAATAATCCCTGGAGATTTTTCATCATTTTTATTTGTTATAGGGTCAAAATCGGTTCCAGAAAAGTTTGCACACTCATTCTCTATCCTTGAAAATTCATTAAATACTTTCGTCGAATCTTCAAAATCTGCAATGGCAGAAACTTCTCTTGATTCTAAATCATCACTTGTTTCTCCCCCTGCTTCTAAATTGTCATCTTCCTTTATTGATTCATGAATTGTACTTTCCTTTTCATTGATTAAACCTTGCTCAGTATCATTTTCTTCATTGACTGGATCTTCGATTGTGATAATACTGGAAATTCAACTTTTGAAAATCGTACCATCATCCCTTCGATAAATGGTTCGTATTCCTGACGATGGAAGATCACTGAGTTGGGTAAATAAAGGGCTTATTTTATTGATCGCGTCATCCACCCAAGTCACCCCTTGTCCTAAATGAATATCTTTAATAGGACTCCCTGAAAAAGCCATTGAATCGATCAACGTATTGGCTTCATCCGAAAAATAGATGCTTTCCAGTGTATTAGATTGGAATGCTTTAGCACAAATTTCTTGTAGGTTTACCTCAAAATTTACTTGCTTCAAAAAATTATTTGCAAAGGCTCGCGTTCCTATTCTTGTCAAAGCGGATGGAAATTGAACCTCTCTCAAAGCGTTACCTGCAAAAGCATCCGTTTTTATACTTTGAACATTTATTCCAAATTGAACTTCCTTCAATGCCGATTTATAAAAATTAGGAGCATTTGTTGTCGTTTGAAAGGCGGATGTGTTGATGGCTGTAACATTATCACCAATGACCACACTTGATATACCAGAATTAAGAAAAGCCGATGTCCCAATTTCGATTACTGGATATCTATTTTCATTTTCGTTGATGGTCGCTGGGATGATGATTTGAGCACCACTTGGTCCAAAATAGGAACTTACTGATGCCGTATTTTTAGAATGGTCAATCGTGTAAGTGATCTTTTGATAATCAGATACAGTGCTATATATTGTTGCCGCTTGAGCGGTCAGAGCTGTCAAAAATGTATGACTGCTCAAAAGCGTCGGTTGTAGAGTAACTGTCATTAAGGACAGCCCAATTAAAATTTGGCAGGGCCATTTCTTGTGCATAAAAAAAATCCTCCTAATTTTCTATACGAAAATTAAAAGGATTTGTCACATTTTATTTATTTTTATTATGATATTTGCGCAAATCTTGAGGATTACGTGCTTCCATCACGACTGGTAAAATCACTGGTTTACGATGAGTTTGGTCATATAAGAATTTACCAAGGGCATCCCGAATGTTCCCTTTCAGTTCAGCCCATTCGAAATCTTTTCCAGCCAAATACTTTTCGACTGTTACGTTGACTAATTCGCTAGATTCACGCATGAGATCCCGCGATGTTTTAACGTATACAAATCCGCGCGTATGGACACGACTCTTGGATACAATTTTTTTGTCATGTTTAGATATTGTAATGACGGCAATGAAAATCCCGTCTTCAGACAAGACCTTACGGTCACGCAAAACAACTGAACCGATATCACCAACTCCTGAGCCATCAATCATGACATTTTCTGCTGGCACAACTTCTGCTGGTACCATTTCATCGCCTTCAAACTCAACTGATTCTCCTCGTTTTGCGATAAAAATGTGTTCTGGGAGAATTCCCATATCCATTGCCAATTCTGCATGAGCACGTAATTCCCGATACTCCCCTTGAATTGGAATAAGATTTTTCGGACGTAAGATGTCAATTAAGAATTGCAAATCACGAGCATTGGCATGTCCTGAAATTGTTAAATCAGAAGCCAACATTTTCATGACACCACCTGCTTTGTAAACGTCATTTTCAATTCTTGCAATCATGGTTTCATAAGAGACCGATGGACTTGTAACTGACAAGATTAAATCGCCTTCTTTGATTTGGACGAATTTGTGACGGCGGTGAGCCATATCACCCAAAATCTTTAACGGTTCTCCCATCCGTCCTGTTTCCAAAATGACAAGTTCATCATCTGCATATTTTTTTATTTCGGATGGCTTAATAATGGCTTTTGGGTCAATGATATTCAATTTTTTAAGACGTCTTGCTGTTTCAATAATTTGATCCATGTCTTCACCTGTAAAGGCAACACGGCGACCAATTTTAATTGCTGCGTCAAGTACTTGTTGAATACGGCCTAAGTTCCCGGCGTTACAAGCAATAATAACGCGACCACTTGCATCATCGATGTAGTCGAATATTTTTTCATAGATTTGGTGTTCACTTGCTGATTGAACAGTTGATAATGCATTTGGAGATGATGAAAGTAAGGCGAGAACGCCATTATTTCCAATTTCAGCCAAACGTCGCATGTTGGTCCGATAGCCTGGAGCAACTGCAGGATCAAAACGGAAATCACCTGTGTAGACCACATTTCCAGCTTTAGTAGAAATTACAACACCTAAACTATCAGGAATGGTATGCGTTGTGGTGAAGAACGAAACCACTGCATTTCCAAAATCAATTTCAGTATTCTCATCCACCACGTGAAAATCATTGAATTTACGTGAACCTTCATAGTTTTTTACATTGATTCTTGCTAACTCGATCGTCAATTGACTAGCAAATACAGGGATTTTCAATTCAGAAACGATGTATGGGAGTGCGCCAATTGAATCGGCGTGTCCATGGGTCAAGAAAATCCCTGCTACACGATCTGCATTTTCGATAAGATATGAAATATCAGGGATGACAAAGTCAACACCTAACATCCCCATTTCTGCATATTTCAAACCTGCATCCAGTACAAAAATTTGGTCGTTCACATCAACCAAATACATATTTTTACCAAATTCGCGAACGCCGCCAATTGGTGTAATTTTAATATCAGCCATAAAAAGCCTTTCTTTCTTTTTTCAAATAGTAAAACCGCGTAAATAAGAACTTACTTACCGTTTAATTTTTTTTAAAATTTTCTGTTGTGTCTCCTCCACTTTCAAAATTGTTCAAGTGGTTCACAAGCTAAAATTTTCAAATTAAAAAGGGCTATATTCAAGCCCCACCGAGAATACCTATTATAATTTTATCGTAAATATATAAAAAAATCAAGCTTGTTCGTTTCAAACTTGATCTCATCTGATTCAATTGTTTTCTTACTTTGCCAGAGCTGCTTTAATTTTTTTGGCCTCATCAGTTGTTGCATCTACTAATGGAAGTCGAACGCCACCAACTGCATATCCACGCTCATTTAGAATGACTTTTAGAGCTGCTGGGTTGGGTAATGAGAATAGCGCATTGATTTTAGGCAAAATCAACCGCTGCATTGCTGAAGCCCTTGCGATCGTCCCGTTTTCTAATTCATCAAACATTTCATAGATTTGTTGACCCAATACGTGACTGGCAACTGAGACAACCCCATTTGCCCCCAAAGCTTTTGCGTGAAACGCAAGGGCATCTTCACCTGTATAAATCAAAAAGTCTTTAGGGGCCTGATCAATTAAATATGCCAGTTGCTCAACACCTGTGCAATCTTTAATGCCAATTACATTTCGTAATTTAGCAAGTCTTAATATCGTTTGTAATTCAATTTCTTGGATGACACGACCTGGAATGTTATATAAAATAATGGGTAAATCTGAGGCTTCGGAAATTGCTTTAAAGTGTTGATAAATTCCTTCTTGTGACGGTTTATTATAATAAGGTGTTACCGCTAAGCCAGCATCTATATATCCAAGCTCTGCCACTTCTTTTGTAAAGGCAATGGAATCTCGTGTATCATTTGTTCCAACGCCGGCGATTAGAGGCACGCGACCTTTCACAATTTGGTTGACCTTTTCAAATATTGCTAATTCTTCGTCGTGGGTCAATGTTGGACTTTCTGCCGTTGTTCCAGCCAAAATAAAGGCATCTGTGTGCTGACTTAATAAATCTTCAATTAATTTACTGTACGCATCGAAATTAACTGAGCCATCTTCGTTGAATGGTGTGACCAAGGCCGTTATTATTTCAGCCTTCTTCAATTGTTCTAAACTCATATCATCTCCTTTTTATTTTGTAAAGTGAAATTAACGAAATCGCTAATCACTCGTTGGTTAGGTTGATGTATATTTTGGGGTAATTGGTCCAGAGAAAACCATCTGAGTTGATTGACTTCTGCTTCTTGTGGCATCAGTTGACCAGAGAATTTACTGCACAGATAAAATGCATTAGGCATATAGATTTGATCCCCATTAGGATAAGTCATAAATCGATCTTTTCCTGAGTAAAAACCAAAAAAATCCAACTGTTCAGCAATCAATCCCGTTTCTTCAAAAAGCTCACGTCGAGCCGTTTCTTCTATTTCTTCTCCTATTTCAATTCCCCCAGCATGGAGCGCCCAAGTCTGGTTATCTTGTCTTAATTGCAACAATATTTTATTATCCTGATAGACAATGACTCCTGCACCCAAGTAAATCAAGAGGTCATGCCCGATTTTCTTTCTGATTTCACTGATGTAACTCAATTTTGCTCCCCTCTCATTACTGACAAATTGATATTGATTATTGTAAATTGAAAGGATCGACTTAGTCAAGATTCAATTTATTTCAGTTCAAATTTCATTTGCTCAACTGGGTGGATTAGGCCTCGTTGATGCAATGTTTCAGCAATTTGAACAGAATTCCAAGCAGCTCCTTTAAGCAAATTATCAGAGACACACCACAGATGAATTCCAAATGGAGCATCTAAATCTTTTCTTATCCGACCGACAAATGTTTCTCTTTTCCCGACGGCATTGATTGCTTGCGGATAGATTTGATGGGCCACATCATCTTCAAGAACAGCACCTGGAAATTCAGCAATCAAGCGTTTAATATCAGATATGTTGGGTTCTTTTTTTGTCTCAATATAAATGGATTCACTATGGCCAACCAGTACTGGAATACGGACGCAGGTCGCTGAAACCGCAATTGAATCGTCCTCCATGATTTTTTTGGTTTCCATGGTCATTTTCATTTCTTCATATGTATAATCATTGTCAGTAAAGACGTCAATTTGTGGTAACGCATTGTAAGCAATCGGGTAATGTTTTTTATCCCCACCTGCAGGTAAAATATGAGCTTCGACCTCTGTTGGAGCGACACACTCATTTAAAATTGAACGGTACTGATTTTCTGCCTCTTCCATGGCTCGTGCACCGGCTCCACCAATGGCTTGATAAGTTGATACGATGATTCGATTTAGTCCGTAAACTCGACGAATAGGTTCAAGAGCAATCATCATTTGTATCGTTGAACAATTTGGACAGGCAATTATACCATTGTGTTCATCGAGGGCCTGTGGATTTACCTCAGGTACAACAAGGGGCACGTTAGGATTTTGCCTAAAATAACTTGTATTGTCAACGACAACAGCTCCAGCTTTAACAGCATAAGGAGCAAATTTTGCCGAAACAGAACCACCTGCTGAAAATAAAGCAACATCAATCCCCTCAAATGAATTTTCAGTTAATTCTTCAATGATAAGTTCTTGGTTCCCAAATTTTACTTTTTTTCCAGCTGAACGTGCACTAGCCAAGGCTTTGACAGAAGCAATGGGCAGTGTCGTGTCCGTTAATTGTTCAAGCATTCGTGTTCCTACTGCCCCCGTAGCCCCTACGACGGCAACATTGTAAGATTTCATTTTAGATCCTTTCTTGGACGAAAAAACGCCCAAAAATAGAGGACGCTGCATAATTTATTTATACATTAGCGCAACTTGGATAACCCAAGACAGTCCGAGGGATTTAACCACACGTCCCAAGTCAAAAGCTGTGAATTTTTGACTTTCGGCAAAAAATTCCGCCCTCAAGTTTCTTCGTGCTCACCACTCGACTTGACTTCTTAATTTTTGCAACCTCTAATTTATTATTTTAATTTTCTTAATTATACTTCTTTTATAGACAAAATTCAATCATTGTCCCATTTTAATAATAGTTATAAAAAACCCTCTGTCAGTACTGACAGAGGGTTTTGGGCAAATAAATTTGTGTCAAAAAGGTTCACACATTTTGACAAACGCTCACACTTCCTGTGCGACTGACCCAACAGTCCAGCGTTCCCTGCTCGAAATTCTACTCGAAAGCAGAATGATCGACTCATCGCATAGTTTATTCTATCACAATTTTTGTTTAACCGCAATTTTGCTTTCTTTTTATTTTTTCAATCGATTTGCCTTTTGCCAACTCATCAACGATTTTGTCCATCAGACGAACTTTCTTCAAAATGGGGTCTTCAATGTTTTCGACACGAACCCCACAAACAACACCAGTAATTAATTTTGCCTCGGGATGAAATTCTATTGTGCTTAATAATTTTCCAAATTCCCCTTTCACTTCATTGGGGTTTTCAAATCCTGTCAGCCATGACAAAACTTCATTGAGTTCTACTAATGTCCGTCCCTTACGTTCAACTTTTGCCACATATAGCGGATAGACAGACTCAAATTTCATTTTATAAATTCGTTCTAATGCTTTTTCCATGATGCTTTTCTCTTTTTAAGGCTCAGACTAAAAAGAATTTGACAAAAGTCAAATTCTTTTACGATATGTCAATTACTTCAGACCTTGATAAACTTCCACCAAGTGGGCTGCTGTGAAACCGTAGGCTGGTAAAACAATTCCTGCTGGAGCTGACGCACCCCAGGTATCAACGGTTATCGTTGCTCCATCTAGTCCTACGTATTTGCCCCATCCGTAGCTTGTTCCTGCCTCGATTGCCACACGTTTGCGAACTGAACGTGGGAGTATTTCTTCGCGGTATTCTGCTGATTGTTCATCAAAAATATTCATTGAAGGCATGGATACGACACGAATCCCTTTACCAAGCACCTGCTTCGCTTCAATGGCCAATGCCACTTCTGATCCTGTCGCGATCAAAATGCCTTCCAGTGGGCCTTCTTCTTTGGAAAGAATGTATGCGCCACGATTCAAACCTTCTTCTGCTAATTCCGCTGTTCCTTCAAGAACTGGTAAGTTTTGACGTGTCAAAATTAATGCCGTTGGACGGGTTTGGCTTGTGGCCGCGCGACGCCATGCTGCAACAACTTCATTGCCATCTGCTGGTCGAATGACATCCAAGTTTGGCATTGAACGAACGCTGGCCAGTTGTTCTACTGGTTCATGAGTAGGCCCATCTTCACCAACCGCTATTGAATCGTGCGTCCAAACATAAGTCACTGGTAAACTTTGCAAAGCAGCCATTCGGACTGCTGGTAACATATAGTTTGAAAAGACAAAGAATGTGCCTCCATAAACACGTGTTCCACCATGTAAAGCAATTCCGTTCATGGTTGCACCCATCGCGAACTCACGGACACCAAACCAAATATTACGTCCTGCATAATTTTCTGGCATGAAATCATGTTCTGCTTTAGCCATCGTGTTATTTGAAGCAGATAAGTCCGCTGAACCGCCCCAGAAATTAGGCATTTGAGCTGACAATTCTTGGATGGCTTCTTGAGAAGTGACCCGTGAGGCTTTCGATTCTCCTTCTGCGTGCTTCGTCAATTCAAGTTCTGGACTTTCGTTGGCAAAGGCTTTAACGTACTGTTCCGCTAATTCGGGATACTGTTCAGCGTAAGCCACAAATGATTCATTCCAGACTTGTTCCAATCCTTCTCCACGGGCAACAAGCGTGTCCAAGAAACGTTTTGAAACTTCTGCTGGAACTTGAAATGGTTCGTAAGTCCAACCATAGGCTTTTTTAGCTGCTTCAATTCCTTCAATGCCAAGGGGGGCACCGTGAACCGCAGATGTTCCTTGTTTTGTTGCACCAAAGCCAATGACGGTTTTCACTTCAATGATTGTAGGGTGAGTGGTATCTTTTTTAGCCACTTCAATCGCTGCCGCAATTTCGTCTAAGTCGTTGCCATCCTTAACCAAAAGGTGTTGCCAACCATAAGATTCAAAACGTTTTTGGACATCATCAATGAATGATTGTTCCAAATTACCATCAAGTGAGATGTTATTTGAATCATAAAATAAGATCAATTTACCCAATTTCAATTTCCCTGCAAGGGAAGCTGCTTCTTGAGAAACGCCTTCCATCAAATCGCCGTCACCGTTGAGCGCATAAGTGTAGTGATCAACGATATCAAAGCCTGGTTTATTGTATTGAGCAGCCAAATGGGCTTCGGCCATTGCCATCCCAACCGCATTTGCGATTCCTTGACCAAGCGGACCGGTTGTTGCTTCAACACCGTCAGTGTGTCCCACTTCAGGGTGACCTGGTGTTTTCGACTGCCATTGACGGAATTGTTTCAAATCATCCGTTGTCACATGATAGCCCGCCAAATGTAAGAGACTATAAAGCATGGCTGAACCGTGTCCTGCAGATAAGACAAAACGGTCACGGTTGGACCATTTCCGACCAGTTTTTGGATTCACGTTAAGGAATTTACTCCACAAAACGTAAGCCATTGGTGCAGCACCCATAGGTAAACCTGGGTGACCTGAGTTGGCTTTTTGAACCGCATCAATTGAAAGTGTACGAATCGTGTTGACAGCTAATTGATCTGTTGTATCGAACATCTTATTCTCCATTTATCTTTTATTTATACCAATTATATCATAAGTTTTACTATAATTTTCAATAAAAAGTTAAAAATTTTTACTTTATTGAGCTTTTTTCATGAAAATTTTTTTCACTTCTTTATCTCGACTAAACAAGAAAAGCCAGAAATCAACTGGCCTATTTAATTTATTTCACTTTTGCTTTATCGCGCGCATTGAGAACCGAATTTATAACCAAAACGAGAACCAAGAATCCTAAAATTAGAGCAATCAAAGCGGTTGATCCTGCTTTCCCAGTCAAACCAAGTATGCCGCCAGACACAATATAATCTGAGTCTGCAAATGTTGATGCAGCACCTGCTCCAAATGAACCAAGGGCAGGCAAAATCAACAATGGGCCCCACGCTAAAATCAAACCATTGACGAATGAACCAATTACAGCACCCCGCACACCTCCAAAGGCATTTCCATAAACTCCGGCAGCACCACCACAGAAGAAAATTCCGACAACACCTGGAATAATGACTGTTGTATGTAAACCTAACATGGCTAACATTGAGAATACGCCTACCACGAATGATACGAAAAATCCAATTAAGACTGCATTTGGCGCATAAGGAAATACAATAGGTACATCTAATGCTGGTTTTGAATTTGGTACCAATTTAGAAGCAATACCTTGGAAAGCTGGAATTATTTCAGCTAAAATCATACGTACCCCTTGAAGCACGACAACAAATCCTGCAGCGAATGTACCCGCCTGTGTAATGGCATAAACAATGTAATTTGTCCCATTTGATAAGCTTGGTCCCTCAACGAATTTTGGACCTGCGATCAAAGCTAAAATAATATAAACAACCATCATAACAAGAGATATTGATACTGTCGAATCACGCAAAAACCCAAGATTTTTTGGAATATTTAATTTTTCAGTGGATTTTTCAGGATCAGGATTACCAAATTTTTCTCCGAGGTATCCAGAAAGCGCATAGCCCATATTTCCAGTATGCCCCATTGCAACACCATCATTCCCTGTAATTTTGCGCATGTAACGTTGTGTCAAAGCTGGCGTAATAGTCAACAAAGTTCCTTCAAATATGCCACCAAGCAAAATCGTTAACCATGAAGTTCCAAGCCCCGCAGAAGCTAATACAACGGCTGCCATCGTTGATACATAGAGCATGGCTTGTCCAGTTAAGAAAATATATTTAAACCGAGTAAATCGTGCTAAAATAATATTAACAACAAATCCGACAAGCATAATCAATGCTGCTGGTGTTCCAAATTTGACCAATGCCAACGCCACAACAGCTTCATTTGAAGGTACAATTCCTTTTGCATTAAAAACATGTTGAAACATGGCTGAAAATGGTGTCAAAGAATTAACCAAAATTCCTGCTCCACCAGTAAGAACCAAGAAGCCTGCAAATGTTTTAATACCTCCCTGAATAACTGCAGTAGCTGGCTTTTTTTGTAAAATCAATCCCAGCATTGCAATAATTCCAACAAGTAAAGCTGGTGTTGTTGCAAATGAAACGATAAAATTTAAAAATCCGTTCATCTTTATTTCTCTCCCTTATATTTATAAATAAAAATATTTCCTTAATTAATTATGACTTATATTTTCGCGATCCAAAACCGAATTTAAAGCTACACGAGCAACTTCACGATCTATGATCGTAGTCAATGGAACAATTTTTTCAGTCGGAATATTAGGAAGTGCCGAGGTCAATGTTGCTTCCACAAAGAAATAATCTGCAGCATCTGCAGTTGCTGAACCAACATCCATATGATCTAAATGAAAGTCATTGACATCAAGACCTTCTTCCTGTAAAAGTGATTGTAGATTGAGTTGAACCATAAAGCTAGTCCCGAGGCCTGATTGGCATACGCATGCAAATTTCATTTTGTTTCTCCTTTTTCAGATAAAATATGTTCTACTTCATTAATTGTTGTTGCATCTAATAATTTTTGTAACTCTTCTCTATTGGAAAGAATTTGGGTCAGAGATGACAAAGCTCGTAAATGTGCTTCGTTATCAATTGCTGAGAGGACGATGAAAATTTTTATCTCGTGATCGACGTCATCCAATAATTTCACCGGTTTTTCACATCTCAGGAATGTCATTCCGACTTTATTTACACCATCTTCTGGACGAGCATGAGGCAATGCAATTCCCATCCCTAAATCAACAAACGGGCCAAATTCTTTAATTCGATTAATCATCGCTGTGATATATGAGGGTTCAATTGAATTAGAATCCAATAAGGGTTGCGCTGCTAAAGTAATGGCATCTTCCCAATTTAATTCACGTTCAGTAAATTGAATATTTTTCCCTTTTATTAAATCTTGTAACATTAAACTTTCTTTCTCCTCTTCTCTTTTATTGAGTTTTATTTTTCTTTGCAAAACTTTTTTGATGTCCTCAAAACTGACATCTTCTCTTAACAGTGGCTTCAATAACTGAAATAATTGTTCTTCGGAAAACAATGGCAGACTGGGGAGTTCAAAATCATGAACAATTTGATTATAAAGTTGTCTTATTTCATCCTCTTTTGGAAATGGTGAAAAGAGATAGACTTTTTTGCTGCTTTCAACTTGGAGTGTTGAGAAGATAACATCATAAGAATGCACCGGAATTTCATCCAGTTGGGCAATTGAAGTTGCTACAACAAATTCCATGTTGGGAAAAAGTTCTGATAATCTTTTTTTCATAATCAGACTCGAACTTATTCCATTTGCGCAAAGGACAATCGCTTGTAATGCGCGTTGGTGCCTTTTCTTATAGATTTCCCCACCAAACAGGATGACAAAGTAGCCGAGTTCCTCTTGACTGATTGGGCCAGTTAAATCTGTCAGTGGTGACAATGCTTTTTCAATCAAATTGAATAAGTCTGAATACTCTTGTCTGATTCTTGTCAGCAAATGATTACTCGTTTCCAAGTGATAAATGAGCCTGAAATAGGCAGGATATAGGTGAGCTAACAAGGCATCGAAAGTCTTTGAGAAATCATCAAATTCCATTGCTGTTAATTTCATGACATTTTCCATAATTTGAAATGCAATACGATACAAGAAGTCTAATTGGTCATCTTCATAAATGCCATCACTTGCACCAATTAAAAGGGCAATTAAATTATTGCGCTCTGACAATGCAGTAATTTGACAACTTCCAAATTGAAAATTTTTAACGAGCTGAGGAAATCGGTCTTCAATAGAGTGGTCTTTCTGACGTACAGCCATCATTCCTGTATAGAATTGTAAAGCACGAAAGCGACTGTAAACTATATTCAAGTGATTCAGGCCTATCAAATTTTTTAATTGACAACTGTTCTGAGCCATAAAAAGTTGATTTTGACTATTTAGTACTTTTGATAAACTGTAAAAGCTATAATTATCAGTTAAATTCTGAACTTCTTGATAAGCAAAGCGCCTGATCCTCCATTCCTCACCAACCAAATAGAAGCCTCGTGTCTGATGGTACAGTATTTCAATTCCAGTATCTTTTAAATTCTGCCGTACTTGTTTAAGATCTGTCAAAATCGTGTTCTTGCTTGTATTAAGGCTTTCTTTGAAAGTTGAAATTGAGACACTTCCGAGTTCCAAAAAGATAAATAAGAAAATTAATCGCTGACGCTCACTTTTTTCTATTGTGACTTGTTTCGGCTTTAGAATACCAAAACGAATTTCTTCTAATCGGGATAGACTTTCTGGAAAGGCTATAACTTGATGATTATCTTCAATTGATTTTTCATTTGCTCGAATCAATTGTTCATTAAATTGACTGACAAGCGTGTTGACTTCTTTTTTATTAAGCCCAGTCAGCTCAGTTATCATCTCTATTTTCCAAAATCGCTTTTTTGAATAAAAAAGTTCATCGAGGTCATAGCTAATCATTTATTTCTCCTTACACATTTATTATATTTTATTTTTAAAGCAATAAAACGCTTTCTCGGTACAATTTAATCATTTTATTTTATGAAGCACTAGACCGCTTACATTTCAATTCTACTATATTTATAAATAATTTATAAAAAAGACAATACCTATTAAATATTGCCTTCATCTATTCACACAGATAAATACTAAAAAAGCCAGAATAAATTCTGGCTCCTAATTACCATTTGTGTTCATCGACGTTATCTTTTGTGACTAAATAAATTGGTGAATTTATAACTTTTTTCACTGACTTACCTTGGTAGTAATCAAATGCAGCTTGCATTGCCATTTCACCAATTTTTGCAGGTTGTTGTGCAATCGTGCCAGTCATTGTGCCATTTTTTATGGCTGTGTGTGATTCATCTTCACCATCAATTCCGAAGATTGCTATTTTCAGGCCAGTAGCTTGTACTGCCTTAGCAGCCCCAAGAGCCATTTCGTCATTTTGAGCAAATATCGCCTGGACACCAGAATGAGATTGAAGCATATTTTGAGTTGTATTCAAGCCGGTTGTCCGGTCAAAATTAGCTGATTGGCTGGATAAAATATTTAAACCAAGTGTCTTAGCTTCTGTATTGAACCCCTTACCACGGTCAATTGTAGCGGATGCCCCAGGTGTTCCTGATAGCTCCAATACTTTCGCATCTTTTCCTACTATATTTTGAATGGCTTGTGCAGCCATTTTACCTGCAGCAACATTATCAGAAGCAACTGTCGTCAAAACAGTTCCACCATTTGAGCCACGGTCCATCGCAATGACTGGAATATGTGCATTATTAGCCGCTTTAATTGCTGGAATAACTGCATCCGAATCCACTGGATTGATTAATATTGCGTCAACACCTTGACTTATGAAGTTTTGAATATCATTGAGTTGTGTTGCTGAGTCATTTTGGGCATCTGACACCGTAATTTTTGTATTGTTCTTTTGTGCCACTTTTTGAATGGCATCATCCATCGAGACAAAATATGGATTATTAGTCGTTGAAATTGAGATACCCAGTTTCAATTCATTTGGTTTTTTGTGAGTGACAGTAGTCGTTTCAGAATTTCCATCACGACCTGGAATACCCGTGTAAAAACTACAAGCTGCTAGGCTTGAAAGTGCAAACACGCTGACTGTACCTAAAATGATCTTTTTAAATAGTTTCATGACGATCTCCTTATGCTTTCTTTTTACTTCTTACGACATCAATCAGGACAGCAATGAGAATGACAATCCCTTGAATGACTTGTTGCCAGAAAGCTGATACACCAATAATATTAAGTCCATTATTGAGTACACCAATGATCAAAACACCAATCATTGTACCAAACATACGCCCTTTACCACCCATCAAGGATGTTCCACCGAGGACAACAGCAGCAATAGCATACATTTCATATCCTGAGCCTGCTTGAGGCGTAGCAGATGAAAGTCGAGATGTAATAATCAGACCAGAAATGGCGGACATCGCTCCAGACAATGTATATATCAAAATTTTAACTTTATTTAATTTAATTCCAGAAATATAAGCCGCTTTTTCATTTCCACCGAGTGCATAGACCGATTTACCAAATGCTGTTCTGTGAAGCAACACCCACAAAATTGCGAAGACGATAAGCATTAAGATAACGGGGAATGGAATACCAAGCAAGTAACCTTGTCCGATGTAAGCTAAGAAATAACCATCAAGCCCCTTTGTAATTGGATTCCCGTTTGTAAAGACTAGCGTTGCACCACGGAAAATCATTGATGTGGCTAATGTTACAATGAAAGGTGCTAATTTACCGTATGCAACCAGAGTCCCATTAATTGCGCCTAAAATCGCTCCGATAATTACTGCCATTAATACTGCAAGTGGTAACGGCATTCCTTGAGCAATCATTCCAGCTGATAAAGCACTTGAGAGGGCTAAAATCGCTCCGACTGATAAGTCGATTCCTGATGTCAAAATGACAAAGGTCATCCCGAATGCAATGAACCCATTAGCCGTTACTTGTAACAGGAGGTTGAGTAAATTGTTACCCGTCATAAAATTAGGATTGATCAGTGTAATGACAATCATCAAGACAATGAGGGCAAGCAACGTTGTCAGATTGCCCATTTTTTTTGTTATAGCTTTCACATTTTTCTCCTTAATCAACTGTTGCGAGTTGCATTATTTTTTCTTGACTTGCATCAGCTTTGTCTACAATTCCGGTCACTTTTCCTTCATGCATGACCACGATGCGATCCGAAATACCTAGTACTTCAGGTAAATCTGATGAGACCATAACAATAGGAACACCGCGTTCTGCCAATTCGTTCATGAGTTGATAAATTTCACGTTTGGCACCAACATCGACACCACGTGTCGGTTCATCCAAAATTAAAACTTTGGGAGCAATCCCAATCCATTTAGCGAGCACAACTTTTTGTTGATTTCCGCCTGACAAATCACCGACAGCTTGTTCGCTACTTGTCGCTTTTACATTTAAACGTTCATATAACTGGTTGACAAATTCGGCGGCAATTTTATCATCAAAAAATCCATTATGAATAAAATCTTTCGTACTTGGAAGGGTAATATTATCTTTGATTGAAAAATCAAGAATCAATCCTTCCTCTTTTCTATCTTCTGTAAGAAAACCAATCCCCTCATGAATCGCATCTGCAGGTGAATGAATGGTTAATTTTTTTCCATTGACTTCAATAGTCCCTGATGTAAGTTTGTCGATTCCAAAAATCGCGCGCATGACTTCTGTTCTACCCGCACCCATTAAGCCTGCAAATCCTAAAATTTCGCCTGATTTCACCTCAAATGAAACATTTTTAAATCGTTCACCAGAAAGGTTGTTTGCTTTGAAAACAACTTCACGAATGATCGCCTGTTTTTCAGGATAATAGTCCGTGATTTCCCGACCAACCATTTTTCGAACGAGCTCATCAACATTTGTGTCTTCTGTTGCTTTTGTATCAATGACTAATCCGTCACGCATGACAGTTATTAAATCACAGATTTTGAATATTTCTTCCATTCGATGTGAAATATAAATAATTCCGACACCTTTTTCTTTCAATCCGTTAATGACCTTAAATAAATTCTTAACTTCATGGTCAGTTAGGGCTGCTGTAGGTTCGTCCATAATCAAAATTTTTACATCTGACAAAAATGATTTCGCAATCTCGACCATTTGTTGTTGGCCAACAGACAAACTACCAATTTCCGCATTCAATGGAATGTTGACGTCCAATTTTTTAAAGGCATCCGATGCTTTTGCTTGCATGGTTTTGTTATCCAGCAAACCAAATTTATTTTTAATTTCACGTCCTAAAAATAAATTCTCTAAAACAGTCATGTCTTTCCAGGTATTCATTTCTTGGTGAATAAAACTGATTCCAAACTGTTCTGCCTCCTGAGGATTATTAAATTTTGTTTCACGCCCATCAATCAAAATTGTTCCTGAGCTGACTTGATATAGACCAGTTAACAAATTCATCAGGGTTGATTTCCCTGCCCCATTTTCGCCCATGAGAGCGTGGACTTGACCAGATTCAATCGTCAAATCGATGGATTCCAATACTTTATTGGTTCCGAATGACTTTGAAATTTCTTTCATTTCAATTTTCATTTATATCACCACCCCCGATTGTAAAATGATGTTGCTGTATGGTGTATCTTCTCCCGTTCGAATCACTGCTTTCACATTCTGATTCTGTTTTTTGAGCATCTCATGACTGACAAATTCAATTTCGATTTCTTGCGATTCTTTTGAAATGAGGGATAGAATGGAAGCCAATTGTTCTGGGTTTTGTTCCTTAATTTCTTCAGCTAGAAAAATCTTTTCAACCAAGATGTGTTCAAGATACTCTTTCAAAACATCCTGAAATGTTGGGAGCCCTCTGCGTAATGCTAAGTCGATCTTATTAACTCCAGCAGGGACAGGCAGTCCTAAATCACCAATACAAACTTGATCGGTATGACCTAAATCGTCGGCTAATTTTGCCAAATTGCTATTTAATATTCCATGTTTTTTCATATTTTTCATGACCTTTCATTTCAGATAAAGTTGGCATTCCACCTTGTGCACCAAACTTTTGCACAGATAAATGAGAGGCTAGAATGGCAAATTTTGTTGCCTCTTTAATGGATAAACCTTGCGTTATTCCGATTGCAAAGGCCCCATTCCAAGTATCTCCCGCTCCCGTCGTATCAGCTACTTTTGCTTTAATCGCTGGAATCAATTGTATTGCTTTTCCATCATGGAATGTAACTCCTTTAACACCAAGAGTGACTAAAAGTTTATTGGGGTATTTTGTCAATGTTTCTTCCAAAGTGGCATCGGGGAATAGTTCTGAACATTCGTGTTCATTTGGCGTAAAATAATCGACATATTCAATCATTTCCATGTCTGTTGGGCGTGCAGGTGCTGGGTTATATAGCACCTTGACTCCATTTTCTTTTGCATATTGAGCAACCGCCAAATTAGTCTGGTGAGGTATTTCATTTTGCAAGACAACAAGGGCACTGTCAGCGATGACATCCCATTCTGAGTCAAATCTTTCTGAACTGACCGCATCATTCGCTCCAGGAATGATGATGATGCGATTGTCCTCATCGAAAAGGGTGATTTGTGCAATTCCTGTGGTTTGTGGTACCGTTCCCACATGTTCGATCAAAACATGATTGTGAGTAAAATTTTTGCGAATTTCTTCTCCAAAACTATCCGCTCCAACTGCACCAATCATCTCAATTAAATCTGGAACAAGACGAGCCATCGCTACTGCCTGATTGGCACCCTTCCCACCAGGTACCATAGCAAACTGTTCACCAAAAACAGTTTCTCCTGAGTTGGGGACACGATTTGTGGTGGTTACTAAATCCATTGATATTGAACCAACGACTGTAATTTTTTTCATTTATTTCTTCTTTCTAATTGTTTCTCGTTCAACATAAGAGACTGGAAGTTCAATTTGTTTTTCCGATATCACTTGGCCGCGATCAATTTTGTAAATCAATTGTGCCGCTTCTGCTCCCATTTCATATGCATTCTGATGAATTGTTGACAAAGCTGGGTATGCAAAACGTCCAATTAAAATATCGTCATAACCGATCAGCTGAACCTGATCAGGTACTTTAATGCCCCGATCCAATAATTCACGTAAGTAAGCCAGACCGTGAATATCGGAAGGTGTAATGATGGTGTCTAAATCACGAAAATTGTCCAAGACTTCTTTCGCTTCCTTTTGTATTTCTTCAAACTGGTAAGTTTCACTATAAAATGTTCGAAAATTTACACGGTGTTCAAGTAAGTAATCACAGCTTGCCTTAAAACGATTGTTAATGTTTATTGCTGTCGTAGGACCACTGATAACTGCCACATTTTTTGCGCCCGCATCGGTCACCACCTCAGCTGCTAATCGGCCTCCAGCTTCGTTATCCGAAAATACACCATAGTCTGCGTTGTGCCCAACCCGGTCAACAATAACCTGTGGTAATTCAAAGTCTGGAAATTTCTTAGAAAAATCATGAACCGAAATGACACCAGCAGCGTTCAATTGAACTAAAACACGGAGATATTCTTCTTCTAATTCTGCATTTTCGCCGACATTCCCAAGCATAACGCGATACCCTTTTTCTTGAAGAAATTCTTCCACTCCTTTTGCTAGTCTTGGAAAGAATGGATTCGAGATATCAGGAAGTAAGAGACCTACCAATTGACTCCGCTTCGTTTTCAATGAACGTGCCGATAAATTTGGGATAAAGTTTAATTTGGTGATTGCCGCCTTGATTTTCACCTGCGCGTCTTGCCCGACATAACCGTTCCCTGCGATGTATCTAGAGACTGTCGATTTGGATACGCCTGCCTCCTCTGCTACTTTTTTTATCGTTACCATGCCATCTCCTGTTTATTTCTCATTATGGGAACGTTCTCATAATTCTTAACTCATATTTTACAGATATTTTCAATCGTTGTCAATAGAAAAATCAAGCGTTTACATTACTTTTAGTTTTCAATTAATATACAAAAAAGTAATAGTTCCAAAAACTATTACTTTTATAATATTATTCTAATCCTACGCGTTTAAAGATCACGTCAACCCGTTTTAAATGGTAACGATAGTCAAATGCCTTTTCAATGTCTTCTAGTGTTAAATATGCTCTGATTTTTTCATTTGCTTCAACAAGCGGACGGAACATTATTTGCTCATCCCAAGATTTCGCGGTTAGTGGTTGAACTAAATCATAAGCAGCTTCACGTGCCATTCCTTTTTCTATCAACATTAACATTACATGCTGGCTGTATATTAACCCAAAAGTTGCATCCATATTGCGCTTCATATTGTCGGGGAAAACCGTTAAATTCTTGACGATACGACCAAAACGATTTAGCTGATAATCGAGTAGTTCTGTTGTGTCTGGTGCAATAATCCGTTCAGCTGACGAGTGAGAAATATCGCGTTCGTGCCACAAAGCAACATCTTCCATCGCCGTTAAAGCATGTCCGCGAATCACCCGTGAAATCCCCGTGATATTTTCAGAACCAATTGGATTTCGTTTATGAGGCATTGCAGATGAACCTTTTTGACCTTTCGCAAAAAATTCTTCTACTTCTCTTTGTTCAGATTTTTGTAACCCTCGGATTTCTGTCGCCATCCGTTCAATCGATGTCGAAATCAAGGCCATTGTTGTGAAATATTCAGCATGTAAGTCACGTGGCAAAATTTGAGTTGATATTTCTTGTGCTCGCGTACCTAATTTTTTTGTCACATATTCTTCAACAAAAGGAGGGATATTTGCAAATGTACCCACAGCACCTGAAATTTTTCCTGCTTCAACTGCTTTAGCCGCGTGTTCAAAACGTTCAATGTTTCGTTTCATTTCTGAATACCAAGTCGCAAGTTTTAAACCAAATGTTGTAGGTTCCGCATGAACACCATGGGTCCGCCCCATCATGACTGTATACTTGTGTTCAATCGCTTTGTTTTTAATAATCTCAGTAAAATTTTTCAAGTCTTGACGCAAAATATCATTGGCTTGCTTGTAGAGGTAACCATATGCCGTATCAACGACATCCGTCGAGGTCAAACCATAGTGAACCCATTTACGCTCATCACCCAAGGATTCCGAAACAGCACGTGTGAAAGCAACCACATCATGACGTGTCTCTTTTTCTATCTCAAGAATCCGATCAATATCGAATGTTGCGTTCGCTCTAATCTTAGCAACATCTTCGGCTGGAATTTCACCCAATTCGGCCCATGCCTCGTCGGCTAAAATTTCAACTTCCAGCCAAGCTTTATATTTATTTTCTTCCGTCCAAATTTCAGCCATCTCTGGTCGTGAGTAACGATTAATTACCAATTTCAGTCTCCAATTTTTTCTAAATAAAAAAGTCTCTATCTATTATATCATTTCATCTTCGAGATATTCGGCAATAAATAAAAAGTAGTCGAAAAAACAATTTTTCATTCGATATGACCGAACAATTATTTCGATGTTTCAAAAAGTTCAAGCAACCGTGCCAGATTATCTAAATCAATTTGTCCCGGTGCACTCTCTTCACCAACTGATGCAAATGTCCAACAAGATCCTGTAAGATATCCTGATATACGACTTATTTTTCCTAAATCGCCCATCCCCATCGTTATAAAATGGGCCCCATATTCTAGTGTCAAATCTCTGGTAATTTGGAGTAAATCCAGTACATCACATTCAGATTGTGGCATGACTGCTGCTTTAACAAAAGCCGTATTTTCTTCATTCATCAAAACAAGACGTTGCGTTAAATCATCAGGCATTTCTTTAAAATTGTGATAAGATAGGACAACTTTTTCTTTCACACTCGATAAATGTTCCAAAATATGTGGAAATGAAAAATATTCGATATCAATATAATCAGGATTATATGACAATAATTTTAAAATCAAATTTTGATAATCTTCATAAGTAGTTACTAAAAACCCACCTTCATTAGCAGTTCTTACAGTAAATAAAAGAGGAAATGAACAGAATTTTTTCTTGATCAAGTCAGCTGCAACCTCGATTTGACTTTTTTTCATATAATCAACACGCCATTCAATCAAATCCGTCTTTGCAAATAGATCGGGATCAAGAGATT
Source organism: Lactococcus fujiensis JCM 16395 (assembly GCF_002441655.1). GTDB lineage: Bacteria > Bacillota > Bacilli > Lactobacillales > Streptococcaceae > Lactococcus > Lactococcus fujiensis. The sequence goes on along the minus strand of NZ_JXJU01000001.1, from coordinate 309,228 downwards.
CAAGTTCCTCTAACGTATGAGGCATAATTGGAACAACGATTTTGGTTTTTCGCATTCTGTACACCTTTCTATCTTATTTTTTCATATAATAATGAGTTCTTTAATCCATTTTAACACACTTTATTAGGAGGCACAATTTATATCAGAAAACAAAAAAGCACTTTCGTGCTTTTTATAATTCTTAATTCAACGAAGAAATAAAGGGGTCTAATCGACTTATCATCACCTGTTAAAGATTCGATTCTATCCATATTAATTATCTGATTTCCTAATTTGAATCTTTTCATCGAATCGGAGTCAAAATCAATCTTTCCGCAACTCAGACAGTCAAATTGTAGGCTTTAATTGCTTCTTCCAAAGCATCTTCAAAAGTGCGAACCACTGCCACTTCCTTACCAGAAACGACCACTACGAAAGTTCCAAATTCTTCTTTAATTTCAGCGACAATTTTTTTGCCTACTTTAACTTCGGCTCCACTTGCCGTATCTACGATTTCGATTTCAGTATCTTTTTTCTTAGACATCCTATTGTTCTCCATTATCAAAATTTTACAATCTGTTTTTCGTTACTGCATCAATTAAAAAAAAAACAAATCTCAATTCCCTATTTTACCATTTTAAATAAAAATTTGCACTTTTTCTATTGAATACTTGAAATTTGTCCCCATCCGTTCATTCCTATCACTAAAGAATTTCCATCTATGTAAAAATAAAAAATAAATCCTTTTTTGAGAGACTGTGCGAAAATTAAATTCCTCAATCCACCTAAATTTAGGGTATAATAGAGTTCATATCGGTGTTCGCACAGCATTCAAGACAGAGCAATAAATGAGGTTGAAAGATGACAAATAAGTTAAATGATCAAGTGAGACTGAGACATGGTGCAACTTTGACGAATCGTATCGTCTTGTCCCCAATGCAGAGCCAATCCGGGCTAAAAGGTGGATTTGTTTCAGAAGATACCATCCGTTATTATTCTGCACGTTCCGAAGCAGGGGGACTGCTGATTACAGAATTCCATTACGTCAGTGAAAATGGTGGGCCTTCATACGTCCCAAATTATCCAGAACAGCTTGGGGCTTATTCGGATAAACATTTAGAGGGATTAAAACAAGTTGCAAAGGCCTTGAAATCCAAGGGACATAAAGCAATTTTACAAATTCACCATGGCGGACGACGCGCAAATGGACGTTATCTTGACGGAAAGGCTGTTTTATCGCCCAGCCCACTTCCGCTGTCTTTTTCAAAATTTCCAGTCCGTGAAATGTCATCTGATGAAATTGAGGCCATAATTTTGGATTTTGGTCGGGCGACTAAAAGAGCAATTGATGCTGGATTCGATGGTGTTGAAATTCATGGTGCAAATCATTATCTTTTACAACAATTCTTCTCCAAATCCACGAATAAACGTATGGACTATTGGGGTGGAAGCCTTGAAAAAAGAATGCATTTTCCCTTAGCTGTCATACAAGAAGTTAAGAAGGTCATTAAAGCAAATGCTCCTGAAGATTTTATTCTGGGTTACCGGCTTAGCCCTGAGGAATTACATACTCATGGGGAAGGTTACAATTACCATGATTCAATTGCTTTCGTAAAAAAGATCATTCCATACGAACTGGATTATTTACATCTATCTTTATGGGCGGGTTACAATTCTAAACCGGAAAAATCAAACCAATCCTATGCTGAATTATTCAAAACTGTATTAGATGAACAAACAAAATTGATTATTGTAGGTGGAGTTTTTGATGAATCTGCAGCTAAAGATGCGGTCGAAAATTACGCTGATTTAATAGCTATCGCCCGAGGAACTTTGATTGAACCACAATTTGGAAAGAAAATAGTCGAAGGTCGTGGCCGAGAAATTTTGCATGAAATTAGCCCTGAATCTGTTCCTTATTCACAATTAACTGATGGCCTACTTGAGGCATTCAGTCGTGACGATTCAATTGGTTTACCACCTTTACCTGGTGCAAATTCAATACGTTCACTTCATACGGGGAAATATGATCAATAATAAAAAGCCTAAGGCTTTTTTATTTGTCGTATTTTGAAAAATTATTCGAAAATATAAAGGTCATCTGCCGTCAAAAAAATGACTTTGAGAAAAAATGAATAATGTTATTATTTACAAATATGATATACTGTTAATATAAAATACATAAATTATTGAATTCGTAATTATTCTAAAAAGGAGCATTGGATATGAATCGAGCTAAACTTAAATTTACAGTATATTTGATGATTACACTTTTTGGATTTAATTACTTCGCATCAACTTTAAATCAAATTTTACTTCAATATACCCCAGAAGCCTACAAGATTGATACTTCTAGTGTAAAAAATTTGAGTACCTTCTTTTTAGATCATGGCTTGATTTACATATTAAATCTCTTTGGCTACTTCCTCATTTTTATTTTCTTTGTAATGATTCTTATCCTTTTTGAGTTGAAAATAAATGAGGAATTGCATTGGAAGAAATTCTTAAATGCCGCAAAACGTCCTAAATTATATGGATTTGTTTTCGGGATTATTCTTTTATTTTGGCCACTTAATGAATTGGGATTAAGAGTCCCGATTGCTAATTATATTACCATTCCTCAAACTTTCCTCTCAATGATTTCAAACCAGTACATTTGGGGGCTCTTTTGGTTATTTTATGCAATTGTAATCCTTATTGCTATTCGTTTAAAAAATATTTTGCATTATCTTATCATTGATGACATAAAACATGAAAATTTAATGAAAAAAAGCTGGCAAGCAACAAAAAATACTTTTTTGAAAAATTTTAGTCATTTACTCATAATTTTTGGAAAATTAGCTGGGTTAGTCCTATTATTAACCGCGCTTCAGTCGGTCATTGACCTCTTCAATTCACGTGGCTTAAGTGTTTCAACTACAAATTTATTCGTTTCTATTTTGGCTGGTGCTTTGTATTTCACAACTGCAGAAATTTTACTCCTTTTTATAGCTGATTCATTTGGATCTAACGCTAACTCTAATAAAAAATGGGCGATTTGCACACAAATGGTTTTATTTATAGCCACATTAAGTGTTGGTTTTTCTTCAATATTTTTATCTGGAAAAATTCTGCATGTGACAAATCAGGACTATCTCATCATCGCACACATGGGGATTTCGAAGAAAACTGATATCCCTAATTCGATCGCGAGTTTAAAAAAAGCCCATGGTATTAAAACTGATTATGTCGAAATAGATATTCAAAAAACAAAAGATGGCCAATATGTCTTAAGTCATGACGCAAATATTACATCTATTGATGGAAAATCTTACAAAATTCAAAACTATTCTTGGGATAATTTAAAAAATATTTCTTTTATTTCAAATCAAAAGAAAACAAAATTAACAAATTTCAAAGCTTATTTGGAGCTAGCAAATTCATTAAATCAAAAAATCCTTGTCGAACTAAAATTCAATCAAACCGTTTCAAATAATGAATTGAAAGAATTTGCTGTAAAATATGGTAAATTATTGGCAGAAAACCACGCTCAATTACAATCATTGAATCAAAATTCTCTCGCTCGTATTCATAAGTATTTAGATAATGATCTAGGCCTCCTTTCCCCCGTCAACAACACCATCAATAATTCCAAATTAAGCCAATTTTATTCGATTGAATACTCTAGTTTGAATCAAAACACAGTAAATCAGGCGATTAGTAACAACAAGTTAATTTATGCTTGGACAATCGATTCTAAAGTGGATTTAGCCACCACTTTTGCTTATGGGGTACAGGGTTTCATCACAGACACTCCAGGGTTTACGCGTAATTATTTGCAACAAATAGCGAAACATCCTCACTTTTCGAATGTAATCCGCGGATCCCTTTTATTCAAACGCGTTGATTTTTAGTCAAACAAAAAAGGACATCAATGATGTCCTTTTTTGAGGTCTATCAAAACATTAGGTGAGCGGGTGATTTGAATTGATATACTTTTCAATTTGTTGATCTGGCACAGCCCACGGGATAAGGCTAATGATGCTGCTGATAAGGCAAAGTTGTGGAATATCGAAAAGGAATGCACCGGCGATTCCAACAACTAGTGCAGCCATAGAAAAAACGCCTTTCCACATCCACTTGGATTCCTTTATTTTGAAATTTGATTTCTTTAATATATTATAACTTAACAAATTATAGGCGACATCAACGAGTAATATATTAAGCGCATAAAAAATTTCGGGTGTACTTTTGTCTATATAATGTGCTATCCACTCAGTTGAAAAAGGAATAAAACTCATAAAGAAAAGCAAGAGGATATTCCACCATAAATCTTTTCCAGTGACAAATTTAATCAAATGTAATAAGTGATGATGGTTATTCCAAAAGATGGCTAAGATAATAAAACTAGCTAAATATGTAATAAATACATCACGCGATTTAAATAAATCTGACCAATTAGGACCCGCAGGTATTTTTAAGTTTAAAACCATAATGGTAATTAATATTGCCACAATACCGTCAGTAAATGCACTCATTCTATCTGTTTTCATTTTTTTCTCCTACTGAAGCAACTTGATTGTCTTTTATGACGAATAAGTTAAATAATTTTAACACAAGAGGCAATGTTTGTAAAATGTTCAAATCCTATCATATTCTTTTTCAATTTGATTTCTTTGACACCAGTTCCATTTTCATATTTTCTTATTATTTCAAATTTTTTCATCATTATTTTCTTTCAAGTATCTTTATTTGACTTGTTAAAAAAGTTTGTGTAAAATATTAAAATGAACAGTGTTCACCTTGAAGGGAAATAACGCATGAATAATTCCATCACTTCCAAAGAAATTTTGATTCATCATTGTAAGGAAATAGTCAAAGCTCAGGGTTTAAAAGGAATCAGTATACGTTCTCTCGCTGAACATTCCGGCGTTTCTATCGGTGCCATTTATAACTATTTTTCTTCGAAGGATCAATTAGTAAGCGAAACGACAGGCGCAATTTGGGCAGAAATATTCCATTTTTCTGAAAAGAGTTTCGAATATGACGAATTTGTAAAGTGTCTAGAGGAATTATTATGGAGTATCGAAAAAGGGAAAGCATTATACCCCCACTTTTTTTCGGCACAAGCCATCACGATTTCAATCGGTTCTTCTGCTCAATCACTTCAAACAAATTACGATTATTGGTCTCACATTAAGGAAAGTTTAGTTAAAATATTAATTATTGACAAAAAAATTCGTCCTGATGTTTTTGATGACAATTTAACCGCTGAAAAATTTGTAGATTACGTTTTTGAATTATTTTTACATGTTATTTTGAGTGATGACAAAAATAATGGATTAATAAAATTCGTTCAGAATTCAATCTATTAATTTTTTTTGATGCAAAATGAACATTGTTCACATTGGGAAAGGAAACTTATGGTAAAAAAATTAAACCTTTTACTTATTGCAAGTCTTGTCTGGATGGTCGCTGGATTTAACGTCTTAAAAATCGGATTAGACCTTTATTCAAAATACCTATCGCCACTAAATTATCTGCTTTCTATTGTGGTCTTTTTAATTTTTTGGTTTATGATTTTTCATAAACTTACAGTTAAACACACCAAGCGAATTCGTGAATATGAGGACGACAAACAATTTTTCTTGAAGTTTTTTGATGTTAAGTCCTTTATTATTATGGCTGTCATGATGATTGGCGGAATATTAATCCGTGTCCTTCATCTCCTGCCGGAGCAATTTATTGCCTTCTTCTATACTGGTTTAGGCGCCGCATTATTTTTAGCAGGACTTTTGTTTGGTTTGAACTATTTTAAAGAGAAAAAGAAAGTGAGATAAACATGAAAAAAGTAATGAATACCTCGATTATTTATTTTATTATTGCAATGGCAAGTGGCGTTTTTTATCGTGACTTTACAAAATTTAATAACTTCAATGGACAAACAGTCCTTGCTGTTTTACACACCCATCTCCTCGTTCTCGGGACCGCAGTTTTTCTGTTCATTGCCCTCCTCTACAAAATGACTGACCTTGAACATAACCGACTTTACAAGTATTTTTATCCGATTTACAATATTTCTTTTGGTCTGATGATTATCATGATGACGGTCAGAGGGGTCTTGCAAGTTAAAGCAGTTGAACTTTCACATGGCATGGATGCAATGATTTCTGGGATGGCTGGTCTATCACACATTGGGATAATGATCGCCGTTTTACTGCTCTTATTCGGAATCAAAAAAGAATTGTTAAAATAAAAGACATCGTTGATGTCTTTTTATTTTGCGTTCAAGCAATCCCTTTCGAAAAAGTTTGATTAAACCAGAGTTGACGAAATGTTTCGACTTCTCGTGCAATGACAAGCTCTTCATTAGTTGGAATTACAAGAACCTTTACTTTCGATTGTGCAGTTGAAATAATGCCATTTGCACCGCGAATATTTAATTCTGGGCTAATCTCCATTCCAAACCAAGAAAGGCCCTCTATAATATCTTGGCGGACAGCCTCATCATTTTCACCAATTCCAGCAGTAAATATGAGCGCATCAATTCCATTAAGGAGTCCGATGTATTGAGCAATATATTTTTTTAGTCGGTCAATAAACATGTCATAAGCTAATTGAGCATTTTTATCTCCAGATGCACGCGCATCATTTAAGTCTCTCATGTCACTTGTTAGGCCACTGATACCCAAAATTCCCGACTTGTTATTTAACTCATCCAATACCGCTGCTGCATTATTTAAATGGGCAACATTTTCAATGAGATATTGAATGACAGAAGGGTCAATGTCACCTGACCGTGTTCCCATCATAACCCCTGCGAGTGGCGTTAGGCCCATTGAAGTGTCAACTGATGTCCCTCCATCAATAGCGGTTATTGAGGCTCCATTTCCAATATGAGCAGAGACTAGTTTTAATTCGTCGATTGGTCTGTTCAACATTTCTGCTGCTAATTGACTGACATAATAATGTGAAGTCCCGTGTGCACCATATTTTCTTATGCTATATTCATCATAATATTTTTTAGGAATGGGATATAGAAAGGCTTTTTCGGACATGGTACTATGGAAAGCAGTATCGAACACCGCAACAGGTAAGGCTTGGGGTAAAAGTTTCATGAATGCTTCAATTCCAGCTGGATTTGCCAAGTTGTGTAATGGAGCCAGTCGTGCTAATTCTTTAATTTCTCCTAAAACTTTCTCATCAACAATGACAGAAGCTTTAAATAATTCACCCCCAGCAACGACACGATGTCCGACCCCAGTGATTTCGCGAAAATCATTGATTAAGCCATAGTGAATGAGCGTATCAAGCAGTAATAAAACACATTGTTGAACGTCAATAATTTTCTGTTCATTGCTGTGTTTTTCCCCTGCAAATTCCACTTTCATTGTTGACTGCTCTTGCCCGATACGTTCAAATATTCCTTTTGCAATCACTGTTTCTTCAGGCATTTGAAATAATTGCCATTTTAATGATGATGATCCAGAATTGACAGATAACGTTTTTCCCATTTTCCCTACCTATTAGATAAAAAAGCCTTCATAAAATTGAAGGCTTTAGCTGTTTATTTGACAACTTTCTTTACGATTGCTAATAATGTTTTAACATCTTCAACATTCGTGTCTCCAGTTTCTTTGTTAATTATTGAACTGTATACATGCGGAATAATTTTTTTCACACCAGCGTCGAGAGCAATTTGAAGAATTTCTTCAAAGTTCTCTAAATCAATGCCACCAGTTGGTTCAAGATAGAAATCATTTTCTGCACATGCAGCTGCTACCACCTTATATTCTTCGATATGCTCTAACCCTTTCATATTAAAGAATTTAATTGATGACCCTCCCATATCTTTCAAAAGTGCAATTGCTGTTTCGATTGGAACTTGTGCAGCACTTGTTTTTGATGATCGTGGGCCTGTTGCAATATTGACCAATCCTACTTTACCAGTTGGGTTGACTAAACCATTGACAATCGTCTCGTTTTGTCCAAGCAGGGCACGGCTTGTTCCAACGCCAGTAAATACTTGATTGACGTGTTGAGGTTGCAAAACTTTTGAAAGTCGCGAAACCATATTAGATTGATTTGGATCTCCCGCACCCAAACCTACTGAAAGTGCATTTTCAGTTGCTTCTGAATATTTTTTCATGTCTTCGATCGCAGCTTCATCTGTCGAATAATTTTTAGAAAGCACGCCCAATAAAACGTGGCCTTCTGCAGCGTCAAAGCAATCTTTTGCATTTTGTACTGAATTTGCTAATACATTTAAGCATACGCGATCTTGATAATATTTTGGTGTTGTTTTCATTTTATTCCATTATCTTTCTAATTTTGCTGATGATTTGATGAAGCTCATCAGTACTGACAGAGCGAACGTCAAATTCAATAATGCCATTATTGGCTTGATATTCTCTCGTGTATACAGCTGTTTCACCATTTTTGAGGTCTTGAATAAGGTCTAAGGCATTTTTTCGATCAGAACTGACACGAACACTGGCCCTGTAGATTTCACGGCCTGCACTGTCTTGCACTTCAGTCGCTTTGATCCCTTCAATTTCGTTTAAGCCCTGAATGAATGGTTGTAATCTATTTTCTTGGCTCTCTTTACTTTCAAGCCCATTTTTCACGTATTCTTCGATCGCAGTTACGAGTCCAACAATATTATCTTTCCCAATTTTCATTGAGCGTCCAATGCCTTTACTTTGCAACTGAACCCATTTGATAAATTGGTCTTTACCGAGTAGCAAAGCAGACGATGGTGCTTCGATTGCTTTGGCACCTGAGTAGATTACTAAATCAGCTCCCATTTGATAAAACTTTTTCAAATCTTCTTCAGCAGCCGCATCAACAATCAAAGGGAGCTTATTTCGTTTCGCTACTTCTACCATCTCACTTACGGAAAGGATACTTTTTTGAACAGCGTGATGGCTCTTAATATAAAGGAGAGCCGCTGTGTTTTCAGTGATTTCCATTTCGACATCTGCTTGCGTGCATTTATTTGCCCAACCTGCTTCAATGACTTTACCACCACCTAATTCGACCATGACTTGAACACCCGTTCCATAATCAACATTGTGTCCTTTTGGAATAACAATCTCACGTTTTGTGATGCGATCAGTAAATGGATGGTAGACATGATATAAGTCACCTTTACCAATGATGGCTGCCGTTGATTGAGCAATTCCAGCACTTGCGCTAGATAAAACTGTTGCATTTTCCGCTCCAATTAAATCGGCAAGGTAATGACCCGTCGCTTTCGTAAGTTCCTCCATGACGAAAAAACTTTGCCCTGCTTCTTTTTGAGCCGCAGCAACTGAATCACTGATTCTTGAGACACCCAAGATGGTCATTTTTTCAGATGCATTAATCACATTTTGCAGTTTAAATTTATTGTGAATGGTCATTATTTTTTCAATCCTTCTCTCTCAGTGAAACTCGTGAAATATTTTCCAGCGACTGTGCATCCAACAGGAATTATCGCTTCGTTTGTCACCTCAACATTGCCATTTGAATCAACGAGGTGAACTTCCTCATTCACTAATTTAAATAAACTAATGTCACCGTCTGCTCCGACTTCTAATTTTCCTTTATTTTTAAAGCCCCATGTCTGCGCTGGAACCTCCGTAACCATCGGTATCAATTCTTCTAAAGGATAACCAATATGAAGTAATTTAGTCAGTGTTGTTGCTAAATCATAAACTGGTCCATTTTTTCGATTTCGAATATAGGTGTCAGTACTGACCGTGTGACATTTGATATTTTCATTGAAAGCTTCACGCGCCACAGCAAAATTAAAACTGTCAGTGCCATGACCAATATCAAAACGAACACCTCTTTCATAAGCGGCTTTAGCAAAAGCTTTTACTTTACCATCATCGCCAAGGATGCCATTAGATTTACCATTGAAGCAATGTGTTACCACATCACCTGCATCTAATTCATTAAAAATTTCGTTTAATTCTGGAGGATTTGACCCAATATGAATCATGAGCGGAAGCTCTGCTCTTTGCTGAAGCTCCTTAGCCATTTTCAATGGCGTAATCCCGTTGTCACCGATGACCGACTTGCTCATCCTAACTTTCAAGCCGACAATAAAGTTTTTCATCTCATGGATTCTTGCCAAATTTAGGATTTCATTGACTTTTCTTAAATCCGCGAGTTCATCTTGCCGAATAATTCCTTCTTTTGAAATATTCATCAAAGCATAGACATTTGTCTCAGCCTCTTTCGCTAATTTGTAAAAGTCTTTAATTGTATTTTCACCTGTTGATCCTGCATCAATTACGGTCGTCACACCTTTTGTAACACCAATTTGATCGGGATAATCATAATATAAATCTAAGTCTTGGAAACAATGCACGTGTGAATCAATCCAACCTGCTGATAAAAATGCTCCTTTTGCATCAACCTCTTTTTTTGCTTGACCTTCATAATGATTTCCAACAAAAGAAATTTTACCTTCAGAAATCGCGAGCTCAATTGTCTCATGATTCACCGTTTTAGCATTTAGAATTACTATATCATCCATTTCATACCTGACTTTCTTTAACCAAGCGTAACTGGGAATAAGGCTCCCATAATCATTGCTCCGAGAATTGCACCACCTGCAATTGGTTTTTTCCATACGTAAAAGATTAAAGCACCAATGACTGCACCAATTCCAATTGGAATCGAAGCTAAACCAGCACTAAGAATGATGAGGGGACCGAGGAATCGACCTGATGAATTTCCGGCACCCATCATAATATCTGCACCAAAAGTCGATTGAGCCCCTTTGCCGTTAATCGTCACTTTTCGGATTCCGATGATGATTGCTCCTATTAAAAGACCAATTCCCAAACCGGTAGGCAAAGCCAACCAGAAATTTTTCACAGGGGCATCAATTTTCGCTGCCAATAAAATCCCAGGAATTCCTAAGCCGACACCAGTTAAAATTGAACCTCCTAAATCAAGAATTCCGACAAGAGAACCTTCAAGAATTCGAGCAAAAAGGAAACTTGCTCCAAATGCTGCCACAGGACCGTATGATCCACCTTCAAGTCCAGCTTTTAGCATTGAAACAAAGGCAACTTCATTAAACGCACCTGTTCCGTAAGTAATATACATTGACGTCCCTGCAAAAACAGCTGCAGCCATCAAACCTGTCATAATTGGAAATGACCAATCTGCGTACCAAAAACTTTTTTCTTTCATTTGCTCAATATCGAGCGAATCATTGATTTGCGTTGCTTGTTCCATGAATAATGTCTCCTATTTTCCTGTCACCATTTCGTGCATATTTTTAAGCCATTCTGGCGCCTGCAATTTGAATTGTTCCAATGCAGTTAAATCCATTCCGCGGAAGAAGCTACTAAGGACAAAGAGCAAAATGATTGCGGTCATCATAATTTTGGTCAAACGTGTCCAACCAAGTTCGTCGACCCCTTTACCAATCAAAATTCCAAGAACAACACCTGGCACTGCATTTCCCATCACAAGTTGAGCCAAACCACCAAAAAGTGTAGCCCAGAAACCTGTCCGCTTTCCAGCATCTAAAGCAGCCAACCAGAAAATTATTGGCATTACCGTATTAATCAAGATCGTTGCTGCTGGCACTAAAACAGCGACTGCAGCTACTTTAAGACTTGACGGGATCGCAGTTGTTGTCACATTCAAGAATGTAACAACGATAATTCCAATGATTGCCCCTGCAATGGCCATTTTTTTAGGATTCTCAACCGTTTGTTTGAAATTTTTATTGCGCACAAGCAAAGATGCTGCTGCCCAGTTTGGCAAAACACGGTGCGTGACATCTTGAGTAAAGGCTCCAGCAGCAACCGTTGATGCCCATGCATTGAAGAAGAAACCGAGTCCAAAAGAAAAATGTGACGCGGCATCACCTTCACAGGCATTCATTTCACCAAGCGTACGAAATGCACCGAGTGCTTGAACAGTAGGGGCATTAAACATTCTTGAAGCCCCCATACCAGCAGAGAAGCCCATCAATCCACCTATAATTATGGATTCAATAATTACGATAAAATTCATTATTTTACCTTTCTTAAATTGTTTTATTGATCAAAGGAATTTTTATTCCTTCTGGATTTTCATTGTTAATTTCAAATTCAATATCATTGAGCAAAAGTCGAGCGCATTGAACTTGAGCTTCCAGTTTAATTGAAAATTCAGAACGTGTTCTAGGGAAGAAGAAAAATAAAAATTTCTCACGCCATACTTTTTCTTCTGCTTTGATAATCTTTATTTCTTCAGGCTCAATTCGTAGAATAACATCGTTTGTGTTCTTCAAAATTTCCGTCTGAATTTGATTCAAAGCTGCTGCAAACGCTTCATTTTTCGATTTTCCTGTCCCTGAAACAATTACTTTTTCAACAGTTTTTATCATTTTTAAACTCCAAACTTCTTGTTATATGCCTCAACAAGAGAACGCCCTAATTCTTCTGTATCCATGAAACCAAAGCCTAAAACTTTAATTCCATCATTGATCGCAGTAATTCCCTCTTGGACTGACCTCATCCCGTGGCGTTCGGTATACTTATATTTGTTGGCAGCTGTCAACGCACCAGCACCTCCTGAACCACAAAATGAAAGTCCAAGCTCCGCTTGCTCACGATTCATTACGTCACCAAGACGCATATCTGCTGCCATTCCTGGAATAACAATCGCAACACCGCCTGCAGCTTCGATTCCCTTAGCAATATTTTGCCCTTTGCCCATTCTGTCTCCAATTACAACTTTTACCATGATTTTCTCCTTAATTTATATTTCCTAAAATATTTTCCATATGTACTGCTAATAAATATTTCTCATTTTCAGCCAATTTTTGGTTACTTTTGATAATATTAACGGCCATTTCCAGTGATTTATCCGTCAATTCAGCAAACAAGGTCGCTTCCATTTCTGGTAAATATTCTTCATTGTGATTTCGCGTCAACATTTCATCAACATGATTCAATAAAATCACCCATTGAATCTCGCTTGGCTCCAGTCCATCGTTGTTCAATTCATTGTTAATTGCTGTAACCAATGTTTTGAATTCCTCAGGATGTTGACTTTTAAGACACTGTTCATCGATTAATTTTTGTAAATCTGGCACACTCACTCCTTTCGAGCTTTATTCCAAATACCGCATTAATGCAATTATTTCGGAATCATTTATTTCTAATTCATTATCATTGCATAATGATTTAATAATATTTTTTAATTTCGTTCGTTCAAGATCTTCAATGATATCTTGATACTGTTGATTAAACATAATACGATGCGTCATAAGGAGAATATGTAATAAAATACTTTCTTTAAAATCTTCACTAATCATTTTTTCAAATTGATTGATAAAAGCTTCGTATACCATATAACCTTTAATAAGAACATCTCGACTTTGCTCACAAACTAAAGCCTTAGAGGTCCCTGTATTCATTTCATTTGACCGTTCCACTGAACCAAGACCTGCGTCAAGTAAAAAATTAACTTGGGATTGAATCCTTTGAAGGTCAATCTCGGATAAAAATGTTTTCACCTCAATCACAGGTGTCGTGACATTGTTGATTGGAAAAATACTGATAACCAAGTCAGGATTTAGCAAATCGATATATTTTCTTGAATTTAATACAGAAGCAAATCCAATGATCCGAATATGGTCAACTTCTTTGGATATTTTTTGCTCAATAAATGATGAAACACCCACACCGGTAGAACAGACATAAAGGACATTGATTTTTCTTCCCAATTGATTTTTCCGTTCAATCGATGTAAGAAAATGAAGTGCAACATAAGCAATAAAAGAATCATCAAATCTAATTTCATCAGGCAAATTATTGTCAAGGGCAATTTTTATTTCCCTGAAAAGTTGGTCATTCTTGGATTTAATATCAATTTCAAATGGATTATATTCATTGAGGTATAAATGATCCTTTGAAAATCGCATTGAAAAATGAGTGTATAAATTTTGAAATAGTAAACTATCCTCGTCGAAATTTTCATTCATCTCTTCGCTGACTTGCTGAATCACTTTTTTGGTAAGTATCCGTGCATTAATTTTTGTGCTTAATTTTTGTTCAGAGAGGATATAGTTAAATTCCTCTTCAAATTTGGCCAACCCAAACAAATCGTAGATGTCATTTAAAATACTCGAAACTATTGTTTCTTCAACTTTTTCATGCACAGGGGTCGTTCCGACTGAACAGTAATTTTTTAATCTTTGGCAAGATAAACAAATTCTTATCACCAAAGACAATGATAAATAATTTTCATTTTCTTGGATTTCTGGAAGTCTCCTCGTAATTTGGGGAATAATAACACGATAAATTTCACTCAAGGATTCATTGTTAAATACGGATAAAACCTGATTAAAATTTTTCTTAAATTCATGGTGATTGAGCAATGCGCTCAAGTCGAAATTCGTGAATTCAGCTTCCAATAAATCTGAAACAAGATTGCGGATTTTCAATTCGCTCCCTGATAACGAGTAACCCCAATGACTGCTATCTAATTCAAGCCCTTGCTTTTTTAATTCCTTCTTCAGAATAACCAGATCATTGACAATTGTATTTTGAGAAACCAAAAACTTATCAGCAAAATAATTACTTGTCAAGGGACCTGAGGATGAAAAGAAGTCAATGATCATCTGTTTAGCTCGCATTTTATGATCAAGAGGCGAATTTTGTCTCACTTCCGAATTCAAAATTTGAATCAGTTCTTCTTTTGGTAATTTTTCTGTTAAAAATCGGTACCCCTTTCCTCTTTGTGAAGTAATTTGCTCACCTTGTTCAACTGCCCAGTCACTAATCAAACGCATTTCATTTTTAATGGTTCTTACGCTGACATCAAATTCTTGTGATAAAAGACTAGATGTGACATACTTTGAGTTATTCAATAAAAATTTAGCAATTTCAATTTGTCTTACAGTTAAATTTGTTTTCATTTAATACTTTCTACTTGATAATTCTATTATAGTAAACGCTTTACCTAAAAAAAATACAAAATCTATGGCTTTGTTAAAGTGCAATAGATGAAATAAAAGATGCACCAAGTTTAGTGCATCTTTTTATGGGGTTTTATGGAAATGATAGCGCTATTTTTTTATTTTAACATAAATACATAATAGATAACAGTATAGACCAATAAATAATATATTTTATATAATTTTGTAAAAAAAAAACACCAGTAGGTGTTCTCTCAATTTAAACTATTATTTTTCAGTTGTTTTTTCAGCTACTTCAGGTTTTACAACAGTTTTAACGCCAACTTTGTCAAAGTGTTTGTGTCCACCACTTTTACGGTTACGTTTTCCAGCTTTACGTGATTTATACATCTTAATATCCTTTCATTTGTATTCATGTGCGAATACATCCATTTCAATATTTTAGCACTTTTAGGGCTCACTTTCAAGATATATTAACGGAACCCCCTTCAAATGCTGAATCATTTGCATCAATTAGATACAATATCACACTAAAAATAGAGAAGTTGTTATTAGATAGACATTTAATAGTTTATATATTAATAAATACACCTTTATTTAATAATTCAAGGACAATAAAGTGCTATAATTTAAAAATGTACCGCTAATGATAGAAATTTGAAAAAGGAAAAAGATGGACGAAAAATACTTACATTTATTAAAGAAACAATTTTCAAATCGTGAAGCAGTCTTGACTGAAATCATTAATCTAAGCGCAATTTGTGAACTCCCAAAAGCAACAGAACATTTTGTGAGTGACATTCATGGCGAATATGCTGCTTTCAACCATGTTTTGCGTAATGGTTCTGGCTCAATAAAAGAAAAGTTGAAAGAATGTTTTCCAGATTTTTCGGGAGAACGAATTTCTGACTTATCAACATTAATCTATTATCCTCAAGATAAATTGACTTATCAAAAAGACACCCTTTGTTTACTTGACTTTGATCTCTGGTGTCAAGAAAAACTTATTGAACTCATAAAAGCATGCAAATATGTCAGTCAAAAATATACTCGTTCTAAAGTACGTAAAGCTTTTCCTGAACAATTTCGATATATTTTGGAAGAACTCCTTATTGAAGAGGCCTTTTCAACGGACAAAAAAAATTATTTTGAGTCGATCATCCAGAAATTACTCCAATTAGGACAACTTTCAAATTTAATGATTGCACTTGCTGATACAATCCGAAGATTAACCGTTGACCATTTGCACGTGGTTGGAGACATTTATGACCGTGGCCCTTTTCCTGATAAAATTATCGATCGATTAATGGGCCTTCCTTCTGTCGATATTCAATGGGGAAATCATGACATTGTTTGGATGGCAACGATTGCCGGCTCTCCTTTAGCAATGATGAATGTCTTAAGAGTATCAGCCCGCTATGGAAATCTTGATATTTTGGAAGATTCCTATGGTATCAACTTGCGACCCTTGATCGAATATGCTCAAAAATATTATGAACCATTAGCAGCATTCGCACCCCACTTGGTTGAGGGGAAATTCGTCACCCAAGATGAAATGGACCTGCTCAATCGACTGCAACAAGCAGCCGCAATACTTCAATTTAAACTTGAAAGCCAACTGATTGCACGGCGACCTGAATTCATTCTCGATGATCGTGATATTCTACAGCACATTAATTTTTCAGATCAGACCATCAAAATAAAAGAACAAATCTATCCCTTAGTTGATTTCAATGCGCCCACAATTGATCCTCAAGCACCTGAAAAACTTACGTTCGAAGAGCTTCATTTAACAGACCACTTATTATCAAATTTTCAAACTTCTGAAAAATTGCATAAACATGTTCAATTTTTACTAGAAAAAGGAGGAATGTATCTTTGCTATAATGGAAATTTGCTCATCCACGGCTGCCTTCCATTGCACGAAAATGGAGACTTTAAATCATTTCGAATAGAAGAAAAAGCATACTCAGGCAAAGCTTTACTCGATTTCTATGATCGAAAAGTACGCGAAAGTTTTCTTCATCCAGAAGTTCCAGATGATTTAGCAACGGATTTGCTTTGGTATCTGTGGGTCGGAGAATGTTCTTCACTTTTTGGAAAAAAAGCAATGACAACTTTTGAACGTTATTACATCGCTGATAAAAAAACGCATGCTGAAATAAAGAATGCCTATTATGCATTGCGGAAAAAAAGTTCAACCATCAGTCACATTTTGGAAAATTTTGGCCTTTCATCTGAGGGACATTTAATCAACGGGCACACCCCAATCAAAGAAAAAAACGGAGAAAACCCAATCAAAGCTGACGGAAAACTAATTGTCATTGATGGTGGGTTTTCTAAGCCCTATCAAAAAGAAACAGGCATAGCAGGTTATACACTTCTTTACAATAGCTTCGGTATGCAACTTTCCGCACATCAACCTTTTAGTTCAATTGAGGAAGCGGTTAAAGAAAGTCGAGATATGATTTCCGTAAAGCGCCTCGTCGATAAAGTTGAAACAAGACAACGGGTCCGAGATACAAATATTGGTCAGCAGCTACTTAAAGACATTGCTGATTTAGAAATTTTATATGACAATTATGACCGCTATTAAAAAAATCTCTTACGAGATTTTTTTATTTTATAAAAGTTCTTTGAAAAGTCCCCTAACGAAGAATTCTTCATCAAAGTCCTGTAAGTCGTCTATTTTTTCGCCTAATCCAATTAATTTTACTGGAATCCTTAAACTTTGAACTATAGACAAGACAATCCCACCTTTTGCTGAACCATCAAGTTTTGTCAGTGCAATTCCTGTAATTGGAGTGACTGTGCTGAATTCCTTGGCTTGTTGAATGGCATTTTGACCAGTTGTAGCATCGAGCGCAAGAATTGTTTCATGTGGTGCATCTGGAATTTCACGACGAATCACTTTCCCAATTTTTTCCAATTCCTTCATCAAATTGTCTTTATTTTGCAATCGTCCTGCTGTGTCAATCATTAAAATATCATAATGCTCAGCCTTAGCTTTTTGAAGCGCATCATAAACGACACTAGCTGGGTCGGAACCAGCGGCTTTTGTGACCACTTCAACATCTGAACGTCGTCCCCATTCAACTAATTGATCAATTGCTCCTGCACGGAAAGTATCGGCGGCGGCCAGCAAAACTTTCTTATGCTGATTTTTATAGCGAGCAGCTAATTTACCTATGGTTGTCGTTTTTCCAACACCGTTCACACCAACAAATAAGAACACGGTTAAGCCGTCTTCCATCGTCAGGATTGATGGCAGTTTATCTTCATCAAATTTATCGACAATTTTTTCAACAATCAATTGACGGAGGTCATCAGCCGACTTAGCTTTGGTCAATTTTGCTTCTTGACGAAGTTCTTTAGTAATCTCCATGGCCAAATCTACACCAACATCGGACATGATCAATGTTTCTTCAAGCTCTTCAAAAAATTCTTCGTCAACCGTACGGAAATTGGCAAATAACTCATTAAAGCCTTCTTTAAATGTATTTCTTGTTAAAGAAAGAGAATTTTCATATTTCTTTTCCGTTTCTTCTCGTGATTGGGCAAAGATATCAGCCAAAGCATCGACATCAATAGTGATTGCTTCTTCGTCATTTTCACCGATACGAGTGTCAGCATTGATTTCGTTTTCACTTTTATCAAATCGAACTGGTTGCTGTGATTCAATATTATTGGCCTCATCTGTGGTATCGGCCGAACTAACTGGCGAAACTGCAGGTTCATTTTCAATTTCTTGAACCGTTTCTTTATGATTAATTTCTACCGGATCAAGTGCTTCTTCTTTTTCCTTTTTTTTACCAAATAAGCGGTCAAAAAGTCCCATGTGGTTCTCCAATTCTAATTTGTTAAATTATTACATTTCCAACATTTCTTGTTCTAAATGATGGAATTATATTGAGTGATCGTCATTTTTTTCTGTATCTTGAATTTCATCTTCAGAGAGACGACGATTAATCAAATAGATTCCGCCTGCCAAAATAATAATTGAACCGATATCAATTCCTTTAGACAAAAGTACAAATTGAGTGGTTCCAACTGCCAGGGCAAGCATAATAGTCAACGTCGCATGTAAAGCAAATACAATCCCCATAAACAAGGTATAAATCATGAAAAAACGATGCATTTCAGCTAAATCAGCTGCTTTATCTTCCTCGGTATCATAAACCTCTTCTTCTAAAGCTGCCTTAACTTTATTTCTGGACAATATCCCCATTATTGGATGATTAATTGCTGCTGAAAACAATAAGACGATGCCGATTGCTCCCGTCAATATGGGATGCCAGAGCTTAAATGCCATATCATTTCCATTCGTCAAATAAACGGCTAAAATCGAAATCAAGAAACCACAGACCGCAACCAGACCAATTGGGTTGATCTTTCTTTTGCGAATCGCAGAGTAGATGGTCAAAAGAACGGGAAAAGCAGTCGCCACGCCCAACGCCATTGTATCCGAATAATGTAACCATTTTAAAATGCCATAAGCAATGACAGGCAAAATGAAAGCGACAATGAAAGATACCGTTAAATTTCTAATTTGATTATTATTTTTTTTCATTTCATCTCTATTTAATGACATATTCATTAATGACAGACGCAACTGCATGTTCTTCGTTGGTTCTGTCAGCGATGATATTGGCTGCCTTCTTCAATTTCTCTACCGCATTTCCCATCGCTACACCATAGCCAGCCCATTCAATCATAGACATATCATTTTCTTCGTCTCCCATTGCCATCACGTTCTCAGCTTTTAAATTAAGAATTTTAGCTAATTGAGCAAGGCCATAAGCTTTATTTATTCCTTTGGGCATAAATTCAACTAACTTGGCTTGTGATTTAAAAATTTCATACTTTGTAAAAAATGTTGCTGGAAACAATGGAATTTTTGAATCAATAAAATCAGCTTCTTGACAGGAAACAATCTTATTAATAATCGTGTCTGCTGTTAATTGATCCAGATTAGATTGTTTAAATGTCAACAGTTTATTTATTTTTGGATAAAGTGAAGGAACTGCAGAATCAGTCATGAGCACAGTGCCTTCACTTAAAAGGTCGCAAGGCATTCCAAGTTGGTTGGTCATTTCCTTAATATCCGAAGCTTCGGCTAGATTAAATGTCTTTTTGGAAAGAATGTCCCCTGTGTTTCGTTGAACGAGTCCCCCATTAAAGGTGATTGAAAAATCATTATAATCGGTCATATCAAGTTCATCTAAGAGGTGATGAATAGCAATTAAAGGCCGGCCAGTTGTGATAACTACATGAACCCCTTGTTCACGCGCTTTTTTTATCGCAGTAATATTTTCTTTTGAAATCTCTTTTTTGGAGTTGAGTAAAGTTCCATCCAAATCGAGCGCAATTAATTTTATTTCAGCATTCATGATTTCATTATACCACACCCCATAACTCAAAACCACCATTTCCCCTGTTTTCCGCCGTTTTAGAATCTATTCCAACGCCCCGACAAATCGGTAGAAAAATCGTACTTTTTGCGTTTTTTCTCCGTCCTCACTTAACGTTTTTTCTGAAATTTCGATGCGCTCCAACAATTCACGAACTTTTTCAGGCGTTAAATTTTCCAACAAGGCCGTGCTTTTCGCGAGTTTCACAAAATTATCCACGTTCTGACAGTCGGCTTTTATTTTCGTTATTTTTTCGCGAAAAGCTATATTTTGGATTTCTAGATTTCTCTGCTCCTTCTCAAAATCTTCACTCATTTTTGCGAAACGTTCATCTGAAATTTTCCCTGAAACATTGTCTTCGTAAAGACGAGAAATGATGCTGTCCAGCTCTAAAATTCGCGTTTCATTTTCGTGAAATTTCCGCTCCATTTCCGCCACTTTTTTCAAGTCGTCCGAGGCAAATTTTCTGTGAAGCTCTGCTACGAAATCTCCGCTTTCTTCGTTCACTTTGGCTTGAATTTTCGCGAAATCATTCGCTACAGCTTCCGCCAAATCTTCTTCGCGAATTCGATGATAACTTTCACAATATCTCAAACGTGAAGCACGTCCGCTACAAAAGTAATTTTTATAGTTTTCATGATTGTCGTAATGATGTTTGTGTCCGCAATCCGCGCAGAAAGTCATCCCTGAAAACAGTCCGATGCGCTTATTGTGCGTTTGTCTGGTTCGGCGCGAATTTCGCATTTTCTGAACCAAATCGAACGTTTCTTTATCAATAATCGCTTCATGATGTCCCGGAAAAATTTTCCACTTTTCGCGAGGATTCGGTAGACATTTTTTCGACTTATAGGATTTTTTATAAGTCTTAAAATTGACCACGTATCCAAGATAGGCCTGATTTTTAAGAATAGAGCCTATCACATCAAAACTCCAACGGTACGGTAGTTTTCCTACTTTTGCACTATGTTCGCCAATCGCTTCCTTGTGGCGCGCTGGAATCAAAATTTTATCTCGTTCCAGCCCGCCCGCAATCATTGAGAGACTTTTGCCTTCAATACATTCATGAAAGATTCTTTGGACGATTTTCGCTGCTTCCTCGTCCACCAGCCAGATTTTCGTTTGTCTGTAATTCTCACCTTTCAGATAACCATAAGGTAAAGTACCACTAATCGGCTCCCCAGCATTTCCTTTCGCATGTTTCACCGCTTTGATTTTCTTGCTCGTGTCTCTGGCATACCATTCGTTAAACAAGTTGCGAAAAGGTGCCAAGCTATTATCCTCTTCTTGCAAAGAATCGACATTATCGTTAATCGCGACGAACCGTACATTCTTCTCTGGAAAAACCACCTCGGTAAAAGCACCCACTTTCAAGTAATCGCGTCCAAAACGGCTCAAATCTTTCACAATAAAATGTTTGACTCGGCCCGCTTCTACTAATTGGATCGCCGCTTGAAAAGCTGGTCGATTAAAGGTCGTCCCACTTATTCCGTCATCCGAAAAAAACACGCAATTTCTGAGACCTTCACTTTTCGCGAAATTTTCAAGCAACAACCTTTGGTTCAAGATTGAATCCGAATCACCCGTTTTCCTGCCGTCATCTTTCGAAAGACGCGCATAAAGTACGGTAATATCACGCATTCCTTCATTCATTTCGGTGTATTCAATTGTCAATGATCTAGTCATATCTGTCTCCTTCGGTAAAAAGAGGTGTATTACTACACCCCCATTTTACCTCTGTTTCGCGAAAAAGTGTAGTCATAAAAGACTATAAATCAGGCTTTCGTGCGTTTTTCATTAAATGTCGAATCACTTTGAGTAGCGCGGCTTTGTTTTCCTTGGTTGGCGTGAAATTCGAGCTGATAATGTATGTCGTATCACCAATCTTGATTTTTCGCGAATTATCCTTTTTAACGACTTTTTCATCGTTTTTTTGAAGGTTATTTTTCTCTGTCATTATCTTCGACTCCTTTTATTTCAAACTTTTCATCGCTCGGCACCGGATAGCCGAATTTCGCGAAACTGATATCTGAATCTATTTCGTTGCCCCAAACATCCCAACCGGGCGTTGGTCGGCGTGCAAATAGCTCCAATTTCTTGTTTTTCACACCTGACTCAATCTGTTCTTCATTTAAGTTCAACTTCCCCGAAACCCGCTCTATAATCGCATAGAGTTCCTCTGGCTTGTGCGAATGATCTTGAACTGGCCAAAATTGCCAAGTCGGCTGCGATTTGAAACCGACCGGCGCTTTGCCCTTCGTCGCAAAAATCACTTGTTCGGTCGCATTTCTCAGATAGACGCCTAGCTGAATGCGAGGTTTGCACCATGTCAAAATTGAGCGATAGGTAAATCCCCAATCTTCCAAAATCTCCTTCACATAAGGAATTGTTGCATTGGTAACCCAGAGCCAGAGGTGAGCGTTATCCTCAGTAATAGCTTGTATCGCTTCGCCCATTTTCCTAATCTCGTCCAGATTCATCAGGTCATAATGTTTTGCGGCGCCATGTGCGCCTTTTTGTTGGATGTCCCATGGTGGGTCTGCCAAAACAACCGAGTATTTTTTCTTAGTTTTATTGTTTTCTTGTTTCATAGTTTCCTCCATTTTTTCAGTTAAATTCGCGAAGAATCTCCTCTATTCCCAGTCATGATAAAGTTCCAATAAGCCTGTTTATCTTCCTCTATAAAATCCACTAATTCGTGAAAATTCTGCTCAAACGCCAGCCGCTGGACACTGTTCACGTCCAGCATGTTAATTTCGCCGCTTTCGCGAATTGCCATGATTTGCTCAAAAATTGTGTCTGTCATAAATCTCCTTTTACTTTAATTTTTTCGCGATTTCACGAACCACATTGACCGTCACACCATTTCCCGCCTGTTTGTAGAGCTGTTGATCCGAACAAACTTTTTGCGCCCGATCAAACGCCCATTCAGGCATACTTTGGAGTCGCCAACATTCGCGAGGGGTCAGTTTTCGGATTCGCCAATCATCCAGCACCGCATCCGGCGAAGTTGTAATTGTACCGCTATACCCCTTTCTAACGGAACCGCGCGCGTTGGATTGTAAACTAATATTGTCGCCGTTTTGTGCCGTCAGAAAGGGCTTGTTTCGGCTGTTATTTCGGATGGCGATCATCTGTGGCTCATGGGCAAAACTCGCGAGCAGGGTCGGCGATAGGCCGTTTTCGCGAACTATTTTACGCCGCTGCGGCAGCTTGCCTGTCTTGTGAGGTAAAATCGCGATTCGGTTATTTTTCCAAACCAGTTTTTCGCAACGTTTTTCCGAGAGGAAATATTTTTCTTCTGCTTTCTCCTCTAAGATGTCCAACAAGATAGACTCGTTCTCGGTTTTGCGGCACGCCGAAATCTTTGCTGTTAAGTACTTGCCATTCGACATCATACCCCAGTCCATCAAGGGTGGAGAGGATAACTCTAAAAGTCTGCCCCCCCCTGAGATAAAAGCCCTTTGACGTTTTCAAGCAACAAAAGCCGTGGTTGGATTTGTTTAATCGCGCGGGCAATTTCGAAGAATAGCGTGCTGCGAGTTTTATCCAAAAAGCCTCGTCTTTTGCCTGCAATACTGAAACTTTGACAGGGGAAGCAGGCGCAGATGAGGTCGCATTTCCCGCGAAACTCACGCCATTCTTCATCGCTAACATTTCTGATGTCATGGTATTCTTTTTCTCCTTCCGTGTTAGAAATCGCTTTGTAGCTGGCTCTCGCGAATTTGTCGTTGTCGCAAAAGCCGATCATTCGTGTCCTTCAGATTCAAGTGCTAGGCGAAATCCACCAACGCCTGAAAACAAATCTAAAAATATCATCTAATTCCTTTCGTTTTAACTGACTCGTTAAAGATTTTCATTATTCCTTAAATGCTAACTACCAAACCAAATCTTTCCAGTTTCAAGCTGTTCTCCTTGATGAGCATTTTCAATTAAATGAGTGATTGCCCAATAATCATCCAAGCCTTCGTATGAGACACCTTCCCCAAAAATCTGTCTATTTTTAGGTGGCTCAACACTTTCAATCAAAGCCTCCCCACCCAATTCCCGCCACCAATCTGGGCGACAGACTTCTCGGTCTTCAACAGGGCCAATAGACCCCAAACGACTTTCCCCATAGCCATTTTCGGCATAAAGTGTCTTATAGTGTTTTGCCTCATCATTAAAAGCTGCCACTAGTCGCTCCCACAAAATATCCGCGATTTCTTGATGTTGACTTTTATCCATTGCTTTCCTCTCCACTTTCTGTGCCGATAATTAGTGGCACTAAATCATTTTCAATCACTACCTGAAACAAGATACTCGCCTCAGGCATCTTCTCCCGCAACAGATTCAGGATTTGCGCACAACGTTTCTCATCTGGTACCAACCACACAATATAAGGTGTTATCCCACTCCGCTTTTCTTCAATGCCGGTATTAAAATAACTGACATAGATTTGACACTTCGCGAGAATCCGCCTCGGGCTCTCAGTTCCTCGGTCTATTTCCAAAAAATAACTTTCCTCAAAACCGCCATTCATTAGCCAAGCGTAAAGGTCAGGTTTCAAAATGGAGAATTCTCCAGCATTTCTGAAATCTCGCCAACACTTTGGTTCAAAATCAATGGTTAGTTGAGAAATTTTGCCTCCGATTACTAACTCACGTAATTTTGTGGCAATTTCTGAAATGCCTAATTGGTGTTCCAGAAACAATGGTTTGCCTTCTGTTCTATGTTTACGACTTGGCGGCAACCCTGTGTGTTTTAATCTTAAAATTTTGTAGCCAGCTTCTGTCAAGCGCCAGACACTTGGGGCGCTGCCACCATACGTTTCTTTGACATAACCGCCAATCCTACGTGGCAATTTGCCAATCATACCTGCTAATTCTAGTTTTTTGGTCATTCTATTTGTGGCACGTTTGGCTGCTAATTCTGTTTGATAGCCGTTGAAAAATTGTCGTCTGATCATGTCCGTTGTTAGAAATTTTGCTTCGTTCAGTAGTTTCAACATCTTTAATTCACGTTCTGTTAATCCCTGAAAAATATCATGGGCTTGTTTTTTCGAAATGTATTTTGACATACGATTCCTTTCTTGATTATAATTTTTTAAGGCGCGCTCTCTTATTGTTTTCAGATTGAAAACAATAGAGTCTTGTCCGAATTATCATTATTTTTCGCGCTATTTCGCAAAATATTGCTATTCCTTCCTCAGCACGAAACGACGTGCGACAGGACAGGCTTTTCAGATAGAAAAGTTATGATTTTGGTCAAACTGTTTAGCCAGCTCACCCTGGTTTCTCTCTTTCATAGTTAGGTTTTCTAGTCAGTTTGGAACTTGAAAACTCTTCTATTTCTTGGTTGAGGTCATTCATCCGAGTTTCAATCTCATTTCGATCGCCACCATAATGCTTAGCTGATTGGGCAAATATTTCCAAAGGATCTCTCAGACTTTTCCCTGGTGGAAATGCTTGTCCTGAAATAAAATCGGTGCTGCCTTGGTCGGCCTCTAATTTGGTGTAGATTTGATACTGTGGTAGTTTCATGAAGTCTGTCTCGCTCAAACTGTCCGATAGCATAGCGAACTCTCGCGCATCATATTTCGTCAGATTGAAAACAATTTTTGAGCGAGCATTTATCATAATCGTCTCTTTCAAATCTCTCGGCAACTGACCGAGATTTTGATGTGCGAAACAAAACCCTAGACCAAGACTTCTTGACATCGCAAGCATTTCCGAAACATCTGCCGCAGATTTTTTGAGGTAATTCTGGAACTCATCAATATATAGCACCACTGGATTTCGAGCATTTTCAGGCAGACTCGCCCTTTTCAACGTAAAATCCCAGAGGAGACCAATCACCAAACTTGCCACGAATTCGCTGATATCTTTGCCCACTAAACCTGAATTGAGCGGAACAAGTAGAATTTTATTTTTAGTGAAAACCTCACGTAAATCAAATTTCGGTCTGACTTGACCAAGAATCCCTATCAAGCTCTGCCTGACTTGGATTGGCTCCAAACGATTTAGAAGTGGCGCGACTTGCATACGTTTTTCACTTTCAGACAGTTTGTCAAAATCTTGCCAAAAACGTTTAAGGTAAGGATCTTTTAAAGCCGATGTCACTTTCTTTCTGAACTGCGCATTTGAAAACAACAGGGGTAATTCAAGCAGGGTTGCTTGTCCATGGATGGCTAAGGTCAAAATGCCACCTGTTAACATTTTTTCGCCATAGATGCCCATATCCGGAATCAAAGATTTGAGACTGGTCATCACCGTTTCCGCGAGGAGCTCAGGTCTTGTCTCATCAGCGTAGGCAAATGGATTTAAACCGACTGGATTCGGACAGGTTGGATCAAGCACCACCACATCATTTATCCGATTTGCAGGTATTTTTTCGCACAAACTTTGTACCAGCGAATACTTTGGATCAATCACAATCGCACCTCTGCCTTCGCGAATATCAGACAGGATCAGATTCTCAAGCACCACAGATTTTCCTGAACCCGTCGGACCAATCACGTGCAAATGTTTCAAGGCTTGTTGGCTTGGCAGATTGAGCAATTTCTTGTCTTCTGGATTTTGATTGAGGCTTTCGCCAAAAGTTCGCGAATTTTTTGAAACATAATCTTTACTTGGCAATAACAGTTTCGGATGAATATCACGTACACCTCTGAAATTAGCCTCGCCTGTTGGTAAAAGAAAGAGATTACTTAGCTCAGAGATTGATAGACGATTTGTAAATCGCAGAGGAATTTTAGCGCTGTTCAAGAGGTCACTTCGACAGTCTCGCTGTTTTAAATGCACGCCTGCCGTCTCAGTCAACCTCAAACTAGCATACAAACTTCTGAGCATATTTTGAGCATGGCTTTTATTTTGACTTGAGGCACCAAGGCGAAGCAAAACATTCATCGACGCAGTGCTTACTTTTTCAGACATGGCTGAAGTTTCAGATTTACTGGCTTCAGGGATGCCTGAAAGAACCTGCCAAAAACTAGGATTAGGTTTTTGAAAATGAGCTGGCGCTAGACTGCCCGTGAAAGCACGACCGATCATGAGCTGAAAGACAAGCGACTCATCTTTACCAGCACCCGCAAGCGCAGCTAGTGTTGAACGCGTTAGCAGTTCGCTTTCATCAATTTTGAAAGACATTGTAGACTGGGAGAAAGCTAACTCTCTCGCGAAGTCAACTGCTGGTCTCTTATCATCTTCTGCTTTCAGGGGCTTGCCTAATTCGACAGCGCCTTGAATGTTTAAAAGAGATTTCAAGCGTACCAGTTCATCACGTTCGCCGCCAAGATAAAAATGAATTTTATTTTCCTGACCCCTGATCTCCCAAATCAAAGGGTTTCGATGTGGAAAGGTTGCGAGGCTTTTCGCGAAATTTTCAACAGAATTATATTCAATCGGCCGCGGCCAATAGACTTCTCTGAAAATCAGGTCTTGATATTTTCGACTCATGTTCTCACCACCAATCCTTCTTGGATTTGCGATAAGCACGCACTAACAAGATGGCGCTTATAATACCGCCGATGACGATGAGCTCTGGCAAGAGACAATTGAACATAGCCAATGCGACACGCAGTAGCGCCAACGTAAAGACGAGTTGGATGGCACTCGTAAGATATTTTTTCATTGCGCAACCCACTTTCCATTTCACAATATTTGTTGCGATTCCTATGCTCTATACCTAGCACTTGACTCCTTTCGTTTGGCTAATCATGCTTGCAGTTAAACACGATCATTTGACGGTTTCAAGAGCGTTAACAGATATAAGGCTTTACGATGAGACAATAAAGCTATCAGTTGTCAAGATAAGAGAGATTGATTTTTTGTACTGACTTTGGGGGTGTTGTAAATTTTATTGGCATAAGTGTAATGCCCGTAGCCAACTCTCTTAAAGTCAGCTATTACTCTATTAATTTCTTCATTTTTAGCAATTTCCAACATCTGATATTTTGTCTCGTAATACTTACGATCTATCTCAGCTTGTGCATGTAATTCACAAATCATTTGTTTTTCCTTGATATTCTTGGGTTTGTTTTTAGGGACAATTTCCAAGTCAAAACATACATAAATCGCAATTTCAATGCTAAGTACAACAAATAATACTTCCATTATTGAACTCCTTTTGTGCGTTTGCAGTATTCTTGCCAAATAGCTTCTACCATCATTTTGTGATGTGCTTCTGCAGCATTTTGTTCGATTTCAAATTTGGTTAACATTTCGCGGGCAAGTTGTTCTTGAGCTTCAATTACCAAATTATCGTCCACGTTTACCTGAATATTAACGTCACAACTCGAGGATAGGCTTACTAAATAAATGGCGATGCCTACCAAAATGATAAAGAAAAGAAATCCCAGCATTTTTTGCACCTCCCTAAAAATTGTATATATCGTTTGCTGCACCGCTAACAAATGCCTGAAGTAAATGCTGAACATATGGCGAAGCATCGGGATAGATCTGTGAAATCGTGAGTGCAGTATTAGCTAGATTTGATGTTTCCATCATGGCAGTTTGCGTAAGACGAGCTTTGCCCTGAACTTTCATTTGGCCGACAAAAGTTTTTGCTATGGCGAGTTGCGCGTCACGATTTGCTTGACGTCTTATACCATAACTAAGGTTTTTGTTGCTGAAGTTAGCAGGTGTAATGATTTCACCATTAATAGATTTTAAATCGTTCATTTTATTCTCCTTAAATTGTTGATTGTCTTTTTGATCCCATTTACTCTTGAAATTTGGCGAGGAAAAGAAAATCTCTCGCTCTTGTTGTTGTTTCGACCAGTCTTTTGCATTTTGATGCACCTCTGCTGGTGTAAATGGAAAGGCTGATTTACGCCAATGAAATGTTTTTTTCTCATACAGTTTCTCCTTATAGTTTGTTAAAAAATACCAACAAATTTTCTTTACACCTTCATTTTGATGTTTCTCATTTGAGAAATACACTCTAAATTTGAGAATTTTTTGAGAAAAATAAAAACGTCATTACTTACCGTAATGACGCGATTTTCCTACACCATTCAAAAATAAACTTTACCTTCATCCCTTAATTTAATCCATTCGGATAAAAATTCGTGGTCTTCGACAAGGATTTTATTAAAATTCTCAATAGCAAATTCCTGGAGAACTAATGGATGTTCAAAGTCAAGCATCTCTTTGTAAAACCAATCAATAAGAGCACCTATCATAACATCATCCATTGCATACTCTATGGCGGTTGCGATGACTTTTTTATCCATGCCATACATAAACCACAATCTCAGTACAATTTGAATCACATCGAGGTTAAGCTCAGTTTCAGCATTTACGATTTCGAGGAGGTTATGAATTGAAATATACAAAGCATTCTCCAAAATTTTCGTAGGTGTAATTTCTTTTGACTGTTTCATAATACAGCCTTTCTTGCGCCATAGATTTTGCTTGCGTTTCCACAAGCAAGCGGCTTGTGGAAGTATGTCGCATATTAGCAAGATCTACCGCCATTATATAATCACATATCACTAAAAAAGTCAATAGCAATTCTCTCTTACGTTTGATACAATTAAAGTAATAACAGAGGTGCTAAAGATGAATAATGATTGGAATTTTAAGAGTTTTGTCGACATTTTAATAGCGTCAAGAAAAACTATTCGAGACAATGTGTCACGTTCTCGCCCTAAGATCGCGGAAAGACTATTTTATTTGATTCTACCTAGCTCAGTTTGTGGAAACGATGAAAAAGCAGCTCAAAAATATGTGGCAGCAGGAGAAAAACCTCCACTTGAAATTACCGATGACCATTCCGCAGAGGCTAGAAGTATTTACGGTCTATCAGATGATGAGATAACTGAGCAATATATTACATCTAATGAATTTGATGAAATTTTCGATTTTTTCATTCCAGAAATATATGCCTACCTCATACATAAATGTATTACAGTTCTTGAAGATTACAACCCCGAAGATTTAAACTCTAATTTAACCAAACTTGTAAGAGAATCCGAAACAAATCCCAACAATAAGCTTTTCCTATTTCATTGTCTAATAGATGTTCTAGCTTTTAGAATTAACAAAGGTTCCCGAGGAATAAGTGACGATTTCTTGCGAGAAAACAGGATAATCGAAGAAAGAAAAGCATTGGGAATTCCCGAAAAAATTAACGGGCAGCGGTCAACATCAGATGAACTCCTGAAAAGCAAAAATACAAACATTGAATTTCTTACAAAAAATCCTCGCCTCATTGTTGAGCAATATAAACAAAGAAGCCTAGACGAATGGGATACATTGCAACAAGAATTAGCAGATGGTAATGGTAAGGTGTTTATACAAGGTCTATCTGGTATTGGCAAGAGCGAGTTTGCGAAAGAGTTTTGGAATAAGGCAAAAGAAAGTGGAGAGTTTAAGTATTTTGCTTGGATTGATTTTGAAAATGACTTAGAATCTTCTTTATTTCGTCAATTCTATCCTGCTATGAATGAAGATGGGACGCCTAAAATCACCCAGAGCATTCTATTAAAAAGGGTTCAGGATATGGGAACTCAATTACTACTTATAATCGATAATTTCAGCTCTAAAGAAGGGTTTGAAAAAGATAGCTTATTATCTGATTTACTTGCATTCAACTGCACTGTATTGATTACTACTACCGAGTTCTTGGATTATACTGGATTAAAGAGACACAAACTCGAATCATTGTCTTTAGATAATTGTATTTCTCTATTTAAAGATTATTACTCCGCAGAATATGATGACGAAAAAATATCTACAATCATTCAATTATTGGGGTTTCATACTATATCCATTGAGCTTGTTTCTAAAAGCTGTAACGAGGAAAGGGTCTTACTAAATAATATCATAAGCTTCCTTTCGGAAAATAATCTCGCATATAGCGATGTCGAAATTTCAACAAACCACCCGAGATTAACTACAAATGAAACTGTCAAAGATCAATTAGTTAAATTGTTTTCAATTATGCAAAAATATCTTCACAAAGAGGAGATTTCTATATTAATAGGTTTTTCAATTTTTAAAAAGGCTAGTTTCACGCGAGAGCAGGCAATGGACTGGTTTGATTTAAAATCAATGAAATACTTAGAAAAAATGGTTAAGCTAGGGTGGTTAAAATCTGAAAAATTCCCAGAACGTGATCAAAATATTTATTCAATACATGACGCTTGCGCTCTTTTAGTCCTAAATCAGTTTGATATCACAGTCTATTACCAACACTTCTCACATATTGTAGAAAGCGACATATACTGGAAAGAAATACGAAGTACGAGTGTTATCAATGAGGATTTCGTATTAAGAATAACTTCGTTTATCGAAAGTTTCTTATATATTGAAAAGTCTTTTAACTTTATTTTCTTGATAAATGATTATGCTTACAAGCTATATTATATGACCTCAAAGCATTACAATTTCTACAAGGAAAGATGCAAAGTCTACATTCAGCAAGCAAAAAGTATCCTAAAACAAATGAATGCAGGTGATTTTGAAAAATGCAAGGATTCATCATATCTAATAAATGACGAGCCAGACACATTTGATAGCTTAAACTACCAGATCGAGATAAGTTTAGATATTATAATGATATTTTTGTTATCTACAGAAAAATCGAAAAACTCATTCATGAAACAAGAATCATTGTATCAAGAGCTTCTTACCAAGCATCCTCTGATAAATAAAGAAAAACTAGTATATCAATTTGATTATATTAATATCAGTCAAGAGCTTCTGTGGCTTTATTGTGATTATGAACAGAAAGAAAAAATCTTACCCTGTATCCAGAAATTAACGGAACTACAAGAAAATTTTTCTTATTCTCACATTCAAAACGATATTGTTTATAAAAATTATGCGGAACTAGACCTTTTATGTTTTACAAACATCGCTCGAGGATATATTATTATTAAAAATTATACTTCTGCTGAAGAATATCTTGAAAAATCAAGAAAAATGCTCAATTTCCTTAAAAAACTTAAGACTGATGATACACGTTATGTTTCGATAGAAAACTACAAATATTTAAAACATATGTTATTGGTTTGCAAAAACAGAGGGGTTGATGCATACAAACAATCCCTTTGTGATAAATACCACTTCATAAAGAAATCAACTATGGATGAATTCGCAAAAAAACGAATATTGGAAGGAATTTTATTTGCATATAATCCTTTTTATTTGGATAAGGAACAAGACAAAAAAGTTCCATAATTTGTTTTTAGTGCATTGTTTATAAGAAACTCCACAAGCCTTCACTACTATCTTACGGTTTTTCTTATAAGTTAATTGTATGAGTTCGAATTATTTTGCATCACATCGCGAAGAACTTTTTGAACATATCAAAGATATTCAAAAACCGAGTCATGTTTTCAATGTGTTAGAATTTATGTTGATTGAATTAGGACTTCATGAAGAGGTTGCGATTTATTCAAAGTATTTGGATATAAAATATACACGCGATTATCAAAAAGAATTGGAAAAACTTCTAAAAAATTGATCTAAAAATAAGACATCCGGAATATCAAATTCTTGATGTCTTTTTACATATTTTGTGCAGCCAAACTAACTTATTGCTTAACTTTTCCAACACAAAACCGTTCACTTTGACCAAAATTTTCCTTCAAAAATTTGGTGGTATGAAAATAAACTTGATGCTACTTTACAGATTGTACCTGATATAAAAAATCTACTTTACGTTTCCTCAGACGGATTTGTGAGTCATAAATTCACAAATTTGTTCGGTGGGTTGGACGCTGGAATCGCGTGGGTCTGGTAAACTTTCCTTTCTCTAATTATTTTTATTTTTTCCACTAAAGATATGCCTATAAATTTGAGAGAACAACCAGCCTATAAATACTCCTACAAGGCCGATAACCGTAGTTTCTGTCTTAGGGTGATCCCTCCAAAAATCTTTCCATGAATTAGTAATATTATTTTCTTTTACTATTACTTCAAAAGTTATATAGCCATCGAACTTAGAACTACCATCAGAGCCCCGTCCACTTTTGAGTTCCCCATTCATATAATCTGTTCCGATAAGAGCGCCACTTTTAGAAAATATTTCATTATCTATTTTGGAAAAAGTATTATTACTGAGACCACGCCTGCTGTTATAGTATTTCGCAGAGTTTGGGACGAACTCAACGCGATAGCTTGTATTGCCAAAAATATATGCTTCAGACCAGAATTTTCCAATACTTCCATCATTAGGTGATGCGGTTATATCTCCTATATTGCTTGCACTCAGAGTTCCAACAATAGAAATATTGTTAGTATTATTATTCTCAATTTTCGCGAAAGCTCTAACATTTTTAGCTACAAGATCTAAATCCGATACAGAAGTATTGAAATGACAAGTTATATTAAATGTGTAGTCATATACTAAAGATAAGTCCATCAACATTAAAAAATTATAAGTTCAAAAAGCAGAGATTAGCGAATAATTTATCCGGTCCACTATTCAATCATTTTGCAATTAATATTCTATATTCTGATCTTTGTGATTATTTTCTTCACATCTTCCAAATAGTCATCCGTCACCTCTGGTATCAGTTGACTCCCCTCAATCGCATTCATCATCACAGCCTCTTTCTCTTTCAACCGATTATAAACTAGTCGATCGATAAAGCCGTTGTGCGCCTTGTTTCCCTCTGTCATCAAATAATAATAGCGTGTGTATTGATCATCAGCTAGTCCTAAACGATGGATACGATCACGCGATTGCAGCATAAAAGTCAAATTAAAGTTGTATTCAAAGTAGACCGCATCATGAACTGTTTGGTGCAATGAGATGGATTCTCCTAAGGTTGCCGGATTTGAAATCAGCACTTGAACGGGACCACTACGAAATTGATTGATCAACTCAACACGGTCCTCTTTAAGGGTTTGGCCGTAAATCAAATGCGATAATATTCCTTTTTCTTTTAACGCATTGTCGATTTTGTGCATGGTGCCAACAAACATCCCCCAGACAATAACCTTCTTGCCTTCAGCAACAAGTTGCTCAATGAGCTGCATTCCAGCAAGAAACTTGGGTGTCACCATCGAGTCTACTCCTGCATCAAGATACATACGTTGTTTTGCTTTGCTTTGTTCGGCCGAATCCAGCGCAGAACCCAACGTATAATCCATCTCATCAAATAAGAAACCTAAATCTTGTAAATTGATTTTTTCAGTTAAAAGAGCGGGATTGGTTGAAGCTTGTAGCAATCGAATATATCGCCCTAAAACATTGGTCTCAACTTCGTGAATCGTTTTGGACAAATCTGCTTGTCTGCTACTTGGTTGGACAATGACTAGCTGGTCTGGTTCTGCTTCAGGAACGTTTAAATCTTTTTTTGTCGTGCGCCAGAAAAAAGGTTGCATCTTCTCATTAATCTCATTCGCATTTGACACCTCCAACTCATGAATATTCCAACCAAAGAATGACTCGTATTCATTGTCATAGAGCAAGTGTAGAAAATTATAAATATCCTTATAAGAATTCGGGATAGGTGTTCCCGTAAGTACGTAATGATAACGGGCTTGCTTACCTAGCTCTAAAGCGTTTCGCGCACGTTTTCCTACCGGATTTTTAATGCGATGCACCTCATCGAACACTATCATTGCCTTTTCATCAATTAAGGCATTCAAAACCGACAGTTTCCATCCAAAGAGCGATTCATAATTAATTACAATCACATTGGCTATTCCCCAATTCGTTCGGATGTCAGCTGGATTATCAAAGTCTTTCAAGTTCATGAAGGAAAGTTGGCGCTTATCACCAAATACTTCGATGAATTCTGTGCGCCAAGCTTCAAAGGCATTCAGTGGTGCAATGACTAATAGTTTATTCACTTCATCCAGTGCTGAAGAAGAAAGGTAAGCAAATGCGCCATAGGTCATGGCTGTTTTTCCTGCACCAGGCACACTAAAATTCGTAGCCCGTCTCATAGTTGCCAGATAAAAACTTGCTTGGACTTGTTGGGATTTTAATGGGCGACTGATTTCTTGATCAATGACTTCTTTAAACTTCTGTAATTCATCGTCCCATCGGCCATCGTACTCTTTAATGGTCATCCCAGCAACTCGCTGTTCGTTAATGGCATAGTGATTTTGTTCAATGAAAGCACGTATTTCTTGATCTACCTCAAGACTGCCGTTGAGTCTGTCGTTAAGCTTTTCAATCAAGTCAGTGAGCTGAACATAATTCAACTCACTGGAAAGTACTAATTGGTCAATATCTTGAAAGAACGATTGGTAACGTTCTAGCAATCGGTTAATTTTACGTGTTTTTAGAATCCCCTCATCATTATCGACGAACTTAAATAATCCATCTAAACTTACCAACCGAACGTTAGAACTCATCTTCGTATACCTCTATTAGGTCACCACTTAAAAGATTGATTTTAACTAGCATCTCCCGAATTTCGGCCACTTGATCTTTAGAAAAATTTGAGAACTGTAGATTACCCGTTAGACCATCTCCGCGTTTCATATCATTTAAGGTATTCAGTGTCTCCCTTACATCCGCGATAAAACTATCGACATTCTTGCCACGATTTTGACGATTAACGGTCTTATTATACACTTCACTGATTTGGCGTAATTCTGGCGTGGCTTCTTCCAATCGTTTGCGGTAATCT
Source organism: Lactococcus fujiensis JCM 16395 (assembly GCF_002441655.1). GTDB lineage: Bacteria > Bacillota > Bacilli > Lactobacillales > Streptococcaceae > Lactococcus > Lactococcus fujiensis. The sequence continues at coordinate 273,362 of NZ_JXJU01000001.1, read as the reverse complement.
GCAGCCGATTGGATAGGTTGACTTTCTAGCTTGTCCCGAAAATCTTCAACAAAGTCTTCGATAGCATCATTGTAATCATCGTTATCAACAGAACTGACAATGTTCTTTAAATAATCACGAACTTCCCTAACGGTATCGCCACCAGTGTGGACCATTTTCCCTAATAATGCAAAAGCCGTTTCTTTTGTTTGTTCGTATTTTGGTCCCTGATTGGGAAAAGTTTTTGCAAATTTCTTTGCAAGCTCAAATAATGGATTATAAAGTTTAGCATCTTTGATAATATAATAAGCCTCGGTCGAAGCATTAATAAACTCAAGAAAATCATGGGTTAACTCAATGGTTGCTATTCGATTTTCTATTTCTTTGAGAGTCATATTAGCTTCATTCGCATAATCTTTTTTCGTCATTAAGCTATCGCTGATGATTGTTTGATAAATATCTACCGCTAAATCCACAGGGTCATATTGAAGTTTCTCTTCGGTTCCCATCTGTATGGCTAATTCAAGTCGCTTAATCTGAGCGCGGTCTGCTTTGGCATCATAAGTAAACGGCAAAATAACTGCTTCAAAGTATTGACTCGTCCCAGCTTCAGTTTGCAACTGTCTTAAGGCCGTAAAACGGCGGTTCCCGTCAATAATACGACCATCTTGCAACACATACCCATAGACTTGTTGACCTTTTTCTTTGATTGATTTTTTAGTTTTCTTTAAGGCAGAGGCGTTATCTTCCTCAATAAAGGCTGCGATTTTATCGTTATAGTCCGAATCTAATTCATCCGCATGAGGAGATAGCGTTCCAAATTCTCTACGAATCTGCGTAGCAATTCGACCGTTCTCATCATTATAGTATAAGTATTTCAACGGGATACGATACACATCAAGCATCGTATCTGTTAATTTGGGGATGGTCGTCGGTAATTTAGGTTTGGCACCCGTTTTTGCAATATCACCAGATTCTACTAAATTCATCAAATTAGTTATCATGTAATTTCGCCACCTTTCTTAGTTTCGCATAGACCTCTTCAGCCGTTGTTGCTTCTTGATACTCAATCCCATGTTCTTTTAATGTGCCAAAGAATTGCTCCTGAATCGCCACAATTTGTTCATCGCTGAGTCGTTTTCCGGAACCTTCCGCTTTCGTCTCCACTAATAAGTAGACATGAGATTGATCTTCACGTTCTACCACATAAACAAAGTCGGGTGTCGTGGTTCCGCCCATATATTTGGGAACTTGAATGGCTTTCTTGGGCAATTTACCAAAAGAAAGAATCGTGGAGTCATAACCCCGTTTTAAAAGTTCTCGTTCAGGATTCACTGAATCATAACGAAGCGGTGGGATTTCATAGAGTTGTCGACCATCATCTCGTACATCATTGTCTTCATTAACACCAATAACCGTCGCCAGAATATCCTCTTTAAAGTCATTCGTTGCCACATCAAACACAGAGGTACTAGCTTGGAAATCTAAAGCCTGATAGCGAAAACTCTGGGCATAACGCTTTTCGAAACGCTCTTTGAAGTCACGCACTAGATTAGCCAAAGTGAGTTCATTTAAATAGTTTGTATTTCCATGATAGGTTTCTTTTAAGGCACTCAGTAAACTCTTATGCAATTGCGCTGGTTTCAATTTGGTGCGTTGTGTCAGTTTAAGCAAGAATTCACCATATTTCATACCAGTCATTGGTTTACGGCTGTCATAATTGGCTGTTTGTTCACGTATCCGCATTTCACCATTTTCATCATGATAATACAGTTCGTTGCGCGTGAATTCTGGATACTGGAGTGTAAAGTTATCCTTATTGTGTATCATTTCATCGATGAGCAGTTGTAAGGCCTCATCATTCACGCGGTCAAATTCTAACATATAGCGATTAGAAAATTGCTCCCACAAATGGCGCATTTTTTGCCAATTCTCTTTATTCAGTTTAATCCGCTGTTTATCCTTGAGGCCGCCAGTGGTAATTTTGCCTTTTTTCACTTGTGTCGTTTCCGTTAGAATCGGATACAAGTCCATCAATTTTTCAAAACCATTCTCTTTAAAGTCATTATTACGTTTAATAATACCTTCAGTATCGAGTTGTTCTAATAGAGTTTCTTCATCTAAGTTGTCTGTCTTTTCAATAATTAATTGAATCATCTCTGACGTCAATTTTGTCTCATCTAATTTAACGATCGCATCGGCATTAACTTCCGCCACTAATTTATTGGCAAACTCTTTTTCATCATAACCAATCAAGAATCGTAATTTACTTGAGAGTTCATCCTGCAAAAGTCGGTGCCCATTCTCATCCACAGGTAAGCGCAGGCCACGGCCAACTTCTTGAATTTTGGAATTTTCACTCCCTGATGTTCGTAATTTAGCGATAACGAAAACATTGGGGTTATCCCAGCCTTCGCGGAGCGTCCACTTAGAGAATAAGAAACGGCGCGTCTGCCAGTTTCCTTTCTCGTCCTTGAATGACAATAGCTTTTCTTTGTTCTTCAAAATATCATCCACTTCAGCTTGAATCGCTTCATCTCCGGAACCACGGTCTTCGCCAAAGTAGCCCGCATGGACATTTTTCGTTAAATCAGCTAGAGTCGCTTGTAGAAACGATAAATATTCTTGCTCCCGAGGCAATTTCTTCAAGCGAAACTCACGTATCAGCGCTTCTACTTTGCGACGCAGGTGTTTCTCGAATAATTCTTTCAGCCAACCTTTTTCATCTCGATACGATTTAATAGAATCGATAAAAAAGAGGGACAAGGTTTTGACTTTCGGTTGATAGTCGTTTTCCCGCATGAAATTTGGTATTTCTGCCTCAAAGTGCTTTTCAATGGCATCCCGAATAATGAGTTCTTGGTAGGAGCTTGTCATAGTAGCAGGCAAAAAGGCCATACCTTTTTCCAGTTCTAAGCCATTTGAGAGCATCTTAGCTCCTTCATAATAAATATCCCCATCAAACCCAATGTCCTCACCGACACTGTAAGTATAGGTGGTTGATCCATTTTTTAAAACCAATTGCTTGCTGGTTACCGAGTCCACCACATACCTGTCCTTAGCGTCCGTCTCAGTCACATTGGGATAATAAACATCAATGCCTTTAACTAAACCGTTGTTGAAAGAAGAGACCGCATTGAGGTTAAATTGAGGTTGTTTGCGGTAATAGTCTTTCACGAGAGTTGCTTGACGACCTCTGCCAACCTTAACATCAGGAAAGGTTGCGCCAAAGCGAATAATCATTTGCGGTTCGACTGCCGTAATTGATTTATAGTTTGCTTTATCTCTTGGAAAGCGGTGGGGCTCATCAATCATCACAATGGGACGAGTGGCTTTCAGTCCTTCTAAGGGGGATGTCCAACCAGACAAAAGCGTTTGAGCGTAATCTTTTTTCATAGAAGATGAATTAAGCATTCCCGCATTAATCAATAAGACATGAATGGTCGATGAATTCAAGCGGTCACCTTCAATAAACTCTACCAAGTGAGCGGGCAGTAAGCCTTTTTTACTATTAAAATCGCCGGCATTGATGACATTAAGGTTGACTTGAGTATTTTCATAGTACTGAGAGAAATGTTGTTTGGCATAATCCGCCGTGATAAAGTTTTTCCAGCCTTCTTTAATGGCTGGGCTTGGTACCACCACGATAAACTTAAATAAGCCATATTTTTGATGCAAGTCATACATGGCGCGCACACCAACATAGGTTTTACCTGTTCCTGTCTCCATCTTGATATCAATGTTTGTATTCTCATTGCCTCGCCCGTTAATAATCGGGTTGGCGTAGACATAGTCTTTATCTGGATCAGTCGTGCGTTCATCTAATCCATAAAAAGCTTCATCCAATGCTTGAAGGGCTTCAAGCTGATGGGGTAATTCTTCTAATAGAATCTTCATGCTTTTAGCCTCCTAATATCTCACTTGTAGATTGACTTTATTTTCAAGTTGATTCAATGCAATCTCTAATTCTCGTAAGCTTTCCATTTCCAGGGTATAGCCATAGACAACAATGGTTTGAACCACTAATTCATTTTTACCTATCGCATTGACCAAAGCTCTCGTATTCTCTGCTCGCCAATTGTTCGCAATTAAGTAAATACGTTGATTGTTCACATAAGGTAACTGAATTCCAGCAAAGTCTTTCATCTGTAATGGTACATCAAACTTGTAGTTATCTTTCGCAAGGTAAGTGTGTAAAATGGTATCAAACCCATCTGCATTCCCTGCGACACCTAATTTTTCACTTGAGAATGCGTCAATCATATCATCAAATAAGTCGAGTTGTAATTGGTCATCATAATCAATTTTCTCAAGGGTTTCTTGGGTAGGAGCCACCACACGGTAATGTTTAAAGCCAAAATCAAAATTCTTACTTAAGTTCTTAAATTTATTATTAATAATAATACTCGCGTTAAAAATTCTTTGTTTTGTTAACTCATCAATAAAATGAGGTCTCTTATGTGAATCAAGAAAGTTAATCTGAGCTTTTATATCTTTTTTACTACTTGAATTTGCCGCATTTAGTCGCTCATCTAAGTTCTCCGGCAACTGTACTAAGATAAATTGATTATTTGAACTATTTTCTGCATTATCGTTCAATACCGCGGAGGCGGTTGTTCCTGAGCCGGCAAAAAAGTCCATGACAATTCCATTTTTCACACCAGACCACTTGATCAATTGTTTTATCAATCTAATGGGCTTTTTACCATTTTTAAATTCAACTCCATCCTCTTTTGATACGTTACCCATATCTCGCCAAAATTCTTTCCAATAATCTCCACGTATAACCGACCTGCCATAAACTGTATTAAAACTGTCTGTTTTATTATAATTTTCCGACAAAGCAGCATATTGTACAACTATCCCATTTTTAATTCCTAGATTATAGGGTGCTTGGCGTTTAACCGACTTATAAACCTTCCATTCGCCTTGAACTAGGTCTCTAATAATCGCATCAGGAATATTGGGTATTTCAGTGCGCTCCCTAGTAATCTTTTCCAAGTTATCTAGAACAAACTTTTTTGCTGCGTCAGATTTATCAAATATATCCGCAAAAGATTTTAAAGAAATTTTTTTTGAAGTCCCCCCAGTTATTGTAGAATAATCTAAAAGAATTGAATCATTCTGATTAATAATTTCAATGAGCGGTTTCACCTTAGAGTCATCATCTAGGAAAAGAGAGTAATGCGTATCAAAGCCTTCAACAAAATCATAAAGAGGCTGTCTTTTCACAGAATCAAAATTATAATTTCGTTTAGTATATATTAGTACAAACTCTCCATTTTTAGCTATTGCGCCATCTTTTGCTGCGTTCAACTTCATACCACCAGTGTTTGACATTTCCACCATTAACTGATCGATAAAGCTTGCTTCCCCAAACACCTCATCCATCAACAACTTCAAATTTGCCTGTTCATTGTCATCAATGGACACAAAGATTACACCGGTGTCTTTCAGCACTTTTTTAGCCAAATATAGTCTAGGATACATAAAGGTTAGCCAAGCACTGTGCGTGGCTTTACCTTGAATCGATTTCAAGCGTTTCAATTCATCGTCATTTATAGCAAACATGTCTTTAAGTTGATCATCGGAATACTCAAAGTTATCTGGGTAGACAAAACCATCTGAACCGGTATTGTAGGGCGGATCAATATAGATAAAATCCACACTGTTGGCATAGTTTTGTTGCAGGTGGCGTAAGACCTCTAAATTGTCCCCGGTAAAGAATAAATTTTTGCTATTTTTGTTTTCTTCTTTTTGGTTATGGTCGTTATCTGGCACGATAACGGTGGTTGGTCGTTCACCCGCTTGCTTCTTGGCATAATTCTTACCAATGAAATCTAAGCGGTAGCCACTAGATAGCTCATCAATGTTATGTTCTTTTAAGGCTTGTTGAAATTTTTCATTGTCAAAGGTTGATGATTCAGCCAAATTGCCTTGTTCATCATATTTGGTAGCGGTAAAAAATTCTGGCATTTTTTGACGTAGTTCGTCTAAAAAAGCAGAATTTGGTTTGATTGATTCATTGAATTGTTGATTATCTCGTAACATCTTGACACTTCCTCTTGATAAATTATTTTGTCTTTTACTTTAAATTACAGAATGCTATTAAATAGTAAAATGACTATTGGTGCCATTATACCATAAAACCGCCACTATCAAAGGTTTTACAGATAGATCATACTCAGGTATTCTTGACGTTAAGTCAATTTATTAGAGTCAAAAACTTATAATTTTAATGTATTTATTTTAAGCGATTTCTTTTTCAAATTGATTAGGCGTAAGATACCCTAAACTTTGATGGATTACTATACAGACTACCAATTCTGGTAATTTCACTATCTGCTAAAACTTTATTTTTTAGCTTGTTATAATGTTTAACTGCAGTTTTTTGTTCCTCTTCCGTCTTTCCCTTTGTTGCTATGGAAACATCAGACTTTACGTTATTTCTTACAGTATGTTCGCGAACTACAATACTCTTATTTCCAAATTCTAACATTTGTCGTATCTCTTCAGGGCTAGCATTTGGATTTAATTTCCCTTGAAGTTCTTCTTTTTCTTCCTCTGTCCCGTGCTCCATCACGCACTCTTGTAAATGTCCTTCTCTTTTATGTGGCGTAAAAAATTTCCTTTTCGCATTTTCATCCCCATATTTTGTCAAAGTAAGTTGTATTCCACAATGATCTGTATCCAAACACATAAACATGCTGGCTCCTGTAAAATCATCCGTTTTACAAAACCGCTCCCAAGCGACTTTAGCATTTAGGATTCCTCCCGTATCAGCACTTCTGGCAAGTTATGTCATACCTACTATCTCACTAATATTTAATATAATTTCACACTGAAAATTCAAGCTAATTACCCAATTCTGGACTGGCTTTTTACTTTATTATTACGAATCCTAGCCTGATTTATAAAATAAGTATCTCCCATATTTTTTAATATTACTACATCCCTTTTACAACATCAATTGGAACATCTATCCTCCCTCTTGCCACGACCACATCATCAACAACAGCATAACACTCAACATAATGATTTCCATTAAAAGAAGTCGGCTCTTCATGCGTTTTGTCTCCCCGCTTAATTTGACCCCGCTCACAATTTCGCCTTTTTGCCTCCGCACCAACGTTTCGGACTTTCCAGTAATATTCCACATTCAATCCTAAATCATAGAATTGTCGAGCATTAGCTACGTAGAAACGAAGTCTTCTTCCACCAAGGATTTTCCAATGAGATGATAAAAAATCGGATAATTTTCGTGTAAGCATACCTGGTTGAGAAACGTCACAATCCAGTTTTAAGTTATAACGAATATCGACCTTATATCCTAAATCTTCAATAAATTGCTCACTCGCAGCTTTCGTTTCTTTTTTCTTATACCCGAATAATTCATGAAGAACTTTTTCCTCATCTTCATCATCGAATTTTTTCAGAGCCTTTTTAGCTTTAGTTATAAATTTTCCGCCATCATCGTTTGTGATTTTCTGGTTGCTTCCGAGCGCTAACCAGCACACTCTTTCTTTATCTTGTTTTGTTAAAAACTCAAATAAATCTTTCAATAAATCAAATTCACTTTTATCGCGAAAATCATCGTTTTCATCAAGATAATCACAAACCATCGTATCAATCAAAAGTCCTTTAAAAGAAAAACCTATATGATTTTTCCATTGTCTCATCAGATAACAGAGATAATTAAAAATCCCATTGGTCTGATTTTTCATCTCGCGCGATTTCTCAATCTCGGGAATTGGTTTTGTGGTTTTCCAACTTCCATCACCATGGCTATCTGGAAACTTAAAGCTTCCATCCGTCTGCTCAAATCCTGGGACAAGCTCAATCCGACCATCAGTAAAAGAGATGACAACAACTTGACCATCCCCCTTAATATTGGTGCTTGAATAAAGCTTTCGGATTTCTTCTTTTACCTCTTGAAGCAGTTTCGATTGTCCATTGTTTTCGTGACTATCAAAGCGACTATAAACTTCTCTTGGCAACTTAAAAATCACATCGTAATCACTCGTTTTTGTGATAGCCGTTCCGCGACCGATTGAACCGACTTGAAGCATCTGATTATCTCGCAAATCATAATACTTATCACAAAGCTTATTGTTTATTTTGTCGATTCTATCTTGCCATTTTTCTACCTCGTCCTCATCACGAACCAAAGTTTTTGCGAAATCAATTATCATTACTTACCTCATCATCTTCCAATAAATTTTTAGGGATAAAAAATTTGTAGTCCTCGCTATAATCATTATCGCGATTTTCCTTGATTCTTTTTTCCGCTATTTTACGAGCTCTGTTTGACGGATTAAGAAGCTCCGAGCTATATTCCAATCGTAGTTCTTTCATTTTCATAAATTCTTCCGAAAGATTACCCAATTCTTCATTGTATTTTGCCTGATATAACAACTCAGTTGCTTTTTCGCGAAGTTCGAGAAATTTGTTCGCTGAAATTCGAAAAAAATCCGACAATTTTTCAAAATCTTCTTCCTTACTTAACAAACTGATAAAAGTCGTGGCGAGCGACAAAACAAACGTGATAATCAGCGCAATCTCATGAAAACCTGATGAGAGTTTTAAGAGAAAACTTCCAAGTCCAGCGGAAGTGAGCGCGGCGAAAGTTATTTTCGCATATTTCGCAATCTTGGAATCCCGCGTATAAAAATACGATTGTGTAATTTGGATTTTGTGTGTCCAGCCGACATTTACGATGAAATTTTTCAGTTCTTCTTGTAAGCGAACTCTTTCTTTAATTTCTATCATTATTCAAATTCCACCGTTTCTTCCGCCGTTTGATAAACATCAATCCGTTGCTCAACATTGAGTCGATTTACAAGCCATCCGCGCAAGCTGCACTGCTGAATAAAGTCTTCAATACGATTAACACCATTCATTTCGCGAAGTGTAACCACTACGCCGAAACGAATCCCTTCACCGTCACGAGGCTGCAAACGTTCTTTCGTTTTGATGCTCATTCCCCAAAGTTTATTCTCATACACTTTTTTTGCTCGAGCTTTCGGTCTAATAACTTCCCCTATATGCTTGACATTGTCCCATTTTCTAAAAAGTTTACGAGCTTCTTCTTCGTTCATCGGATGATCTTCGCTTTCCATGCTCTGCTGGTTATCATTGATAGTGATAATATCTCCCTTATCATTTTTCACGCGTCCAAAATATAGATCCAACTCTGTATTTGTATAGTCTACACCCTGATTTCGCGAAGTTTTTGGAAAATAACACATGGTTGCCTTTGCGATATAGGGATATTTATCATCAGAAATTGGCACTGGAAAATTGTAGTTATATGAATTGTATTGCTCAGAAACTCCCGAAATGACAAACTTAATTTCATCATTTTTAGACTTAAGAATATCATCTATTTTTTGTGGAACAACTCCGTAGCCTTTCAGCTTAATCGATTCCCAGTCTGTTTTATTTTCCCAACCAACCGCAGAGTCAATCAACATCGCTTTTGCGACTTCGCGTGGTAGATCCATCACATCAATTAGATACGACAATTTTCGCGAAATCCAAGGTGCTGCGTAGGACGTTCCCGAAACATTCGCTTCACCAAGCGGTTCGCAAACTTTCATCCATTTCTCCGGGGTCCCGCCATAATAACTCACATCAGGTTTCGCGAAAAATTCAAGCACAATTCCCTCACGGGTATAAAGCGCCGGTTGATTATCAATCCCCACAGAGTTGACGACAACTGAATTTAGCGAATCTGCTGGTGCTCCAATTTTTTTCGCAGGTTCAGTGCTTGCTTTATTTGTTCCAGCTATAACAAAAATCACGTCATTCTCAAATTGAATTTGATCAAGTATAGCTCCCTCTGCAGATATGAAATTTTGATTCACTTCATCATTTGACCCCAACGACAAATTCCAAACATGAATATCACGATTTTGCGAAATAATTTCACGAATCATTTTAATAATTGAAAATGAGCTAAACGCTTTTGCAGTTGCGACTCCAAAATGTCGCACCTTGAAATTTCCGCATCCGTCATCCAAGTCAGGATTTAACCGTGGTCCATCAACGATAATGGATGAAACCGCCGTTCCGTGAAACATATCATCTGGTGTTTTCTCGATATTTTCATCAAGCATATCGTGATACTCTACCCAATTATCAAAATAAACACGCTCATCAAACAATGTATCTATTACACCGATTGTCGGTTCATTGGTTGGATCTGAAATGCCAAATGAACTTTCTCGAAATTTTTCGTGAAAATCGGTTGGAGAGAATTGTGCAAAATCTTCCACTGCCATCGCAACCAAATATGGTGCTTCTCGAAGCAAGATTTTCAAATAATCTTCATCTAACAAAACAGTATGCTCATCTAAAATACGGTCCGCAGAAACACGTATTCCAAGCTTTCTAAGAAGTTCTTTAACATCAGTATTTGTATCATATAATGTCACAATCGCTTCTTTTTCAGTGTTAAATTTTCCTTCGCCTAAATCAAATTTTTCCACATAAGAAGCATCAACAATGATTTGCTGAAACAACGTTTTATTAATGCCATAAAAATCAAAATCAATTTTCGCGATATTTTCCTTATTATTAAAGGTTTCAGTATCCACTTGTCCGTCAAATTCATCATTGAGAATCTGAATTGTTCTAGTGATGGACTGAATTGAATGCTCAACAGATTGTAGAGTTACAAAATGAGTGATGACATGCTTATGTTTTTCGCTGTTTTCGCGAAATTTCGCACCAACAATTGTATCATTGGCTTTCTTTACCTTTGATAAGAATCCACTAATTCTATTGCTTTTTGCTGCAACTTTATTATAATACACGCTGATTAATGCCCCACTTAACAACACTTGATTTTCCCAAAAGCGTTCCATTTCTAATAAATCCTTTTTGAGACTTTCAAGGTGTAAAACGCCTACTCTTTGATTGGCAGCAAGAGTTGGAGCGCCTGGCCGATTAGCGTTAGCCTTTTGCTCAAATCTTCCTTTCAACTGTAAAACATCATTCATTTATTTACTCTCCTTTGAGTTCTCGCGCAACTTGACTTTTGGAAATTCCTGTTAATATTTCAATTTCGCGAAGTGTGAAACCCTCTTTTTGTAATTCTTTCAGGTCAGTTGGATTTTTCAATACATTTCTAAGTAGACGTTTCATGTAATCAAACTTATTATTCGGATTACTGAACGCAAGCGATGTTCGTATTAAATTATTCAATTCCCCTGGATATGGAATCGGGTCTAATTTAGCGATAATTTTCTTAAACAGTTTCATATCTCGTCCAGTATTTTGGAATTTTTTCATCATTGATTCCAACATGATTCCTGCGATTTCTATCAAATCATCATCTGTATACCGATCAAAATTAATGATGGCATCAAACCTTCGATTCAGTGCCTTGTCAAACTTCTCGAACAAATTCGTTGTCGCAATAAACACCACTTCTGGACTTAATTTATCCAATTCTTTCAGAATCGTAGATGTCACACGTCCCATTTCACGAAGATCATTCGAGTTTATACGATCGAGCGCAATTGCATCAATTTCGTCAAACAAAATCATTGTTCGCGAAGGGTAAGCCATCGTATTAATTTCGCGAAAAATTTCCACGATATTTTTCGCAGTCTGGCCCATTTTACTATCGATCAATTCACTAAACTCAACAATATACAGTTGGCGATTCAGTAAGCGTGCGATTTGCTTGGCAGTTTCTGTTTTCCCTGTTCCTGGCGCACCTTCAAACAAGAATTTATTAATCCCAAGCCCGTGATTGATTGCGTTGATTACTCCTTTGACATCTTCACTGATTGCTGTCGGTAAAGGCAAAGGATCATTGTCAAGTTCTACACGCTTAAAAAATTCACTCTCTAATATATTTCCTTGTGGAACAAATGTGCTTGCACTTGAAAGCAAGCTCATCACATATTCCGCCAATTGATGATCTCCGGACTGATCGAAGGCACGAGCGATATCAACAGCCTCATTTCTAAACTGAAAATCATCACTCTCTACGTGATATTTTATCAGGTTGATAATATTTTTTTTCTTAATCATTTTCAATACCTTCCTTCTATAATTCATTATACAACTCTTTGGGACAAAAATCAACACATTGGTACGCACATATATCAAATAACGTTTTTGAAACGAAAATAGAACTATCGTGTCTGAAAGTTCTACTTCGTGGCTATACACCTCTAAAACCTTTGTTTATGTTATTTTAGCCACTTTCAATAAAATCGATACCAAAAAACTAATCCGGAATCATCTTGATTATCCAAATTAGTTTTACGGAAACATCCTTCATTCTTTATTAAATTTATTATTGTTTCTTTAGTGATTTTATAACGGTGGTAGAACTGCATTTCCCCTTGTTATTTTGCAGGGGGTATTTTTTATATCAAAAATAAGTATTCTTTACACAAAAATTAAATAACTAATTATATATCTAGTGTTTGATTATTTAAAAAGGACTCTACTTTAAAGAAGAGCCTTTTATTCTAGCAATACACCCCTGTTAATTTATTGATTTATTCGTTATTTCAGTAGTTGAGTTATCGGGGCTGGTATTTATATCAAAAAAGCGAACTTTCGTCCGTTTTTTCTCAACATTTGCTTACTTATTCGTTAAATCCAAATTAAATTTTTTTTCTACAAAATGACCTGCAAGAATAATTGAAAAGAGAATTCCTAACATTCCCAGTAACATACTGGCTACATCGGCCATCAGTAACTTGGAATTAATAATTTGTGCCAGCGAGTAATCGAGACGGACGAACCATAAGACAAGCCCCACCGATGAACCCAACACACCAAAGAATAGCGTATTAATTGCTGTTCCTAAAATTTGCTGCGTTATCATTGTCCGCTGTGCTTGAAACTGATTCAAAGTCATGGCTTCATCCTGTTCAATCACTTCAAATAAATTGGCAACGATGGCCATCGCAGCTTCAGCAACAGCACCTAGCATCGAAATCGCCATCATCGAAATCGCGACATTCGAAAAATTGAGCCCCACCGCAAGCGAAAGATTTTCTAGTTCATCCGCATTTTCAGCAGAAAATCCTTGAAATTGTCCAATATACTGAACAAAAATAGTAAAAATTCCCAAAACAAAGACAACAATGAGGCTTGTTTTAAAAGCAATATTCGTTGTGTCACCATCATCCGATGACATGTAAATAGACAAAGCAAGGATAATAAAAGTAAAAATGGGCAGCAAAATAAGTAACGGAATTCCCCAAGCCATCATTGTAATGAGCATAAAAATGGCAATAAAATTAAAGCCAAGACCTAAGAGGTTCCGGATGCCATCTTTTTTAGCAACGAGCAACATGAGAACAATCAAAATAAGAAGTAAAATTAATAATGCGTTCATAAATGCTCCTTTCTTGTCTCACTTATCAAACCATAACTCGCGACAAAAGAAGTGATTGGTACAGCAAGAACAATCCCGATCGCTGAGATAATCGTTTGAAGAAGCCCCAAATTCAGGCCCACAGTTGCAATATAAGACCACGTGTTGCCATTTCGCAAAAGTAAGAGGGTCATCGGAAAAGCTTCTGCCATAAATATCATAAACAAAACATTTGTCAAAGTTCCAATTATTTCTTGACCGATAGAAATTCCAGATTTAACATAATTTGAAAAGCCAAAATTGATCTGATTTATTTTATTTTGCCTGGCCAGGCCAAAAAGTCCCGCAACAATATCACCAGTCCCATCCATTATTGCCCCTAGGACTGAAATCATCGTTCCTACAAAGAAAAACTGTGATGGATTTTGGGTTACATACTCTAAATATTCAAAGTGAACCCCAGAATTTTCTGTCGCTCGAAGGACAAGGAGTGTTAAAAGAAATGTAATGGCCGTCGTCAGAATAGTCGTGATAAAAGTGTAAAACATTTGTCGATTCCAACCAATCACAAAAGTCAATGATGAAAAAGCGAATAAAATAGCCAAAGCTCCGAACAGGATAAGTACAGGCGGACTGAATTGAACATTAAATAAGATCGCAATGACAAAATAAATAAGGTTCAAAAGCAGTGAAGCCAACAGGAAAAGGGAAGATTTTAAACGCGTCAAAAAAATTAAAGCTCCAACAAAGAGGGTTAATAATCCGGCGATAAGTGCATCACGTTTTAAAGACAAAATTTGCCACTGCTGATTGACTTTTTGTAAAATTACTTTTTGACCTCTGCGGTAAATTTGACCTGTCGCTTGTGATTGATTTACAATATTGTTTACTGTGAGTTCATTTTTACCTTGATTAAGGAGTTTCAAATTAATTTTCTGAGTTACTTCTTCATCTGTATTTTTATAGGTATCTTCAACTGATTCCCGTTGGAGTGTTTTAATGGACACGATTTTAGCAACTGGTTCTCGATAGATGAATGCATCATTATCAACTACAAAATAAACTAAAAATGCCGATAAAATCAAAAGAAAAGTTTTGATAATAATTATTTTATTTTTCATATTCTAATGTCATTGTAACTTTAAAATAAAGATTTTTCAACTCAAAAAAACATAAAAGGCGACCAATTGTCGCCTTTATTCTATGAATGAAGAGCATTCTTTTGATCCTGTTTCATAATAGATTCAAAAGCTATTTTTGATTTTCCTAATGTTAAAAAGTAATATCTTTTTCCAGCATAACTGAATGAACAGCCCACGCGATTAGAGCGAACGGCGTCAATATGACGGAGATCAAATTCATTCATTCTTAATTTAGGAAAAGATGGGAAATATAGTTTTCCTTCACTAATCATGAATCGATGTGGCCAAACGAGAACTAAAAATGCAGCAACCGATGCCCACATAATGAGGGTAAGGTACCAATAATTTGGTTTATTAAGTTCATAGTAAATTACTTTCTCTATAGATAGAATTATGATTCCCCAAAGCCAAGCCAATCGATAGTTGCTTGATAGCGGAAGAAAAAATCCTGTTTTCATTTTTCATCACCTCAATTTGTTTCATTTCAAAATTATTTCTTTACAGTTGGGTAATCGCTAATGCTTGAATTACCTTTATTCTGAGAGAGCAAAGATGTAGAACGTGCAGCCAGTTCTTCATTTTCTTTAGCCAAACGTTTCTTCGTTGATTTTACTGAATAATCATATTCTTTTGCATTGACTGGCGTGAATCCTTCTGGTGTGTAGAATCGAAGTAAATTTTGATTATTAAGTTTATCGGACATAGAGAATAAGGTCGAAACTTTTGCTTTTATTTCTTTGACATACGTTTCTTGAGCGGCTGATAATTTCTCAATTTCAAGACCAGTCTGAGTGTCATAATAACTGTGACTATTTAAACTTGGAAGTGTTATTGTGGGAGTAACAAAGCCACCATTTCTAAGTGCCACAAAATCTTGACGTCCAGTCGCAAACATATCTTGTCCAAATTGAACATAAGGTTTCGTATTGATTCCAAGGAGATGTTCTAGAGTTGGCATGACGTCAATTTCACCAGTATAGGTTGAAATTATCCGTCCGTCGGTACGGCCTGGAATATGAACCATGAACGGTGTTCTTTGTAACATCGTATTGTCAAAGGCATTAAATGACTCCGCATCACGTCCTATGTATTGAGCAAATGCTTTATTAGAAGAACCTGAGATACCGTAGTGATCCCCATACAAGACGATAATTGATTTGTCATAAAGCCCTGATTTCTTTAGATATGTAAAGAATTCTTCAATCGACTGATCTAAATAGTGAGCCGTTTCAAAATAACCATTTACGGTTTTGTCACCTGAATCAACTGTTGCAAAATTGGGGTCCTTATCAGAAGCAGCCAGTTCATATGTTAAATGGTTCGTAACCGTTAAATATTTAACATAGAAAGGTTGTTGCATTTGTTCAAGCAATGGAATCGAGTCTTTAAAGAGGACTTTATCTTTAATTCCCCATGGACTCATATTCTCGGAAGAATTATCAAAGAAACTTTGATCAAAGAAATTGTCGAATCCCATCTGCTTATATGTGTTTATTCGATTGTAAAAAGCACCTGCATTACCATGAAAAACGGCTGAACTATAACCTTCCGTTTGATTCAAAATTGCTGGCATTGCTTGAAAAGTTTGTGTTGACCCATATTTGGCGAATAAGGAACCCGCGGGTAAACCAAAGGTTGAAGTTTCCAACATGGTTTCAGCATCAGAAGTTTTCCCTTGACCTACTTGGTTAAAGAAATTACTAAATGAGTAGGTTGCGTTGGAGTGGTAGATGGAATTTAAGAAAGGCGTCACAACGTGTTCTTTTCCATCTGTTCCTTTAATTTTCAGGTCAATCAAGTCTTGTTGAAAAGATTCCAAATGAATTTCGATTACATTACGGTTCTTTGCAATACCATACATTTTCATATTAGGCGCAAGATACCGATCTGAAGCAATATATTTTTGAATCTCTTCTAATGTTCCTTTGCTAGCATCTTTCCTTTGAGTGTTTGCTAAATGAGTGTAATAGCCGTCCGTTAACATCCAAGGGCCTAAGCCTAAGTAACGTACAACATAAGTTTTGTCTGATTGAGCACGGCGTAAAATTAATTGAGGCTTCAAAAGATCTCCCGCCCAAAAATTGACACTAAAGATTGCAAGTCCAAAGGAAAAGGCAGTAAATGCACGTTTTACCCCCAAAGGTCGTGGGTCCAATTTTATTTTTTTGGCAATCATTAAAACGATAATGATAACCAGATCAATCCAATATATCCAGTCCATGATGTGAACAGGTACCGAACCAAAGTCAAACCCATGTTGGAACATCCCTGCCCCACCAGTCATTGTGTCAATCGTAATAAAATCAGTAAATTCACGATAATACAATACATTGAGGTAAAGTAAAACATTTGCAATCACTGTCAGGACAGACGTTGCAATATAAAACAATGGTGTTCTTCTTATAAATAATAATAATGCAAAACAAGTAAATGTAAATCCAATTGGATTTACAATCATCATTGCATATTCCGCGATTCCAACGGCGCGTAGATTAAAGACACCAAAATATGCGATCATCGATTTAGCCCAGACGAAAAAGACGATAAAGCTGATCAATCCCAGTCTTGTGTTAAATGCTGAAAGTAATTTTTTCAATTGTAAAACCTCTAAACTATTTGTTCAATTTACTCAACAATAAATGAATTTTAAACTATTCAATTAATTAATTATGATTTAATCACTATTAATATATAATTTAATACTTCGATTTAATATTTATGATAAAATGTAATATTTTAACTTAATTTTACCATAAATACATTAAATCTGTCTTAAAAACAAAAGACACGCTATAAGAGTGTCTTTTTCAGAAGAATGATTAACAGTAAATCTAACAAAGCAAAGACCATAATAAGACCAAAGGGGTACTTATTTTGTAAATCGTTTTGAGAAAACTGGAACCCTAAAGATAATTTCTGATCCCCTTGACTAATTTTATTCGGATAGTCGAGGACTTCTGTGTCTGTCATTGCTGATATCGTAATTTTATCAGCCGTAGGATTTTTGATTAGAATCCGATAATTCCCTTTCATGAAGTGATGCTTGATTTGAGTTTCCATCTGTAAGGCAGGAACGTTTTGAGAATAAACCTTTTTCCAAGTTTCCTTTTCTTGCCTTTCGATAATCAATTGGAAAGGATCTGAAGATTGAGATTGCAAGACAAACTCATCTGCATTATTAGCTAAATGAACTTTTTGAATTAACTGTTCATGGGCTGCCAAGTTAAATTTCGCACTCCCGGGTGTGTAATTATCGAGCGGTTGAAATTGTGAATTTACAACAATCATTTGCTCAGTTTGCAATCTCATCACTGTCGACATTAACCCAATGGACAAAAGAGACAAAGCAATTAAACCATACCAAATATTTTTCTTATTTTTGAATTTCTGCTTCACAAGATGTGGTGTTTGCTCAAAGAAGTTTTTGAATGATAAAGAACCTGCAACCATGATTAAGCCAATGGTCATGTATTGATATCGAGGCTTAACCTCCCATAAGAAAGTATGAAAAAGTGAAACACCTATAATAATCAAAATTGAAAAGCCAAAGAGGGATGCTGAAATCTCTCTTCTTTTCTTGATCTCTAAAACAATAGCTAGAAGGAACAGGCCCATTAAAGCTTTAGCATAAGTCTCAAAGAAAATATTAATGGCGCCAATATTTTCGACTAGAAAACTAGGTGCATGTGACCAATGATACATTTGTGAGAAGAGTTGGTAATCTGTTCCCGTTGCAAAGGTTCCACATGACCATAAACTAGCAAATTTAACTGTATAAAGGACGGGGATTTTCCATGGCGCTTTCACCAAATCAGTGAGCCGGCTCTTTATTCCTGAAAGATCTGCTTCTTTTGCTGTCGCATATCCGGGGTGTAGCAAGGTATAATTTCGATCAGTTGCCGTCCACTCCCCCATGCTCTCAAAATTGAGTGACTCGTAGAACCAATTCACCGTTGGGAAAACTTTGGGATCATTCAAATCATAGTTCATGGCTGATGCTAAACCACGAGAAACTCCCATCGCCAATACAATTCCAATTAAACATGCCAAAAACATTTTCAAGAAGGATTTCCAAATTTCATCATACTTTTCTTGATTAAAATAAGCGACTAAACTAAAAATCAGCAAGGCAACGACAACAACAATCACATTTGGTCTAGCCAAGTAAGCAAGTAAGAATATTATAGTTAAACCGATAAACCGCTTCATCGGAAAACGTTTATCCTTGAGGGTAAGATTTAATACGATCGCAAAAAGCGAAAGCATTAAAATGGCAATTCCATCTGTATAACCAATCCGCAGAATGAAATCATAATTCATTGGGATGAGTAGCATGACAATAGACAAGAATGCCCCTAAATAGGCCTTCTTATGCCAAATAAGTCCAACCAACACGGCCCATATGCTTGTATTAATCAAGATTGTAAACGCATAGAAAACGACATAATAGGAGACATTCAAGAAGGATGATAATTTGATAAATAAAAATTGAAGCCCCATGAAAGGCAAAAGGTTAGGATAATATTGCACCCACGGATCCCATACGTCAATCCCTTTCGAGAGTCGCAATGCTTGATTTAAGGTATGCCACGGATCGCCAAAAATTTGAATTTGCGCTTGACTAACCGATATCACTTGAAATCCAACAAAAACTATAAATGCAGAGGCAATAATAATTTTTAATGTCTTTTCCGATAATTTTTTTAGTTTATTGAACAATTTACGCAGTAAAACAAATAGTAATATAGCTAAAAGGACTACAGACAAAGGCTCAACAAATCCGACGTCTGTGTAAGGCTCAAAAATCATCATTAAGAAAGCAAAGGAAAAAAGTACTAATAAGACACGATACAATGTTTTATTCAGAAATCGCATTTTCTTCTCCTTCTACGAGGGACTGTCCTTTACGTTTTTTTCGCTGATTAAAATCAAGTAAGCCTTGTAATGCAAGCGTGATAATAACTGGCGCAAAATTATAAAGGTAGCGAGAATTTGCCTCCCAGATGAGTAAGAAGCCTGTTAAACCAACAATTGAAAGGGCAAGAATGAACCAAAACGTTTTCCATTTTTTAAATATTGAAAGATAAATTTCGTACCAGAGGAAGAAAACAATGAAAATCCAGTACATCAATTGAGCAGCAGTCAAAAGAATATATCCTGTCGGATTACCCGGATGTTGAGGGCCAACCCAATCAAAATAGTGGTCTAAAATGGGATTTGAATGTCTAAATGTATAGAAGAAATCACGTAAATCACCATTGAACCAAGTATATGAGATTTTTCTACCCAATTGTAATAAAATGCCTGGAATGCCTTGCTTCTTCACGTTTTCCTCAAAGAGTTTAATATCTGCTTCTTGTTTAGCTGCTTTGGAAGTAAATTGTTCAGAATAGTCAAGAACATTGGGGTCGAATCCACCTGAGTAATTATCTGGTGCAAAGGACATCGTGATCCAGTGGACTAAAGGCAAATTGTAGCGGTCGTTCATTTTTTGTGAAAAAGTTGGGTCAGAAGAAACAATTTTATCAACTGTAATGTGTGCCGTCATGAATGATAAGGCTGCAATTGGAATAACAAGCAACACCGTTTTCCATTTTCGATTGAGCAGCATAAAACACAATGCAGCAATCAGAGGAAAAGTTACGGTTGGCTTGATGTAATAACCAGCAAAAATAATAAGGCAAGCAATTATCCAATAGATTACTTGCTGCTTTATTTTATCAGCTTTCATTGCATAAATGATAAAGAGAAGCCCCAACATAACAAATGGAATTGATGCTGTATCTGTATAAAATTGTGCCCCATAGACATAAAATGGCAAGAAACCTGCCGCCGCTAAATTATAGAATATAGCCATTCTTTCTGAGACTAATTTCCGAACTGACATAGATCCAGCAACAAGGGCTATACTCGTTAGGGTAGATGAAAGTCCCGTCATCCAAATAATTTTAGATAAATTAGATGTTGTCCCTTCAAAAAGCGTATTCTCAATAATACCAAAAAGCTGATTATTTGGATAACGGAGGAAATAAAGGAGCTGATTTTCAGTCATTGGCAAATGGTCGAAGGTTCGACCATGCAGAAAACTCGTATTTCGGAAAATAACAAAGAAATCCCAATCATGCGCCGAAAATGGCACTCGAACAATGAAGAAAAAAGGTACAATCAACATGGCAAGGCCAAGTAAAATTGTTGTTTTGCGGAAAGTTGAATGGATTTTTGCTTCATCCCAACCACTAATCCTTTGGCTAGTCCGATAGAGAAAGGCCAAATAAATAAAGGCCGTTAGCATACATAGATTCCCTAAAACGAGGGCAATAAAATTATCAATCCCCCATTCTCTGGTTTGCCAGATTGCTAGACCATTCCCAATTAACAATGCTCCCCCGGCCAAATAAAGCCACTTTTTAGCTATGTGTAACCCCACTAAGAAGGATTTTATTTTCCTCAAAATGATACCTCTTCCAAAATAATTTCTTAATATTCCTAATTTATTATCTAATAAGAACGAAAGCTAGTAAAATCAAACTGACTTGCTAGCTTTTTTCTTTCTTATTATTTTTTATTTTCCAAAAGTAATCTAATCAACTCATTCGAACGTCCAAACATGAAAAAGCGATATTCTTTACCAACATACACAAATGAAACAGTAAAGGGCGTCACCTTAATCGAATTGATATACTCAATATTGATTATCGTTGTGGTCAGACGAAAATCCTGTGTAAAATGAATTTCATTCCCTACAATGAAAAAGCGACGCTGACGAACCAAAAAGTAAAAACAAACAATGATTACTACAATCAGAGATGTCGTTAACCAGTTCAGTGTTAAATTATTCTCTAAAAACAGCACCTGTTGGAAAGAGACTAAAATGACCCACCACATCCAAGCGATGCGATATGGTGCTGTTATAGGTTGAAAATATCCAGCTTTCATTTTACTTCTCCTTTATTTTTGTCGATTCCTTTGTTGTCTGGTCACTGCCAAATGTCGTTGCTTTATTAAGCATGGCCTGAATCTCAGTTTCCAAATTCTTATCATTAGTTTTAAAGAGTCCTAAAGTAGTCTGGCCACCATGTTGCGACAACAGGGAAGTTGAACGAGCATTCAAACTATCCTGTTCATCTGCCAACCGTTTTTTAGTTTCACTAACCGTGTATGAATATTTGTTAGATTGGACAGGCGTGAAGCCCGCTGGTGTGTAAAAACGAAGTAAGTCCTCTGTGTTTAACGTATCTGACATATCCAACATGGTATCAACTTTTTCTTGAATACTATTAACTTGCAATTGCTGCTGAGCATTCAATACAATTGGATTCCCAGTGTTCGTATCATAGTATACTTTTGACGTTCCACTTGGCTTAATAATTGTCGGCGTAACAAAGCCACGGTTTCGCAAGGCAACAAAGTTTTGCCGATTTTTACTAAACAGATCCTGACCGAATTGAATATAATTACTCGTCGAGACACCAAGTAAATGCTCGAGCGTTGGCATGACATCAATTTCACCAGCATATTCATTAATTATGCGTCCGTCCGTGCGACCTGGGATGTCAATCATAAATGGAACACGTTGCATCATTGTATTTTGATAGTCAGTCCAATTTTGTGCATCATATCCCAATGCGGTTGCAAATGCTTGAGTATCACTTCCAGAAATTCCATAATGGTCGCCATAAAGTACAATGACTGATTTTTGATAAAGTCCCGATGCTTTCAAATAATTGAAAAATTCTTCTACCGATTGATCAAGATAATGTGCGGTCACAAAATATTGATCGACTACTGCATCGCCCGTATCTGTCGTTTTAAAATTAGGATCTTCCTCTTCTTTAGTCAAGCCCGTATAAGGAATATGGTTCGTAACGGTCAAATATTTTGTGTAGAACGGTTCCTGTAGTTGCTCTAAATATGGAATTGAATCGGCAAAAAGGTACTTATCTTTGATTCCCCAAGCGGTGGCGTTCTGGCTGTTTTCAGACCAGAAAGATTGCGAGAAGAAATTTTGATAACCCATGTTTCGATATACGTTGGTTCGATTGTAAAATGATCCAACATTTCCATGAAATACGGCTGAAGAATAACCTTTTTCTTCATTCAAAATAGCAGGCATTGCTTGGAAAGTTTGTGTTGAACCAAGCTGAGTAAAGAGGGAACCCGTTGGCAAACCAAATGTTGATGTTTCCAGCATCGTTTCAGCATCAGAAGTTTTTCCCTGCCCTACCTGGTTAAAGAAATTACTAAATGAATATACAGATTTACTATTATAAAGCGAATTCAAAAACGGCGTCACTTCTTGCCCATTAATTTTTAGATTAATTAAATCTTGTTGGAATGATTCGAGGTGAATCTCAATCACATTGCGGTTTTGTGCTATGCCAAACATCTTGACATCTGGGGCGAGGTAACGATCCTGTTTAATGTAATTTTGAACTTTGGTAAAATCTGATTTTGATGCTAAAGCTCGCGTTTGATTAGCGACGTGGGTATACCAACCATTCGTAGCCAACCAAGGTCCAAGTCCTAAATAACGAACGACATATGTGTCATCATATTGTGCCTGACGAGAAACCAAACGATGTTCTGTCGCATCAGCAGCCCAAAAATTCAAGCCAAAAATCATTACTGCTAATGAAAAATATTTAAAGGCAACTGGTCGGCCAAGATAACGGTCGTCCAATTTGATTTTTTTGAACGCGAAGAGAAGGCAAATTACAATAATATCTATCCAATAAATCAAATCCATTGGATGGACAGGGATTGAGGCATAGTCAAAACCATGTCCCATCATACCAGCTCCAC
The DNA here is from genome assembly GCF_002441655.1 of Lactococcus fujiensis JCM 16395. Lineage (GTDB taxonomy): Bacteria > Bacillota > Bacilli > Lactobacillales > Streptococcaceae > Lactococcus > Lactococcus fujiensis. The sequence continues at coordinate 250,091 of NZ_JXJU01000001.1, read as the reverse complement.
CTGAAATGGTATTGATTGATAAAAAGTCTTGAAATTCTCGGAAATAAAGGACATTCCCATAAACTAAGAGCGAACCAATTAAATCAAGAATGAGAATTGTCAGGTAGAACAATTGCTTTCTTTTTATAAAGAGTGTTAAACTCAAAAATATTGCGGTAAATCCAATGGGATTGATAATCATCAAAATATAATCCGCAACATTGGCTGAATGGAGTTGTTGAAACTCAGTAAAATAGGCTAATATGGTTTTTGCCCAGATGAAAATGATAGACAATAGAATTATTCCGAGTCTCGTATTTATGGACTGAACTAATTTTTTCAATTCAATAGCCTTTCTAATTTTTTATACGACAATGATCTTCCTACAATGAGAATAAATCACTTTCTTAGTATATTAAATATTCTTAATTTAATCTTAATTTTCAAGACGAACTGAAATCATTTTAGAGACACCCGCATCAGCCATCGTAACACCATACATGGCACCTGCTGCAGCCATTGTGCCACGACGGTGTGTCACGACGATAAACTGGTTGCTCTTATCAAAATGATTCATATAATCACCAAATCTTTTAACATTCGTTTCATCCAGTGCTGCTTCGACTTCGTCTAAAACAACAAATGGGACGGTACGAACGCGCAAAATTGCGAAAATTAAGGCCAGTGCTGTTAATGCTTTCTCACCACCACTCATTAAATTGAGTGAAGAAAGTTTTTTACCCGGTGGCTGAACATTAATCTCAACTCCTGCTTCAAGCAAATTATCAGAAGTTAATTCGAGATCTGCATGACCACCAACAAACATTTGTGAAAAAGTCGTTTTAAATGATTCACGGATTGCATCAAATGTCGATTTAAAGCGCACTTTAACTTCATCATTCATGTCATCAATCGTAGATAATAAAAGTGTCTTAGCCTCTTGCAAATCGTTCTTTTGGTCGTTAAGGAAAGTAAAACGTTCATTGACTTCTTCAAATTGGGCGATGGCATCCAAATTAACTGGCCCGAGTGCTCTAATTTGGCGTTCTAATTGTTTGAGAGCCAATTCAGAGCTGACTAAATCTTCAAGAGGACTGGCTTTTAGGCTAGCTTCGTCATAAGACATTTCATAATCTGAGACCAGTTGATTCTGCTTTTCATAAAGCAATTGTTCACTTTGTTCCAATTGTAATTCGGAACGAGTCTTTTGCATGTTAAGTTGATGGATTTGCTCAATAAAATCATGATTATGCTGTTCCAACTCTTCCATTTGTGCAATCAAATCATCTCGTTCAAATTTCAAGCTGACCATTTTTATATTTAAGGCCTGCAACTTTTGAGTTACTTCTGCCAACTGTGTTGCATATTGATCACGTTTGACATCATCAAAATCAACTGCTGGGGCTAATAATTGAACCAAGCGCTCCTTTTCATTCAGCAAATTTTCAAGCTCTGCCGTCAAGCGTTTTTCTTCCGTCTGTCCGAAACGTATTTCACTTGATATTTCAGAGAATTTTACCTGTAACTCATTCAATTGATTCTGTAATTCTGCTTTGTGCTCATTTTGAGCCTTCGAACTCGATTTGACCACGTCCAATTGGCTTTCAATCTCAGTCTTACGTGTGTTTAAGGTTGCTAATTTTTCACTTAAGGATACATTTGAGCTCTGCAAATGATTCAATTGGTCTTGTGTCTTGGACGATTCTGTCAGTGCTGACAAAGCTGATAAGTCTGATTTACTTTCTTTAAGCTGTTCAATTTTCAAAATCAATGACTTCTCGTCAAATCGTTTGTCCTCACCTTGCTCGCGTAGTTCAGCAATTTGGCGAGTTAATTCAGCCTTTTCGGTCTGAATTTTTTGAACCTCTTTTTCTGAAATTTTTAGTTCAGATTCAGCTTTTTTAATCACCTGTTGCAAATTTTCGATTTCGGCTTGCGTAAACGTTGTAGAATTTCGTTTTCCAGCTCCTCCCGAATAAGATCCGCCAGGATTAATCTGTGTCCCATCAAGTGTAACAATTCGGACAGAATAATTCAAATTTCTTGCAATTTGTGTTGCATTTTCAGCATTGTCTACAATGACGGTTGAGCCTAAAAGGCTTGACATGGCCTTTTGCAATCGTTGGTCATAAGATACTAAATTGATGGCTGTGTCAATAAAACCTGTCATTGACGAAATACGATGATATGCTGCAAAATCACGTCCTTTTATCGTTGTCAGTGGAAGAAAAGTAGCACGTCCTAAACGACGTTCACGCAAGAAAGCAATTGCACGTTTTGCTGCATTTTCATCTTCGGTTACGATATTTTGACTACCACCACCTAAAGCAATATCAATTGCCGTCGTGTATTTTGTGTCAAAGGTCAATAAATCCGCAACAACACCAATAATTCCCCCCAATTGATTCTGGTTTTGCATGACTCCACGAACACCTTGAAATAGATTTGAATGGCTTTCTCGAATGTTTTCTAAACTTGCCAATCGTGCTTTTTCTTTATTCAAGAGGTCCATTTGGTCATACATCCTATTTTGAGCCAAACGTTCTTGCTCAGCAAACTCCTTCTCTTTCAACGCCTGTTGGTTAAATGAGGACACGAGTTGTTCTAATTCAGACTTGATTTTTTCGTAGTCATTCTTCACCTGATTCAATTCCGCGGAGATTCGGCTTAATTTTTGAGCATTTTCTTTGGTGGATTCATCTCGCTCAGCCATTTTTTCAAGCAAATTATCAATTTCGGCTTGATTTTTGGTACGATCATTTGAGTAGCGAGCCTCTTGACTAACCAATTGAACAAATTCTTCACGCAAGCGCTCCATGACGACCTCAGGTGATTCTGAAAGTGCAGAGAATTCTGTCTTAAGTTTTGTCAACGCCGTTTCAATTTGCTCTTTATTTGTATTAAGCAACTCATTTTTTTCTTGAGCATCAATTTGTTGTTGCGTCAGTGCTGACAATTTTTCATTGAGTTCAAACAATCGATCTTCGCGTTCTTTTGCTGACTGTTCAGATGAATTTTTCTGTATGTCATACAGCTCAATTTTGCGTGTCAAATCTGATTTTAGTTCTGTCAATGTCAGAGACTCTGAACGGCTATTTTCTAGCGCCTCTTCCGTTTCTTGCTTTCGATGACGGAGATTAGCCAATTCAGCATCATATGCTTTCTGTTGACTAGATAATTCCTCAAGCGCTTCAACACTTGTCATCAATGATGCTTTTGTCGATTCAAATTTTTCTTTTTCAGCATTTAACTGAGCCACTAGGACAGCAAGTGCCAGATCATAACGTTCACCATCAAGCGCTTTAAAGCGCAAGGCAACATCTTTTTGAGCTTGCAAGGGAATTAATTGTCCATTAAGCTCGTAAATTATATCTTCCAACCGATCCATGTTATCTTGTGTAGATTTCAGTTTTGATTCCGTTTCATTTCGACGGCTTTTGTACTTCAAAACTCCTGCAGCCTCTTCAAAAATGGCACGGCGTTCTTCTGGTTTTGAATTAAAGACGGACTCAATACGCCCTTGTGAAATAATAGAAAGCGAATCACGACCTAAACCTGTATCCAAGAATAATTCATGGAGATCTCGCAAGCGACATTTTTTGCCATTTAGCATAAATTCAGAATCACCGTTACGATATAATCGTCGACTAATGATCACTTCATCTTCGTCATCGTGACCAGCTAAATAATGGTCTGAGTTGTCAAAATATGCTGTCACTTCCGCAAAGTTCATCGCACGCCGTTTTTCGGTACCAGAAAAAATAACATCTGGCATTTTCCCGCCACGTAAGGCCTTGGCAGATTGTTCACCAAGAACCCAGCGAAGCGATTCAACAATATTTGATTTACCAGAGCCATTTGGACCGACTACAGCTGTCACACCTTGGTCAAATTCAATTTTTGTGCGGTCAGCAAATGATTTGAAACCGACAATTTCCATTTTCTTAAGATACATGAATCTGACCTTTAATCGCGTTTTCTGCTGCTTTTTGTTCAGCAAATTTCTTCGATTTTCCTTCTCCTGTACCTAATTGGACCCCATTATTGAGTACTGCAGCGACAAATTTACGTGCATGAGCTGGCCCTGATTCTTCCAGAATTTTATAGGTAATAGTCGTTTCGCCACCTACTTGTAAAATTTCTTGCAACTCTGTTTTGTAATCAATGACCTTAACATAATCGTCTGCTTTAACGTGCGGAATAACCACGCGATAAATAAATTTACGGACTTCCTCCATCCCTTGATCGAGGAATAAAGCGCCCAGAAATGCTTCAAATAAATTCTCTAAAGTCGTTTCACGATTTCGCCCACCAGTTTTCTCTTCACCGTGACCTAATTTCAAAAAGGCACCAAAACCACAGCGACGCGAAAAATTTGCTAAAGATTCCGTTCGAACAATGCTCGAACGCATTTTTGAAAGCTCACCTTCAAGAGCATCAGGATAGGTGCGGTATAAATAATCAGAAACAACGAGCGATAAAGCCACGTCTCCCAAAAATTCCAAACGTTCATTGTTTGCAACCTTTGGGAGCCGTTCTTCATTTGTGTAAGAAGAATGTGTAAATGCGACTTCAAGTACTTTGTCATCATTAAACGTGATTCCAAACTCTGATTTTAACTTTTCTTGAAGTTTATTCATAGTTTACCTCCAAATAATAAAATTCCCTTTTATTATATCAAAATTTGCCTTAAAAATCTGTAAACGGTTTGTAAATCTAAGTCCTTCATATCCCTTGAAGGAAAAAGGGACGAATAAAAAAAACAGCATTCGCTGTTTATTTTGTTAAATCAATTCTTTTTCCTAGTTGATCAATAAGTAAAGCTCCAACAATTAAGACGACAAATTCCCCCGCTGCTACTGTGCCCCACATCATCAAAAATGGAGACTTATAAACAAGCATTAATTCGGCAGCGATTGCAGCCATTCCTACAATAGAGTCAAATAAAGCGAAATAGACAAATGCTTTATTAAACGGACCAAAATAAGTTTTTTTGAAACGGTCAAATAACCAAACCCCAATAAGTAAACAAATTAAGGTTTGTGCAGTACCAACGATCATGTCCACAATGGCGACATTTGAGCTAAACAAATTTGAAATAAAACAGCCTAGTGTAACTCCCCAAATATACCTTTTATGATAAAAAGGTAAGAAATTCAAGATTTCGGAAAGTCGAAATTGAATGGGTCCATAGGATAAATTATTTAATGGAGGTAGTACTGTCAAAACGACATAAATAGCGGCTACAAGGCCAATTTTTGCAAGATCAGTTACAGAAAAATGTCCTGCTGAACGAGTTGAATTCATCAATGCTCCTTTATCGCCTGTCAGCGACTGTAGTATGCTCAGGCAAAGGTAAAAAGTCCTGAGGGTCATCAAGTTCAATTTTCTTAACGACGAAATCTATTTTACCAAAAAAAAGAAAAAAGAAAAAGCCTGAACGCATTTCAAACTCTTTCCTATAATTATCTAAACATTAGCCAATGATTGAACCATTCGGTACTGACGAATCGACGGTGAGTACTGTTAATTTTCCATCAAATTCTGCTGACAAAATCATTCCTTCTGAAACATATTTTTTCATCATTTTGCGTGGTTTTAAATTGGCAACAATTTGCAACTTTTTGCCTACTAATTCTTGCTCGTTGGGGTAGAATTTCGCAATTCCTGAAAGAATCGTTCGCGTCCCCTTATCACCAGCCTCTAGTTCAAATTTTAAAAGTTTATCAGATCCTTCAACTCGTTCAACTGCGACAACTTCAGCCACACGAATTTCAATTTTGTCAAAATCATCAAATTCGATTTGTTTTTTGTTCAGAACGAGTTCTTTTTCTTCTTTTTCTGCTCCTTTTTCCGAACCGCCGAGCATTTCATCATTTATGACAGCAATTTCAAATTCTCGATCCAGACGAGGGAAAATAGGGTCACCTTTTGCCACTACATTATTTTTGAACTCATAACCAGAAGTCAAAGTTTCAAGATCAAATTTGGTTTCGGTCAAACCGAGTTGAGCAAAGATTTTTTCAGAGGTCGCGTGCATATAAGGTTGTAACAGGCTTGATACAATACGGAGATTTTCAGCCAAATGATATAAAACATTGTTCAGTTTAGCTTGATCAGCATCAGATTTAGCTAAAATCCAAGGCGCAGTTTCATCAATATATTTATTCGTCCTAGAAATAATTGTCCAAACTTCAGACAGGGCTACTGAAAATTCGAACTTATCCATCGCCCTGTGGTAATTGCTTATCGATTCAACAAGCACATCCGAAAGTTCAGCATCAAATTCCGTCGGCACACCTGTATTCTCAATTTTTCCATTATTATATTTGTTAATCATTGCAACCGTACGGTTCAAAAGATTACCAAGGTCGTTAGCCAAGTCAAAATTTATACGGTCTATATAACTTTCCGCAGTGAAATTTCCATCATTTCCAAAAGGCATCGCGCGTAAAATGTAATAGCGATAAGGATCTAGACCATAACGTTCCACCAAAGGCTCAGCATAAATAACATTATGGAACGATTTAGACATCTTACGTCCATTGACTTGATACCAGCCATGTCCAAAGACTTGTTTTGGAGGTTCCATGCCAAGTGCATGAAGGAAAATTGGCCAGTAAATCGTATGGAATCGCAAAATATCTTTCCCAACCATATTTACACCAGGCCAGAATTTCTTATACATTGAGTCATCATCTGAACCATAACCAAGTGCTGTCACATAGTTGAACAGTGCATCGAGCCAAACATAAATCACATGTTTTGGATTTGATGGAATTGGGATTCCCCAAGTAAATGTTGTCCGTGAAACGGCCAAATCTTCCAGACCCGGCTTAATGAAAGTATTAATCATCTCATTTTTACGAATTTCAGGTTGAATAAAGTCGGGGTGTTCCTCGTAATAATTCAACAGCCAATCGGCGTATTTGCCCATGCGGAAAAAGTATGATTCTTCTTCAACCTTTTCAACTTCGTGTCCAGAAGGCGCCATCCCCCCAATTACATTTCCGTCACTATCACGATAAACTTCAGCAAGTTGACTTTCCGTAAAGAATTCCTCATCAGAAACCGAATACCAGCCCGAATATTTCCCTAAATAAATATCATCCTGAGCCAAAAGTTTTTCAAATATTTTCTGAACAGCTTCTTCATGATAAGAATCTGTGGTTCTGATAAATTTATCATAAGAAATATCTAATGTTTTCCAGAGTTTTTTTACATCTTCCGCCATTGGATCAAGATAAGCCTTAGGTTCCATACCAGCTGCTTCTGCACGTTGTTGAATCTTTTGACCATGTTCATCAAGTCCTGTCAAATAATAGGTATCAAAGCCCATCAATCGCTTGTAACGAGCTAAGACGTCACAGGCAATCGTTGTGTATGTGGAACCTAGATGTAATTTTCCTGAGGGATAATAGATGGGTGTCGTGATATAAAATGTTTTGTTTTCAGCCAATTTCTAACCTCCTTGGTCGAGCAAATGAAACTCGCCAGAATATTCTATTTTAATTATAGCAGAAATGAGCTGTAAACGTGGTTCTCAATTCATATTATTTTTTCACAAAACTTCTTTCACGCTGACATTGCCGCATCCCGATTCGCCTCGGAGAATCGCTTGATTGCTCGCATTTCCGCGACGACTACCAGTCTTGCGTTTTTCTTTTTTGACTTCATAGGAAACCCCGTCCAAAGCAATTTCTGAGCTACCAGAACCTGATTTCAAATCAAAATCAAATACCATATCACGAGGGACACTGATTCTCACGTTTCCTGAATCAGATTTCGCTTTCAATGCTTTAAATCCAACGACTTCAGCGACAACATTTCCGCTATTGGTGGTTAAATTTGCCTCAATCGAAAAACTGTTCAGCAACTTGATATTACCACTATTCAATTTCAAATCAAGCCCAATGAAATGCACATTTTCAAAAACGCAATTGCCACTGTCAGCAATAATTTGAACGTTTTCGGCAATCATTTTATCACCTTTCAAATTGCCACTTTTGGCGTTAATATAAAGCTTTTCAGTTGTTAAATTTTCAAATTTGCCGTTACCACTTGACAAATCAAGAGAAAAGTCCTGAACTTCAACATCTGCCAGTTTGAAATTACCAGAACGAACGTTCATCATGAGCGAACTTAGCGAAATTTCCTGAACATTCATATTTCCAGAGCGATTGTCAACATCTAGGTCGCCGGTAAAATTCACTGGAAGCGCCAAAATAATCTTCGTACGAAAAGGAACAAAAACCCCGAACAAACGTGGGCGCACGCCTGCTTGAATGCTCAAATGCCCGCCTGTTTTTTGAATCTGCGCAAAGAAATCAGGATTTTCCGAATTCATGTATTCATACAAATGGATTTTTCCGTCAGACGATGCGAGAATTTCGACGTTGTCGGAGCTATAGCTTAGCTTGATTGACTCGATTTCTGTGGGATTAAAAGTCTGATCATTGGCGAGTTTCAGCTGGTTTTCGTTGTAGATTGAAATGTTATTTTTGCTGTAAACAAGCGTCTTGTTCGTGATTTCGTTGAGCACCTCGGTCAAGTCGCCAATTTCTGAAAATGCTTGAATAGCGGCATCGACGTCTGATTTCCCATCGGCTTTCAAATCTTTCGCAGCGGCTCTAAGATTTGAGAGCACTTCGTCGTACAAATCCTTTGTTTCCGTAGTTAGTTGATAGTCGCTGAAAACGGAATTCAGTTTATTTTTCAGTAAATCTTCCATGAATCGTCTCCTTTATTTTCGATGGTGCCCATGATTAATTTCGTGATGATTTTCTGAGCGAATTGCCAGGAATCACGTGCGTTTGCTAGTTTCTCCAAACCAGTAGCAGTGATTTTGTAATATTTTCTGCGCCCACCTTGACTTTCGTCGCCCCAGTAAGACTCAATATGCCCAGATTTTTCCAACCGACGAAAAACGGTGTAAAGCGTTGCTTCATTGATTTCGTATTGATTTTCACTGAGCTTTTTGACGGTTTTGGACACCTCATAGCCGTAGCTGTCGGCTTGTGACAAGATGTTGAGAATAACCGCATCCATGTGTCCACGAATCATATCTTTTGATATTTCCTCTGCCAATTTTGACCTTCTTTCTATTTGAGTATATTATAATCTAAATTACTATGCTTGTCAAGGTAATGTGTTAAATATATTTGTTTTTGAAATTTGACGAACTCAAGCTTAATTTTCTTGTGTTATAATGTAATTATCACGGAAATAAAGCAAAGGAAATTTTAATGAAATACAAATTTATCTCATGGAATATTGATTCACTCAATGCGGCACTGACTGGGACGAGTGAACGTGCGACGTTATCGATGGCTGTATTCGACAAAATTGCTTCTGAAGCCCCTGATGTATTGGCAATTCAAGAAACAAAATTATCTGAAGATGCAAAAAAAATTGCCAAATTATTTGATATTATTGCAACAAAATTCCCCGAATATGCCATTATTCATCGCAATAGTGTTGCTCCTGCTCGTAAAGGTTACGCTGGTACCATGGTTATTTACAAACGGAGTCTTGGTGATCCCATCGTGACCTTCCCCGAAATTAACGCACCAGAACCGATGGATTCTGAAGGACGAATGATTACGCTAGAATTTCCCAACTTTTTCGTAACGACTGTTTATACACCAAATGCTCAAGAAGGGTTGACACGACTTGATTTACGTGGAAATTGGGATGATCAATATCGAACCTATTTACGAAGCCTCGACGCTCAAAAACCTGTTTTTGCCTGTGGTGACTTCAATGCTGCCTACACCGAGATTGATTTGGCAAATCCAAAAGGAAATCGCCAATCTGCAGGATTTACCGACCAAGAACGTGCTAAATTCGGTGAATTACTGGCTGCTGGATTTACTGATAGTTTCCGCAAATTACATGGAAACATCGAAAAAGTCTTTCCATCAGGTCAATCAATATACACCTGGTTCGCTCAACGGGCTAAGACATCGAAGATAAATAATTCGGGCTGGAGAATTGATTATTGGCTCGTTTCAAATCGCGTCGCTGATCAAGTATTAATATCAGAGCCAATGGATTCTGGTGAACGTTTGGACCATGTCCCCATTTTATTAGAATTTGAATTATAAAAAAATGAGCAAAGGCTCATTTTTTATTTTTTCGCTAACTCATTCCGATAAAACTCTTCATCGAAACCAACTGCCACAATTTGATTATCTTTAATAATCAGTGGCCTTTTAATCAACATTCCATCTGATGACAATAATGCGGCACGTTCCGAACTAGACAAATTATCAAATTTGTCTTTCAAATTCAATGCGCGATAAACGAGACCACTTGTATTAAAAAACTTCTTCTCAGGGAAAGTCCCCTGCTTAAACCACTGCTCGAATTGTTTTGCTTGAGGCGGTTCAGTTTTAATGTCGATAGCCTCATAAGCAATTTTTCTCTGGTCTAAAATTGCTTTTGCTTTTTTACAAGTTGAACATTTAGGATACCAATAAAACGTATACATGTTTGCTCCTCATCATTTAGTTATATATCTATTAAGGATTTCTTATATTATAACATATGAGAACAAATATCCGACTTCATCACTGACAATTTTTATTGGATTCCCGACACCAAAGTCCAATTAATTTGTGCAGTATAAGTCCCTGGAGAGACTCTTGAACTGTTGCTTTGAATCAATAAGCCTGAATTATTAGCAAAAGTTAAAGCGAAATTTCCTGCACCATCAGAACTGACACCACTTGAGTTTGAGTTGAAAATGGTTGATGCGCTCGTTCCCAAAGTTAAATTTGTTGTTGGTGTGCTGACACTCCCCCAAACAAAACTCATCGTGCTTGGTAAAGTCGAATTAGTGACTGTTGCTTGGACACTAAAACTTGGACTCCCATATGTATCTGTGATTCCGAATGACATATTTGAGGCCGTTCCCGCAACCCGTGGAATAATACCATTGGCTAGCGAGCCTTGGATAACTGAATTAAAAATCATAGAACTATCAGTCGGAATTTGATTAAATGCCAATTCAGCATTCATTTTCACAAATTCTAACTGTGCTGCGGATTGGTAAGTTGTTATTTCCGTACTTGTAGGTACCTTATTTCCTGTTAATTTAGACAAATCAGATAAACTTGAATGGAAAGTTCCTAATACATTATAAGCCCCTGTGGTTGTGGTAGCACTTAAAACTGACGTACCTGATGAATTATATCCATTGATACTAAACCCCGTACCAAAAACATCACTCGGATCTAACTGCAAGTTAATTGGCATAATCGTTGAATCTGTTCCAAAGATTGAGGTAGAAGTTGAGAGCGTAGTATTAAAACGAACATTATTTGCCGAATTGATTGTGAATTTATCAGATGAACCAAGCGTACCTGTAAATATTGTACTGGCACCTGCATTGTAGGTAAAGTTTGCATCCGATCCGACGGACGTTGTAAAAGAACCCGAAGTGGCGCTCATGTTGAATAAGCCTGATGCTGTAATCATCGTGTTTGAATTTGGACCAAAGGCATATGTGATGGGTCCTGAAATGGTGTTCGCTCCAAATATGGACGTCGTATTACTCGTTGCACCAGAAAGTGTCATGTTAAGCGTGCCATTGTTGCGGATATGAAAGTCCGTCACAGCTGTCGTGCCAGGCTTTCCATTTGAGATATAAAAGTAGCCCTTCTGATTCGTGGACGACCAGTTAATATCTAGCTCGGCGCCGACCGCAACGTCAATTCCGCCGGTAGCATTGGTGGAGCCACTTTGAGTCGCATTGACCAGACTGGAGTTAAAGCTCTTGTCACCACCTAAAATCTGCGTTTTGCCATCTAAGACAATAAAACCATTGCCTTGCATAAAGTCAAGGTAATAGGCCGAATCATAGTTGTAATAGAGAAGATTTTGCCCAGAAAATTGAACCTGCATACCCATTGTCGAAAATGCCATTCCTGCATTTGCCCAACTCGTAATCGTTCTTAAATCCTGCACCACATTTTTATAGGTCAAGCTAGCACCAGTCGGAGTACTTCCGGATGTTCCAAAAATCCCAGCACTCGCGTAGTAAATTGTACTTTGTGCTGTCCCTGCTGCATTTGTTCCCGTAAAGCTATTCGTCGTCCCCGTGGCGACTTGATTTTCATTTTGAAGGGTAACATGATCTCCGTTGCTCAATGTATAGTAGGTCTTCAAGCCATTGTCAAAGTAAAGGGCATTACCTCCCAAATCAAACGTCAGGGTCAAATTGGTAGGAAGCGAGCATCCGTTAGTGGCGGTAATGTTATTCGCAGCGAGGATATTTAACGTCGAGCCTGATGTGGCACTGCTGATAACACTATTAAGATCATTCCCATTTTGCACCACTTGCCAGGACACGCCGTTAATGACCTGTGTCGTCACCGCTGCATAAACATTCTGATGTATAAATATTAGAAAACCAAATAGTATGGCGAAAATAGAGAAGAATTTTTTCATTTTTTCTTCCTCCTTGGATGGCTCTCGTGATCTGCCCGCACGGTACCATCTTCATCTTCATCTTCATCTTCATCTTCTTTTTTACGTCTTTTCCAGAGTAAGAACCAGAGCAAAAAGAGGATAATGAGGAGAAATAAAAGGATTAAGCTGATGATTAACCAGAGCATCGAATTAATCATCGAAACACCAGCCACCGCTGCATCCGTCGCATTGACCATAAACGGCTGCTTACTCTCTGTCGTTGTGCCATGTGCAACAACTTTCATCACATAGTAATACTTGCCTGGAGCCAGCAAATGGTCTAGTGTCAAACTGGTATCAGTCTCACTCTTTGGTGCAAAAGCGCGCAGTGTCTCGGTCATAGATTTGATGACCTTACCTTCGCTGTCCAAGATCCGATGTGTCACTTTAGCCTCATTGGCATAGGCCTGAATCTCATTTTTCACATGCCCTATCACGTAGGGAAGAGTGTCTTTCACAGCATAACTAGCCGATGAAAGTTTAGGGGCAGCCACCAGTTTTTGATTACCCTGACGGAGAATGACTGAATTCACATAACTAAAAGTGTTTTTAATACCCGAACTATTTTGTTGAGCAGTAGTCTCATGCTTTTTCAGATAAATTCCTCCAACAATCTGGCCGTCAAATTTGACAGGAGGCATTGTGACCACCACTTGCACTGTCGTTTGTGAATGTGCTGCAAGCGTAATTGTAGGATGAACGACTTTTGCCAGATCAGCAAAGTGAATACCGGTCAGTTTTTGCTCTGCCACCAGAGTACCTGAGTAATCAATAATCAAATTACTATTTGTCGCAGCATTATTGGCTGAAACGTCAAATGTGATGCTGTCAGAGCCAAGATTTCCGACGATCAGCTCTAATGTTGTTGACTGGCCTGGTGCAAGGCCTGATAAGTCAAAATAGCCGAGTTTGCCTATCTGATGTGGATTTTTGACAATACTTACAGAAAAATTAGGCTGATTGTCTGATGCCGTGTCTGCCATGACCGAAGCCACAGGAATCAGCGATGTCAAAATGAGCATCATTATTAAGAAGGTTTTATATAATTTTTTGAACATCGTTTTTTTCCTTTCATATGTCACATTTGATAAATTCGTTCATTGTTTGATAAAAAACCAGCTAGTGGCAAAGCTGTCGAACTAGCTGGAATGGATTAGATTCCTACGCCAAGCGTATAATCAATCGTTGCCGAATAGTTGCCTTGTGTGTACATCGTACCCGAGGCATTTGTAATAGTAAGTTGAGCATCCCCTCCGATTGTTGCTTCTTGCCCAGCAGATGTATTTGCAGCTCCTGAGGCGATTTTAGTTGAAGTCGTTGCGATGTTTCCCGAAATGCCTGTCAATGCTCCGTCTTCACTATTCCCTAAGGAAACTGTAAAGTTTGGCGTAACTAATGTTGAAGTGCCATTAGTAAATCCCTGTGTCATTTGAGCGGTCACGTTATAACCTGTTATACCACCACTGTAATCTCCGACCGTGAGTGCACCTGTTGCAAGAGCTGTCGATGTGACACTTGTGACACCGACAGCCTGGCTTCCGAAAGTGAAGTCAGGAACTGAAATAAATTGCAAAGTTCCTGGCGTCAATGTGATTGTTGCTGTTCCTGATCCTGTTGTTCCCGATACCGTATCTGCGTTCGCGACGATGGGGATAAGCCCAAATAATAAAGCTAATGAAGTGATTAGTAGAGATGTTTTTTTCATGTTGTATTCCTTTTTTCTAATGTGATTAAAGTTTTTGACGTCAACTTTTAAATTGTTCTGACCAATTATTCGACCAGATGATACTGTGTTACTTATACATTTTACCGCCTCCTTTCCTTATACTTAGCCCATCACGGGGATAAATTTTGAGACCATCTCGGCAGACTTTGCTATGCAATTATTTTTCGGAATCTTTCGTGATAAGCGTATAGTACTGAAAAAGCATATTTCTTAAACAAGTACTTTCTAAATCAGTCAAAATTCTTATGATCCTTTTCATGATTTGAATCCCTTTTAATTGATCTTCGAAAGCGTATATCCAATATCCTTCAGCAAATTTGAAGAAAAGTTGATTGGCAATATCAAGTTCTGACGATAAGCGATCTGAAATATCTTTCGCTTTTTCATAAAAAGCATAAGCGACATCTTTTTTCCCCAGTTTACAAAATCGGAATATTGACATCACAACAATGCGCATGAATAAGATTCTAAAATCAGGGATTATCCGCAGGTAATCATAGGCTTTTTCATCGCTTAGAAACCAGAAGACTGTTTTTGTAACTTGAAAGATATTGATTTGATCAAGGGTGTTTAAAAGTAAATATAGCTCATAGCGTCCCCATATTTCTATGGAACCGAACAGGCGTTCGAGATAATGTTTTTCTTTGGCTGATAAGACCGCATACCTTGCTTTTGCTGCCAGTGCAATTCCGTACATACTGCTATCTTCAGAATCAATTAGTTCATTATGAATTTCATGCAATTCTTCTATATTGTTACTGTAATACGATAAATCAATTTTTCGAAATTTGACTAGAAAGTAGTCGGATTCTTTGTTATTCAAAAGCAGATTATAGAATTGTAAAGAAACATGCATCTCTTGTAAGGCGAAGTTCAACTTATCAAAGGCGAGCATTGTTTTCCCTGTTTCAAACATTGAAAGGGCTGATTTCGAAATCCCTACTTTTTCGAAATATATAAGTGATAAACCTCTTTGTTTCCTTAAAGCCCTAAAAACTTGTCCGTATTTGCTATAAACCATATCTACTCCCTCCAATTCTTAGCTATTTTGAGTCAACCTATTTCGTATATAATTTTAACATGGTTTCTATAAATTACAGCCCATTTGTTTGTCAATATATTACAAGCAATTATTGATATTTCAGCGATAATAATCCCCTAAAAAGCTGAACTTATCACATCTATTTGCTGAATTAGGACAAGTTTATACGAATTTTTTTAGTCAATTTGTTTAAAATATTGAATCGTATTCTTTTTACTACTCTCTCTTATTTTTATTATAATCTAAAATATCAAGAAATCAAAATGAAACAAATATCCCTAATGATTGTCTGATAATTGTATGATTTTTGAAAATTCAAGACTATTTGCTATTATATATTTAAATCCTATGTTAAAATTATATTAGAATAGTAAGAAACTATTTCATAAAATTCACATAAAGGAGGAATTTATTATGATTTGGTCACTAATCGTCGGTGCTATTATTGGTGCTATTGCAGGTGCAATTATGGGGCGTGGAGCTGCAATGGGCTGGATTGCTAACATAGTTGCCGGTCTTGTTGGCGCATGGGTTGGTCAAGCCCTCTTTGGTCATTGGGGTCCTTCGCTCGCAGGAATGGCCTTGATTCCATCCATTATTGGCGCTGTCATTGTCGTATTTGTTGTCTCACTTGTCTTAGGAAAGACGAACAAATAACTTATTAATATATAAAAAAATGAGCAAATGCTCATTTTTTTTCATTTATCTTTTAAGTCATGGAGGAAGAGTCCAGAGAGTAATTTTGGTTCGAACCAAGTTGATTTTGGTGGCATAATTTTCCCTGCATCAGCAACTGCTAATAATTCTGTTATGCTTGGGGGGAAGAGTGCAAATGCAATGGATGCGCCCTCTTCTACACCTTTTTCAAGTTCTTCTAGTCCCCTAATTCCTCCAACAAATTTGATGTGGGGGCTAGTTTTTGGATTATCAATCCCCAACAAGGGGGCCAAAATTTCATTTTGTAAAATCGAAACATCTAACGCTTGAACGAGATCGGTAGGAATAATATTGGCTTTAGGAATAAGCCTTACCCAGCCTGATTTAGTAAAGGCATGAATGTGATGAACTTGTGTTGGTTTATTTAGTTCAATTTTTTGAATATCAAATTTTTGTGCAACATTTTTCCAGAATTCTGAACCTAATGGACGATAAACGAGACGATTATAATCTAAAATTTGTAGTTCAGTATCTGGGAAAATAACAGACAAAAAATATTTCGATTCATTTGTTTGCAATATCTGACCAACATTTGCCGCCGATGCCGATCGGTGATGACCATCAGCAATATATAAACTTGGAACCGTCTGGAATAAAAATTGCAATTCATTTATCGTTTGCTTATCATTTATGGCAAAAACTCGATGACGAACATAGTAAAAGCTGACGAAATCATAAATCGGGGCATGGTCATTTTTCCAGCTCCCCATTATATTTTGAATGTCATCTTTTGCTCGGTAGGTCAAGAAAATAGGGCTTGTATTGGCCATGGTCGTTTTAAAATGATTTATCCGATCCTGTTCTTTTTCTGGCAATGTAAACTCATGTTTCTTGATGTCACCGTTGTTATATTCAGCAACGGCTGTTGTTGCTACAAGACCTGTTTGAGTGCGACCATCCATTGTTAATTCATAGAGATAAAGCTCATTCTTATCCTCTTTTTTCAACCAACCTTTATTGATAAAGTCCGCCAAATTTGTCGCTGCTTGATCATAGACGATTTGTGAATGACTATCGGTGTTTGCTGGCAAATCAATCTCACTTTTGTCAATATGCAAGAATGAAAAAGCATTTCCTTGAGCCAAATCGCGTGCCTCATCAGAGTCTAGTACGTCATAGGGAAGCGTCGCCACTTGTGATACCTTTTTCTCGTCAGGGCGGATTGCCTTAAATGCTCTAACAGTTACCATTTATATCTCCTTTTTGATGAGTCTAACCCGAATGATATTATCTGAAGCCTTGAAATTCGACATTAACTCTTGAATTTTCGTCTCATTCGTTTCATCAAGATCGAGCAAAGTATAGGCATAGTCTCCTTGACCTCGATTGACAATATTGGCAATATTAATTCCTTCTTCAGATACCCGTGAGGCAATGTGAGCAACTACATTCGGCACATTTTTATTGATTAAGGTAATCCTGTAAGGAGAATTCAATTCTTGAACCACACGTGGAAAATTCACTGAATTAATAATTTCACCCGTTGTTAAATAGCGTTGAATCGAATTGGCTGCCATCTTTGTACAGTTCAAACTTGCTTCCGCCGTTGAACCACCCAAATGTGGACTAACAAAAATGGCATCATTATGATAAAAAAGTTCTGAACCAAAGTCAGTCGCAAAATATTTTATGGTCCCATTTTCAATATATTCTAGCAAATCGGCTTTATTCGTTATTTCATCACGCGCAAAATTTAGCAAAACGGTACCTTTTTTCATTTTCTCAAAGTTTTCTGCAGAATAAATATGGTGAGTTTCATCGGTCAAAGGGGTATGTATAGTGATATAGTCTGATTGTTCAAAGATTTCACTCAAATGAGTTACCCGATGAACATGGGAAGATATTTCCCACGCCCGTTCGACTGCAATATATGGGTCATAACCGATGACTTTCATTCCTAATTTTTCAGCATCATTAGCCACTCGTGAACCGATATTTCCAAGCCCAATAATACCGACTGTTTTTCCTGAAATTTCTTTCCCAGAGAATGCTTTTTTGCCTTTTTCAACGGCTAAATCAATTGACTGATCTGTCCCAACTTGATCTGAGAGCCATTTATTTGCTGGTTTCAAATTACGAGAACCAAATATCATCATAGCCAAAACAAGTTCTTTAACCGCATTGGCATTGCCTCCGGGCGCATTAAAAACGACAATCCCTTGCTCTGAGCATTGCTTAACAGGGATATTATTAAAGCCTGCACCAGCGCGACCAATGGTTAATAAATGGTCACTAAACTTGTAATCATGAAAATTTTGAGCACGACAAATAAAGGCTTGGGCCTCATTTTCAGGGACCCGGTCTACGACAAAATTCTTGCCTAATTCTTCCAAACCTTCTTCATCAATGTTATTTCCGATTGTTTTAATATTATAAATCATTTTCTTCCTCAAATTTCTTCATAAAATCTACCAATGCCTCAACACCTTCAAAAGGAAAGGCATTATAAAGACTTGCTCTCATCCCTCCCACTGAACGATGACCTTTAATATTTTTGAACCCTGCTCGATCAGCTTGTTCGATAAATTTATCATCTTTGACTTTATCGCCACATGAAAATGGAATATTGCAGAGTGAACGCTCATTTTTATTTATCACAGGACTCTTATAAAACTCAGTAGAATCAATATATTCATATAGTAAAGCTGATTTTTTAAGATTTTTTTCTGCCATTGCTTTAACTCCACCTTGTGCTTTTACCCACTCGAAAACGAGGTCAGACATATAAATTCCAAAGGTTGGGGGCGTGTTATAAAGCGAATGATTTTTTGCTAAAATCCGATAATCCATCATTGATGACAAAATCTCTTTGTCAGTCAATAAATCGTTTCGAACAATGACAACGGTCATTCCAGCAGGGCCGATATTTTTTTGAGCCCCTGCATAAATCAAGGCAAATTTTTCGACTTCATAATCAAATGCTAGAATATCTGAGCTCATGTCACCAACAAGTGGCACACCATTCGTATCGGGCAATTCATAAATCGTTGTTCCTTCAATTGTATTGTTTAATGTAACATGAACATAAGCCGCGTCGCTGTCAATTTCAGATGCATCAAATTGGACCAAATGATTATAGTTTTGACTTTCAGTTGAACCTAGACTAATCGGTTCAAAAGGAATAAAATGAGATAGCTTGACTGCTTCTGTGAACGCTTTTTTTCCAAAACTTCCAGACTCAACATAGTATGCTTTTTTACCCACAGCCAAATTAAGAGGGACCATTGTGAACTGTGTCGATGCTCCACCTTGCAAAAATAAAACCTGATAATTGTCAGGGATGTGCATGAGCTCACGTAAAGTTTCTTCTGCGTGTTCGATAATTGCTGTGAATTCTTTCCCTCGGTGTGTCAATTCCATTACTGACATTCCGCTCCCTGCATAATCCAATAGCTCCGCTTGTGCCTTTAACAAGGCCTCCTGTGGCAATACCGATGGACCTGCTGCAAAATTATAAACCATTTCAATGCTCCTATCTCATGGTAGTATTTTTTGTATTATATCACAATTTTCTGACATTAGCGACTATATTAAAAACAATGTGAATTGACAAAAACTCAAAATAAAAAAGCACTATCTCCTAGTACTTTCTAAATCTTTGATAACGTTGCTCAACAAGTTCATCTACTGTCATTTCTGATAATTCTGTTAATGCTTGCTCGAGACTAGCCGACAGATTTTCAAAAAGAGTCTCTTCTTTAATGACAGCATCGACAACTTCCATCTCCAACAAATGATCGGCGGTGATTTTCATCAATTCTGCTGCTTCATCACGCCGTTTTCCATCTTTCCAAAGAATGGTTGCAAAACCTTCCGGTGACAAAACAGAGTAAACGGCATTTTCAAGCATGATGACCTTATTGGCTACCGCTAGTGCTAATGCTCCTCCAGAACCGCCTTCTCCAGTAATGACCGCTATAATCGGAACTTTTAAATCTGACATTTCAAATAAATTACGGGCAATTGCTTCCCCTTGTCCACGTTCCTCAGCTTCAATGCCAGGATAAGCACCGGCAGTATTGATAAATGTAATAAGTGGACGACCAAATTTTTCTGCTTGTTTCATAAGGCGTAAAGCTTTGCGATAGCCATTTGGACTCGGTTGACCAAAATTAGTAGCTAAATTTTCTGCTAAATTATGCCCTTTTTGAATTCCAATGACCGAGACAGCCTGCCCTTTAAAGCGAGCAATACCTCCTACAATAGCTTCATCGTCAGTAAATTGACGGTCGCCATGCAACTCGAAAAAGTCACTGAAACAATGGTCAATGATATCACGAACTGAAACACGGTCAGCCGCACGCGCTTTATTTATAATTTCAGCAATTTCTGTCATTATCTTCCCCTCAATATTTATTAAAGTGAGCTGGATATTCGCCATCAAATGAAGCACTGTAATCATGGTTCATTTGATCCGACTAGCTCATCATCAAGATAAGTTTCTACGTCGAAACAACGAATAGCATAGCTTTTTTGGACACTTTTATAAATTAAATTTATCCTTAACGAAAGAGGACAACTTCATCTATAAAATCAATTACAAATCCGTAATCTTTTTCAAAGAAGTTCCCATCAATCGTTCGGTCCACGTACAGAAAATGTTACTTTTCATTGGATTGTGCCAATTTCTGTATGTTTTTTTTAAGATTTAGTGTCGTGCAAATCAAGCAAGAGCGCCAGTTTTTCTTTTAGGTCACCTCGTTTGACAATGGCATCAATAAACCCATGTTCTAAAAGAAATTCAGCTTTTTGAAAGCCTTCAGGTAAGGTTTGGCGAACCGTTTGCTCAATCACACGCCGACCTGCAAAACCGATCAGTGCTTGTGGCTCAGCCAAGATGATATCGCCTAACATCGCAAAAGAAGCCGTAACGCCTCCAGTAGTTGGATCGGTCAATACTGTGATATAAAGTAAGCCGGCATTTGAATGGCGCTTAACAGCAGCTGAAGTTTTCGCCATTTGCATCAAGGACATAATCCCCTCTTGCATTCTGGCACCACCTGATGCCGTAAAAATGATTACAGGGAGTTTTTCATCTAAGGCCCGCTCAAACAGTCTGGTTAACTTTTCACCTACAACTGTTCCCATTGAAGCCATAATGAAATGAGAGTCCATGATTCCTAATGCAACTTCTTTCCCATTTATTCGGGCTTTACCTGTTAAAACAGCCTCGTCAAGTCCAGTATGAGCCTTTACTTTTTCCAATTTTTCTAAATAACCAGGAAAATCAAGCGGATTCTTGGTTTTAATTCCTGTGAACCATTCTTCAAATGTTGATGGATCAGTAATTAAAGCCAAACGTTCATTTGCGGAAATTCGGAAATTGTAATCACAATGGGGACAAATTTTCGCTTCACCCAAGTCTTCTACATAAATACTGTGTTTACATTTAGGGCATTTCGCGAATAATTGATCTGGAACTTCAGGCTCAACTTGTTTCTCTGAAATTAAAGAGCGGTTGGGTGTTATTTTAATATACTTTTTTTTCTGAAATAAAGGCATTCTATCCTCGATTTTCTTTATTAATATTATTCATCATTATTTTTGAGATATTCTGGTAAAAAGACATTTCCCAAAAAGCCTGTGTCGTAATCTCCTGCGATAACATAAGGGTCAGAGATTAAATCCAATTGGAAGTCAATATTTGTAGTTACTCCTTCAATATCAAATTCCATTAAAGCGCGTTGCATCTTCATCAAAGCGTCAAAACGTGTTTCTCCATAGACAATAACTTTTGCAATCATTGAATCATAATATGGTGGAATTGTGTAACCAGCATACATGGCAGAATCAACACGTAATCCCACACCTCCAGAAGGTAAAAAGAGATTCGTGATTTTTCCTGGGCTTGGTGCAAAATTGAATTTAGGATTTTCAGCGTTAATTCGACATTCTATGGCGTGCCCTTTAAAATGAATATCTTCCTGTTTGAACGATAATGCTTCGCCAGAGGCAATACGAATTTGTTCCTTAACAATATCGACACCTGATACGAATTCAGTCACTGGATGTTCAACCTGAACACGAGTATTCATTTCCATAAAGTAGAAATTGCCCGCTTGTTCGTCGAGCAAGAATTCAATTGTCCCTGCATTTTCATATTTTACAGCTTCTGCCGCTTTAACAGCAGCTTGTGTAATTTTATCTCGCAAAGTTTGGCCAATACCAACAGAAGGGCTTTCTTCAAGTACTTTCTGATTGTTACGTTGCAAAGAACAATCCCGTTCCCCTAAATGAATCACGTGTCCATATTGGTCACCCAAAATTTGTACTTCGATGTGTCGCGCTGGATAAATCATGCGTTCAATAAACATAGCTCCGTTACCAAAAGCGGCTTTGGCCTCGGCGGTTGCTGCATTAAAGGCAGGAACTAATTCTTCACTTGATGAAACCTTGCGAATACCTTTTCCTCCACCGCCTGCTGACGCTTTTAACATGACAGGATAACCAATTCGGTCCGCAATTTCTAAAGCTTCTTCAGCAGTGAAAACTTCTCCATCGGAACCTGGAGTGACAGGCACTTTCGCTGTTCTCATTCGATTTCTGGCATTAATCTTATCACCCATTGCATCCATGACTTCAGCCGAAGGACCTATGAATTTAATTTTCATTTCTTCACATAGCCGTGCAAATTTTGAGTTTTCACTCAAAAAACCAAATCCTGGATGGATCGCTTGTGCATGCGTTGCTACGGCAGCTTCTAAGATATTATTCATGTTCAAGTAAGAGTCTGCAGCTTTACTTGGACCAATACAAATTGCTTCGTCAGCCAATGCAACGTGCAGAGCGTCTCTATCAGCTTCTGAATAAACAGCAACTGTCGCAATTCCTAATTCTCTTGCCGCACGAATAATACGGACAGCAATTTCGCCACGGTTTGCAATTAATATTTTATTAAACATGTTTAACTCCTTATTTGGAGAATGAAAGTTCATCTCCTCCTTGTTATTTCCAATCTTTTATTATTCAAAATATTTTATAATTCAAATCAAAATAAGTCCAAAAGGGAGCCACGGCAAAGCCATGGCAAGAATATTTCAAAGTAAGATATTGGATTTAACCTATTAATGAATGTATTTGTCTACGATTTAAGCTTGCAAGGCGAACGTCAATGTTCCTTTTGCTGCTACTTTACCATCGACAGTAGCTTCAGCTTCGACAACAGCAATATTTCCACGCCGTTTGATAAATTTAGCATGAAGCACAAGTTGATCCCCCGGAACGACTTGTTTCTTGTATTTTACATTATCCATGCCAGCGTAGAAAACTAATTTCCCTTTGTTTTCAGGTTTTGATAATTCAAGAACACCTGCGGCTTGGGCCAAGGCCTCCATGATTAACACGCCTGGCATTACAGGGTATTGTGGAAAATGACCTTGGAAAAACTCCTCGTTGATGGTCACATTTTTGATGGCGGTGATTTCGTCTTCATTCATTTCTAGTACGCGATCAACCAAAAGCATCGGGTAACGATGAGGCAAGGCCTCCATAATTTTCGTAACATCAATATTTACTTGGCTCATTTAATCCGTACCAATCCTTGTCCATATTCGACAACCTCTTCAGGAGAAACCATGATGTCAGTAATGACACCATCTTTAGGTGCTGGAATTTCATTCATCACTTTCATGGCTTCAATGATCAAAAGGGTTTGACCTTTTTTAACCGTATCTCCAACTTGAACGAATTCAGGTTTATCAGGGCCTGCCTTTAGATAGACAACTCCGACCAAAGGACTTTCAACCGCATCGCCTTCAACTGCTGTTTGAGGAGCAGACTCTGCTCCTTTTGTTGTTTCAGTAGATGTTTGGGTTGTTGCTGCTACTGCCGGCGCTGTTTGAACAGTCTGAACAAATGCTGGTTCTGGTGCAAGACCAGTGTGACCATCATTTTTTGACAAAGCCAATTCTCCCTCGGCATTTTTCCATGAAAACTCACGCATTGTTGAGCCATCAAATTTATCCATTAATTCTTTTACTTCTGAAATATTCATTTTTATTAAGCCTCCTTAAAAGCACATTATCAAATGGCTTATTTCCCTGTCCATTTTTTGAAGGCGAGGACAGCATTATGACCGCCGAAGCCAAAATCTTGAGATAGTGCAACGTTGATATCTGCTGCTTTCCCTTCACCAAGAACAACGTTGATGGTCATATCGTCATCAAGTTCTTTTGTACCTGCGTTGACAGGAGCATATTGTTTCAAGAGTGATACAACGGTTGCAACAGCTTCGATTCCGCCTGTTCCGCCTAGCGCATGCCCATGTAAAGCTTTTGTTGATGAAACGAGCGCCTTGTCACCAATGACATTGTGAATGGCTTTAGCTTCAGTTTCTTCATTTGCATGTGTTGAAGTTCCATGCGCATTGATGTAATCCACTTCACTTGGATCAATTTGTCCTTCTTCAAGTGCCATCTTAATTGCATTTTCAGCACCAATACCAGAAGGTGTGGTCATATGGAAAGCATCATTTGTACAGCCATATCCAACGATTTCGGCTAAGATATTGGCTCCTCGTGCTTGGGCGTGCTCAAGGCTCTCTAAAATCAAGACCCCAGCGCCTTCACCCATGACAAAACCAGAACGGTCTTTGTCAAAAGGACGACAAGCGATTGTAGGATCTGTTTCTTTTGTTAAGGCAGTCAAATTTGCGAAACCAGCAATGCCCAATTCACAAATTGCGGCTTCTGTACCACCAGCAATCATGGCATCAGCGTAACCATGCTTGATTTCACGGAAAGCAGAGCCAATTGCATTGGCACCCGCGGCACAGGCAGTTACTTCGGCACGTGATGTTCCACGAGCACCAGTTCGCATGGCTACATTTCCAGCACCCATATTTGCTATTGCCAATGGCACATATAATGGGGCTACTTTCTTTGGCCCTTTCAACAATGCTTGTGAATTCTTTTGTGATTGTCCCAAGCCACCAATACCTGAAGCCATGATACAACCCAAACGGTCATAATTTGTATTTTCTTCAGTAATACCTGACATTTCCATGGCATCAAGCGACGCATAAACTGCATATTGACTAAAGAGATCCATACGTCGTGCGTCTTTTTTTTCAAAATATTTGTCAAATGGGAAATTCTTAACTTCCGCAGCAACGGAAATCCCAGTTTCTGTTGCATCAAATCGTGTAAGAGGTCCAATCCCCGTTTTTCCACTTTTTAGGCTTTCCCAAAACTCATCAGGAGTGTTCCCAATTGCACTGACAACGCCATATCCCGTAATAACTACTCGACTCATTTTTTCTCCTTTATTAAGACATGACCATGCCGCCATCAATAGTAATGACCTGGCCTGTTATATATTCTTGTTCAGCTAAAAAGCGGACTGTACTTGCAATTTCAGAAGGCAATCCAAATCGTTTCATCGGAATTTGACCGAGCATGACATCTTTTACTTTGTCTGACAAAACTGCAGTCATATCAGATTCAATAAAACCTGGAGCAACGGCATTCACACGGATATTACGTCCTGCAACTTCACGTGCTATTGATTTAGTTAAACCAATCAATCCTGCTTTGGCTGCCGCATAATTTGCTTGTCCGGCATTTCCAATTAATCCCACAACGGAAGAAATATTGATGATTGCTCCCGCTCTTGAACGAGTCATAGGCTTAAGAACCGCTTGAGTCATATTAAAAGCACCCGTTAAATTAATTTTGAGGACAGCCTCAAAATCTTCTTCTTTCATTTTTAATGAAAGGCCATCGCGCGTGATTCCAGCGTTATTGACTAAGATGTCAACCGACCCCAATTGTTCTGTTGCCTCTGCAACCATTCTTTTAGCATCATCAGAGCTTGAAATATCTCCTGACACACCGATAGCTTTGACTCCCAAATTAGAAAACTCAGCAAGCATTTCGTCAGAAATAGCAGAACGACCGTTGATAACAACGTTAGCTCCATTTCGTGCAAATTCAATGGCAATGGCATGGCCAATCCCACGCGTTGAGCCAGTAATAAATACATTTTTATTTTTGATATCCATTATTTTTTCTCTCTATATTTGAAAAAAAGACCCGTCCCATAAATCACCAAAATAATGGAATAGATAAAGGAACTCGGAATTTTCCGGCCAATGATTAAGACGAGGATGCCTAATACAATCATAAAGATGCCGATCGCCGCCAAATTAATTTTCATTTATTAGTGACTTTCTTATTTATTTTCCAAAAGTGTTTTCAATGACGGTAGGTCTTCAACATTAGTAAACTTCGCTGCCTTATCTATTCGTTTTATGAAACCAGAAAGTACTTTACCAGGACCTACCTCAATGAAGCGATCAACTCCTAGGTTTTTCATCGTTTCAATCGATTCATAAAAACGAACAGGCTCCATCACTTGACGTGTCAACAGCGAACGAATTTCATCTTCATGCATCACTTGCGCTGTCGTATTAGAAATCAAGGGAAGATCAAACGTTGAAAATTCAACATTTTCCAATTCAACTTTAAGCCTGTCACTTGCAGGTTTAAGAATAGCTGTATGGAATGGACCAGAGACTTTCAACTCAATCATCTTTTTGACGCCTTCAGCCTTGAGAATTTCAACCGCAGTGTCCACAGCTTTTACTTCACCACCAATAACAATTTGCCCTGGCGTATTATAATTAGCTGGACTGACAATTCCAAATTCGCTTGCTTTTTGACAAGCCGATTCAATGCGACCGGCATCTGTATTCATGATGGCAACCATCTTCCCAGAGCCAGTTGGTGCTGCTTCACTCATGTATTGTCCGCGTTTCGCAACCAACTGAATAGCATCATCAAAAGTTAGAGCACCAGAGATTACTAACGCACTGTACTCACCTAAGCTTAATCCTGCAACAACATCAGGGTGGATATTATTTTCCTCAAGTAAACGTGAAATAGCGACTGACGTAGTCAAAATTGCAGGCTGTGTATACTTCGTTTCATTGAGCTTTTCTTCATCATGGTCAATCAAGAATCGTAAATCATCCCCCAACAAGACGCTCGCACGATCAAAAGTTTCTTTTACCACATCGAATTGCTCGTATAAATCATAAGCCATACCCAATTTTTGAGCACCTTGTCCAGAAAATAGAAATGCTGTTTTAGTCATGTTTCCCACCAATTTTATTTGTAATATCTAACTATATTTTTTGAAATGATAAGGGGTCGAGCCAACAAATTACAATGCATTCGTCGGTCCATCCCCTCTTCATTATTTTTTAAGCTCTTCGACGTAATTTACAAGTTCTGAAACTGTCTTGAGGTCTTGGTCAGTATCAACTTCAACGTCAAATTCGTCTTCGATGTCGTTAATGATTTGGAAAAGATCAAGTGAATCAGCATCAAGTGCTTCAAATGTTGTTTCGAGTGTGATTTCTTCTTTGTCTTTACCAAGTTCGTCAGCGATAATATCTTGTACTTTATTAAATACAGTCATGAGTTTTTCTCCTTATTAGTGAAAATATATTATTCCCTCAATGGGGTTATAACCTTTATTAGTACGTTCAACAAGAAGTTCTTGCCGAACATTTTCTTTCGATTAGAGCTGGATAATCATCGTTCCCCAGGTCAATCCTCCGCCAAATCCAGTCAAAACAAGTTTCTGATTTGTTTCTAAGGATAGCTTACCATTTTCAAGCGATTCTGACAAGAGCAAAGGAATACTTGCTGCACTTGTATTACCATATTCTGCCATATTTTGTAAGAATTTATCTCGATTAGCACCCAATTTCTTGGCCATTTTATCAAGAATTCTCGAATTTGCTTGATGTAAAATGAAATAATCAATGTCGTCTGATGTTAATTCAGCTTTTTCAATGGTTTGTGCAATATTTTTAGGAACATCACGAACAGCAAAATCAAAGATTGCACGACCATCCATAGTCAAAGCCATTTCTTCTGAGCGTCCTTCAACAAAGGGCGATTTTAATTTGGTCAGTCCTGACCGCAATTTATCTCCCCTCAACCCATCAGTTCTTAAAGTTTCTGCCAAAACCAATGGCTTTCGACCTGTGTTTTCTAACAAAACACCACCGGCGCCATCTCCAAATAAAACAGCAGTCGATCGATCTGACCAATCTAAAATTTTTGAAAAAACTTCAGCACCAATGACAAGTCCCTTTTTTTGACCCGCCTGAATCAGCTTTTCAGCTGTCGACAAAGCAAAAACAAAACCAGAGCATGCGGCGACTAAATCATAAGCAAATGCGTTAGTTGCACCAATAGCACCTTGAACCCGCGCTGCCGTTGAAGGCATCATTGAATCTGGTGTAATCGTTGCGACAATGATAAAGTCTAGCTCACTTGCATCCAAATTCTTCTGGTCAAGAATTTTCCTAGCCACTTCAATTGCCAAATCAGAAGTATTCTCTCCTGTAGAAATATGGCGATTTTTAATGCCTGTCCGTGAATAAATCCATTCATCAGAAGTATCCATTATCGTTGAAAGTTTGTCATTGCTGACAACATTTTGAGGTGCGGCATGAGCTGCTGCTGTGATTTTTGCAAACATCTTATTTCATGTTCTCCAATGAATCGTGCAAGTTGCCTAATTCACCTTCCAGTTTATTTTCGGTCGTGCCGTAAATGCTATCGAAAAGACTGTCAGTTATATCACTAAAAAATTCCCGGTGCTGATCACAGAGTTCATTTCCTTTATCTTCAAGCCCCACAAAAATGACACGGCGGTCTACCTTGGAAGGGGTCCGACGAATGTACCCTTTCTTTTCCAGTCGATTAAGTGTAATAGTTATGGTTGAAAGGGCTAGCTTTTGGTCCTTTGCAATATCTGTCGCACGACAGCTGCCTAATGCGTGAATCAACGTCAAAATTTGTAATTCTTTGACGGTCACATCTGGTGTCTCTCGATCTTTTAAGAATTGTTCTTCTAAGATCATGAAATCATGGAAAAGTTGAATCAGCCATTCATTGACTTTATCAAAATCTGTTTTCATTTTATCTCCGATTTGTTCAAGTAATATTTTACACTGCAAATCATTTCATGTATCAAATTATATCACAAAATTATTAATTTGCAAGAATTAAATATGACAACAAAAAATCTTGTCTTACTGACCACTCCATAGGCCTTCACAGACAAGAAGAAAATGCAGTAAAGTAGCACACATTGCCACTAGACAAGAATTTTTCTCACGTTATTTATTCAGGGTTACTGGCAATAAGTTCAAGTTGACCAGAAATTGTCCACTTATCAATTGTGCTTGGCAAAATAAAGTGATTTCCCTTATCAATGGGAAAGTCTATCCCATCAATCGTCAGAGTCCCTTCTCCTTCGAGTACAGAGACTAAAGTATATAAACCAGTCTTTGTAAACTCATGACGATCAGTGATTACCCATTTGTATACGTCGAAGAATTCTGATTTGACCAAAGTCGTAATTTCAGCACCATTAAATTTTTCGCTCAGAGTTTTGTTGTCTGGTAACTTATCCCCCGGAATGGTAAGGACGTCAATCGATTGTTGAATGTGAAGTTCACGAAGATTCCCCTCACTATCGCGACGGTCAAAATCATAAACACGATAAGTCGTATCAGAGGATTGTTGTGTTTCCAAAATTACAATTCCAGCACCAATGGCATGCATTGTTCCTGAAGGAACATGATAAAATTCTCCAGCCTTAACGGGTACTTTTGTGAGCAAGTCATCCCATTTTCCCTCGTGAATCATTTCAGCTAATTCTTCACGAGATTTGGCCGTATGACCGTAGATAATTTCAGCACCTGGTTCTGCTGAGATAATATACCAACATTCCGTTTTCCCAAGTTCACCCTCATGCTTTTTACCGTACTCATTATCAGGATGTACTTGTACAGATAGCCAATCATTGGCGTCTAAAATCTTAGTCAATAATGGGAAAACTTCTTCTTTACTGTCTCCAAAAAGTTCACGATGATCCGCATACAACTGATCAAGCGTTTGACCTGCAAATTCTCCGTTTGCAATTTTTGAACGACCG
This sequence comes from Lactococcus fujiensis JCM 16395, assembly GCF_002441655.1. Classification (GTDB taxonomy): domain Bacteria; phylum Bacillota; class Bacilli; order Lactobacillales; family Streptococcaceae; genus Lactococcus; species Lactococcus fujiensis. The sequence goes on along the minus strand of NZ_JXJU01000001.1, from coordinate 220,194 downwards.
TGTGGATGAGCAGAAATAGCCCAATATTCGCCCACTTTATCACTTGGTAAATCATACCCGTAGGCTTTTAAATGGTCGCCGCCCCAAATCTTTTCTTGTAATACAGATTCTAAAAACAATGGTTCCTTCATTTTGGACCTCTTCATATAAATTGATAATTTAATTATACCATTAAAATAACTTTCATTCCATTGATGAAAGGACAAATCAAACCTAATAAAAAAGCCTTATTCATTTGAATAAGACCCTTTCATTATTAATTTGATTGATTCAATCCTCGTAATAATTCATCAATTTTTGAACCATATTCAACCGATTGATCTTTCTCAAAGGTCAATTCAGGAATACGGAAAATCGACATCCGTTTTGCGAGTTCACTCTTAAAGAGTCCTGTCGCTTTTTTCAAAGCTGCACTCGCCTTCTCATTGTCCGATGCAAGTTCCGACAAAAGACTATAATAGACAGTTGCTTGACTCAAATCACCTGTCACTTTAACGTCAGTAATATTGACGTCTTGAACACGAGGATCACGAACTTTGTTACGTAAAATATCATTGATTTCACGTTGGATTTCAACAGCTACACGGTCACTTCTAAATGAATTTCCCATAATTTTTTCCTTTCTCAAAGTTTTCATTTTTACAAATCGTCACTTGTCCCTGGGCATATTAAGAGCACACTAACATAATTACTAAAATAGAGAAATTAATTTCTTCTATAATAAGTAGAGTGCATTCTTGACCCGATAAATAATTAATAATATTATCTTAGACGATTGCTTCAATTATTTACGTTCAATTTCAACCATTTTGTAAACTTCAATGGTATCATCAATGGCAATATCATTGTAACCTTCTGCCATCAAACCACCTTCTTGTGCATTACCGACTTCTTTAACATCATCTTTGTAATGTTTAAGACTCGCAATTGATCCGTCAAACAAAACAACCCCTTCACGGATCACACGAATACTTGCATCACGCATAACCTTACCACGAGTAACAAGGAAACCAGCGATTGTTCCAACTTTAGAAACTGTGAATACCTCACGAACAATTGCTTCACCAATAACTTCTTCTTTGAATTCTGGATCAAGCATACCGCGCATTGCAGTTTCAACTTCTTCAATAACTTTATAGATAATGCTGTGGAGACGAATATCAACATCGGCGCGTTCAGCTTGTTCACGTGCAATTCCTGTTGGACGAACATTGAAACCAACAATGATCGCATTTGAAGCTTCAGCTAAAGCGACATCAGATTCAGAAATCGCACCAGCTGCCGCGTGAACAATATCAACTTTAACACCTTCAACATCAATTTTTTGGAGCGATGCTGCAAGTGCTTCAGCAGAACCTTGGACATCAGCTTTGATAATAATATTGACAGTCTTAACTTGTCCTTCTTTAAGCGTATCAAAGAGGTTATCAAGACTCACACGACGAGTTGATTTACGTTTTTCAAGTTGTGCACGTTTAGCACGTTCTTCACCTGCTGCACGGGCCGCTTTTTCATCTTCAAAGACAGCGAAATGATCACCTGCTTGAGGCATTTCATTCAAACCAGTCAATTCAACTGGCGTTGAAGGTAGTGCTTCTTTCATACGACGACCACGTTCATTAACCATTGTACGAACACGTCCATAGGTATTACCAACAACGATTGGATCTTGAACGTGTAAAGTTCCTTGTTGAACCAAGAGTGTTGCGATAGCCCCTTTACCTTGGTCAAGTCGGGCTTCAATAACAGTACCAATTGCGCGAACCGTAGGATCGGCTTTAAGCTCTTGAACTTCTGCAACCAAAAGCACAGTTTCCAAAAGTTCATCAAGGTTCTTGTCAAATTTAGCCGAAATTTCAACAAATTCAGACTCGCCACCCCAAGCAGTTGAGATAACACCGTGTTCAGCCAATTCTTGCATGACACGTGCTGGGTTAGCACCTGGTTTATCAATCTTATTTACTGCAACGATAATAGGGACATTAGCTGCTTTGGAATGATCAATTGCCTCGATTGTTTGTGGCATTACACCGTCATCAGCTGCAACAACAAGAATTGTAATGTCCGTTACAGATGCACCACGTGCACGCATACTTGTGAAAGCTTCATGCCCTGGCGTATCAAGGAAAGTAATCTTCTTGCCTTTAGCCATAATTTGATAAGCACCAATGGCCTGAGTGATTCCGCCTGCTTCACCTTCTGTGACATGAGAATTACGTAAGTGGTCAAGCAATGTTGTCTTACCATGGTCAACGTGACCCATGATTGTAACAACTGGTGGACGCTCAACCATATTTTCTTCATTAAGATAACCCTCTTCAACGAATAAACGTTCGATATCAGTTTTATCTTCTTCGACTTTTTTAACTGCTTCAATACCGTAATCCATCAAAATCAATTCAATTGTTTCTTCATCGAGGGATTGGTTTTGATTGACCATTGTACCCATCATAAAGAGTTTTTTGATAATTTCTGCTGGTTCGCGTTTTATTGCTTTAGCAATGTCTTGAACATTCATGCCAACCTGATATTCAAGACTTTCTGGTAATTCATGGAATTTACGTTGAGTTTGTGGTAATACTTGTTGGTTGTGGTTATTGTTATTGCGACGTCCACCATGTCTGTTTCCATTATTCCAGTTTGAATTACGTGCATTCCGGACTTGGTTCCGGTTATCATTAACGTGGAGTGGTCCGCCTTGGCGACGGCCGTCACTTATCTTATCGTGTTCACCACGTTTTTTATCACGGTCACGACGATTTGTTTTACCATTAGCAGGAACTGTAAATACTTCTGAACTTGTTACTGGTTTATCAAATTTATTATGTCCTTGATTATTGCCTTGGTTATTATTCCCTTGACCTTGAGGACGTTTCTTATCAAAATGATTTTGACCATCTTTATTTTGCGGACGACGACGATCTTGGTTCGCTCCACCATTACGACGATCTTGGTTACGATTTCGGTCGAATGGTTTATGTTCAGCACGACGTTTATCCGCTGCTGCTTCGGCCTCTTTTTTGATATCTTCTGCACGTTTAACGACTTTAATTTGGATTCTTGGTTTTTTTCCAAATTTTGGTTTGTCGTTTTTCGCAGGATCCGTTTTTGCTACGATGTTTGATTCACTCTTTTCATTTTTTTCTTCAGCAACAGCTTTTTTCACTGGCTCATGATGAACAGGTTTTGCTGGAGTTGATTGATGTTGTTCATTTTGTACAGGTTTTGCTTGCTCAACAACTTTTTTGGGAGCAGGTGTAACTTGTACTTTCTCAACATTTTCAGCTTTCGCTGCTTTTGCAACTTTCGCGGCTTTATCAGCCTCTTCTTTGGCTTTTATACGTGCTAAAATTGCTGGGTCTTCTACAATAGCCTTACCGCCGAAAGTACGCGCAGGTGCTGGGCTTTCTTTTTTCACTTTTTTCTTAGGGGCCGGAGTTTGAGTTGGGGCTTGAGTCGTTTCGACACCGCCAGCTTTCACTTTCGCAATAATTTTCTTTGCGTCATCATCAGACACTGAGCTTGAATGAGACTTCACATCCAATCCAAGTCCTTGTGCTGCGTTCACAAGGTCTAAATTTGACATTCCTGTTTCTTTAGCAATTTGATTAATACGTTTTTTATCAGACAATTTTGTCCTCCTTTGTTCATATCATTCAGTCATGAGGCTCTCCATTTTCTTTGCAAATCCATCGTCAGCAATAGCAATCACTTTACGTTGTTGCCCAATTGCTTGCGATAGTTCGTTTTCTGAGAAGATTAAGCAAATGTTAACCTCATAAAAACTTGATTTATCAGTCATTTTTTTCATCAAATTTGAAGAGGCATCATTTGCCAAAATGACCAATTTAGCTTGACCATTTTGAATGGCTTTCGTAACTAAGTCTTCACCAGTAATAGTTTTCTTAGCCCGTTTCGCAAGTCCCATCAAATTAAATAATTGTTGTTTTTTATCCATGTGTTTTAGTCATAATCAGGTAATACCTCTGCCGAATAAGTGGTTTGTGAAAGTTCACGACGTGCAACTTGGTGCGCCACATATTCAATCAGCTCATCATAAAAGGAATCACTAATTTTAGTTTGAAAGGCACGATCAAAGACACGTTTCTTTTTAGCTAATTCTGCCTCAGAATTCAACAAAGCGAGATAAGCGCCTCGCCCGTGTGCTTTTCCAACAGGATCAATCGAAATCTCACCTTCTTTGGTATATGCAATTCTTAAGAGGTCGCGTTTTGGAAATTGGTCTCCGGAGACCACTGACTTTCGCATCGGAATTTTTTTCTGTTTCATCTAAAATCCTCACATTTTTGGCACTTCTTAGACGATTTAGCTGCCAAAATCATGGTCAGTCTTCACTATCCACAGCGACAACATCATCCGTTTCAACTTGTTCTTCAACAACTTCATCTGAAACTTCTGTCGTTTCAATGGCTTCAGCTACTGTTTCTTCGTCATCAGTGATAAATTCATAATCATCAAGGTTAAATTCATCTGCTGACTTGATGTCGATTTTACTGTTCGTTACATGAGCCGCAAGTCGAACATTTTGACCACGTTTACCAATGGCAAGTGAAAGTTGGTCTTTGGCAACAACAGCAAGTGCAGCACCATCAGCCGTAATTAAAACTTGTTCAATTTTAGCTGGTTTTAAAGCATTCGCAATCAATGTGGCTTTATCAGAAGAATATTCAATGATGTCCATTTTTTCGCCAGCAAGCTCACGGATGATGCCTTGAATACGGGCACCTTTACTCCCAACCATTGTTCCAATTGCATCGACGTTGTCATCGTGTGATTGAACAATCACTTTGGCACGATCACCTGCATCGCGCGCAATAGATTTGATTTCAACAGTTCCATCAAATACTTCAGGAATTTCTTTTTCAAACATGCGTTTCAACATATTTGGAACCGTACGTGAAATGAAAACACGGGTCCCTTTTGGTGTCAAAATGACATCAGTAACGTAAACTTTCACACGGTCACCAACGTGATAACGTTCTTGAGCGATTTGATCTTTCTTCGTCAATAAGGCATCGACACGACCAAGATTAACATAAACCGCACGATTATCAATCTTTTCAACGGTCCCTTGAATGATCTCATCTTTGTAACGAGAATATTCATTGTAAATAATAGTCCGTTCTTCTTCACGCATTTTTTGCATGATGACTTGCTTTGCTGCACCAGCGGCTGTACGAGCAAAATCTTTAGGTTTTTCTTCAAACATGATTTTGTCGCCAATTTCATAGTGAGGATTAAGTTCCAAGGCATCATCAAGTGAAATTTCTAAACGACTATCAAAAACTTCATCAACAACTTCACGTGTTGAATATACGTTGAAGTTTCCTTTTTTTTCATCGAAAATAACTTTTACATTTTGTGCTTGACCGTATTGGCGTTTGTAAGCAGCTGTGATCGCTTGCTCAATTGCATCAATCACAATTTCAGGCTTAATCCTTTTTTCTTCTTCCAACATTGCAAAGGCGTTCAGCATTTCTTTGCTCATTTTATATCTCTCTTTCTTCTTAGAAAATTAATTTTTATTTACATTTATCTCAATTTTTGATGACAACAGCCAAATTTAGAATTTAACTAAAGTTTGAGCTTTTGAAATCAACTCTAATGGAATTTCAATTGTCTTGTGGCGTGTCTTATCCAAGACGTCTAAAGTCAATTTCTTCCCATCAAATGCAATTAAATCACCTGTATATTCTTTCTCACCATTAACTTTTTGATAAAGTTTAACAAGAACAAATTCTCCAATTGCTTCTTCAAAATGTGCTGCTTTTTTCAGCGGACGTTCAGCTCCAGGGCTTGATACTTCAAGCATGTAGCCTTCTTTAGGAAACGGATCTGGTTGCATCGTATCAAGTAGAGGCGATATAACCTCACTTAATTCTCCAGTTTCATCAATCGTGATGCCTCCTGGCTTATCAACTAAAATACGTAGAACCATGTCACCACCAAATTTTTCCCATTCAACCGCATGTAAGACAAAAGGTTCAGGTAAATGTGGTAGAACGAAATTTTCAACGACTTCTGTAATATCTGACATATCTTTCTCCTTTCCAAAGCACAGAGAAGGAGCGTCCTCTCAGACGCTCCTTTCTACTAATTATTTAAAACTATTATACCACAAGTTCAATTTTTGTCAAGTCATAATCCTTATCACGGCGAGATATTTTCTCACTCGCCCCTTCTATTCCAGTCTCCCAAATGTGGGGCCAAATAAAACAATGCTATTAATGCCAATTGACAGAAGGTAAATGTTAAGAAAAAGCCCATGTTACTTGCACTTATCGAATGAATAATCAACATTAGCGTTTCCCAAGGATGAAAAACTAAGTCCCACGAATTCAAACGTAATGCTTCAGAACGTCCAACAAAAATACCAATCGAACTCAAAAAAGAAATAACAAAAAGCAAAACTGCTTTTAAATAATTGTTTTTTACAAAATGATGCAAAATCAATTGAATGGACCAGGCACCTAAGATGACACCGAAAATGATTCCAAAAATCAAAACATTAAAGTCAAGAATCGTTCGTAAATTAGAAAAGGATTTAAGTTTTGACAGGTCAAACCAATCTGCAAAATGCTTTGCGTCAGTCAAAACATAAAAAGTATTTGGATAAAAAATCAGCCAAAAAAAGCCAGCAATCCCTTGAATCAACCGCCGACCTGAATTTATTGCTAAATATGAAAAATCATAAGCAATGAGGGCCAAAAATACGTTCCAAGCCATACTCATCGAAATATTAATAGAAATATGAAGGGTAATTTTACCATAGTTAAGTACAGATAAAAACATACAAAAAAGGCAAAATATTAGGAAAAAAATCTGTAAAGTCCAAAATTTTCTTGTATTCAACATGGACAAATTATAACACATTTAAAAGCGAGCGATTAAAAAAAGAAGTCGACTGACTTCTTTTTTACTTCGGCAATAAAGCCACATATTCCTCAAGTGATAAATGATGAGCCATCATATACTTCGCATTTTCAACACCAACATATCGATAGTGCCAATCTTCATAATCTACTCCTGTAGAAGCCGACATTCCTTTTTGAAAATGTAAGACAAAGCCATAATTAGGAGCGATTGCCATTATTTTGGCAACGACTTCTGGATTAGAATCGTTCAAACTGTCTATGGTACTCATGTCTATCGCTAAGCCTGTGTTATGCTCTGACATGCCTGGTGGCATCGAATAGGTATTCACATTCAAAACAGCCTGAGCTTCTGAAATAGCTTTACCAGTCCGATTGACCGTCCCTTGTCCCGCCATTTCTTGAGCCACATAATTATTGTAGAGTTGTTTCTGATATGTCACAGAGCGATAACCCGAGATCAAGTGTTCAGCAGGGTCAATCTTCTGAGCCGCTTCTAAAAAGGCAGCAACATCAGACGCAATCTTGCTATTCACTTCTTTTCCCCCGACCAGCGTTAATGGAGGATTCAATTCTGCTCGTTTGTTCCATTTATTAACAAGAATTAAATTCCAGTCCGATTGATGAGCATCGGGCAAATTGCTTGCTTCTACCGATCGATTCGTTGAGCTGGAAGAAATCGATTCTTTTTTTTGGTGAGTTGACTTTTTGGTAGATAAGGCAGTATCATTTAAACTTTCCTTGGTTGCTTTCTCGAGTTGGCGACGATTATTATTCACCCCTAAGAAAATGACAAGCACCAATAAAACAAACAGGACGGCTATGATGAAATAACTTTTCTTATTTTTTCTCATTAGATCCTTATTTTTTCAGTTTTAGTAATCTTATTATAGCACAAACTCATTTTATCTAAAACATGAATAAATTATTGGTCCTAAAGTTTATCAATCGTCTTCGAAGAAAAAAACACATCATCGACATAAAAAAGTTTGCTGCCCTTAAAGAATTTTTAAGTCTCTTTGTTTTACTCCTCCTTGTTTTAGGAGCTGCTGTTTTTTCCGTATATCGGACGGTGGATTCAACTTTTTCGAATTCATACATGAATGTCCCTCAAACGACCAGCGTTGATTTTAAAAAATCTGAGCCTTTCACTACATTGCTCATCGAAACTGGAACCAATAATCCAAAAAACGTTTGTTATGCTGCTGTTCTAGCATCTACCAATGCGACAACAAAACAAACCACATTTATGAATTTTCCTGTCTTTGCACTAATACCCAATCAAAAAACCATCACTGGAGTATACAATACGAATAGAAATGATGGCATTCTTCAAATGGTCAAAGAATTACTCAACGTATCCGTTAATAAAGTTGTCCAAGTTGATGTGAATAAGATAGGCTGGACTGGCCTTCTATAATTGGTCACTGTTTTTAAAACGTCTGGGTTATTAATTCGATAAATAGTGATATTATTTGTCGATAAATTAGTAAATTTATCTAACTTTTCTGTTGAAGGAACGTTGACCCACTCCGGTAAACCGCATCATCGACTAGCGACATCCTTCCTGTAGCTGCTTCTTCACCTTTTTGTTCGACGTACTCGTTTGAAGCTGATGTTTTTGTAGGTTGATCAGAACTGTTTGTCGTTGTATTATTATCGGCAGGAATAAACCCCGCAAGGCCGCCTACAATGGCAATAAAATCAAGATGGACACCATAATGTCCCACATATTTGTTTTCTTCTTCCTTCTACATTGCAAATTAACTTCCAAGTATTCGTTTAGTCACGACCAAATAGATCTCTCGTGTAAACTTTGTTTTTAACATCTTCTAGTTCTGCGGCATAGCGATTTGAAACAATCACATCAGAAAGTGATTTGAATTCATCTATATTATGTACAACACGAGAATTGTAAAAACATGCTTTATTGAGCGTTGGCTCATAAACAACTACTTCAATCCCCTTACCTTTGATCCGTTTCATTATGCCTTGAATGGAACTTGATCTAAAGTTATCAGAATTCGACTTCATCGTCAAGCGATAAATCCCCACAACTTTGGGTTGACGTTTGATAATCATATCCGCAATGTGATCTTTGCGGGTCCGATTAGATGCAACAATTGCTTCGATCAAGTTTTCAGGAACTTGATCATAATTAGCCAAAAGTTGTTTTGTGTCTTTTGGCAAACAATAGCCCCCATAACCAAATGAAGGATTATTATAATGAGTCCCGATACGTGGATCTAGGCCAACCCCGTCAATGATTTGCTTTGTATTTAAACCACGAATTTCGGCATAGGTATCCAGCTCATTAAAATAAGCCACACGTAAAGCCAAATAAGTGTTTGAAAAAAGCTTAATGGCTTCGGCCTCAGTGTGATTTGTGAAAAGGACAGGCACATCTGTTTTGATTGCGCCCTCCAACAAGAGATTCGCAAATTGTGTTGCGCTTTCGGATTGCTCCCCAACGACAATCCGAGAAGGATAAAGGTTATCATACAATGCCCTTCCCTCACGCAAAAACTCAGGAGAAAAGATAATGTTCTCGACATTATCTTTGGCACGCATTTTTTCCACAAAGCCGACCGGAATAGTTGATTTGATGACAATCATTGCCTCCGGGCAATAGGTCAATACTTCTTCAATTACCGCCTCAACTGAATCGGTATTAAATTAATTTTTAACATCATCATAATTTGTTGGAGTTGCTACCACCACAAAGTCAGCTCCAGTTAGTGCTTGTGACGTATTCGTCGTCGCAAGTAAATTCAATTCTTTACTCGCTAAAAAAGATTCAATCTCCTTATCAACAATGGGCGACTGCTTCGAATTAATCAAAGCCACCTTCTCTGGAATAATATCCAAAGCAACGACTTCATGATGTTGTGCCAAAAGCACTGAAATAGACAAGCCGACATAACCTGTCCCAACGACTGCGATTTTCATTTTTTCACTCTGACAAATTTACTTTAACTTAGCAATGCTGCTAAAGCAATTTAGTAATATTGTATTTTTTTGATTACTAAATTATATCAAAAATGTGAATGAAAGTTAAGTGATCAGACAGTTTTATTCTTATTTATTTGCTTTTTTTGTAAAATTTCATTTATTAATTGTTTAATGGCAGGATTCTGCTTTCACTCTCCAAACTCAGCTTTCAAAATGTGGGTTACATCATCCAGTGTGACGTTCTGTGTTGAAAGCGTTCTATTTTATTGGCTAGTGTTCGCAAAAATTTTGAAAATTTGACAAGTTGATAAGATTGATTCGAATTCATCCATTTACTGCCACTTTCGAAAACAGCTGATAACTCTCTCAATTGCACAGCTAGCACTATTGCATTAGCTCTGACAAAGGCCGGGTTTTTCGAAATCAAGTCAAGGCTTTCTTCTAATTTATCGATATTCCTTATAAAGTCGCGTTGACTTTCCCTCGTTTTCTTTACGATTCGAAATTCTTTGACAAATTGACTTTGGATATTGGGAATGAGCAAACGCAACTCGTCATTCGTCATTTTAGACACCTTTTGATTCTTTTTTTGGTGCCATAAATTGAAAGCCATCTCCCAAAGTTGTGTTTTCAAGAGGATGTTAAGTGCCACATAAATGAAGCCCCCAACCAAAATCTGTAGCATAAGCTGCAAGGTCGTCATCTTGAATGTTTGATTCATCCAAAAAACCACGATGAACATGATTAGACCCGAAAGGAAGTATTTCCAGATTCCCGAAGTCAGCGTGAATAATGGAAATTCTTTTCTTATCTCCCAGTATTGATACGCAACAACAGTGATTTCAGCGATTACAGTTGAAATTGTCGCACCATAGACACCCAATGCTGGAATGAGAACAAAATTAAGGACGATACTTACAATTGCTCCCATTCCCACAGAGAGTGTGTAAACTTTCATTCTATTAAGTGGTAAAAGGTACATTGTCCCTAAAACGCTACTCCACGAAATAAAAATGATAACTGGTGCTTCAATGAGCATAATATATCCAACCATCGAAAATGAATTCCCAAAAAAGAAGGAAGCAAATTTTAAACTTATTCCTAGAATTCCAAAAAAAAGCGCAAATGAAAGACCTGAAGCGATATTAAAGGCCTTAATAATTGAAGTTTCCACAGCTGACTGATTGCCTTGTGAATGCATGCTTGCTACTCGGGGAAGCATGACCGTACCGATACTACCAACTAAGGAAAGACACATCTTAATCATTTGATCTGACTGACTAAAAAAACCAGCATGGATAACTGAATCAAACAAACCAATCATCGTTCTATTTGCGACAGAGTATATCGAGCTAGCAATAGTTGGTAAGAACAGCCAGATTGTATAATATAAATGATGCTTTAAATTCAATTTTTTAAAGTTAGGAAGATAAACTTCCGACTTCAATAGGGCCAGAGAGAAAGGCTGCTTAACAGGCTTCCGATTCCAGCAATTGCAATATATCTGATCAAATCATTTTGATCTCGAACAAAGATAAAAATAGCGATAACCGTTAAAATTTTAAATATTAGATTTCGGGTTACTGTAATCTTAAACTTTTCCATCCCCATGAAATACCAAGAAATATCGAAAAGATTTGCGAGGATGATAAGACTTTGCCATAAATAATAGGCCTGATAACGTTGAGTCATCGAAATAAATATTAAAAAGACGATGTACGTAATTCCAGCTATCATCCAGCTCAGGAAGTTTATTCCCCAGAATATTTCACTTCGCTTTTTCTTATCATTTTGATAATATGCAATTTCCCGATTTCCATAAGTAAAGGTTCCAAGAATTGAAAATAATGAAAAATAAAATACAACAGAGTTGGTAAATGCATTTATGCCCACCCCACTCGCACCCAGAACTCTTGAGAGGTAAGGTGCAGTAATCAAGGGCAGCAAAATTAACAAAATCTGATAAGAGCTATTTAAGAGGTAATTTTTAAAGAGTCTCACAATTAATCCTTTCTTTACACCTTAATTTTCACCAATATTCCCCAATGTTATACTATTGCCTTATATTCCTAACTTATTTGAGATGCATTTTAGCCAAAAGATTGGAAACAAGCCACCTAAAAAATTTAATCGCCCCCATCTCCCTTTGTCTCAGTGGCAACTCATAAAAGTTTATCTTATTTGTCGAAATCCATGTATCTAACAATGGCTCTGCTAAATAACCTAATACACGTTGGTCTTCAACACCATTTTTTATTATGTTAGTGTGGTACTCTAATAAAGGTTCAGCTTCCTCAAGAATCCCAAATACAAAATCACAATAGTCAAAAAAAAGTTCCTTTTTCATAACAAACATATTTCTAGGATGCAACTCAGAGCTTGACATTACTTCATCATATCCCTCCAAATAGCGCGGGGATTTTGTCTTGATTATTTCTCTAATCAATTTAATCGGTTCTCTCCCCAACCCGTCTGCCTGTGCGTCAGCGATATTTTTTGAAATGAATGTTTTTTCAGAAACAATTACTTGATGCTTTGAAAGGATTGTAATCGCCTCATTTCTTTTCAATAAATGATGTTTGACTCTAAAAAATCGACGATAATGACAAAGTCCATAAATCTCTAAATCTTTATTTTTCCAAATCCAATAGGTAGCTGTTAGCTCCGAATAATATTTATTCTTGGCACTAATGTTATCACCAATATCATCACGATAATCATTTGTACCAATTACTCTATCAATATGATTTCCAACAATCAGTCGACGGTAAAATTTATCTTTTGAAAATTCAATCAAAGGGAATTTATCAAACCCTACAACAAAAATCTTTGATCTTATCTTTTTTGTATCCATTCGAACACTCTCTTCCATTGAGATTCATATTCTCTCATTAAGTGGTAACTAAAATTTTATGTCTCTACTTCACCACTATGTGTGCTGGATTCCCTACTGCAACGCTTTTTGGTGGGATATTCTTTGTAACCACAGAATTAGCACCAATAATACTTGATTCTCCTATAGTAACATTTGGTAAAACAACGGCATTATTTCCAATCCACACATTATCTTCAATATGAACCTCCCCTTTAGAACATAATTTTCTCAGCGAAGGAGCAACTTGAAAATCTTGTTCCGTTCCACTTCCATGACTATTATCAGTAATAAGGATATTTCGACCTAATAAAACATTATTCCCGATTGTTATTCGATTGATTGCTGTAATATAAAGATCAGAGTTTATTCTGACATTATCTCCAATAAGAATTTCGGGTGTATATTTTTGACTAGCGTAGGTATCCCAAGCACCAATTGTACTCCGGGCACCACAAAGAAAATTATTTCCAACGCTAATATATTGACCACCAATCAAGGCAATATCGGTGGCGATATCGAAATTGTCACCTGTACGCCCAAATCTTTTTTTAATTCTATTTTTTTTTATCTTAGTTATGACATTAAATATTTTTTTCACTTTGATTTTTCCATTTTAACGGTGAAGGAATTCTGCTTTTATCTCTTGCAAAATTTCATTAAACTGATTCTTATTGTCAAAGAATGCTGGATTAATATTATTTTTAAAATCTGTTTCTTCAGAAACAGAAATTGCTGAGTAAATTGTACCCGAGAGATTTTCGATTGTCACATAATCCAACGAAATAATATGATTACTAAATTCCCGCATGTCCTTGTCTACAAATTGATTTGTAATGGTAATAAGGTTAGCAGCAGCCATTTCAAGAGGAGGATAACTTGGATGAGGTGAACACATAAGTGAAATTCCTACTGAACTTTCTTTTAATAAGTTGGCATAGTCAGCCAGTGGCATCTTCCCTTTTGTCTCTAGTAGGGAACCGTCATATAAGCGAACCTTCTTTTTTAATGAACTTCCAATTGAAATGAATTGCCACTCCTTAGCTAGATCCCTATGCTCTTTTTGAAAGTGGTTGATTGCTTCAATTATTAACGGAAAACAATTTCTTGAAAAATTAGGACGACCGTAAAATAGAATTTGTTTCTTCTTTTTCACATGTTTATCCTGATTGAGCGCTTGAGCAATTTCTGGTGTAAGTCGAGGAAAAAAGACTGATTCATGATAAAAATGATAGCCAAGTCGATGTAAGTAATGTGCTAATTCAGATGAATTAATAATTGCAAAAGTATTTGGTGTATGATAAGTGGACTCGCAGAGCAAGTAATTATCTGACCAAGCCGAGAAACTAGGTTCAAAATCTTGTATCAGATAGATTATTTTATTTTCTACACCAAAGACTTCCTTTTGATAATTCAAGACATCAGCAACACAATAATGTGTACTCCAGTAGGTCGTCATAAAAATATCTTCTGCTTTGACATCAATTTTCCTTTGCTCGCCATTTTTCCATGCAAGTGATGTTAATAATCGATGAGCGGGATGTTCATTTTCTAGCTCGTCAACTTCCCAGCCTGCATACTGGTCAATCGTTTCTTGAGTCAATGGAGCCTGAATGATAATTCTCGCATCTCCATTTAATTCATTAACAACCTGATCAAAGAGATCTAATGCCGTTTTAATACCACCATACATCTGATTTTTATTGATGTTATTGATGAGTAAATTTATTCTTATTTTATGTGAACTGTCTGAAGATTTATAAAAATTTATTTTTTTAAGAGCATCAAATTTTTGAGGATCATAAAGATAAATATTTTTCTTTATCCGGTGTTCAATCCGATGACCTAAATGCAATGGAATCTTTTTCAATATTTTGCCTTCAACAAATGCTTTCATTTTGTTTAATTTTCATCAATAATTCCTTATATACTTGTGAACTTTTCAATTCAAATCTTATTTTTTTCAAAACTATTTTTCTGCTGTTGCTTTTGTAAATCATTTTACTCGATGCACTTTCTTTGTGGTATATTTCCAGTTCATCCACGTACATTTGATTTATATTTAAACTCTGACAAATAGCGGCCAAGCAGTCTTCTTCCATATATAAAAAAGTTTCTGGATAAAACCCTTTGATTTTTTCCAAATATTGTTTTGTAAAAAATAAGGCCGCTCCGTGTAACATCTCTTCTTCAAGATTTAAAATATGCGACTTCTGAATAACAATGTCTGGCTTTTCCCTTTTTCGATTTAGGAATTTAAAGGTTAGTGAATTCCCGAAAAAAAAGATAAATAAATAATACTTTAGATGGTGGATTATCATGTTATTGACGTCTGCCATTGATAAAATTGCTCTTTTAATGGGATTCTGATTATAACCATCAGCTGATAAAATCTTCGTTCCAATCACACCACAGTTCTTTTCTAGAGAAAGGTTGTCGAGTTTTTCAAGATAATTCTTCTGGTTGATTATTGTATCACCGTTAATGACTAAGACATCAAAAATCCCTTTTTTCATGAGGTATTCTATTCCGATATTGTTTCCTCTAGCAAAGCCGACGTTCTCATTCGTTTTCAATACGATGATATTATTTGCAATAAGAAATTCATTTGTAAGTCTTTTAAAGGACTCATTGGGTGAACAATTATCTACTATAACAATCTCAAATTTTTTATATGTCTGCTGTAGGATTGATTTCACACAATCAATGGTGTCTTGGTAGACCATATAATTTAAGATAACAATTCCAATCTTTTTCAAGTCATCACTCAATCTAAAAATTTGTCAGGTACTCTAATCCAAGATTCCTCTTCAATTAGAGCGTGGCTTTGTATTCGATGAACATACCAATGTTCTGGCGCTACAACGATTTTATTTGAACTGTTCCCTAAATATTGAACCCACCATGAAAAGGTGGAGTTCGAAATAATAAAGTGTTTACAGGAACTCATCAAAGTTACTTTTTCAACAACCGAGTTGTCCGATTGCTCAATAAAATAAATTTCATTATCCCTCAGAGTATGCTGAGCAAACGTGGAGGCATAGTCTAAATCATCTGAAAAAAAGAAAAATACAGGGTGTTCAATTTTTTCTTTTATCATTTTTATTCCCTCGGCAAAGTAACGATCCCCACACTCGAAAAACGAATCTTTATAATCTTTTGATAAAAAATCGCCTC
Source organism: Lactococcus fujiensis JCM 16395 (assembly GCF_002441655.1). Lineage (GTDB taxonomy): Bacteria > Bacillota > Bacilli > Lactobacillales > Streptococcaceae > Lactococcus > Lactococcus fujiensis. Next base: position 204,300 of record NZ_JXJU01000001.1, on the reverse strand, counting down.
TCCGAATCGTCACGCAAACACTTTCGGTATTTAATATTGTTTGATAAAATGAAATGTTATTATCTCTAATGCATAACGGGTTCACAAAATCTTCATTCAACCAAACATTGTAGTTTGTAAAATAGGATGCATTGCCAAAATGACTGTCAAGATAAATGGTCTCTTTTTTTGTCGGGAATATCTTCGTACCTGTCGTTTTTGGAAAAATATTGAGGCCATTTTTGGACAAATATTCTGCATATCTTTTCCATGTTGTCGGAAGTTCATTGAATGACAGATTATCATATTTTCCATATATTATTTCAATAATACATCGATGAAAAAAATATAAAATTTGTTGTTTTATGTCCAAACCTTTTGGTGGGAAAAATCTTTTTTTTATTCGTTCTACTTTTGAATATGAAGAATTGTGAATTTTTGTATATCGTGTATTGAATTTTTCTAATTGATCAACCCAACCATCAAAGGGTGCATCTGGATGCTTTTCTACATCAAAAAAGTCAAGAAAAAGTTCTCCTTTAACCTCCTCTTGTAAAATTCTAGCAAAACAATATCGATACATTTGATTGCCTAAACGTCCAACCACACGGACGATTATTTTTTTAGTCATTTTTTCCGATTCTTCTATGGTGTAACTTCTTAAAAATCATCTCATTTATTTTATTTGGAGCAATCCCAATCAAGAATTCAAAGATAATGAGTTCAGGGTCTTCTTTAATAATCTCAATCATATTTATGCCCCCCTTAAGAGATCGCTTGTTCATGAAATTCATTCTGTTTACTATCTGAAATTGATAATCTTTGATTGTTGCTATCTGCGCTTTTGTAAAATGATAATTAATCAACAATCCATCACATTTCTGTACTTCTTTTGCTAGTCTGTTTTTGATATAATCTTTCTTTGAAGTAATTCCGTCAAAAATGTTCGCGCCAATTTGATTTCCCTTGTGTATCCTATAACGAACCAAAGGGAGAGCAACATAAGCAATTCTTCCTTTGGAGGACGCATAAAATGCCAACCACTGATCGTGAACGTTAAAACCGTCAAAAAAAGGTAGCGCTTCACATGCAATTTTACTTTTCACAAGTATTGTGCATCCTGTCACTGAACTACGAGATAATAAATACTTAAAACAGTCATCTCCAAAAATCGGAACAGCCCTCTTTTTTATCTTTCTAAAACTTGAAAAGATAAGCTTGTTATCGGAATTAATCACCGATAGGTCACTATAGCAGAGGACTGCCTTTTGGATTTCAATCGTCTTTACTAAATGTTCAATTTTATCAATTTCCCAAATATCATCTTGATCACAAAAGGCCAGATAATCTGCGTTTGATTGTTGGGTTAACTTTTCAAATGTTTTATTAGATCCTTCATTAACTTCGTTCTTGTCAAATTCAAAATGAAACTTTCTTATGAATTTATTTAGCATATCTAAAATATGAGAACTAATTTCAGGACTCGCAGAATCATCACAAACAAAGAGTTCAATATTTTTGTAAGTTTGGTTATTGATACTTTTCAACAATTCTATTAAATAGCGATCATTTGGTCTGTAAGTTGCTAATAGAATTCCAACTTTTTTCAATTTATTCTCTCTCTATAGCTTGAATGGCTAAGTCACGGTTATCTTTAAATTGATTAGAGTAAATCTCATATTTCCCTAAGGAATAATCATTGGAATAGACCAAGTTGATTTTTGATGCGATCTCTTCAGCAGTGATCTCCTCAAGAATGAGATTTTTGTCAATATTTAGGTTGGGCAACTCTCCTCGATTTGAACTTATCACTATTGCACGTTCACGGTAAGCTTCGATAATGACCCGTCCAAAGGGTTCTTTGAATATTGAGGGCATAACGATGACGTCAACTTCTGACATTAGCTTGTATACTTCGTCAAGTGCTACTTTTCCTGTAAATAGGATTAAATCAGTTTGATGTTTTGAACGGATACCTTCGATATCTTCACCAACGATATAAACCTTTTCAATAATCTCTGGACATAGTGAGATAGAATCTATAAATTCATAAATTCCTTTATGTCTTGCTAATGTTCCAAAAAAGCCAATTTTTAATTTCCTACCTCTTGGTTTCTCTTCTTTCTTGGCAAGTGCTGGGGCATTGACCACATTAAATATGGGATTTACTTCCGCATTAGGGAAAAAGCCTGCATTTTGATAATCTTCTCCAAGAAATACGGAAACAGGACTAATTTCTTTAATTAATTTTGATCGCTTTCGATTTATCCTAGCAAAAATAAAATTGAAGTATTTATTCCAAGTTGGATTCATGACCTGATTATCATGTAGAATTTGAATCACTCGATAGTTTTTAGCTAGCTCATAAATTGCAGTTCCAAATCCCATGCAGATACTATGCATAATAATCAAATCCGGTTCTATTTCATGGATCATTTTTTCAATATCGTGCAATGGCTGATGGGAATAGATTTCATAAATTTTTTTGATTAGTTTTTGAAGTGGCGTATGAATTTTTTTATCTCCTGACCAGTAAATTGATTTTACTGGTAATCTGATTATCTTTACGCCATTGATTATTTCATTTGTTACATTTTGAGCTTTTTCTTTTGTTGTAATTACTGTGACATCATAACCAAGTTGCTGGAGAACTTCCCCCCTATCTTTTGTAGTTAATTCACTGCCGCCTAGTACAGTGGGATAATAAAAAGAGCTAATTAATACTATCTTTTTCATTTCATTTATTATTGTCCATTCTGAGTGCGATGTTTGTCTTGATTATTGAAACATATTTTTCCATTATCAAATCTTCGATGTCATTTTTATTTTGCAGACGGTATATTTCTTCACTTCCATATAAATTTGCTCCCTGAGTTGCAGGGCCTTGTTTTCTTCGTTTAAAGTATTCCTCACGGCTCCTCGTAAAGTAGTGCGCAATATACATTTGGTCAAAACAAGCCACTCGCTTCAAAAAAGGAAGCTTGTTTTCAACTTTAGCTGTATTCACACTCCGTTGCTTATTGAAATAGACTGCATTATGCGGGCTAGGGATGTATGCGACCTTGCGAGGGTTACTTATTGTTTTGACATGTCGATTACGAGGTTCATCTAATTTGGCATGGTGCGTAAAACGTTCAATAATTAAGCCTTCCGTTTTTTTAGTCTGCCCACTGTCGCCATAAAGCAACCAGTTTAGTTCAACCCCAGGGTATGATTCATAATTTTTCAAAATTTCGCTAATTTTGAGTCCATTTTTTGGTACGATAAATTCATCTGTATCAATGATCGCAAGCCAGTAGGTCTCATCTTGAGCTTTTTTAATTGCATCATTGCACATGTAGGTCTGACTTTGTTTTTTGGGATAATAAATATATTCAGCAATTCCTGCTTCAATGTAGGGTCTCAAGACATCTTTCAATCGATCTGTTGAATCATTATCATAAATATAAAATTTATCAACTCCCACTAATAGGTGATATTCTAACCATTCTGGAAGATACTCAGCTTCATTTTTTATCATTAAAGCGGCTGATAAATAATTTTTGAAATCACTGGGGGTTTTCTTTGCTAAGTTTTTAGAGTTTATCCAACGATGAAGGTCAAAAAAAATAATTTTTTTAACACTTGCTTTGACTTTTTGTAACATTTATTTAACTCCGATTTACTTACGAATATTCAATAGCGTTGAAGTGTAGGGATAATAAGCAGCACTATCTGGAATATTGGTATTTGCTTTTAAAGTAACATTAATAAAGACAATACATAAGGTAAAAATCAAGATTATTTTCCAGACATTACGGCTTGATCGATCAGAGATAATACGTATGGGCGCTAAATAGCCAATGATATTAAACCACGAGAAAAAATAGGCTAATCGAACCATTACTTGTCCGGCTGTCCCTCCAATAAATAGAAATAGAAAGTCAATCATGGCAGTCATAAATAAAAAGATAAGTACTTTATTATTCTCTATCTTATGCCACATAAGAATAAAAGGGACAATGAAGATTAAACGGTATAAGTTTGTGATACTAATTCCACCCAAAGTATTACCTGACTGATTCATTGTGTAGACTGTATATTTGTCTGCTATAAGATTATTATTTATCAAAAATTCAATAATCATTGGGGAAAATACCGTAATCATAACGAATAAAAATAAAAAAATGATTATTAACTTGGTTTTTAAATGGTGAGGCTCCTTTTGCAACCACACGACAATGAACAACACAACAAATCCCAAAATTGCCGTCGCATGAAATGTAACTGAGAGTATTAATAGCATGAGGCATAGCTTTTTTTTACCTTTTAAATATAATGAGATAGCGAAAAAAACTAGAGTGCAAGCAAATCCTTGTCTGAGGAGGTTGAACGTTAACTCATAAAATAACATTAAATATGTAAATAATGAAAGCGTGACATTACTATATTTTCTGAAGTTAACCAATGCAATATAAGTAATCCCGTAAGTTAATAATCCAAAAATAAAAAGAAAAACATTCATATTCGACGTGATTCTTGAAATTAAGTAATTCAGTGTCAAATATCCAAACTCTGTAGAGGGTTCTAATGTAAAAAGTTGGCTAATATTCAAGGATGAATAGGCTTCTGTAAATACTTTAATACCATAAACAGACAAATCACCTCCAATATTTAAGTCCCTTATCCCTGCTAGAATTGACATTGAAAGCACAGCAGCCGAGGCAAAAAAAAGGTAAACAAATTTATTCTTTAGCCGATAATATTTTTCTGACAGTGCTGAAAAAAATAAAGCAAATGCAAAACAAATAATATAAGGGAACATCCCCACTCCTCTTGACAGTCAATTTATTACACTTTAATAAAACCATCGGTAATCTTTTCCATAATATTTTCTAATTGAATTTGATATCTCTCATCAGAAAAATTATCTATAAATATATCTGAAATTTCCTCATGAAGTCGGAACCACTCTTCTTTATTGATTGTAGAAATTCGATCGGCTAAAAGGTTCATATCTTGCTCCGTTTCAACCTCAAATAAATGAATTAAAGAATCTTGTCGACTAAGAAATATGGCACCTGTGTCATAAATTCCACAATTGATAAATGGAAGACCAATCTGAAAATAGTCAATAGATTTCATCGTTAGTCCGATTCCAAGGTTTTCTCGGTAAATATTTAAGCCGTATTGACATTTTTGAAGAATCTGTTTTTTCTTCTCGAAATCAAATAGTTTTCCGTAATTGACGTAAGCAATGTTGGCTTCTTGAAGTTGCCTCATCAAAACATCTGTATTCTCGCCATCACCAATAATATGGAGCAAGACTGGTTTGAGCTGGTTTATCTTTTCAAGCAGGAGACATAGTTTATTCATGTCAATGTGATGATTAATTGAACCTAAATAAGCAAAATTTATCAGGTTTTCATTCCATTCAAATTGATAGTGTTCTTTAATCATCGGTTTGTTTAAATATAAAACGGCGTTTTGATTTTCTAAAAGATGAGCTTTAAGAATATTTTGATAATACTTACACTCCAAAAGTACAAAGTCTGCACTACCCAGGTAATTGTTACGCAATTTTTTCCATTGGTCCGCCAAAATTGAATGAGATAACCTTGGCATTTGTTCAGGGTACAAGTCAAAAATGTCAAAGATAAGCTGTACATTTTTATCCTTTATTTTATAAGCTGCTAAACTTTTGACCAATGTATTTGGGGGAATGATGGCATAAATAAGGTTTGGCTTCTCTTCATTAATCATTTTTAATACTTGGTGTGTAAATGATAGATAAGAAAAAATACGTTTTACAGAAATGTTTTTGTTGTAGCTAGGGACATGGATTAATTTCAAATTCTTATTCATATATGACTTTCGTGATTTTGAAAAGTGATCAAAGTCTGAAAATATTAGTGAAACATCGTATCCATTTTTAGTTAGATTTTCTTCAACAAATTTCAAGCGTAAGTCATAATAGCCATCGTAGTGGATTAAAAACGCCTTCTTATCTTTCGTCATCAAAAAGCGTCCTTTCCCTGAATAATCTGAAAAATCGTTTCACCAATAAGCTTCAAGTCAAAGCTGGTGCTAAGTTTTTGGATGTAAAAGAGTTCGAGGTCGGCACGTTCTGGAAAAAGGACTTTACTTCTGCCATGGGTCGTCCAATAGCCGGTTATTCCTGGCTTACACATTAAAAGATATGGCAACCGGTTGCCATATTCGACATCTTCAAACAACAAAATGGGTCTTGGACCAACAAGGCTCATTTCTCCGTGGAGGACATTGATGAATTGTGGTAATTCGTCAATGGAATAATGTCGAATAAAACCACCAATTTTAGTGAGCCTTGGATCGTGTTCTAATTTATTCCCATTTTCATGATAAACTTTTCCAATATCAAGATGCTTATCAAAATAGTGCTCTGCACCATTGATCATCGTTCTAAATTTCCATATGTAAAAAATATGCCCTTCATTTCCATACCGTTTTTGACGATAGAGCATGGGTCCGTCATCTTTTCCTTTATCCAAATGGTAGGGGATAAAAAGAAGTAAAAAGGCGATGCAAAACAACATGAGACCAAACGTTCCTCCAATGAGGTCAATGCTCCGTTTTACGAGCCGTTCTGATTTAGAAAAAGCTTTGAAGGGGACAAGATTCTTTGATTTTAAAATGCTTAAATATTGTTCCTCTGTTTGCATGTCACTATCCTCCCCTTCTATTCTTTTTTAAAATATTCCTAAAAACTTTTTTATTTTAAGCGAACTTGCTGGCTGTGGATAAATCATCTTGTCAGCAATGACAGCTTCTGCATTATCCTCATAATAAATTGCCAATTCTGTATCGAATTCATCTCTGATTTGCTCAAATGCTTCTTTCATCTTGAACGCCCGAGACGTAACGTTGTGTGCATCAGAGGCAATAAAATGTGTCAAATTATGCTCAATAAGCTGAAAAGAAAATTTTTGTATTTTCTTGCCAAAATGACCTGTAATTGAAGAAGCTGTAATTTGACTAAGCACCCCTTGCTCGATATATTCATAAAGTAAATTCGGCTGTTCAATAATTCCTGTATTTCGTTCTGGGTGAACTAATACCGGCTGTAGCCCTTCCAGCTTCATTTCATAAAACATTTCCTTCGCATATCTTGGCGCATGATCACTTGGAAATTCAACGAGCATATAATGGGAATTGTCTGTCGAAGTCACCAATTTATCTGCAACATAATCCTTAAGCAGATCACCATAAATTCTTACCTCTTGACCAGGCAAAATCTCAATTGGTAAATGATTTTCATTTACGATTTTGCGGACTTCTTTGACTTTTTCCAATATTAATGGCCGTTCATTATTATACTCTGGGTTATGGTGTGGCGAAACGGCAATCGTAGTTATCCCCTCTGTGACAGCTGATTTCAGCATGACCAACGTATCTTCCGGACTTTTTGCCCCGTCATCAATCCCTGGTAAGAGGTGACAATGAATATCAATCAAGGTTTCACTCCTTTTTTAATCGCAAATGAATTTAATTTATCGACATGGTACTTATTCTGCACCGTAATAGTAATAATAACTCGTATCAGTCGTTTCTATTCCATGGATGACAACACCCAAGATGTTGGCATTAATCTGTTCAAGCAACTTTTTTGCTTTAATTAAGTTATCTTTTCGAGTTTGGTAAGCACGTGCAACTAGTACAACACCACCAACCAATCGACTGATAATTTGTGCATCTGTCACGGCATTCAAAGGAGGGGTATCAAACAAAATGACTTCATATTCTTGACTCATTTCTGTAATAAATTTTTTCATTCCTGCTGAACTCAATAATTCAGCAGGGTTTGGTGGAATTGGTCCGGAGGAGATGACCGTTAAATCTTTACAAAAATCTGTTTTCTGAAAGGCTTCATTTGCCTTGATTTGATGTGTTAAGACATTAGTTAGTCCAATCCGATTGTTGATTTTGAAGGTGGTATGAACCGACGGTTTACGTAAATCAGCATCGACCAGTAAGACTTTTTTTCCTTGTTGAGCAAAAGTAATGGCAAGATTGGCGATGGTCGTTGACTTACCTACACCTGCTTCAGAGGAAGTTACTAAAAAACTGGTCAAATTTTGGTCTGACAATTTAAAGTCAAGTGTCGTCCGAATGGTTCGATATTGCTCTGAAATCGGCGATTTTGGATTGAGATTTGTAATCAGTGAGCGACTATTATCAATTTTTTCATGACGTTTAAACATATTTAATTCCTCCTCTCATTATTATTAAGTAAATTTGTCTGTGCAGTCGTGAGCTCTTTTTCTTTTACATTAAGCGGTTCAACAACTTTATTATTAAAATCACTCTCGCTGGCAAATGGTGTCGCTCCCAACACAGAAAGTCCCATAGCCTCAACATCTCCTTCTGAATTGACTTTATTATCCAGCGCATCAATCAAGAATGCCAGAGCAATACCGATAAGCAAGCCCACGAGAACCGAAATGATCATATACAAAGTCGGACGAGGACTAACAGGTATCATATCAACTTTCGCCTCTGCCAGAATACTCACATTTGTGATGTTTAGAAGTTTCGCAGCATCATTGCTAAAAACCCGAGCCGTTTCATCTGCAATTTTTTGTGCCGTGTAAGGATTTGAATATTTTACACTTACTGTAATAACCTGGGAATTGGTTTGATTTGTAGCCGTCACATTACTCTGAAAAGTATCACTTGTAAGACCCAAATTTGTCTCGACTTGATCTAGGATAACGGGACTGACAATGACTTGGTTTATTGTATTCGTCATCTGTATGTTGCCAGAGACTTGACCTGCATATTCTGCAGAGGAATCTGATTGTGACAACTTGGCAACCAACTGTGTCGTAGCGGTATAAGAAGGGGTGGCGATAAAAAATGTGTATACTCCACCAAAGATTGTGACGACCAAAGTACTAATAATGATGAGGGCAACTCGTTTTCTTAGTAATTGAAGGATAGCGGCTATATTGATTGATTCTTCACTTTTCTCTTGCATTGTTCTAACTTTCTTAAGTTCAAATCGACCACAATTTTATTATGTATTTTATATAATACGTGGTAACTATAATCTAGCTTACTCTTTTTTAATTCTTAAGTCAAGATATATTAGTAAATGGAACGAATTATTTCCCCTGAGTACTTCTGAGACTTAACTTTCTTTCTTTTTTCTTTTAAAACTTGCCCACAGACAATAAAAAAAGCTGTCGAAGGACAGCATAGTAATTAAATTATGTATGAAAAAAACCGAGCGAACTCGATTTTATTTTCTTTTTCTTGCAATCAAATGAATCGGTGTTCCTTCAAAAACGAAAGCTTTTCGAATTTGATTTTCAAGGAAACGCATGTATGAAAAGTGCATAAGTTCCTCTTCATTTACAAAGATAACAAATGTTGGTGGCTTTGTAGCTACTTGCGTTGCATAGAAAATCTTAAGCCGTTTCCCTTTATCCGTTGGTGTTGGATTGATTGCTACAGCATCCATAATGACATCATTCAAAATTGAACTTGTAATACGTAAGTTTTGGCTCGCTGAAATTTCTTTAATTTTATCAGGTATTTGACTTAGGCGTTGTCCCGTTTTGGCAGAGACATAAACAATTGGTGCATAGTCCAAGTATTTAAACTGCCAACGAATATCCTCTTCAAAGTTTTTCATGGTCTTATCATCTTTGATCAGCGTATCCCATTTATTAACAACAATCAAGATTCCTTTTCCGGCTTCGTGAGCGAATCCTGCAATCCGTTTGTCGTATTCACGAATGCCTTCTTCGGCATTGATGACCATCAAGACAACATCTGAGCGGTCAATGGCACGCATGGCACGCATCACTGAATACTTTTCTGTATTTTCGTAGATTTTACCAGATTTACGCATCCCTGCCGTGTCAATCATGACATATTCTTGACCTTCTGGATCAGTAAAATGGGTATCAATCGCATCACGCGTTGTTCCAGCAATTGGACTTGCGATTACTCGATCTTCACCTAAAATGGCATTGATTAAGCTTGATTTACCAACATTAGGGCGTCCAATCAAGCTAAACTTAATGACATCTGGGTTTTCTTCTTCAATGTCTTGAGGCAAGTTTTGGATAATCGCATCCAAGACATCTCCTGTTCCCAACCCATGAACGGCGGACACGGGATATGGATCCCCAAGACCTAAACTATAAAAATCAAAGATTTCCATGCGACGTTCTGGATTATCGACTTTATTAACGACCAAAATGATTGGTTTTGTTGTCCGATATAGAATTTGAGCAACTGCTTCATCAGCATCCGTAATTCCTGTTTCACCGTCAACGACAGCCACGATAACATCGGCCTCATTCATCGCGATTTCGGCCTGGGCTCGAATTTCGGTCATAAAAGGTTCATCTGAAAGTTCGATCCCACCTGTATCAATCAGGCTGAATTTGCGATTGAGCCACTCCCCCGTTGCATAAATTCGGTCACGAGTCACTCCAGGAATGTCTTCAACGATTGAAATACGTTCTCCCGCAATTCTGTTAAATATTGTTGATTTTCCGACGTTAGGACGTCCGACGATGGCGACTGTTGGTAAAGCCATATTTACCTCCTTGTTTGGATCTTAACTTAAAATTCTTCTCATTTATTAACAATGTAAACGCTACTTATTTATTATTCATCTTTGTTATCAGCGAAATTATTTTTGATGATTCAAAAAATATGTACCCTCCATTATAGCATTTTATCCCTTTATTTCCCAGTTGTATTTTTAAAATCATTCAAAATCGCTTTGAAATTAATAAAAATGATAAAACGAATTTACCATTTTTACTGATTTATTCACAATTAAACAATATTAATATCATGGAGTTGCGTGAAAAAAGGAGCCTGTGCTAAGCTGATTTTGATTCCTCTGCATAGGTCAGGTGTTACTTCAAGCGTTTCAAAATGATTGCTTGAAAAGTCGATTCCTTTCAAATTTGTTTCCCAAAAATTAGCTTGATTGAGTTCATTGTCCTCGAATTGTACCTGTTTGAATAGGCATGAAATCCAATTACTTTCTTCTATTATATTATGGTTAAAACCAACAGACTTCAATGTTGAGCTGGAAAAATTGACATAATTCATCAAATTTTCCTGAAAAAGTAAATCTTGAAAAAAAGCATTTGTAAAATCTGTTCCTATTAATTTACAGGAATTAAATTGGCAACGATAAAAACCACAATGTGTGAAATCCATATTGGAAAAGTCACACTTATCAAAAATACAATCTGAAAACTCGGTTATTTTTCCATTTTCTTGAAAAAATTCTACCTTTGTAAAAGTGCACCCATTAAAAAGAGTTGACTTTTGAGTCTCAAATTGAGCTTCTGAAAAAGCAACTTGATAAATTTCGCCATCTTCTAAGTCATCTTTTTGTAATGCTTGAAAATCTAAAGGAAGTTTGGGTTTAATTATTTTCATTTGGGCTTGTCTCATTTCAATTGCAAACGGTGGTTATTTTAATCATGACGACGATTTACGCCTTCAAGACGAATTTCACGTGAGAGGAATTTCACACGTTCCATTACCCGTTTGGCTGGCCAAATTTCTTCTACTTTTTTCGTTTCAGCAAGGTGTTTTTCCAACTCATCCATCGTCAAATTGGAGGTGAAGAAAGTTGGATCACTGTTTTGCATTCGGTGTTGTAAGATGACTTGCAATATTGAATCACGTAACCAGCTATTGTTCAACTCAGCTCCGATGTCATCAATGATGAGTACATCTGCTTTCTTAATTTCATTAACCCACATTTTGGCATTGTCAAAATCTAAACCAGAAACGAAAGTCGGGTAATGGATCATGGTCGTTGAAATTTCGTGTCGTGCCAATTCATTTGCCATTGCAGCCATCATATATGATTTTCCTACACCGAAATCACCATAAATATAAAGTCCTTTTTCAGTCTTTGGTGATTTGATGAAAGCATTGATCGCTTCGATTAATTGATATTGACTTTCATTGTTAATTTGCACATCATCGGGATTGTATAAATCAACTTGTTTGAGTGACTTGGGCAAACCGATGATTTGCACACGTTTAAGGAGACTTAATTCAGCTTGTTGCTTAGCCAATTCTTCTGTCGTTTGATAAGAGACATCGGCGTAGCCTTGATTCATTACAAGCGTTGGCTCATAGCTGGTATTTTCAGGTTGTGCCAGATATTTTTCTTTTGCTTTGACAAATTCATAGAATTTTGAATAAGAACGTTGAATTTCATCATTGTTCATTTTATTTTGAGCGATAAAATGTTGGACATCTTGATTTTTGAGTGTCTCTTCGACGAGTCTCTCAAAATGACTTCTGTCAGACATTCGACGATTAAGAATTTCCCCTACGGATTCCATTTTCGTTCTCCTTTCTCATTCTTTTCTGTAATTCAGCAAACTTTGCTTGTTTCTCTGTTGAGGTCTGTTCAACATAATTTGCATTTGACCATGCCGGACTTTTTTTAACTAATTTGGACTTTTGGGCAAACTTTTCTTGATTTTCTTTTTTACGTTTTTCACGATTGGTAAACCAAGTCACTGCTGCCTCTGCTGTGAAAATTGAATTCTGTAAACATTCGTTGGCTAATTGATGCACAAAAGTAGGATTCAAAACTGAGTTTTTTCGTTGAACGAGTACATAATGCAACAGGATATTTTGAACTTCATCTGGTATGCCTTGAACCGACAAGTCATTGATAATACGAAACTCAGCTGCTGACGTAGTTCCACCTGTATTTTTACGCAATTGTTGAATAAAGACAACAGGACCATCTTGATTTTGTCCCGACGACAAATGATTTTTGGCAGAACGAATGAGGTCTTGCCATGGCTTGTCAAAACTACTCAAAACCGGCGCTTTTTGTGTCTGGCTGACCAACCGATTTCTCAACTGGCTTATATTGATTGTCCCATCTGAATTTTTACTTTTATTGGCCAGATTGAATAATTCAAACCAATTTTTATCAAACTTCTCTGACATTTGGTAAAGCGCCAACTTATCCTGATTTTCGTTTGAGAAGGTCAAATTTTGGTCTGTCATCGCCAGTTCAAAAGCCCCCATATTGAACTCGTTCTCAGTCGTTTTTTCTTGTTTTATTGAAAGATTTTCTGCATCAAGATGATAAATTTCATAAAATTTCTTTGAAATCTTTTGCCCTTTAGGTTGTTCATCTGATTCTAATAGCTTTTCTATATAGGACGGATTAACTTTTGACAATAAAAGTTGTTTTAAAAAGTCATCTTGAACAAAGTCTTCACGATTTTTAGGACTGTGAAGCTCAAATGTGTAAGAAGGGTGGTTATCATAAACATCAATCAAACGGAGGGCACTTAATTGATCAAGGGCTTCCTCCAAGTGATTGGGACCGAAATTAAGATATTCCAAGAAAAATGTGATTTTACCACTTTTACTGGTCCGCATTAATTGATAGAGTGCAAAAGCATCACGTCCAATAAGCGGAAGATAAAGTAGAGTAAAAGTTTCAGCATCAAAACTTGTTTTGTCACTATTTACAACACTAAACGTATCTCCTGCGAGCATTTTTCTCCTTCCTCAATTTCAATCAAGCTTTAAATAAAAGCATTATTATTTATTTGTAATATTTTTCAAGAGTTCTTCGAGTTCACTCACATCTTTAAATGAACGATAGACACTTGCAAAACGAATGTATGTGATGTCATCTACTTCGGCGAGTTGTTCCATCACAAATTGCCCAATTTTTTCAGTGGGGATTTCATTTGTATCCAAGTGGCGAATTTTTTGCTCGACATTTGACACAATGGATTCAATTTTTTCACTCGAAACTGGGCGCTTGTAGGCTGAACGAACGAGACCATTAATAATTTTATCACGGTCAAAAGGTTCACGTTTGTCATCCTTTTTGATGACTAAGAGTGGCATTTCTTCAATGCGTTCAAATGTGGTAAAACGAAAGCCACACTGTTCGCAGACCCTGCGGCGACGAATGGCGTCTTCTGCTTGTCTTGAATCAACTACACGAGACTCTTCAGATTGACATTTTGGACATTTCATAAGCATCCCCCGTTCATAATTTTAATTAGTTTGTGACAAATTGCGCTTCAAGGCGGTAAATGACTTGACCTTTTTCTGAGAATTTTTTCTCGTATTCAGTCATGACGTTTTGAGCAGCAAATTCTTCATCCGCGTGTAAATCAAGCCAGACTTGCTTCAATTTCATCCCATAATTTGTAATTGAAACCAATGAATATTCAAATAACCCACGGTTGTCGGTTTTAAAATGGAGCTCACCATTTGGCTTTAAAATTTTTTCATAAGTTTCTAAAAATGATTTATAAGTCAGGCGGCGTTTTTCATGCCGTGTTTTAGGCCAAGGATCCGAAAAGTTCAAATAAACTTGGTCTACTTCACCATCTTCGAAATATTCGCTCAAAGCTGAACCATTGACTAAAATCATTTGGACATTAGGTAAATCGGCTTCAATTGCAAGATCGAGTGCGTATGACAAAACTGAAAGTTGCAAATCAATCGCAATATAATTGATTTCTGGATTTTTAGCCGCCATTCCAACAATGAAAGCTCCTTTACCACAGCCCACCTCGATATGAATCGGATGATTATTTCCGAAGCGTTCTGACCAACGTCCTTTATATTCGGCTGGATTTTCTACTACAATATGCGTGTTTGCTTGAAGGTACTCAGGGGCACCTTTACGATATTTGACGCGCATTAATTCTCCTTTTAAAACTGAAAAATGAGAAGGTCTCCCTTCTCTCTAAATAATATCTTAAAATAATTGGCAAAAGTTCCTTAGGCCTTGTATTTCTTCGTTGACTTGTTTCATCTTACCTTTTGCAAGATAATCTGAAATTTGTCTCAGATAAGAAAGCTTTCCATACCATGCCACTTTATCCATCACGTTTTGACGAGGTTGATAACCCGAATAGGTCAGCCAGCGACTCCAATCAACTGGACGAATATAGTGCGATAGGATGTAAGCCATATCCACCATCGGATCGCTTAGAAAAACAGTATCCCAATCTACCAAATAAATCCGCTCTGTTTCATCATCTACCAGCCAGTTATTGTGGTTGACATCACCGTGAACAACGGTTGTGTCTTCTTCGGTAAGTTCAGGCACACAGTTTCTCATTTGATTAACGATACCACTTAAATAGGTATTGCTCTGGATGGTTAGTGATGAACCATAAATATTTTCTAGAATGTTACCGGGTTGAACGGAAGATGAACCCAATTTTTTATATGATTCTACAAGTTTTTTACTTTTGTGTAGATGAGATAAAATTTGATTGATTTGTGTATCACTCATTTCATCTGGAGTAAGAGTATGACCGTTAATCCAAGGTTGTGCTGAAAGCATATCCCCTTGAGCAGTTCGTTTTGTCCACAAGACACGAGGTGTAATACCCTCTAAATAAATACTGGTCAGCATCGGATTTGCATTTTTCTTAATAAAGACACGTGCTTCATCGTTATGTGCAGTAAACGCATTGCCAGAGCCACCTTTGACCGGAATCATATCTAAATCCCAATTAGCCATCATAGATCTCTTTCTCCTTTCTAAAAATTTCACGAGTGATTAGTTATTCATTAGAAATGAATTAAAATAGTTGAAGTTAAAATATCTGCATATTGATATGATTCTGTTGTTTTAGGACCACGTGCTGGAATATTTTCAATGACAAAGTGTGTTGCATAGGCTTCAATCAAATTGACTTTATGACGATTTTCACGTTTACGACCAAATTGTGATGTTATTTCGATTGTTTCCCCGAGGTGTGATTTCACTTGATTTCTGATGTCAACAATTTTTCCAACTTCTTGATTTTGATTATCCATGTTTCCTCCGATGATTTGCTTCACTATCCTAACGTGCTTGATGATTAAAATTAAGCAAAAGTGAACAAAATGTCCTATTAGACAATTAAACCTATTATAACACGAAAAGGCACTAAAAATCTAGTATGGTTCACCATATCTGACATCAATATTATCAAAACTAGAATATTCTTTAATAAATGCGAGTTTTACGGTACCACGACTTCCTGAACGGTTCTTTTCGATAATGACTTCGACAGAGTTATCTGCTAATTCTTCGCCTTCTTCATCACCTTCTCGTTCGTAATAATCATCCCGGTAAAGAAAGGCAACGATGTCGGCATCTTGTTCAATGGAACCAGATTCGCGAATATCCGAGAGAACCGGACGCTTGTCCTGTCTCTGCTCAACCCCACGTGAAAGTTGACTCAAAGCTATGACTGGAACATGAAGTTCTTTAGCTAGAATTTTCAATTGACGCGAAATCTCAGAGACTTCTTGTTGGCGATTTTCTCGCCCAGTCCCTGATATCAATTGAAGATAGTCAATCAAAACGAGGCCTAAATTGCCAGTTTCTTGAGCTAATTTACGCGCACGTGCGCGAATCTCTGAAATTTTTATCCCCGGTGTATCATCAATGTAAATCTCCGATTTGGATAGCGCCCCTGTTGCAATGAACAAAGCATTCCATTCGTCATCTGTCAATTGACCTGTCCGGATGTGCTGAGAGTCAATTCGTCCTTCTTTGGCAATCATCCGATTGACTAAACTTTCGGCTCCCATTTCAAGTGAGAAAATGGCGACTGCTTTGTCTTGCTTCGTTCCAACATTTTGTGCGATATTCAGAGCAAATGCTGTTTTACCTACAGCAGGTCGGGCAGCAATAATGATTAATTCTTCATCATGAAGTCCAGTCGTCATCCGATCCAATTCGATGTAGCCTGTTGCTAATCCAGTGACTGTATTTTTCTCTTGAGCGTGCTTCTCAATATCATCAAGTGAAATGTTAATGACATCCGAAATTTTACGAAAGCCTGTTGTGTTTCGTCCTTGCTGGACATCAATTAAACTTTTTTCAGCCTCGGCCAACACCTCGTCTGCTGGTGAATCTTGACGATAGGCCTTTTCAACAGAGGATGTTAACTTAGTGATCAGTTGACGGAGTAAGGACTTTTCAGCAACAATTTTGGCATAATAAACCGCATTTGCCGCGGTAGGTGTGCTATTAGCCAGTTCGGCGATATAGCCAATTCCACCAATATTCGCAAGGTCTCCTTGACTTTCAAGGGTAGCTCGAACCGTCAGGACATCTATTGCCTCGCGCAAATCAAATAATTTTTCCATTGCACGAAAAATAATCTGATGTGAAGTTTTATAAAAGTCTTTTGCAGTAATAAATTCTTTGACTTCAACAAGGCGATCAGCATCTAAGAAAATAGCACCAATGACGGCTTGCTCTGCCGCTAGATCCTGCGGCGGGGCTTTTATCAGATCAATTTCGGGCATCTTATTTCTCGCCAATTCTTACTTTGATGGTTGCTGTTACATCACGGTGAAGTTTAATGGGAACGTCTTTTGTTCCGAGTGCTTGGAGTTTATTGTTCAATTGAATTTTACGTTTATCAATTTCGACATTGTATTGTAATTTTAATGCTTTCGCAATGTCTGCTTTGTCTACAGCACCGAATGTGTGGCCAGTCTGACCAACTTTCATTCCAATCTCAACGATAACATTATCTTTTTCCAACTCTGCCTTTAAAGTTTTTGCTTGTGCTAATTGTTCAGCTTCTTCTTTGGCTTTGGCTTTGGCTTGACCTGCTACTTGAGAAATTGTTGCATTTGTTGCTTCTTTTGCGAGATTTTTCTTAAAAAGGAAATTTTGGGCATAGCCTGAAGGAACTTCCTTAATTTGTCCTTTTTTCCCTTGCCCTTTTACATCTTGTAAAAATACGACTTTCATTTGATTTCCTCCATTTTTTTGCTTTGGTAATTTTATTTATGCTTTATGTTCAATCTCTAATCGTTCTTCTAGTACTCGAATCAAATCGGTGCGAACTTCTTCCATAGATTTTTCATAAATTTGTGTGGCCGCGTTGTTAAAATGTCCGCCACCCCCCATTTGTTCCATTAATGTTTGGACATTAAAGCCATTTCGAGATCGTGCAGAGACTGATATAAAGCCATTGGTATGTGTTGTAATCGCAAATGAGGCCGTTACCCCTGCCATATCTAGCATGGTATCTGCCGCTTTTGCAGTCGTGATATTGTCATATTTTTGACCTTCAATCCCCATTCCAAGGACAATTCCTGGGAAAATGACTTTAGAATTGATCACAATTTCATTTACCGTTTTATATTTCTCAAAATCTGTTGCCATAATGACTTTTATTAAATCATTATCTGCGCCACGCGAGCGGAGATAGGCGGCAGCTTCGAATGTTCTGGCGGTTGTTGCTTTAGTAAAGTTTTTCGTATCCATTTCGATACCAGCGAGGGCAATTGACGCTTCAATCGACGACATCCGTCGATTATTATTGCCATGAAATTGTAAAATTTCGACCGTTAACTCTGAAGCTGAACTTGCGCTTGATTCAATATAGGATAACAAGGCTTGTTCTGGGAAGTCGTCATCACGTCGGTGATGATCAATGACAACTAGTTTTTCAAATAAATTGTAAAAATCAAAATCTAATGTCTGACTTGGTTTAGAGTGGTCTACCATAATCAATAATGAATTTGGCTTTTTCAATCGAGCGGCCGTTTCAACTTTTACGATGTGTGTAAAGCCATCAGCTGAATCATTCATTTTTTCGATGGCTCTTTGTACGTCAGGCAAGAGTTGATTCTCGTCATAAACGACAAAGGCTTCTTTACCTGACATATTGGCAAAAGCTTTCATAGCAATTGCGGCTCCGAGGGCATCCATATCTGTGAATCGGTGTCCAACAATGAACACATCTTCTGACTCTGTGATAATTGTCTGTAAAGCAGTTGAAATTGCTCTTGCCCGAGTTCTACTTTTTTGAGTTCGGCTTTCTGAATTCCCACCAAAGTAAATCGGTCTTGCTTGTGTTGAATTTTCACGGAGGACAACTTGGTCGCCTCCTCGAACTTGTGCGAGTTCGAGATTATTCATTGCTACTTTCCCGATGTTTGGAAAATCTTCCCACCCATAAGCAACCCCAATGGATAGGGTCAAGGGGATTTCATTTTCAGCTGAGGATGTTCTAAAGTCTTTCAGAACGGTAAATTTATCTTTGATCATGCCATCAAGCACACGGTAGTCGCAAAAAAAGAAATAACGACTTGAACTGATGCGTCGTAAGTAAAAGGCATATTTATCTGAGAATTCTTCCAAAAAGCTAGCAATAAAACTATTGATGACTGTTCGTCCGGAGTCAGAAATTAGATCCGTGGCGTCGTCATAATTATCGACTGAAATAGCACCAATGACGGCACGGCTGTCATTAAAATCTGAGCGAAAAGCGACTTCTTTTGTTGCATCAATCAAATAGATGAGATGCTTTTCTTCATCAACATTGACCACATATTTTTGGTTTCCGATGGTAACATACTGGTCTTCTTTTTTCTTTTGAAGGATAAGGTCAATGTCATCCTTATTGATGACTTTGTCAAGTCCTTTATAAATCATGTCAATAAAGGGGTTAAACCACTCTGGTTCTCTTGTCTCTTCATTGAATCTAATGACCCCAATTGGCATATTATCTAGTGTCGCATTGAGTGAATTTTCAGCCTCATCGTTAATTTTGCTAATAAAATCATGTCGTCTTAACTGATAATTTTTGACTTGTGAGAGCAAAATAAAGGTGATGAGAAGATTCAATAAAAAGAGGTAACCAATAGCGACATAACGTGAACTTGAAAAAATGACGAAAAGACTCTCAAATACTTGAACAAATATCATGATGAATACAATTGTCATTGGTGTAAATCGTTTTACAAAATTCATACGAAACTCCTATATCTCATCTATTTTACCACAGCTGATGATAAACTAAAAGCGTAAATCAGCATTTTATCTCAAAAAAGCAATCATTTTTAGAGTTAATTCAAAAGATTCTTCCGATTCCATTATCATCCGAATTACATTGTTTTGAGTTGCACTATCATTTCTGTCAGAGATGACATCCGTTGGTCTGCGCGTTCCTGATTCATGTCAAAACGTTCATCAGAAATGGCCCAAACTGTTGCTCCCGCATCTTTACCTGAAGCAATCCCATTCTGCGAGTCTTCAATTACTAATGCGTCCGAAGGAGCGATTCCAAGTTGTTGAATTGCAGCTTGATAAATGGCTGGATGAGGTTTTGACTGAGCGAAATCATTCCCAGACAAGAGAATTTCAAAATAGGCTCTCAAATGGTGTGTATCAATACAAGTGTTAATATCATCCATGCTAGAACTTGAAGCCAAGGCAATCCTATAATTTTCTTTTTTTAAATAGTCCAAAGTTCCTTTAACATCTGAAAAAAGTAAATCCGCATAGGGTAAGGGAATACTGTCTTTATACGCTCTGTATGCTTTTCCTAATTCTTTTGCCTTAGATTCGGTATAATTGTCGCCCAGGATCATTGGCCACAAATCTTTGAGGTTCCCGCCAATGAAATCACGATTTTTCATGTGTTCAATTGAAATGTGGTGAGATTCAAAAAATTCATTGCGACGGTTTAAATAATAGGATTCTGTGTCCACAAGAACACCATCCATGTCAAAAATGACTGCTTTAAAATGTTTCATATGAACATTATACCAAATTTTCATGGCTCTCAATCAATTCAAATGGTCTCCTATTTGTTGTAAACTATCTGAAAATTAGATATAATAATGACATCTCATAGACAAATTAGTCGCGTAAACAAAGGAAGTTCGTATGAAAGTTGTAAAATTTGGAGGTTCTTCATTGGCCTCAGCCGAGCAAATTCAAAAGGTCTTTGACATTATCAAAAATGATTCTGAACGACGAATTGTCGTTGTCTCAGCACCGGGTAAACGAATGAAAGATGATGTGAAGGTCACAGATGCGCTCATTGCATATTATCAGGCATATAAACACCAGGAGGACTTAAGTGTCCACCAAGAATGGATTATTGAACGTTATCGCATAATTTGTACAGAATTAAATTTAGATGATTCTGTCATCACTGACATTCAAAAGAATATCTTGTCACTCGCTTTATTGCCTGTTGAAAATCGTTTTACCTATGATACTTTTCTTGCTGCAGGGGAAAATAATAATGCTAAATTAATTGCAGAATATTTTAAAGTCAAAGGGCTGAATAGTCGATATGTTCATCCTCAGGATGCCGGAATTATTGTCACCAGTGACCCTTCAAATGCGCAACTCTTGAAAACTTCCTATAAGAAGATTAAATATTTGACCGAGTTAGATGAGATTCTGATCGTTCCCGGCTTTTTTGGTGTGACGGAACAAGGCAATGTCTGTACTTTTTCGCGTGGAGGATCCGATATTACAGGGTCAATTTTAGCTGCAGGCATAAAGGCAGACGTCTATGAAAATTTCACAGATGTTGATGGTATCTTTGCTGCTCATCCCGGAATTATTCGAAATCCACACGCCATTGTTGAGTTAACCTATCGTGAAATGAGAGAATTAGCCTATTCTGGTTTTTCTGTCTTGCATGATGAAGCGCTTGTTCCTGCATATCGTGCACATGTCCCCTTGATTATCAAAAACACAAACAATCCCGATTATCCTGGAACCCGTATCGTTACCAAACGTTCAACTAAAGGGGCTCCAGTCGTTGGTATTGCTTCAAGTTCTGGCTTTTCTTCAATTTATATTAATAAATACCTAATGAATAGAGAAGTTGGTTTTGGTCGTCGCGTCCTTTCTGCATTGGAAAATTTGGGCATTCGATTTGAACATATGCCCACTGGGATTGATGATATGTCTGTCATCGTGCGTTCAAAATATATGAATAAACAACAGGAGAAAGCCTTGATAGACAATTTGACTGAGTCGCTTCATCCTGACGAATTATATGTTGAACACGACTTTTCCATTATCATGCTTGTAGGCGAAGATATGAAAGAGCATGCCGGTGTTGCCGCTCGAGCATCACGCGCCTTAGCCGTGCATGGAATTTCAATTGCCATGATTTCTCAAGGTGCAAGTGAAGTTTCACTGATGTTTATCGTTAAAGAAAAAGATGAAAAAGAAGCTCTACGTGCGATTTACGATGAATTTTTCTTTGAAATCTAATTTTTAAATCTAATAAAATAAAAAAAATCCTGGTGTGGATTTTTTTATTTTACACGAGCCCCTTTAGTATCGACTTTTAATTCTAATATTTCACCCTGATGTGTGTTGGAAAAGTCTTTCAAATCAGCTTTAAATTCAGCCAGGTGTTCTTTTGGAAGCCATGTCATAATCGTAGAGCCGGCACCAGAAAGATAAGTTGCATAGGCTTGATGTTGATGTGCAATTGCCCGAATTTTCGCTAACTCTGGAATCAAAGTTGAACGATACCCTTCATGAAAAAGATCTGATTCCATCATTTTACCAGCTGGTATTAATTTTCTTTGTGTTAATGCAGCGACTAATACATTAGCCTTTGATGATGCCATGACAGCCTTTTGTCGTGCAAATGAAGCGGGAAGGACATTTCTTGCTGCCTTTGTTGATAGCGAATAATTGGGGACAAAAGCAATCATCGAACAAGTCGGGACTGGCAAGGAAAGGAATGTCAGATTTTCTTCATTTAGACGAGATAAATCGGCATCATAGGAAGCAACTTGAAGCCCCCCAAGTAGAGTTGGGACAACATTATCTGGATGTCCTTCGATTTGGCAAGCCCATTCTAATTGCTCGAGAATACTCATGCCTCGATTTCCTATAACCTCAGCAATTTTTATTCCAGCTACTATTGCTGACGATGATGAGCCAAGACCGTGCTCAAGTGGGATTTCACTTCTCATTTTCAGGTGATGTGGAGGCAAAGTAGGTTCAATTTTTAAGGCGGTTTGAATGATCAAATTATTTTTATCTATCGGGATCTGAGGACCAAAGTCATGTTCGATAATCCAAGCATCAGAAGGTTCTACTATTTCGACCGTTAGATAGAGTTTTAGAGCCATTCCGAGTGAGTCAAAGCCACAACCTAAATTGGCCGTGCTTGCTGGAACTTTAATTATTTTTGTCATAAATTTCCTCAATAATTTTTTCAAGTTCATTTTTTTCAACGCATTTGGTTTGAGTAACTTTTTCTTTTTCTAAATCCATCAGTGCTTGAGGTTGTCCCTTCTTGTCAAGCTTCTTCCCAATGGCCTTTTCAACCGTGTCAGCAAATTTGTAAGGGGAAGCCGTTGCCAAAATAACATTATAATTTGTAGGTTTGAGTTTTTGGCTGGCTGCATAAGCCACTGCTGTATGGGGATCAATGATATAATGGCTCTCATTACTTACCGCTTTTATAGTTGCTTGTGTCTCTTGATCATCAACCTTTTCTGTCCAAAAGGTTTTTTTCAATTCTTCGTATACAGCTTTTGGCAAATGATATTTCCCTGAATTTGCTAATTCTGCTTGAGTTTCCTCTGATAATTTGGCTCCCCCTAAATGATAAATCAAACGTTCAAAATTTGATGAAACCAAAATATCCATAGAGGGACTATTGGTCACATAAAAATCACGATTACAATCATAAGTCCCTGTTGACAAAACATCATAAAGAACAGAATTTTTATTCGTGGCACAAATGAGATGGGCAATAGGGAGACCCATTCTTTTTGCGTAATAGCCGGCAAGAATATTTCCAAAATTCCCAGTAGGTACAGTAAAGTCAACCCATTCACCTGATTTGATTTCACCACCTGTAACTAATTGACTGTATGCCCAAAAATAATAGACAATCTGAGGAAGGAGTCGTCCGAGATTTATAGAATTAGCCGATGAAAAAAAAGATGAGGCCTCAAATTTTTTTTCAAATTCTTGGTCTTGAAAAATTAATTTAACGGCTTTTTGTGCGTCATCAAAATTTCCTTTGACTGCCACAGCATGAACATTTTTTGCTGTCTGTGTCGTCATTTGAAGCCGTTGCATTTGACTAATTCCTTCGTCGGGATAGAAAACAATGACTTCAGTTTGTGGAACATTTGAAAATCCGCTCATCGCTGCAGATCCTGTATCTCCAGATGTCGCAGTCAAAACTACCGCTTTTCTATTTTCACCAATTTTATGAAGCGATGTGGTTAACAAGTGCGGTAAAAGCTGTAAGGCTACATCTTTAAAAGCCGCCGACTTGCCATTAAATAATTCTAAGAAGGCAAATTTATTGGGAAATGTCTTTAACCTAACTGGCATGGCGTCTGCATAAGCATTTTTCACAGAAATTTTTAAATTATCAAATTCTGGTAAAAATTGCGACAAGATTAAGACGGCCAAATCCTCATAGTCCAATCCCAAAAACTCATCAAGGCTGACCCTGGGAAATTCTAAGGGGACATAAAGCCCACCTTCTGGCGCTAATCCCATCGTAATTGCTTCTGCAGCTGATGCTTTAATTTTTTCATTTCTCGTTGATGTAAATTTCATTTTTACCTCATTTTTTTCAGTTAAATTAAGTGATGACGCTCAAAATACAATCCACTGAAAGGACATCATCAAGGTTTAAGATTTTTCTAATTGCGCGATCCAATTTTTCACGTGCTATCTCATGAATGATAAAAACGATACTGGCACACTCGTCTTTTGCTACTTGAGTAACAGATTCGATCGAAATATCATTTTTTCCAAAAAGACTTGTGATATGGCCTAATGTTCCAGGGCGGTTTTGTCCGGTCAAGCGTACATAATAGGCATTTTCCCCCTCGCCACTAAAAATTAATTGACTTTGGGATAATTTATTGACATAAGTGTCAAAAGCTGCATTTTTATCAATTGCATTTGCTATTTCGATAATATCGCCAGCAGCAGCGCTAGCAGTGGGAAGACCTCCTGCCCCCCGACCATAAAATAACAAATCTCCAACCGCATTTCCTCTAATAAGCAAGGCATTAAATTCATTGGAGACAGCCGCTAACATATGATCTTTGGGAACAAGCATTGGTTGAACAGAGGCCTGTAAACTTCCCTCCATCTTTTTTCCTCGAACTAATAATTTTATTTTATATCCTAAGTCTCCAGCTTGTTTAATGTCGACAGATTTGAGTTGAGAAATCCCGCTGGTTGGAATGGTTTCAACAGGAACGATTTCATCAAAAGCTAATGCCAATAAGATTGATAATTTATTAGCTGAATCGATTCCTTCAACATCCGCCCTTGGATCAGCCTCAGCAAATCCTTTTTCTTGAGCCAATTTCAGTGCAGTCTCGTACGATTTTCCAGATTCAATCATCTGTGTCAAAATATAATTCGTAGTTCCATTGACAATTCCCAAAACTTCTTCAATCTCATTTGAGTTCAACGGTGCTTGAAGGGCATCTAAAACTGGAATTCCTCCAGCTACAGATGCCTCAAATCGAAGCATGACTTGATTCTCTGCCGACATTTGAATCAAATCAGCATAATGAGCTGCCACTGCTGCTTTGTTTGCCGTTACCACATGTTTTTTTGCCTTTAGGGCTTGAAGCATATATGTTGATGCGGGTTCGATTCCTCCCATGAGTTCAACAATGATTTCAAGCTCGGGGTTATCCAACATGTTTTGAAAATTAGTGGTTAATAGTCGCTTGGGTACTGGATAGTTTTTTTCCATCGATCGAACAAATACTTGTGCAACTTCAATTATAACACCCGTTTTTTGCGCAATTTTATCCGCATTCATTTGCAAAATTTCATAAGTGGCGCTTCCCACTGTACCGCAACCCAACAATCCAATCTTAATTTTTTTCATGTTCATATTTTACCACAATTTTTCCGAACTATACATAATATTCTGTAAATATTATTAACAATGTAAAATCAGCAGTGATTTTCCCTTCTCTCCCCCTTTGATTTTTCTCAATTCGGATTCTTTGTCCCGATATCTTACTACAAACTGATTCTATTACTTAGCCAGAACCTTGTCACCTAAAAAATTAAAGATCTGAACTCCTTCTATCGTTTCGCAAGACTGTTTTCATTTTTTTGCATTGAATTAATGCCTGACCAAATTTGAAAAAGGCACGTGTAAATTCGTCTGTCGGTTACAAAAAGACCTAGGTTTATTCAATACAATGCAAGTTAAAGACTTTGTTCTGACAATACGAATTCGGTACTCTCGATTCGCAACAAAAAAACAATATTATTAAATAAATCAATTCAAAAAATAAATCAATACAAAGCGATTTGACATAGTGGCAAATGAACTGTGAGACGTGTAATAGAAGATGAAAAGTTCAAATGAGGGCCAAACAGTAACTCCAAAAAGAACATCAGCCACTTTGGTTAGATCATTAAATATGAGTACGCAAAAGCAGCCTTATTAGCTGGAGCTAAAAGACCTAAGGTGTCACGTTCAATTGATTCCTGATACACTTTTTGTAAAGTGACAACATCGTCATTATCATAGGCTTTATCTACTTGAATAAATATTTCTGAAAAATAATCTTCTTCTCCATTATCAAGTCAATAGGTATATTCAAAAAGAGGATGTGCATCATCTTCAGCGCATTTTCTACATTGGAAAAGTCCAGCATCACTTTTCCTAACTCACATTTTTTCGAGGCTGTAAGGTGGAAGATGAATGATTTTAAAATTCTCAAGTTCAAACGCTCTTTTTTGGAATTTAATACTTCTTTTTATGCAACCATTCATCAATTCCTTGTGGCATAAATTACTCGTTGTAGATGTTAATTAATCTTTTTAAATTTCTTAAAGGTTCAATCGTATCAAAACCATTAGCAATCGAATATTTCAAAATTCGTTGCATCGTGGTTGTGTTTAGTCCATTTCCATTGTTACTAATCGCAAAATTTCTTGCCTCCATTACAATATCTTCTACTTCAGAATCAATTTCATCTTCTTCTTCTTTTTCGAGATAATCACAATAAATAATGATTGCAGAATAATTTTTCATTTTGTGCTCCTTCGTAAAAATTGTAATCATACATTAAAATAACTCGTCGTATTCTATTGATTATTTTACAACATTTAGAGAAAAATTTCTACTATAAAAAGGCTTTCATTTTGTTTTTTTACATCTTTAATATTTCAAAAAAATAAAAACATGATTGTTCTCATGTTTTTATTTTTATTTATTTACTTTACGTTGAGCCACTCGGATTTGTCGGTCGAGTTCTTTTCTAATTTTTTTCTCTGGAGCAAAGTTTTCTTCCCAATCTGCCGGCTTTAAAACTTTATGTGTTTCAGGGTCAAAATGAGGGTGACCATCAGGGAATATTTTGGACATGTTGGCTTCGTGAACCACATTGAATATTTCATAAGGATCAACCCCTGCCAATACAAGACTACCATAGGTCAAATAAAGTAGATCAATCATGGCATCGGTCTCTGCAGTTAAGACGTCTTCAACTGGCTTATTTTTTGCCTTAATTTTGTTTACGGCTTTATCAATATCATGGTGCATTTGTTCGACTTGAGCTTCAAATTTATCGTTGTCCCCATTGGCTGATGCATAAAGAAATTCAACGAGTTCTTCGGTCTTAAAACCAGCACGGAAACTGGCCTCCATTGGTGGGAAAGCTCGGGGTATTTGCTGGGTTTGACCGTCCATTGATTTGTGGAAGGCCTTGACTTTATTAAAATTATCATCTTTAGACAAAAATTCTTTGCCATTTTCAAATTCAATAATGCCATAATAATCCAGCGCTTTAGCAATCCCATCGGAATTATTGTTATCTGTCACATGGTCGGCGATTGCTTTGACATTTTGTTGGGCATTTCCCATGGCAACACCAGTTCCAGCACCTTTTAACATTTCCATGTCGTTTTCAGAGTCACCAAAACATATGACCTGAGACAAATCAAAATCATAAACCTGGCCTAATTTTTGAATACCAGCTAATTTTCCCACTCCGCGTGGAATCAAGTCAACAGAATATGGATTGGAGCGTGTCACTTGTAATTCAGGAAATACTTTCTCCAGTTCAGCTGTGTCAGAGCGAGGCGCAATCATCATGATCTGGTAGACTGGCTCTTTGAGAATTTCAGTAAAATTCGCTTGCGGAAAAACGCGACGGAAAACGTGTTTCATACTCGTTTTCGCTACATCTGAAGCGCCTTTAGGGAGTATTTTTGCCAAAATCCCTGCTGTTCTTGTCTCCCCAAATTTGAGCAAGCCTGACCCATTGACACCTTGCGATGTACCAATCGAAATATCTCTGTGATGTTCAAGTGAAAAAGTAACAATCTTCCGCAATGTCATTTCGTCAATTGGATTTTCAAAAATTACTTCTTTGGGCGTGAAAATGTATTGGCCATTATATGTAACAGCAAAATCTATTTTGAGATCCTCCAAAAAAGGGTAGACAAAAGCGGGTCCACGACCAGTAGCAATCCCTACAAAAATCCCTTTTCTTTTGAGTTCTTCAATCGCTTTTTTAGTTGATCCTGCTACACCTCGCGTTGAGGTAAATAATGTGCCGTCTAAATCAAAAAATACTGCTTTTGTTTTCATAACTTTTCTTTTCTAAGAATATCCTAAGTTTCTATCTAAATTATACCCTAAACCGTGTCTGATTTCATGATGTGTTTGCTATTTCTGAAAAAAAATTTGATATAATAAGAAATAGTGCGATTAATTTTACATCTCAATTAAAAATTACAAAAAATGAGGAAGATATGAAAAAAATATTAGTTTTACATACTGGTGGAACAATTTCAATGGCTGAAGATGAAAATGGTCATGTCACACCAAATGAACAAAATCCTTTAAATGCGTTAATTTTGCCTTCAAATCGAGTAGAAATTATTTCTGAAGACATTTTTAATTTACCAAGTCCGCACATTACTTTAGAGCACATGCTCGTTCTGAAAAACCGTATTACAGCTGCTTTTGCATCAGATTTCGATGGCGTTGTCATTACTCACGGAACGGACACTTTAGAGGAAACAGCCTTTTTCTTAGATTCTACGATTCAACGTGGAAAGCCAATCGTCATCACTGGTGCCATGCGCTCAAGCAATGAATTAGGCACTGACGGAATTTATAATTTACGGACCGCGATTCGCGTCGCTGCGGACAATGATTCTCATCATCGTGGTGTTCTCGTTGTCATGAATGATGAAATTCATTCGGCTCGTTTCGTGACCAAGACCCATACGACAAATCTTTCTACTTTCCAAACTCCAACACATGGTCCCCTTGGTTTATTAACTAAAAATAAAATCTTCTATTTCCATCGAGATTCAGAAAATCAGCATATGGATATTCAATCTGTTTCTGGAAATGTTCCAATTGTCAAATGTTATGCCGGAATGAACGGTGAGATCTTTGATTTGCTTGATACAAAAAAACTGGATGGACTTGTTCTCGAAGCGCTTGGGGCAGGTAATATGCCACCCGCTGCGGCTCATTCGGTTGAAAAAATATTGGCTGAAAAGATCCCAGTTGTCCTTGTTTCTCGTTGCTTCAACGGTATCGCTGAACCTGTTTATGATTATGAGGGGGGCGGATCTCAATTACATTCTGCGGGGGTCATGTTCGCACCAGAAGTAAATTCTCAAAAGGCAAGAATTAAAATGATTATTGGTTTAAATGCTAAAGTTGAGAATCTCGTTGAATTTATGGAGAATTAAAAAAACTGTCAGTACTGACAGTTTTTTTTATTGATTTAAATTGGCCTGCAATTCTTCCCAGATTTGTTCATTTTCTTCTAATGAAAATGAATTCGCACCTGATGCCAATAAATGCCCCCCACCGTCATGTCTTTTAGCAATTTCATTTATTGGGTGCGTTTTGGAACGCATTCGAACTCGATAATGACCGTCGATTTGTTCAACAAAAATTGCCCACGATTCCACTGTCCGAATACTTCCTGGCACGCCAACAATTTTTGATGTTTCTGCATCAGTTATTTCAAAGCGTTTCAAAAGTGCTTGTGTGAGCACAATTCGTGCTGCGCCGTTCTCTGAAACTTCTAGATTTTCATAAATATAGCCTTGTAAACGAGCAATTTTCATATCAAAAGATGTCATCTCGCGTCCCAATGCTGAACGGTCAAAATCAAATTCGGCTAATTTTGAAGCAAGATATAATGTTTTTGGTGACGTAGCAGGGTATAAAAAGCGTCCTGTATCTCCAACGATTCCCCCATAGAGTAAGCGTGCTGCTTCGGCATTCATATCCAAACCATTTTCAAAGGCAAAATCGGAAACAATTTCAGATGCCGATGAACGATAGTCTTCCACTAACTGAATGTCCCCATAAGCATCATCATTTGGATGGTGGTCGATTTTTATAAGGAGGTCGGCCGTCTGCCATCGATCGTCATCAATTCGTGGGCGGTTTGCTGTATCACAAACAATGGACAAATATTTTTCATTTTCAGGCAACTCAATATGATCCATCAATGCTAAAAACTCTAAAGTTGGCTCGTCATACCCCACAGCATATATCTTTTTTTCAGGAAATGTAGCACGTAAAACAGCTCTCAAGCCGCACTGTGAACCAATCGCATCGGGATCTGGATTTTTATGACGATGAATTAATATCGTGTCATAAGCTTTAATTTTTTCTAAAATTTCGTTCATATTATTCACTTTCATTTTTGGTTCTATTATACCATAGTCATAGTTTGATCAACTTAACTGTACATTAACTGAGATTTTTCCGATAATCGAATTGACGTGATAAATCTCGCAGTCAATCATTGCACCCAAACGACTTTCAGAAATAATTTTGGGATAAATTTCAAGCACATTGTCTATCTGTGCTGTATTAAAATAATGTGCGGTCATCGAATCAATGATGATATTTCTTCGGCGTCTTTTTTCCATCACGCGCCGAGCAATCAAATTCACCATTTCTGAATAGACGCCATTGGAAACTTTACCAACAGGGTCAATCATGAAAGGTTCCACGGTGATTTCAAAGGCAGAGCCTTTTTCAATCAAATGATCCGAAATATCATCGCTGAACGTTTGCAAAATCTGACTTTCTTCTTGCGATTTTTGTAAACTTTGCAAGAGGTCAGTTTTTGAAATAATCCCTGCATATGTATGATCAGAATTTACCACAGGCATCATATCGTAGCCTTCATAAATCATTTTTTGACTGACCGAAGCAACGGTCATCTCCAAAGTGGCAACACTTGGAAATGTCATGACATGACCAATTGGGGTGTCATTGGCAACATGATTGACATCACGCATGGCAATCACACCAACGACCACGCGATAACGGTTAAGCACAGCAAAACGACTTGAATTGGTCTTTTTAATTAAATCAAGAAAATCTTTAACCGTATTTTCTTCTGTAAGCGTCGCACGATTTTGATGGTAAACATCGGCAACCGTTAAAATGTCCTTTTTAATCAATTCATTTGAAAGCGCATGACTAATTCGGCTTGCAACCGTAAAAGTATCATAGCTGGTTCGGAGCAATGGAATTCCTTTTTTATTAGCATAATCAATAATATCTTTATCCACGTCAAAGCCACCGGTTACTAAGACAGCATTTTCCTCTTTTAGTGAACATTCTTGAATATCACGACGATCTCCAACAATGACAAGACCATTTGGTTCCAAATAGTGTTTAAATGATTCCAAAGTCATAGCTGAAATAACAAAACGACTAAATTCAACTTCAAGCCCTGAAAGTCCACCAAGAACATCCGCATTTGCGATGACTGCCAGTTTGCCAAAGGTTAAACGATTGGCTACTTTTTGACCTTTTGCAGAAATCCGCACTGTGCCTGAACGATCATTTACAGCAACGAGTCCTCGATTTTCAGCCTCCTTTATGGCACGATAAGCCGTTCCATCAGCGACTGACATGCGATTGGCGATACCGCGGACACTAACTTGTTTTCCAATATCCAAGCCTTCAATATATGTTAAAATTTCTTCATGTTTTGACATATTAATCCTTCAATTCATTCTTGATAATCTCGTGCATTCAATTGGCATTTGTAATAAATGTGCATTTGATTTGTATTTTGATTTTTTCCTTTAACTTTTTGACCAATATGAAACCCTAATTTTTGAGCTAGCCCAAGAGAGGCTCGATTTTCTTCGTCAATCATCAAATTGACTGCTTTCAACTGAAATTCTTGAAAACAAAAATAAAGTAAGGTTTGAAGTGCCTCGGTCATAAGTCCTTGATGCCAATATTTTTTACTCAATAAAAAGCCAATTTCAGCTGTCTGTTCTTTTTTATTCAATGTTGTAATATGGACGAGTCCAATCAATTTATTATTATCTTTCCCCTCAATCGCCCAATTTCCCAGTGGTTCCCTCATGAAATTTCTGACAATAAACAATTCTGTATCAGCAAGCGTTAATAGTGGTGGAAAAACATATCTCATGTTCTCAATATCGTTGGCAAAATTAAAAAAGTCAGGGCCATCTTGAAAAGCAAACGGCCTTAAAACTAAACGCTTGCTTTCAATCCAATTAAATTCAGCCAGTTTACATTCAAGCAAGTACAGATCCATTGTTTTTCCTTTTCCCTTTTAACTGTATTATAACACATTTCATCTTAGCTTCCATAAAAATAAAAAAATACCAGAATAGGTATTTTCATTTTAATAGCCATCAGGGTGACTTGAATGCCATTTCCAAGCATTTTCGATGATATGCTCAAGATCGTGTGCCACGTGCCAGTCAAGAATTTCGCCAGCTTTTGTGCTGTCTGCGACAAGACTATCTGGATCGCCTGGTCGACGTTCACCCATTTGACTCGGAATTTCTTTTCCAGTGACTTTTCGAGCTGTTTCAAGCACCTCAAGATTTGAATAGCCGTGTGATGAGCCTAAATTAAATTGATCCGACATTCCACCAGCTTTCAGATATTCAAGCGCCTTAATGTGGGCGTTAATTAAATCTTCCATATCAATGTAATCGCGGACACAAGTTCCATCTTCAGTCTTGTAATCATCACCATAAATCGTAATTTGATCCCGTTTACCAAGAGCGACTTGCAGAATGATCGGAATCAAATGCGTTTCATTTTTATGTGCTTCTCCAATATGTCCATCTCCAGCTGCACCAGCAACATTGAAATAACGGAGGGCCACATAGGTCATATCTGTTGCTTCCGATTGCCACTTCATCATTTTTTCCATGATAAGTTTTGATTCACCGTATGGGTTGATTGGATTTTGTGGCGTTTTTTCAGAAATGGGACTTTCTTCTGGAACACCAAAAGTTGCTGCCGTAGATGAGAAAACGATGTGTTTTACATTAAATTGCTCCATCATCTCCAGAATAGTAATACAACCGCCGACATTATTGTCGAAATACATCGCAGGTCTCTGCATCGATTCTCCAACGAGGCTATAAGCACAGAAATGCATGAGACCTTCAATATTTTTTTCGATGGTGAACACTTTCTCCATAAAGGCTCGGTCTCTCACGTCTCCTTCATAGAAACGAACAGTGGATGGAACTGCCTCACGATGGCCAGTGACTAAATTATCAACAACGGCAACATCATATCCTTTTTTGATTAACATATCAACAGCGTGACTTCCGACATAGCCTGCTCCACCTAATACTAATACAGTCATATTATTCTCCAATTACTTTATTTACAATTACTAGTATAGCTTTAGTCATTCAAAAATGCAATAAAATGGGCAAATCCGCTTGCACCTTCGGCATCATTTTTGAAAACGCCTGCATCCTCTAGCACTTCCAAAAAGATATCGCCTACTGCTCCTCTTACTTTTTCTTCAATATTGTCGCTGTTAAAGTCTTGATTCTCCTTAAGTTCATTGGCCCATTCTAGATGAATTTTATTCATCTGGTTGGGTTCATCAAGGAGGTATTTCTCGACTTCACGCAGTTCTGTTTTTAGTCGAGGAGGCAATATAGCAAGTCCCATGACCTCAATTAAACCAATATTTTCTTTTTTGATATGGTGTAATTTTTTATGAGGATGGAAAATACCATCTGGAAATTCCTTGCTTGTATTGTTATCCCGCAATACTAAATCCATTTCATACTTTCCGTCACGAATTCGCGCAATAGGGGTAATCGTATGATGTAGAATTCCATCATCTGTGACAGCCTTGATTCCCAAGCTCACGTCTGAATAGGTCTTCCATTTTTTCAATACAGCCGTTGCTGCTCGAATTAATTCCGTTCGGTCAGTGCTTACTAATCGAAGAACAGACATGGGCCAGTTGACAATTCCAGCCTGAATTGTAGGAAAATGTTTTAATTCAATTTCTTCACGAATCCCTGCTTTTGCCATTGGAAACTCATGACGCCCAGCTTGGTAGTGGTCATGCGTCAAAATGGATCCTCCGACGATTGGCAAATCTGCGTTTGATCCGATCATATAGTGCGGAAATTTGTCTAGAAAGGCTAATAAGTTCTCAAAGGCGCGTTGATTTATGACCATCGGTTGATGAATTTCATTGAGCAATATTGAATGTTCATTGTAATAAGCATATGGCGAATATTGAAAGCCCCATTTTTCCCCGTTCAATTCACACTTAATAATGCGATGGTTGCTTCTTGCGGGGTGATTAGCATGCCCATAATAGCCTTCGTTTTCAATACAAAGTTGACAAGCTGGATAATTTGTAGTTTCGGCGCTTTTTGCGGCCGCAATTTTTTTGGGATCTTTTTCTGGCTTTGACAGGTTAATCGTGATTTCTAGCGGGCCGTATTTCGTGTTGTGTTTATAAGCAATATTCCTTGCAATATCACGCGTTTTAACTTGATTGACTTCCTTAGCCAACTGGTAAAAATATTGAGTGGCTTTATCTGGGCTATCTTGATATTTATTCCAAAAAGTCTGATTAATTTGACTCGGCCGTGGTGTGATGAAATCCATCAGTGCAGATTCCATGGCTT
This sequence comes from Lactococcus fujiensis JCM 16395, assembly GCF_002441655.1. Lineage (GTDB taxonomy): Bacteria > Bacillota > Bacilli > Lactobacillales > Streptococcaceae > Lactococcus > Lactococcus fujiensis. The sequence continues at coordinate 169,562 of NZ_JXJU01000001.1, read as the reverse complement.
CTTCGTCAGTAGAATCATAAAGGTCATGTTTTTTGGCAAAAGAAAGCAATTGATCCATGAGTTGAAGAGAATCCTGTTCCTTCCCTTCCTCATTGACCGTTTGCCAATCATTTAGACCCAAAAATTGAAGGAGTTTATTGCGCCAATAGATTTCATCTATCGATTCAATCGTGCCATTTTTGATTGCTAAATAAATAAAATCTTGTATGGATTGATAAATTGACATTTCTAACTTTCTAAATAGTATTCATTTCATCATTTTTTTATAACTGATGACTGATTTAATCAATGTCCAATTTCGTTGCGCCTGAACCGATTTGAGCAACGTAAAAGCTGGCTGGATATCCAACCACGGTTTCGTAACGGTCACCTACTGCTTTTTCAAAAGCATCGATTTGATCATGTTTGACTAAAGCAATGGCACAGCCACCGAAACCGGCACCGGTCATTCTACTGCCGAGTACTCCGTCCTGTTGCTGGGCTGTTTCTGCTAAAGTATCCAATTCAATTCCAGTGACTTCATAATCATTTTTCAATGAGGCATGAGAGTCGTTTAAGAGTTGACCAAATTTTTCCAAATCACCTGCAACGAAAGCTTTTTGGGCAACGATTGTTCGGTTATTTTCGTATACCGCATGGCGGGCCCTCTTAATGAGTGTTTCGTCACCGATAAGATGAGCATTCGCATCAAATGTTTCGTTGGACAATTCTGCCAGTGCATTGATATTGAGTTTACTTTGCATCCGTTTGAGCGCTTCTCTTGTTTCAGCGAATCGTTCATTATATTTTGATTCAGTCAAAGCTCGAGGCTTATTTGTATTCATGATAACAATATCGTAATCTCCCAGTTCAACAGGGACCATTTCATATTTTAAAGTATTACAATCAAGCAAAATAGCTTGGTTGATCTGTCCAAACCCGATGGCAAATTGATCAAGAATTCCTGAATTAACGCCGATAAAGTCATTTTCTGTCTTTTGGCCTAATTGAACCAATTCGAGTCGAGGAACATTCAGTTTAAACAGGTCATCAAGAACAACACCGACCAAAAGTTCTAGCGAAGCCGATGACGAAAGGCCTGAAGCTGTAGGAATTTCTCCATTGACTAAGAGTTCAAAGCCTTGGTTGATGCTGTAACCAGCACCTTGGAGCATTGTAATCATTCCTTTGACATAATTTGACCAACGGTCTTCATCTTTTTTATCTGCGTCAGCCAAATCAAATTCAATCACACCAAGATCAGAAAAATTAAGCGAATAAAGACGGACTTTTTGGTCTTGACGCAAACGTGCTAAGCCCGTGGTTCCAATTGTAATGGAAGCTGGGAAAACATAGCCGCCATTGTAATCTGTATGCTCTCCAATTAAATTGATTCGACCTGGACTAAAAAAGTAAGCAAGATTTTTAGAATCACCGAATACCTCAGTGAATTTAGCTGTCATTGCTGATAAGTTTGTGCTATTTTCTACTACTATTGACATCGTTATTTCTCCTCATTAAAAGTTAAGTGTATAAGTTGTGGTCGCATGGTATGCTTCACCAGCTTTAAGGCTAATATCACCGAGTTCAGGAATTTGTTGTGAACCTGGAGCAATTTGTGTTTCGAATGTAATTCCACCGTGATGAATTTCTGGCTTTCCGCGATATACTGTGCCCATATCTCCAAAGTTAGCCGTAAAAATACAAATACTTGGTCGGTCAGTGTTGACAGATACAGACAAATTATCTAAGGCCAAGCGTGCTTGTTCTTTGTCCAATCTAACATCATCAAGTAAGAAAGGGTGGTCAAGGCCACCAACGAGATCTATTTGATCCGTTTTACTATTAAAAGCATCGTCAATTCGTTTTTCAGCTCTAAAATCAAATCCCGTTTGATTGACATCGGCAATATCTCCACGAACAATCTGACTTTTATCTAATAATGGGACATATCTTGAAGCTGCCACTTTTAAAGTATGATTTCCAACTGATTGACTTGCATCCCCATTAAGGTTGAAATAAACGTGCCCCGTAGGGTTAAAGACTGTGTCCTTCGTTGATTTAGCCAAATAGTCAATGGCCCAACATGAATTTTCATCAAATGAATGCGTTACGACAACATCCAATTTGCCAGGATAACCATTCTCACCATCATTTGAGGTCAAATAAAATTTAACACCTGCAACATCACCCTGGTCAAAAATTTCGAAACACCACAGTTTAGTATGAAAAGAATCTTCACCTCCGTGCAAGGTTTGTGGAAATTCATTCTCGTTGAGTTGAACAATTTTGTCATTGATGACAACTTGCCCATTCTTAATTCTCCCCGCTGTCCGACCAATAGTCGCACCAGGATAAGCATCTTTCGCAAGGTACTCCTGAGCTGTTTCAAAGCCCAAGATAATATTCTTCTTCCCCACAATCCAATCGACCACGCGAGCCCCCAGGTTTGTAAATGAGATTGAAACTCCCGCTTCATTCGTAAAGTTGATTAAGGTTGACCCAAGGCCAAAATCTTTGGTTGAAATTTTCATACAATTCTCCAAACCATGATGGCTAGTGTTTCCACTAGCTCATCATAAATATTATATTATTTTAGTTTTTCTTCTAATTCAGCAACAATTTCCTGATGGCGTTTTTCAGTCAATTTTACTTTTCCGAGATAAATTGCAAGTGAAATAACCATCAAAACTGCAGGAACAATGAAGGCATAAATTTTGAAAGTTCCAACACCGTAAGTTTTGTCAGGATTGTAAGTTGAACCTGTCATTCCAGCAGCGATTGCTACAAAACCGAAGATACCATTTGAAAAAGCACCAGCAATTTTATCCAACAGTGGACGCATCGCTAGCGTAACAGCTTCGTTACGAACGCCATTTTTCCACTGGCCATATTCAACTGAGTCAGTGATTGTCATCAAGACTGACAAGAATACAAGCTGATAAGGTGTTGTTAAGAAAATCAAACCGATAATCGTAGATGGAACAGATGAACCAATAACAAAAATAGCATAGCCGATAAGCATAGAGAGGACAGCACCAGTAAAAACTTTTCGACGGCCAAATTTATTGGCTAAAACTGGAAACAGTGGAACCAAACAGATTGAACCAACAAATCCAACAATACCAGTGATTGAGTAAAGACTCGCATTACCTAAAACGAAAGTGAAATTCAAAATCAATGTTGCAGTTGTGGCAACGTAAGCCAATGCGAATAAGATGTATGAAAGTGAAAGCCACATTAATTGATCATTCTTAAACAAAGCTTTGAAAACATCGACGGTACTTGTTTTTTTCGTTTCTTGACGAAGAACAGAATCATTTTCTTTTGTTCCCCAAGCAGTAATCAATGCTGTTCCACCTGATACAATTGCAGCAATAACGCCAAATGCGAACCAACCTGAAGCTCCTTGGCTATGATGGCCTGTCATCAATTGGGTAAAGTAATAGGTAATTGGGATAACCAAAATAGTTGTCCCCTGTGATCCAATGGCGGAACCAAAACGAGCAAATGTTCCTAAAGTTTCGCGTTCTTCATTTTTTGAAGAAAGGGCTGGAATCATTGACCAGAAAGCAATATCTTTAAATGAATAAAAGGCATCCAAAATGACAAATGAAATAATAAAAAATATAATAAACAGTGTTGTATTTGACCCTTTTGCAAGACCAAAGAAATCTGAAAACATCAAAACGATCATGACTGATGAAACCAATCCGCCAACTACCAACCAAGGTTTAAATTTTCCCCATTTAGTATGAGTATTGTCAATAATCGAGCCTATAATCGGATCAAAAGCAATTTCGATAAGACGAATAATTACAACAAGTGAAGTAACTAAAGCAATCATTGCATCTTCATGCTTAGAACCAGCGAACATTTGACTTGTTACAAAAGCAATAAAAAATGTACTGATAGCAGCATAATAAGTATCATGCCCAATCGCACCTAACATATATGAAACTCTTTGTTTCATTTTTCCACCATTCATGGATGGACCTCCTTTTTGATTTTATAAATAAAATCGCTTACATAAACATGGTATCATTTTACACAAAGAAAAGGTTTCCAACATTCAAAAATGTATTGGAAACCTTTCCAAAATTTTCTTATTTTCTTTTTTGAAAAATTGAGAATGCATCAAAAAGGACACGTACCAAAATGTAAAGGGGTAATCGACTATGAACATCCAAGTCAAAATAATTAACCTCTAATGGACTTTTATAACCCACAAGCGACACATCCGCCAATCGAGCCAATCGACTATTTGATGAAACCGTCAGGCCAATAGCCACAGCGTGTTTTTGCTTGGCAGCTTTTAATGCTTTAATAATTTCATCCGTTTCACCTGACAGCGACAATACAATGACTAGACTTTTTGCGTTTGTGAAGTTGGCATAATAAAGCATTTCGGCGGACTCACTATACAGATTAACCTTTTTATGAAAAAGTTGCAGTTTTTTCATCATTTCTTTGGCAGCATTTGCTGAAAGACCTTGAGCAAAAAGTAATATTTCAGAAGCTGAATCAATCAGTTGAACCGCATTTTCAATTGATTCGGCAGAAATTCCGTGAATAGTATAAAGTAATTCTTCTTCATTTTTGGAAATGGCCACTAAAACCTCAGAAGAAAAGCCCTGAATCTGAGGTAATTCCTTTTTCTCTAATGAATATCTGAAATCAGCATAACCAGCATAACCCTTCTTTTTGACAGTCCTATTCACAGTAGAAATCGAAACATGTGCTAAATCTGCAATTTCAGAAATCGACAACTTAGGCACTTGTTTATAATGCTCCTGAATAATTTGCCAAGTATAACTCTCTGCATTAGACAACTTTTGATTGGTCACTAATTCACCCTAATTAACCTTTCGTAACTCCCTTTGTTAAAAGACTTTTTTATTATAGACTAAAGGGTTTGCTCTGTCAAAATAAGTGAATAAAGATTAGATCACTAACTTTTCATTCTGCCTGATTTATCCAGGCACTATCCCTGATAATTAATTGACTCTCTAATTCATAATATGCTGACGTACCGCTCTCAATTGATTCCAGAAGTCGTTCAATTGCTACTTCCCCTTTTTTAACTTGGTCAATTGCGACTGTTGTTAGCTTAGGCGTTACAAAATCTGTAAATTCTGCGTTGTCAATTCCGATGACTGAGATATCTTTAAATATTTGATTTAACTTAACAGCTAAAATATCTGCAGTTGTATAAATTAATGTAAATGGTTGAGCTGATAAATAATCTTTAACCGATTGTAAAATACTTTGATAATCTGCACTTGAAGTACTTCTCTCAAATATATTTCCCTGAAATTTTTCCTTAAAACCAAGGTAACGTTTTTGAATTACACTAGGTTTACTTTTATCAAAATCAAAACTATAAAACAAGACATTCTCATGATGTAATTCATTGATGAAGGAAGCAACATTACGTGAAATCATTTTTTCATTCGTTTCAATAAAGTTACGAGGTTTCTTTTTCAACGGCTTATCCTCCTGCCAATAGGTATCAATGTAACTGACAGGTGTTTGGATTACAGAATCAATCTTATAAAAGTCATCACTGGGTAGTCCTATCACCACGAATCCAGCGAATTTCCAGTTCATTTGTAGAGTTACTACTGATTCTGGACTCTGAACAGAATGAATCATTGTGAAATATCCATTTTCTCTAGCAGCAGAACTCACACCTGTAACGATTGAAGAAATAAACGGATCCGTGAAATCCGTTGTCGAATTTTTTCGATTGGAATAAAATAAAACACCTATCAAGCTCGACTTCCCAGTTCTCAAATTTGATGCATTTTGATTTGGAACATAATTATATTTCTTTACGAGCGATTGAATTTTCTCTTTCGTTTCGAGCGAGACCTTTGAATCGTTCTCTCTAATTACATTTGAAACAGTCATAACAGATACGCCAGCTAACTGTGCAATTTCTTTTAAGGTGATTTTTTTCATGCCTACTCCTTAACTTATTTATTAAAAAGCTCTGTATCACTATTATACAGAGCTTTTTATTTATTTTCCACTATAAACAAGTTCAAATATACTGTCTTGTAGCTCTTTGGAGGAGATATTTTTCAAAAAAGCAACACGTTTATCAAATTCTGGTATTGAAGACAATTTCTGATAAAGATAGTCCTTTTCCTCATAATTGATTTCCGCAATGTCTAACCTTCTGAATAATTCATTTTCAAATTTCCAATCAAATTTATCATTTAAATCTTGTAAATCTAAATCGAAATCACCAATGTAAATATCAGAAATTGTATGACCCGCATAAATAACTTGATGACTGCGATTCATCACTTTTTCTTTGATAGCTTCAGAAATATTATCGTCAAAATCTAACGTCAATGAGAGCTGCTTATTTTTCAAAGCTATTTTAGTTCTACATCCTTCTTCATGTAATACATATTCACCATTATCCCCAGGGAAAATACACCACATTAATTCTCTAGGAAACTCATTATTTTCCATTGGGTTTTTATCTAAAGGAATAATTGCTCCAGCCTTTGCAAAGACTGGCATTTGAGTTTTTTCACGGAAAATACTGATTTCAACACCCCCATCATATTTTTGACCAGTAAAGAAATCATACCATTTCCCTTTGGGGAACCATACTTTAACTTTACCTAGTTCGAGTTCTTTGATAGATTTACTAGTGATAGGTGCTACCATTAGTTCTGATCCAAAAAAATATTGGTTTCTATATTCATAAGCCTCTGAATCAAGAGGATATCTGTAATAAAGGGGTTCAATCAATGCCAAGCCCTCATCATGAGTTAACACATTAGCTGAATAGAGATAGGGAATAAGTCGATGCCGCAAACGTAAGAAGCTTTCCATGCATTCTTCAGTATCAGTATCGAAGTGCCAAGGTTCTTTACTCGTAAATTCCGATTTTGATGAATGGAGTCGATTTATCGGAGAAAACACACCATACTGAAGCCATCGAAGAGACAATTCATTATCCTTATATCCTTGCATATGCCCACCGATATCATGACTCCACCAAGTATACCCTATATTTGTGGCAGTCGTTGTAAAATAGGGCTGAAAATCTAGACTTTCCCAAGAAATGACTGTATCTCCTGAAAAACCAAGCGGATATCGATGACTTCCTGGCCCAGCATAACGACTAAGAATGATATTATTGGGCATGATTTTCTGTGCATCTCGATACTGGTAGTGATTGATTAGCCATAATGGATCAGCTCCTGAACTAGAAACCGAACCTTGTTGCCAGTCTAACCACCAAAAATCAACACCATCTGCTTCAAGTGGACCATGGACATCCTCAAAATAACCTCTCCGAAATTCTGGGTTATCGAAATCAAATTGAGCCGATTCTTCTAATTCTTCATTCAGTGATAATCGTTTGGCAAGTGTTGCATACACATCTTCAAAAGCGCGAATTCCATCTGCTGGATGATCATTCAATGTGATCTTTAAACCTTTATCATGTAGTTCAGATAAAAAACGTTTGGGATTAGGGAAAAGAGACTTATTCCACGAATATCCAGTCCAACCTGAACCGAATCGACTAGGGACATCTGATACGCGATGCCAGTCCATATCAATTACAGAAACAGACAAAGGGACATTCTTCTTCTTAAACTTATTCATCAGATCCAGATAGGAAGTTTCTGAATAATCATAAAATCTACTCCACCAGTTTCCTAATGCAAAGCGAGGTAAAAGTGGTGTTGCCCCCGTAAGATGATAATAGTCCTTCAGCGCTTCTCGGTATTCTCTCCCATATGCAAATAAGTAGATATCAATTGAATCCATCGATTTACCCAAAATATCTTGTGAATCTGTTAAAACCAAACTGTTGTCAGTTAAAATCGTAAATCCATTTTGAGACATAATGCCTTCATCAAGTTCACATGCACCATCAACCTTATCGAGTGTTCGTGTTGTCCCGAGAAGATTACCGTCATATGATTTTCCGTAATACCACCGATTTGAATAAACTGAAAAATTGAACTTTACATCTGCGTATAAACTCGAGTTGGTAAACACCCCTCCCAAGTAATATAAATGTAAATTTGAAGTCAAAATTTCAATGCCATTTTCTTTTTCAATGACATCAAAATGAACTTGTTCAAAATTTCTGTCCTGAACAATCTGTGTTTGTCCATCTTCGAATTCACCAGTTGGGCTATATTCTATTCGAATTAACTGTTCGGTCATAACAGTAAATCTGGCACTACCTTTTGTAATTGTCTTATATATCATGTAAAATGTTCCTTTTTAATTGAATTTTTTTACCTCAATTTTATCAAAAACTTGTTTGATTATGATTCCTGAACCAAGATTTATTAAAGCAAATCCAATAAAAGTACCGAAATAAATCATCGTAATAAGGGATGCTGGACTTGAAAATGTGAAATATATAATAAAAATATTGTAAATAACAAGAAAAATCGTTTGAAATAAATTTTGTAGACTTATCATCCCAATATTCTTAAGAGTAGTCTTGATTGAATTTTCGTAACGTCCAATGTAGGCATAATAATATGACATTAAAATAATGAGTGACAAAATTATAAGTATAATTGTCATTCCTATTCCATATTTCACAACAATTGGAAATCGACTAATCAGCCTAAAATCTAGATACATGATTCCAGTTAAAAAAATCGTAACCAAATAAAATAAAGTTGAATTTTTGAAATTCGCTTTAAAGATTCGTAAATAATTTTTGGTTATCGAACTGTCTTTTTTATGCAATATGTTTTGTATACTAGTTTGTAATGCACAAAGACTTGCACCAACAGTAATTATGGGCAAAGACGTCAAAATAAACAAAATATTTAATAAGACAAGGTTCACAACGAACGTGAGTCCCTTCATAACTGGACTATCAATACTTAAGAGTTTATCCATATCTCTCCCCTTTAATAAATCATAAACGCCAGAAAACCGGATCATTGTCTGACGTTTATGAAACTCTTATTTATTCAGTTGCTTTTGATAACGCGCATAAGCGTCATTTTGGATTTTCATAAATTTATCCAATCCCATTGTTTTCAATTTTGATTCATATGCTGACCAATCTTTATCAACACCACCTTTTGTGACCCATTGGGCTTGCATTTGTGTCGCATACGAACTAAGTTGTTGATAAACTTGAGCAACAGTATTTAATTCTTCTGTCGTATAGGTTACATTTGGGAAGGCAGGTAACGCATATTCTTTCAATGTTTCATCCATTTTGAGTTTAATTGCATCACCGTTATTTTGGTCTTGGTATGTTACTTTACTGCTTGCAGCTTTACTCCATGTTTTAGGCCCAAAGTCACGAAGTGAATTAATCCAAGCTTGCGTATCAGCTGAATTTTCACCAGTAGGTTTCAATACCGTGTAACCAGTTGACGTTTTTTCAGTTCCTACTCCAAATTCCCCATAGTAGTTTTGAATTGATGCATCTTCCGTGTAGAATTTATCCAACCATTTCATCATGGCTTTAACATTTTTTGCATGTGTTGTTACAAGAACTTCATTACGACTCATATTAAAATGGTCCGGATCACTCATGATATATTGTTTACCGTCAGGTCCTTTAAGTGCTGGTAATGCAACATAATCTTTCGCATTTGCGCCGAAATTAGCGTCTGCTGTCCATCCAGCAGCAACTCCAACTTTTTCAGTTGTAGCCATCATCTTGTTCTGAGCTTGTGTTGTTTGTTGCGTAAACATTTCTGGGTCAATTAGGCCTTTTGCGAAGGCTTCATGCATGGCTTGAATCCCTTCTTTGTACTGTTCAGTATCATAAGCCCACGCAACTTTACCGTCGTTAAGTACCATTCCATTTGTACCAGCGGCCCCTAATCTATTGTTAAAAGGTAAGATATAAGAGAAAACGGGGTCCCAATTTCCTGTTGCATATGGGATACTACCAGGAATTTTTTCTTTAAATTGCTCTAATACATTAACAAATTCATCATAGGTTGTAGGCATCTTAAGTCCAAGTTGATTCAACCATTTCTGATTGATAAACAATTGATTGGCTACAGTTGGACGCATTGGGGCAACTTTAGGCAAACTGTAAACTTTTCCATCAGGATTTGTAATCGCAGCCTTAACTTCTGGATATTCTGCTAACATTTTTGTCAAATTAGGCATAGTTGACTTGTTGATATATTTACTTAAGTCAATAAAATCGGCTTGGTTTTGTGCAATTTGTTGGTCTGTAAATGTATTATTTCCAATAAATGCATCTGGTAAATCTCCACTGGAAAGAATAGTCGCTTTTTTATCAGCCCAGTTGGCATCAACATAAACATCCCATTTCACTGATATTCCAGCTTCTTTAGCTAATTTATTGGGATACTTTTCAAATTCTGTTCCCCAATCAGCCCAACGGTCTGTTGCTACGGTAAAACTTGTATTTGTAGAATTATCTGCATTATCCGAAGCTTTACTTCCACAAGCGCTAAGCATAAGCACTGCTGCCATTACTGATGCTGCTGCGCTGGCTCCAACAATAAGTTTACGTTTTTTCATTTTAGATTCTCCTATAAATCTATATTTTTATAAAAATTAAAACCATTTTTAGGGCTACTTTTTGTAAGTAGAAAATTATTCCTTAATTGCTCCAACCATTACACCTTGATTAAAATACTTTTGTAAGAAAGGATATATAAGCATTATAGGTAATGTGGACACAACAATTGATGCGTATTGCATCATTTGTGATGTTTGTGCAAGTTCAGTTGCCATTGCGCCAGTTGTTTGAGTCTGCAATGTTTGATTCATAATCAATAACTGTCGTAAGAGTAATTGAAGCGGCTGTAAATTCGGATCGCTCAAATAAATTAGAGCGTTAAACCAAGAGTTCCAAATTCCTACTGCAGTCCACAAACCAATGACTGCAAGAATTGCTTTGGACAATGGAAGCACAATCGTGAAAAAGTATCGTAGAGTACTTGATCCATCAACCTGAGCAGCCTCCCAAAGACCATCCGGAATTGATTCTTGAAAATATGTTCTAGCTACAATAATATTGTAAGGAGAAACTGCAAATGGAATGATCATGACCCAAATGGTATTTAAGAGTCCAAAATTCTTTGTTACCAAATAAATTGGAATTAAGCCACCAGTCACAAACATTGGGATAACGTACATTAATGAAATCCATTTTCTACCCACTAAATCTCTTCTTGTAAGTGCATAAGCAACAGGGATATTTACCAGGAGACCAAATAATGTTCCAGCAACGGTATAAAAAATTGTATTGAAATAGGAACGCCACAGCAATGGCTGCTGAAAAAGTACCTCATAGCCCTTCAAGCTCCATGCTTTAGGCCATAACCAAACAGCACCGCTAGCCACATCTTGAGGATTTGAAAAGCTGGCTATAATTACAAACCATAGTGGATAAATAATTAATAAAATGAGTATTGTTGAAACACCATAGACTACAAAGTTGAAAATTTTTTCATTCAGAGTTGTCGGTTTTTTCGATTTTTTGTTTTTCTTTAACATCATAATTCCTCAGAATAATCCAGTTTTGGTAAGTCTACGTGAGATAAAGTTTACAGTAACTAAAACAACCAAATTTATTATTGTTTGAAATAAATTTATTGCCGTTGAATACGAATATTGGAAGGATTGAAGACCCACTTTATAAACGTAAGTTGAGATTATCTCACTACCTGGCAAATTTAGTGGGTTTTGTAAAAGCAAGACTTTTTCAAAACCAATATTAAGGAGTTGTCCTACAGTCAAAATCAACATGATCATCATGGTTGGAACCAATAGCGGAAGGTCAATCTTCAACATCTGTTGAAATCGCGTTGCACCATCCATTGTTGCTGCTTCGTAATAAGTAGGGTCAATTGCCGACAATGCTGCCAGATAGATTATCGAATTCCATCCAACGTGTTGCCAAACGTCAGACCAAACATATAGACTTGCAAATGCATTAGGGTTTCCAATAATATCAGGCATTTTGATATGAAAAATATTTAAAAAATTTGAAATCATACCAGTTGACGGCGAGAAAAACAATAACACCATTCCGCACATTACCATTGTAGAGATAAAGTGAGGTAAGTAAGTCGTGACTTGGAAAAACTTCTTAAATGCCTGCACTCTAATTTGATTACAAATTAAAGCAAGTCCAATCGGCAAAGTAAAGCCGAATGCGATACTATATAAAGCAATTTTTAAGGTATTTAATATTGTTGGCCAAAATTGATAAGAGTTGAAGTACTGTTGAAACCACATCAATCCTACCCATGGACTCCCCCAAACTCCAAGCGCTGGTGAATAATTCTTAAAAGCCATTAGCAGCCCGTACATTGGGACGTATGCAAACAAGATTAATAAAATTGTCGCGGGTGCGAGCAATAAATACAAAGAGGTATTATCTTTGATTTTCCTTTTGGATCTCTCTCGCCTCACTTGTTGAACAGCATTTTTTGAGATTTTCATTGCCATCTACTCTTCTCCAGTCATCTGAATAAAAGATATTATTTTTGGTTTAACGTTAAACCTTTTGATAATATTATAACGCTTTCACAAATTTTTGTCAATATCAATTTCATATTTTTTATAAAAAAAAACCAGCTTTCACCGGTTTAATTTTTTATCCAAGTTCTTCGATAAGCGCTTTGAGTTGTGATTTAGAGTGAACACCAACAATTTGTTTAACGACTTCCCCATCTTTTTTGAACATCAAGGTTGGGATTGACATGATGCCAAAACCTTGTGCTGTTAATGGGTTTTCGTCAACGTCCATTTTACAAATCTTAAGCTCAGATTCATCGTACTCATCGCTTAATTGTTCTAAAATTGGAGCTTGCATCCGACAAGGACCACACCAAGTTGCCCAAAAGTCAATCAAGACAAGTCCTTCTTTAGTTTCTTCTTCAAAACTAGCGTCTGTAACTGTATATTCCATCATTCCTCCAGAGAAAATTTTATTTCTCTATTTCTTATAAATATATTTTAACGAAAAGTGGCTTGCTTTTCAATTTTTCTGATTGAAGGTGAATTTATTTCAATATCGCAATAGTTGCTCCAGAGCCACCCGCATTAATTGGAGCAAATTGATAAGATTTAATATGCCGATTTTGCTGTAATTTTTTTTGGACCATTTCCCGAATCACACCTGTTCCAATCCCATGCACAATCGTAATTTGTAAAAGATTTGCAACTAATGCTTGATCGATATAATTATCTAATTCAAATTCAGCTTCGTCATAACGCATCCCTCTCAAGTCAAGTTGAGCTTTAATTTTATTAGATACCTTTTTGGTAACATTTTTGGTTTTACTTTCAGGCTCTTGTATTTCAATCAGATCAAATTGATCTTCAGAAAGTTTAGTTGAAATGGCACCCATTTGTACTGTCCAACGTCCATCTTTTTCTAGTCTAACCAAGGTCCCAGTCTGTCCATAATCCAGAACATTGACTTTTGCGCCTTGCTTAAGTCCACGTTTAGCTTTTGCTTTCTTGAGCACTTTATTTTGACTAAAATCGATGTTTGGAGTCAGTGCATCAAGTTCAGCTCTGGCTGCGATAATTTCATGGGGTTTAAGCGCCGCCTTTTCATTGAGATTTTTTAAGATGTCTTGAGCTTCTTGACTGGCTTTTTTGACTACTTCACTTGCCTCAACTTTTGCTTTTTGAAGTTCACGTTCACGTTCACGGTTAATCTGGTCAAATGCACGTTGAAGCTCTTTATGTAGCACTTGATTTTCTTGCTCAATTTTGCGAATTGAGCGCGTTCTTTGAATGACTTCCTGCGTTTTTTCTTCTAGCGTTTCAATCATGTGATTGACATCTTTTTCACCTTCCGAAATTTGGCTTGCCGCCCCTTGAATAATTGCTTCCGGAAGCCCCAGTCGTTTGGAAATTTCTAATGCATTTGATCGACCAGGAACACCCATTTGTAAATGATAAGTGGGTTGCATTTGGTCAATATTAAATTCCATACTGGCATTAATGACAGCTGGCGTCTCCACACCGTAAGCTTTCAACTCTGGATAATGAGTACTCGCCATTGTTTTGATTGATTTCGAACGTAAATCTTCTAATATCGCTATGGCGAGTGCTGCCCCTTCTTTGGGGTCCGTTCCTGCTCCTAGCTCATCGAAAAGAACCAGACTTTCTGAATCCGCCGCATTTAATATGCGAACAATGTTAGTCATGTGACTTGAAAAAGTTGACAGAGATTGTTCAATTGACTGTTCGTCGCCAATATCAGCAAAAATTTCATTGAAGAGATGTATCTGGCTCCCTTCCTCTACCAGAATAGGGAGTCCTGCCTGGGCCATAATTGTTAAAAGGCCAACAGTTTTAAGCGTGATCGTCTTCCCACCTGTGTTTGGACCTGTGATCACAATTGTATTGAGTGTCTCCTCAAATTTTATCGTATTCGCAACAACAATTTTAGCATCAATTAAAGGGTGCCTTGCAGCATACAAAGTGATATTTTTATGGTCAGCAAGGATTGGAATAGAGGCTTTCTGCTGAACCATAAAATTAGCCTTTGCCTTAATCAAATCCATATGTCCTAACAACCAAGCATTTTGCCGGATGTCGTTAGTATATGGTTTCAAATCTTCCGATAACTGGCGAAGCAATCGTGAAATTTCATTTTTCTCTTCGATTTTGGTCTGATTTAGTGAATTATTCAGCGCAACAACCGCATTTGGTTCAATATATAACGTTTGTCCAGAGGCAGACATGTCATGAACCACACCTGGGATTTTATTTTTACTGTCACTACGGACAGGTAATACTTGACGATCATTACGAACGGTGATAATCGACTCGGTCAGATTTGCTGTATTTTTATTGAGCAATTCTTGCATGATTTTCTTGATATCGGACTGATTTCGTTTAATCCGTCCCCGAATATGCATCAATTCGTTTGAAGCATTATCATATAAGATACCAGAGGAATCAAAAATATCTAATTTTTTAATGAGCAAAGATAAGTCAATCAGTTTATCAACTGTCACTTGTAAGTGATCAAAAGTAACATTTTCAGCAGCTTCGAAATAACGTGTAATATTAATGCTTCCTTGAATGACTTTTTTTAATTCAATAAATTCACGTCCTGACAAAGTGGCATCAAGTTCTAGGCGACGCAAGAACTCAGAAATATCACTTGTTTTTGACAAATTGAGTGCTCCGTTTTCTTGACTTACCAGATGAAAATCAGCTAACTCATCAAAAAGGAACTGAATTTTTATAGGATCAGTCAAAGGTTTCAGAGCTGCCAGTTCTTCTTTTCCTTGGGCAGTTACTAAATGAACTGCAAATTGTTCTTTTATTTTATCAAATTCTAAGATTTGAAGGATTTTTTTATTCATAATAAATTTTCATGTTAACCTAAAGGGTTAATTTTCGTGATGGTTTCAATAAAGAGGTTTTGGAAATAGCTTGATGTGATGGGTGTATGTAAAACCATTAAGCGTACTAGTCCAGAACCTGAAAGATAGTTTTGAATCGTTGAAATAGGAACTAAGCTCAACGTGACAAAAAACATTTGTAAGCCAAAATAAGTTGCACATAAACCAAGGATGCCTGCTAAAATTTTCCCATTTCTGCCAAGCGGTGCCACTGCAAATTTCAAAAATAAACCAACAATTCTTATTATGGTATAAACAAGTACAAAAATAATAATAAATGCAATCCCAGCGTAAAAAGCCTCATCCAAATGGAAAAGCAAATTATCTGAGAACAGCAACAAATGTGAGCTCGACGTAGCACTGGCAAAAGGAATCCATTGACTAAGGCTCGATGCCAAGGCTTTATAATTTCCTGCCGCAATAAAGGCTGCAAAAATTGTTCCTACACTATAAATAGCTTGCAGAATTAATCCTCTTGAATAACCGAGCATAAAAGCCCAGGCAAGCATCAAAATAATAATTAGATTAAGTAACATTCATTTTTCCTATCGTTAACAATTTCGTGATGTTTTTCTATATTATAACATATCTCGACCCAATATTTATGGAAAGCCATTGACATCCAATCAAACAAGTCAAAACAAAAAAAGAAATACATTCGTACTTCTTTATTTCTTTTGATCAGCGAATAAGCTTGATGAATGTCCTTTTCTAATGTCATGGTCTAATGAGATTGTGTTTGTAATCGCATTGACTGCAATTACGGCCTCACCAAAACCAACTGAGAGTAAAGGAACTTTCCCTTCATAATCAGCACCATCACCAGCTGCATATAGACCCGCTATATTAGTTTTCATTTTGCGATCGACTAAAACACGACCTGCTCTTGTTATTTCTAATGCTTCAATTAAATCTAATTGATTGGTCAAAAAACCATAGTTCACTAAAATCCGATCCACATCCATCCGCAATTTTTCGTCTGATTTGACCACTTGCAAGTCAAGCCCCGACTCAGTCAGTGCTGACACTACATAAGGAGTATGTATTTGAATCGTAGAATTTTTAACTTCTTCAACCGTTAATTGGTGGGCACGGAACTTAGGGCGACGATGGATCAAATGAACCTCTGAAGCAATTCCTTCAAGCATGAGCGACCAATCCAACGCTGAATCCCCCCCACCGAGCACAGCAACTTTTTGATCTCGGAAATCTTCCAACGACCTGATGAAATAAGAGAGCTTGCCCGTCTGATGACGCTCCTCTTCACCCTCAAGATTCAGTTTACGTGGTGAAATCAAACCAGCACCAGTGGTCAATAAGACAGATTTTGAACTGTACTCATTCTCATCTGTGATGACCGAGAAAAGTTCTCCATTTTGTTCAATTTTTTGAACGTATTGTCCAACAAATGAGTCATATTCTACACCTTCCAGTTGTCGTAATAAATTTTTGGTCAAAGCTGCACCTGGTATTTCAGGTAATCCGGCAATATCGTAAATTTTCTTTTCAGGGTAAAGATTCTGAGGTTGCCCCCCAACTTCATCAAATGCTTCAACGATCGCAACCGTAAGGCCACGCATGCCAGCATAAAAGGCAGCATAAAGTCCAACAGGACCGCCACCAACAATTAACAAATCGTAGTTTTTCATAAGCAAATTATATCATATTTTGTAAAAAGTATTTTACTTTCCGACACAAAAAAGCAAGCCAAGGCTCGCTTTTAATTTTTATTATTTAGTTGAACGACGGTTGATGATTTCGTGGTCCAAGATTAATTGACTTTCAGCGACTTCTTCTTTGAGCATCAATTTTGTCAACAAACGCATTGATACTGCGCCCAAGTCATAAAGTGGTTGATTTACAGAGGTCAAAGCTGGAAATGAATATTGAGTCAATGCAGAATTAGAACCTGCAATAATTTCAAAATCAGTAGGGACCTTCACTCCTTTTTCTTGCAATGAATTCAACAGTCCAACAGCAACATCGTCAACTGAAATAACAGCTGAGTTAACATTTTTATCAATTAAATGTTGAGCTAAATTACGGCCATTTTCATAAGAATAATTGCCTTCAAAAACGAGGGCTTCGTCAAATTTTACACCCGCTTCTTCAAGCGCTTCTTGGTAACCTACCATACGCTCAACATTTTCAGCGTCATTCAATGAGCCTAGGACATAAGCCACTTTTTTACCAGTTTTCAATAATTTCTTAGTCGCTTCATATGCAGCTTTATGGTAATCGATATTAACAGAAGCTAATTCTTTATCTCCATCAATTGCTCCAGCAAGAACGACAGGTGTTCGTGTTCCTACAAGTTGATTGCGTACAGATTCTGACAATGAACTTCCCATGAAGACAATTCCATCCACTTGTTTTGAAAGGAAACTTTCAATAACTTTGCCTTCTTTTTCTTCGTCGTTATCAGAATTCGCAAGTACGACATTATAGTTGTACATTGATGCAACATCATCAATTCCGCGTGCAATTGCTGCAAAATATGGGGATGTGATTGTTGGTAAAACAACGCCGACAGTAGTTGTACGTTTGCTAGCCAGTCCACGGGCAATCGCATTAGGACGATAATCAAGTTCAGCAATCGCATCTAAAACTTTCTGACGTGTTTTCTCCTTTACATTTGCATTCCCATTGACTACACGACTTACCGTCGCCATTGAGACACCAGCAACTCGAGCGACATCATAAATTGTTGTTGTAGATTCAACCATATTAATTGTTTTCCTCATTCCTTATTTTGATTCCGTTTTCTGAAAACCATTTTCATAACGTATTATAACATGAAGTGAAAGCATTTTCAATCATCTTATACGTGATTTTTCACTAAAAATAGCGTAAAATTATATTATAATACTTTTATAGATAATTTTCATCTATTTATCATTATTTTTTCAAAATAATTAACTCTATTAGTTAATTTGAAAATAAATGAAAAGTATCACTACTCACCAAACGGAGGACACAATGAGTAAAATCGAAAGAATCATAACATTTCTTGAAGAAAAAAATGTCGATATGACATTTATCACGAATTCAACTACTTTAAATTATCTGACTGGTCTTGCCATTGACCCACATGAACGTATCGCAGGTTTAATTATTTTCCGTGATGCTCAACCCATGCTCTTCACTCCGGCTTTAGAAGTTGAAAAAGCTAAAGAAAAAACAAGTGGCTTTGATATTTTCGGATACGAAGATGCTCAAAATCCTTGGGCAGTAGTACGTGAACACGTTAAAACAACTGTATCAAAAATTGCAGTTGAATATTCTGATATCCCACTTTCAAAAACAGAAGGTTTAAAATCACAATTTGGAGCATCAACTGAATTTGTAAATATCACCCCTTTGATCGAACGAATGCGTTTGATTAAATCAGCAGATGAAATTGAAAAAATGAAAATTGCTGGTGATTATGCCGATAAGTGTTTTGAAATTGGTTTCCATACAGCCGCAGCTCGAAATGGAGTGACCGAGTCCGATATCGTTGCCAAAATCGAATACGAAATGAAACGTATGGGGATTTCACAAATGTCTTTCGACACGATCGTCCTGACTGGCGCTCGTGCTGCAAATCCACATGGCGTTCCTGAAGAAGTTCAAGTACAAGAAAATAAACTTTTACTTTTCGACCTTGGAGTGATGAGCCAAGGCTATGCTTCCGACGCAACTCGTACAATTTCAATCGGGAAGCCAAATGATTTTGATGCTAATATTCATGCCATCGTAAAAGAAGCTCAAGCTGCAGCCATGGATTTCATTAAACCAGGTGTTTCAGCCATCGAAATCGATAAAGTGGCGCGCGATATCATCACAAAAGCTGGCTATGGTGAATACTTCAATCACCGTCTCGGTCACGGTATCGGAATGGATTGTCACGAATTCCCTTCCATTGGTGGTTCTGAAGACATCATCATTGAAAAAGGAATGTGTTTCTCAAATGAACCAGGAATTTACATTCCCGGTAAAGTAGGCGTTCGTATTGAAGATTGCCTTTACGTTACAGAAAGTGGTTGTGAAAGTTTTACACATACCAATCACGACTTGGTTATTTACTAATTGAACTCAATCAAAAAAGCAGGACATCGTGTCCTGTTTTTTTTAATTCATAAAAAAGCCCTCATGAAAGAGCCCTTTTTATGATCATATTCATTGTCCTAGGTAAGACCGAGCAAATGATCGGTTGATACTGACAATTCCTTGAAGTTTCCGATAAGAGATGTAAAATTTAGCACAACTTTGTCATTTTACAATTGGTAAGGCAATTCAACATCTATATTTGATTTACTCTCTCTTGTTTCGTGGAACCTTCCTTTAATCGCTGACATTTCAAACGGTCAGAAAATGTTGTCATTATCTCCCTCCAAATAATATCGCTATTATCGTTGGAAATCGTCAACCGTCTTATTTTTTATCTTACGATTTTCTTAGCTTAGTTAAAAATCAAGAGGGTGTTGACTTCCATTGCCAAAGAAATAACCAGTTTTACAGTTTATCGTTAAGAGATATCGTCCAGAAGGGTCATAAAGATTATAATAACCTGATCTAATTCCAGCAGGGGAACCATTTCCAATGGTCGTATGGATTGCGACAGGAATTAAAATGTAGTCATTTCCCTTGATATAACCACGGGTACGACATTTATTAAGCACTTTATCTTTAATCCCAGCTGCCCAAGTAAATGCAGGATCTGACGTATTCAAATTAGCCTGCGGTTTCACACGTGCAAGTGAATTATCTACAGTCACGTTAGCATTTATGGTCGGACTACTTGTGCTTGGCTTTCTGCTAGCTGATTGAGCTGTTGAAGATTTTGCCGTGCTTGAAGTGGAGGAAGATGGACTCACCACCGCAGTCTTAGCTGCTTGACTTGAACTTACTGACTTAGTCGATGCAGCCTTTTGAGTTTTGGCCTCCTCTAGCGCTTGTTTTAGCAAATTATTCAATTTACTATTTGTAGTTTTTGGTAAGCTAGGTAACGCGACCCCTGATTTTAAAGTTGCACCAGAAACTATTTTACCATCATTAATGACAGCAGAATCAAAAAGACCATTGATTAAATTAATTGCATCTATTTCAGACTTAAGTGTCTCGTACTTGCTCTTAGCAGCTTGTTTTTCCTTGTTTGAGCTAATCTTATCCAAATCATTTGATAAGTTTGTGAGCTGACCAAATTTACTATTTCTCAATACTGAATGATCCGAATCCAAATAATACTCATCATAATCCTTATTAAATTGAGCCAAAGCTGACAACTTGCTTGACGACTGGCTCGTTTTGACAGGTATCGTTTTTTGTGCTGCATTTTGAGAAGCATAATAGGCCCCACCTGCAGCAAGTAAAAGGACGGCACAAACTCCTATAATAATTGGTGTTTTGCGTGATTTTTTCTGGCTTTGACTTTCATTTTCTGCGGCAATGACAGGATCAAAATTTACATGTTTTTCATCAGCATTTAGAGTTTTTTCGGTCATTTCATGTCCAGTTACGCGTTGTGCTGATTCATTGTTTTCAGGTTCTGAAACGAAATCTTTTTTACTTCTTTCCACCTTAACACTGTCAGAGTTGCCCATTTTATTATCGCTGTTTTCATTTGATTCTGCAGTTAATTCAGGGACTGTACCAATGGTCACTTGGTCAAAATCAGGATTCGTTTTTGGCTGAATCTTTGTTCCATTTTCTTGACTTTCTTCAGCTGTAGAACTTGTATCGGTAGCATTTTCTTCTTCATTTTCAACAGGCAAAACATCATCCTCAAATCTTGCGACCATGTGTTCCGCTTCATGTTGGTTGGCCGGAGCAGCTTGAATTTCAGGGAAAAGTGTTTCATCAATTTCAGCGCCCTTATTTTCATGGTTGACCGATTGGTTTTGATCAATTTCACCTTGTCCAACTACAGTGGCCTCATCTATTTGTGGGCTTTTAGGCTGAATTTCTTTTTCTAAATCAGATGCTGCTCCCACTTCATTTTCAGATTTTTGTTCAGCTAGATTTTCAACTGAATCAGGCTCTTCGGCTTGAATAGGATTTGATTTCACATCAGATAAGGCTTCTGTAGCAGAGCTTTCAGCAGTATGTTCAATTACTTTAGAATTCTCATCAGCAAAATTTTCTATTTTAGACACTTCACTTTGCTGGGAATTTAATTTAGAACGTTCAGACAAAATGTAATTCTCTAAACCTTTATTTTTAGCTTCTTCAATTTCACTTCGGTGTTGACGAATATATTTATCCAATATAGACTCATTTAAATCATTTTCCTCGTCAACCCGTTTAGATTTCTCAACAATTTCACCTACCGTAAAATTTTGTAAATCTTTTAATTTTAAAGTTTTTTCACCTGTTGTTTGTTTGACAATTTTTTTATTATTTTCGAGTTCCTTGTTTTCAGTAGTCATTTTTCTCCTTTTGGAAAAAATTTAAATCCAAATCTTCGATTTTTTATCAAGTTATTTAATGCGTTTTCCAAAGTACATATAAAGATCTGTTCTCAATGTCCCATTATATAGCTTGCGCTTTTTCGTTGCTTTTGCACCATAATGTGATTCAAATAACAAATCACTGGTCAAAATATACTTACTCCAAGTTTGCAAAGGTGCAAATGTTTTGCCCATTTCAGCATATAATTGAGCGACTGCTTCGTCATCTTCAAGTCGTACACCATATGGTGGGTTTGAAACAAGAACACCATCCAAAGCATCCGTTTGGAAATCTTGCAAGCGCATTTGTTTATATTTTATCACACCATCTAAACCTGCGGCAAGTGCGTTACGCTTTGCGATTTCGATCATGCGACCATCAATATCAAAGCCTTGAATATCAAGCCTTAAATCCTTATTTATAACGGCTAGAGCAGCTGATTTTTCTTGTTCTAAAAGGTTCCTATCAAACCAAGGCCAAGCTGTGAATGCAAAATCACGCTTCATCCCGGGTGCCATATTTAGTGCCATCATTGCTGCTTCAATGGTAAATGTCCCAGACCCACAAGTAGGGTCAACAAAAGAACGATTCGGGTTTGCTAACCAATTCGTAAACATGATAATGGCAGCTGCCATATTTTCTTTCAAAGGAGCTTCCCCCTTTTCTTGACGATAGCCGCGCTTGAATAGTGATTCTCCACTCGTGTCAATTGTAACAGTAGCCTGATCTTTATGAATTGCAATCTCTATTGAAAATTTTGCACCATTCTCTGGAATTGGCATGCCATCTGGACGATGATAAGCTTTCTGTAATTTCTTTACGATTGCTTTTTTAGTGATACTTTGTATAGAGGGTTCATTATGCAAAGTCGATTTCACGGATTTTGCTTTACTAACCGGAAATTGACAACCGAAGGGAATCAATTCGTCCCAAGGTAGTGCATACACCTGTTCAAACAAATCATCGAAGGTTCTTGCCTTGAATTCTCCTACAACTATCTTGACCCGATCCGCCGTTCTTAGCCAGAGATTAGCTTTTGCCATACTGCTCAAGTCGCCATCAAAAAAGACTCGTGATCGGTCATCTATCGTGACATTTTCCATTTCTAGGTGACGCAGTTCTTTTGCAACAAGACTTTCCAATCCCGCCGCAGCTGTTGCCATAAATTTAAATTGTTTTTTCATTTTTCCTAATTATTCTATTTGCTAAAAAAAGAGCCAGAGCATTGCGCTCCAGCTCGTGTCATCAGTTTTCTATAAGCCAAGTTTTGTTCCTGTAGTTAGACTACATTCGATAACCATCTGTCTATTGTTTTCACAATCTCTGCCACACCTTCAATTCGGCTAGCTGAATGCCCCTACCATATGTTTGGGTTGCTCGTTTGAGGGGTTTACCACGTTCCACTTCGCAAGTTTCCCTGCGACATCGTCTCTTTGGCACTTTACAGAAATTTAGGCATAGTAAAACCTTAGCCTTCATCTCCGCCGTTAGGAGTGACGCTCCTACTCAGGCTTATTTGTTCGCCTGACACAATCACTGCGAGCATCTCAGCATCGCACGAGCCTGGACTTTCCTCACGAAAAAACATAAAGTTATAATCGCGCAGTTATCCGAAAACTGTTATTTAATTCATTATTTAATGAAGGTTTTATTCGCCTTCATTGGCCAAACCATTTTTACCAAAAACCGCTTGTTCCAATCGATTAATTCGTTTCAACAATTCAAAATTGCTTGGGTTACGAACTTCAACTTTTGGTTTAGGCGTTGGTGTTGGAATATGAAACGTATTTGGCTCAA
Organism: Lactococcus fujiensis JCM 16395; assembly: GCF_002441655.1. Classification (GTDB taxonomy): domain Bacteria; phylum Bacillota; class Bacilli; order Lactobacillales; family Streptococcaceae; genus Lactococcus; species Lactococcus fujiensis. The sequence goes on along the minus strand of NZ_JXJU01000001.1, from coordinate 145,971 downwards.
ACCTTTGTGTGTCATCAAAATTTGCCTGATTGGGTTTAGAAACTTGCATTTCCAATTCGGCAATTTTTTTCTTCAAAAATTCATTTTCTTCTTGCAAGCGCAAAACTTCCGTTTGGAAAGTTTCGTAATCTTGAATAACATCATCGAGTAATTCATCGACTTGTTCCTTATCAAAACCGCGCATTTTAGTATCAAAATCAGCTTCGTATATATCTTTTGGGGTTAATTTATAAGTTGGCATTTTTTCCTCTTTTATTCATAATAAAATGTCCACAATCAATCATATCAAATTTTTACTTCTTTTTCAAGGTTAATTTAATAAGAGTGACATCAAAACGATAAACCTTATCTGCACCAGTGCTCTTCAATTGATAATCCAAATCAATCAAATCCAGCAATGCTTGAGCAAAGTAGGTTGATGATATCGATCCTACTAGCTGATTGGCCAATTTTATCCGATAAGGATTGATTTTGAGTTGCTCAGTTTGCTTTGCTTCGGACCAATTTTTTTCCTGCATGAGTTTAGTCTGATAATACAAGCGAAAAGAATTTGTCAAAATTGCTGTAAGTTTGATGATATCCTCACCTTGCATGGTCAAATCATGAACTAAATTTCTCGCTTCTGTTATTTTACCACGAATCACAAATTCTGTTAACAAAAAGATATTATCTTGTAGCGAATTGGGAACGACTTTTTCAACATCTTCGATGGAAATCTTTTTATTGCCATTAAATGTTTTTATTAATTCAATGTTTTGTTTAATCGTAGGAAATTGTTCGTTTGACTTATCGACAATGCGATTAAGAACAGGATTGCTTAATTCTGGATTGACCTTGTTAAAATAATTGAACAACTCTGTCCGTTTCATTTTTTTGGCATCTAATAAACTGGCCACTTTTTTTAGTTTTTTGACTGATTTTAGGCGACTATCTAATTTCCCATGTAAAATAATTACAAGTTGTGTAAAATCAACTGGGTTTTCAAGAAAGTCTTCAAAACGTTTCATTTGTTTGTCATCAAAGACCGACTTTTTTTCAGTGGTCATATTGGTTAAATTTTCAAAAATGACTAGACGTATATCTGAGAAAAATGGGAGAGAATCCAACTCTTCAAGTGCTAAATCTAGATTGCCATTATTCAAATCAAAATATGATTGACCTAAGTCTGTCGAATCATATTTAACAAAATCCAAAAGTTGATTTTTTATTTCCTGAACGAGCATATCTTCTTCACCAAAGATTACCAAAATTTGAGGCAGTCCTTCACGCTTGAGACGTTCAAAATCATCGAATACACTCATTACATTTCACCTTCCAAGATTTCACCTTCTTGCGTAATCAAGACTTTACGTGGCGTCGTTCCTTTTGCGGGGCCAACAACTCCGGCAGCTTCAAGTTCATTCATCAAGTCAGATGCACGGTTAAAACCTACTTTTAAAGCTCTTTGTAGTTGTGCAGTAGAGGCTTTTTGAGCAGAAATGACCATCGCCTTAGCATCATCAAACAGAGGGTCATTGGAAGATTCATCGCCACCGAAATTGCCACGACTATCGTCATCTGAGGCTTCTCCTGGGTCAAATTTTTCAAGGTCATACTGGGACTCAGATTGATCTTTAATAAAAGTCACGACTGATTCAACATCATCATCAGTTAGAAAAGCACCTTGCAAGCGAATCGGGTGATTTTCGTCAATGGGTTTAAAGAGCATATCCCCACGTCCAAGTAACTTTTCTGCTCCATTCTGATCTATAATCGTTCTCGAATCAGTCCCAGAAGAGACCGCAAATGCCACACGGGAAGGGACATTAGCTTTAATCAAACCTGAAATAACATCAACGGATGGACGTTGTGTCGCCAAAATCATGTGTATGCCTGCAGCTCGTGCTTTTTGTCCCAGACGGATGATTGCATCTTCCACTTCCTTCGAGGCCACCATCATCAAATCAGCTAGTTCATCCACGATAACAACGATTAATGGCAATGGAACCATTTTTTCATCTGATTGTGCATTGAATTTTTCTATTTTTTCATTGTATCCAGAAATGTTTCGCACACCAAATTTGCTGAACAATTCATAACGATTTTCCATTTCATCAACAACTTTTTGTAGCGCACGAGCGGCCTTACGAGTATTTGTAACAACAGGTATTAATAAATGAGGGATATCATTGTAGACGGATAATTCAACCATTTTTGGGTCAACCATGAGGAATTTCACCTGACTAGGCAGTGCCTTCATCAAAATTGAAGTTATGATACCATTGACAGCAACTGATTTACCGGACCCTGTCGAACCAGCAATTAATAAATGAGGCATTCTCGTCAAATCAAAGATACGCATCCCACCATCAAGTGATTTCCCAAGCGGAATTTCAAGTAATTTTGTAGGATTTGTTTTTGCATTTTCCCACATCTCACGAAAGCCAACCGTAGCGACTTCAGCATTTGGAATTTCTACTCCAACGAGAGATTTTCCTGGAATTGGTGCTTCAATACGAACGTCTTTCGCCGCAAGGGCAAGCGCTAAATCGTCCGCCAAGTTTACAACTCGAGAAACTTTTATCCCTGTAGCTAATTTGATCTCATATTTTGTAATAGATGGGCCAACAACCGCTGATTCAACAGTAGCCGATATGCCAAATGACGAAAAAGTCTCTTCGAGGATATGAATATTTTTTCGAACATTTTCTCGTTCACCTGATTGATTTTTTACAGGAATTTCTCCAAGTAAATCAACGGTCGGGAGTTGATAATTTCCTTCAAATGTGGTTGAAGAGAAATGAATGGGCTCATTTACTGAATCATCTTCAGCATCATTTGGTCCCTGTTCGAAATCTTGCATATTATTTTGATGAACTTGAGCAATAGCTATTGGAACCTCATTTCGCATAGGAGCAGCTTGTTCTTCTTCATCAACTTCATTTGAATCTTCTTCTTGCTCAGCATTAAGTTGAGCCATTAATTCTGCCTCACGTTTTGCTTCTTCTTTAGCCTTTTTCTTAGCTGCACGTTTCTCAGAAGACGCTGCAAGTTTAGATTTTATCGCTTCTTTAAGTTTAGGGGCTAAACCTGGAGCCATGAGATAGAGGGCAATCAACCATAAAAGAGCGGTGATAAAATAGACGCCAACGACAGAAAAGAGTGATTTTGCAGGTCCAAATAAAAGTGAACCAATTAGGCCAGCACCTGCAAAATGAGTAACTTTACCTGACATTAATTCTGTCCAAACAAAATGAAAAGTCGTAGCATTACCATAAAGTTTGTCAAATTGAATTTGAAAAACTAAAATCAGCCCAATGAAAAACAAAATGTAGGCGGGAATCCATTTAGAATTCCGTTTAAAAATTCCTTTTTTAAAACGTGCAACAAACATAAAAATTAGCAAACTCAACAGTAAGGTAATTGCGAGTGATCCTACAAATAATCGGACTACATTATATAGAAAGAGACCAAAAATTCCCAGACGCGCTAGGGCAAAAATAATTATGATCAAACCGACAAAAAAGCTAATCATTCGTCGATTGGCTGCGCGCATCTGTCTTTCTTTATTCGTTGGTTTCCTTGTACTTTTCTTTTTTGTAGCCATATCTTCTTCACTTCTCTAATTTTTCAATAATTGTTGGGTTAACCCTTTACTAATTATAGCATAAATGATACGATTAAATTATGAAAAATATCAATGATTATAAGGCATTAGCCTTCTTTGACCTCGATGGGACCCTATTAAATAGCCAAAGCCAGCTTGATGGGGAAGTAATCGACGGGATTAGGAAAATCCGTGACAATGGTGTTCTCCCTTTCATTGCGACTGGTCGAGGCAATTTCGAACTTGATGATATTATGAAGCAAACAGGAATTACGGGTGCTGTTTCCTTGAATGGCCAGTACATCGTTCTAGATGGCAAAACAATTTATAAAGAGCAAATTCCAATTTCTTCCGTGGAAAAATTACTGAGCGCCTCTGAGCCCCACAATGAAGCACTCTCTTTCTACGACGGACAGGGGTATTGGTTGAATAAAATTACAGATCACGCTCGTACCGCTTATGCCTACACGCACGCACCTATGCCGGATGCTGCACCTGAGCGTTATTTAACAGACGAAGTGAACATGCTTCTTGTCTTAACGAATCAATTAAGTCAAGTAGAATATTATAAAAAAGAAGTTCCCGAATTGAATTTCTTTATGAATTCGCCAAGTTCGATTGATGTAACTAATATCTCAACCAATAAAGGAACGGGGCTAAAACATGTTCTTGATGTACTTGATTTTAAAGGAGAAACTTTCGCGTTTGGAGACGGGAGAAATGACTTGCACCTCTTAGCAGCGGCCGACCATAAAACGGCAATGGGAAATTCAGTACCTGAATTAAAAGAAATGGCTGATTTCGTTTCAAGTTCAAATACCGACCATGGGATTATCAATGCTTTTAAGCATTGGGATTTAATGTAAAAAAGCAGTAAAATCACTGCTTTTTTTCTTTATTACGATTGAAAATAGACGGATCTACGCCGATGGTCAGTGTGCTTACTACCTTACTTGCTCAAACCAGTTGAATCATATCCTTCTGTTATAGTGTGTCAAATGTCTGATAAAAGTTGAAAAATGACATACAATTTTCTTTTATTTTCTCTGAAATATCCGCCAAAGGGACAACTGTTAATATTAATCCTTTTTAGCCTCTCGATTGGATTGCTAACTTTAAAGTTACTCCTGTTTTGAAATTCCGTATCATTTGATGAACGAATTCTATTTTAAGTTTTAAGCATTTTTAATGGAGGATGTTTTGCGATTTCCACTTTACATTTTCTTATAAATCAGATTTCATAAATTACAGTGACCATTAATCAAAATTGGCTCAGGAGGGACAGAAAAAGATTCCTTTCTGAATCAATTTCCGTCATTTATTTCTTCGTCTTTCGATTCTTGACGTCTGAAAACATAAGCGAGTATAAAGCAGATTGAAACGGGTAAGGTCACAATTAAGCCGATTCCATTAAACATGGAGGCTAAAAGATAAAAAACACCGATTCCTAAGAAATATTTTGACCATTTTTTACTCTGTTTAAGTTTGGCAAAGCCAATCCAGTTTAACGTCAACAACAAGATAAATAATGCACCTGCGATTAGCATTGCTATTAATAATTCATTGGTAGTGATATTTCCTATGTCTAGTTGACCAGCTTTCGCCAGTATCCAGCCCACAATCAGAATAGTAATTGTTCCAAGAGCAATGAACGTGAATAGGATGGAACCGATTAATGCTGCAATTTTTGATTTTTTCATATCTTCTCATTTTCTAAATTTACCATTTTTTTTATTATATCATGATACTTTCACTTTTAAAAATAAGAGGATAGAAAAAGGACAGTCAAGACTGTCCTTAATAAGGGGCTTATTAATTTAACGCTTGCGCAGCAGTGATGATTGCGAGTTTGTAAACATCTTCTTCATTACATCCACGTGATAAGTCTGAAATTGGGGCATTCAATCCTTGGAGAATTGGGCCAATGGCTTCAAAATTTCCTAAACGTTGAGCAATCTTGTATCCAATATTACCAGCTTGAATGTCAGGGAAAACAAAGACATTTGCTTGACCAGCAACATCAGAACCAGGTGCTTTTTGAGCTGCAACTGATGGTACAAAAGCAGCATCAAATTGTAATTCTCCATCGACTACAATTTCTGGATGAGCTTCTTTAACAAGTTTTGTTGCTTCAACAACTTTATCAACATCTTCAGATTTACCAGAACCTTTTGTTGAAAATGAAAGCATAGCAACTTTTGGATCAATATCAAATAAAGCGGCTGTTTCAGCAGAAGCTACGGCGATATCAGCAAGGGTGGCTGCATCTGGTTTGATGTTGATGGCGCAGTCACTAAATACAAAGCGTTCATTATTTCGAACCATGACAAAAGCACCTGATACAGATTTTACACCGGGTTTTGTTTTAATAATTTGGAGCGCAGGACGAACAGTGTCCGCTGTTGAGTGAATTGCACCTGATACCATTCCGTCAGCAATACCAGTATATACTAGCATGGTTCCGAAATAATTAGGGTCACGTAACATTTGACGTGCTTGTTCCTCTGTTGCTTTTCCATTTCGGCGAGTTACAAATTTTTCAACTAATTCTTCAAAACGATCACAGTTGTCAGGGTCATTGATTTGGAAACCTTCAACATTGAGTCCACGTGCAGTGAGCGCTGCACGAACTTCAAAGACATTCCCAATCAAAATTGGTGTCAACAAACCTTCTGCATAAAGACGAGCTGCTGCGCCTAATATACGGGTTTCAGTTCCTTCAGGGAAAACAATTTTAAGGCCTTTTCCGCCAATTTTTTCTTTCAATGATTCAAATAAATCCATGTTAAAAATTCCTTCTTTTCTATTTATACATGTTCACTAATAGTATATCATAGATTCACAAAAAAAGTAAGCATTACCATAGCTTATTTAATGCATTTCCATGAAATATCACACAATAATTTTTTCACAAAGGAAATCGCTTAGATTACTAAAAATTGTATTTTCCTGTTTGAACAAGCGCCTGTCTGCCTATTTTATGGTAAAATAGAAGATGAAAATTTTTATAAAGCAAAGCTTTACAAAGAATCGGAGAAAATTTTGAATAAACTTATCATCATTGGTGTCACTGGCGGTTCTGCAAGTGGAAAAACAAGTGTTTCACATGCAATACTCGAAAGTTTTACAGACGAAAATATTGGGATGATTGAGCATGACAGTTATTACAAAGATCAATCCAATTTGACTTTTGAGGAACGGACTAAAACGAATTATGACCACCCTTTAGCATTTGACACTGACTTTTTAATTGCACAATTGAAAGAACTTCGTGCTGGTCGTGCAGTTGACGTGCCAATTTATGATTATGCTAATCATACCCGATCTAATAAAACATATCGCCAAGAACCCGTAGACGTCTTAATTGTTGAGGGAATCTTAGTCCTTGAGGATGAACGCTTACGTGATTTAATGGACATCAAGATTTTCGTAGACACAGATGATGACGTCCGGATTATTCGACGTATTCGTCGTGATATTGAAGAACGAGGACGGACGCTTGATTCAGTCATCAGTCAATATCTTACAGCTGTAAAACCGATGTATCATCAATTTATTGAGCCAACAAAACGATATGCAGATGTAATTATTCCTGAAGGCGTATCAAATACTGTTGGAATTGATATCATCACTACAAAAGTTGCTAGTATCTTACAAGAAAATGGAAATAATTAATAATAAAAAATAGAACTGAATAAGTTCTATTTTTTTTTGAAAAATGAAAAATTTATTGCCTTCTAATTTTCGATTGCACACCTTAAAGTACAATTGGAATGGCTTTATTTTAATGGTTCAATCTTAATTCACTCTCAAAAGTACAGAAACATAATTATTTCAACTTATCCATGAATTTTTGACGGTCAACAATAAAACGGCTGTGGATTCCCTTACTAATAATAACCTCGCCTTGTTTAGCAACCACATCAAAATCGATTCGTCTACGATCAAGAGCAACCACTGTAGCGTGCGCCGTAATTGTGGCTCCCACTGGACTGGCCTGATCATGGCTAATATTAATCTGCGTCCCAACCGTCGTTTGATTGGAGTCGAGAAAAGGCTTGACCGCATTGCATGCGGCTTCTTCCATCAATGCGACCAATGCAGGTGTGGCATAAACTTCTAATTCTCCCGAACCCAAAAAAAGTGCCGTTTGACTCTGACGAACAGTTATTTCAACGCTTGCACTTGCTCCAATAGAAATTTCCGACATGACTGACCTCGATGTATTTGATAAACTCATTATCTTCTAAAAAACGAATAAGGTCAACTTTTTTAATGAAAAAAATTATTTATTAAGCTCAACTTCTTTTTCGTCATAAAAACGTCTAACTTTCATTTTTAATTGATACTTTTGTCGCAATTCTGCAATTTCTTTCATCATATCTGATTGATGATGTCGATCTATGGCTTCTTGACTTTCCCACTCATCTATAAGTAAAATACTGTGATCGTCACCAACTGGAACGAAGTAATCATAACGAAGATTTCCTGCCTGAGCCCTGATTCGGTCGACCACACCTTTATCCAACATTTCGCTAATAAAATGTAAAGCGTCAGTGTCCTTACCCGAATAGATGATGTTCACTGTTATTTTCATATCCTTCTCCCATCTTATAAAAGATCTGTTACGGGCATTATAGCATAAATAAATGGACTTTCCACCTTATTTCAAAAAAAAAGCCTTTAGGCTTTCGATGTCCCCTCCCAGGTTCGAACTGGGGACAAGAACTTAGGAGGTTCTCGTTATATCCAACTTAACTAAGGGAACGAAAAATCAGTGCTTTCATCACTGTCAGCACTGACAGAATATTTTTTCAAATTTATTATTTTTCGTCAGCTGCAAAAACAATACCAGCATCCATTCGCATTTGGTAGCTTGTTTCGGCTACATCAATTGCTGTTTCATGCAATGCTGCGTAGAGATATTTTGATGAGGGTGTTTCTCTCGTTTCAAAGATCTCTGCAAAATGCAATGCCTCATCGTACAAACTATGCTTAGCCGCAACAATTTTAATCGTTTCTGTATGACCATCATTCTTGATGAATTTTGCTGATGAAATGGCATTTACACTGTCTAAAACAAGGGTTCCATCAGTCGTATATATTTCACATGGGAGGTAAGAATTTAAATTACCAGCGCATTTAATGGCAACTTTGTATTCCCCATAATCAAGACTTCCGACACCTGATAAATCAACTCCGCTTGGCAAAACGACGGCATCATATTTTGCTCCTTTAGGACGACCGAACCAATAAATTGCTGCATAGAGCAAGTAGACCCCTAAATCAGCTAAAAGACCACCTGAGAATTTTGCATTAAATTTATTAGGTAGTTCCCCACGTAAAAGTGCAGGCATTTTTGAAGAATACTTAGAATAAGTAAAATCCGCACCTACAACAGTTTTGTCGGCCAAAAAGTTATTGACCACTTCAAATGCTTTTTCGTGAATATTACGCGCTGCTTCAAAAAAAAGCACCCCATTTTGATTGGCCAAATCAATTATTTCTTTGAGTTGGTCTGGGTTTGAAAAAGCAGGTTTTTCAACAATGATATTGCGGTGGGCCAATATTGCAGCCTTAGCCTGTTCAAAATGAACGGCATTTGGGCTAGCAATATAAATCAAATCTAAATCATGTGAGAATAATTCATTCAAATCTTCGTACAAGCTTACATGTGAAAAATCTTCAGAAAAAGAAAGTGCACTTTCTAGATGCCTAGAATAAACGGCCTCCAAGTGATATTTTTTCGTCATTTGAGCTGCTTCAACAAAAGATGAACTGATCCAACCCGTTCCGATAATCCCTAATTTCAACATGATGTCTCCTACTTCCTCTATAAAATTTAATTCGGTAACGAATCAAATACTTTAGCATTCATGCAATCTCTAATTATTATAGCAGATTTTCCACTATTTTGCATATTTATCAATACTGTCAAAAAAAGGAGATAAATCTATTTTTCTGTCAATATTTTTTGTAAGTCCTGACGAATTTGAACTTCATTCTTTTTAGAAATCATAAAAGTCAAATAATCACCAGCCATCAGTATTGTCCGGCCATTTGGAATGGTGTCTTGACCAGAACGATGAACGGATACCAACAAACACGATTCAGGTAATGTCAATTGAGCAATTCTTTGGTTCTCAGCTTGAGAATCATATTGAACGATCATTTCCACCATCATTTCTCCAGATGCGACTGCCTGTACCTCCTTATTTTCTAACAACATGTTATGCAAGAGCGAATCATATATCGGCTCAGAGTGTAACAAGTCTGCAACGACGTATGCAACAACGGAAACAAGAGCCAATGGAAGTAAGTGGGAGAAAGAACCTGTCATCTCTACCAAGAGTAAAATTCCAGTCATGGGTGCTCGAACAATCGCAGTAAATGCGCCAGCCATTGATAAGATAACGAAATTGGAAAACCAGATTTCTGGGAGGTTCAAAGTATGGATCGCAATGATTGCAAAAACTGCCCCTAATGCCGCCCCTAAAACAAGTAACGGAAAGAAAATTCCTCCAGGAACGCCAGAAATATAAGAAATCATTGAAATAAAAAATTTGCCCAGAAAAATTAGAGAGAGTAGACCTAACCCCCAGCCAAATGATAATTGGTCCATCAAAGTATGACCAGAACCAATCACAAGTGGAAAGGTGAAAGCAAGGACCCCAGCCGCAATAAATGAAATCAGGACCCGTACATAAACACGAGGTATTTTTTTCATCCACTTTTGTCCCCAAAGGAGTGTCTTGTTATAAACTGCTCCAAAAAGACCAAGGATGATTCCTAAAAGAATGATTAACCAATAATCCTGTAAAGCAATCGAGCCTTTAACAATAAAATGAAAAACAGATCCTGAACCAAAGAAGAGTTGTGATACAGCATCAGAAATGACGGCAGAAGTCATACAGGTTAAAAGGATTAATGGTGAAAAGTATTTAAAAACCTCTTCCAGTGTAAACATTACTCCTGACAGAGGTGCATTAAAGGCAGCTGCTAAACCAGCTGAGGCACCAGAAGCAATTAAAATGCGACGATGACGTTCTGTTTGGGCTAACTTTTCCCCAACCATTTGCCCCATCGACGCTCCAAGTTGAACTGAAGGACCTTCTCGTCCCAGTGAGAGGCCGCCCAGCATGGCCAGACTTCCTGCGACAAATTTTGCGAAAGCTGTACTCAGCCAATTTGGCTGAAAGGCACCTTGGAGTAGTCCCTTGACTTGTGGAATACCGGATCCACTCGACATTGGAAATTTTTTCATTAATAAAGTAATCACAAAAACAAGTAAAAGGATGATAGGAATGAGGACAAAGAGTAAAATGGGCTGTTTACTTGCTTGACCGTACCAATACCGACCAAGATTTTCGGCCACTTGGAGGGCCAATCGATACAAACTAGCTAAAATTCCCGCCGTAAGACCGACGAGAACACTTAATCCAATGAGATATAAATTTTTATTTGATGATTTTTCTATATCTTGAAATTTCATTCTCAATTATTTCCCGATTCTAATATTCGTTTTAGCATTTATAGGCTTGAGGGCAAAATGAGACGCAACCGCCCCACCCCCATGTAACTTATATTGGACAGCCGAAAAACCAGCTTTCTCGAAAAGATTTTTTAAAAGCTTAGCATCAGGAAAATCTTTTGCAGATTGTTGCAACCATGAATATTCCTCAAAGGATTTTGCAAAGACTTTCCCAAAAATTGGCATTATTTTTTCAAAATAAAACTCAAATGCTTGTTTATACACAGGTAAAGTGGGGTGTGATGTGTCGATACAAGCCACTTGTCCATCTTTTTTCAAAACACGATAAATTTCCTTTAGGACCGTCAAATAATCTGGCGTATTACGCAAGCCATATCCAATTGTAACCACATCAAAAGTTTCATCTTCAAAAGGTAAAGCCATTGCATCACCTTGAACTAAATTAATATTTTTAAGCTGTTCTTTCTCAATTTTTGCTTGGGCAATTTCTAACATCTTTTCCGAAAAATCTAGTCCGGTCACATGTCCCCTCTTCCCGACGACTTTGGCCAAATCTAGAGTCCAATCGCCCGTTCCACAACAGAGGTCTAAAATATTTTGACCAACTTTTACTTTCATTTTTTTCATCGTTTGGGCACGCCACAAATCATGTTGTTTAAAACTAATGATTGCATTCATTCGATCATAATCTTTTGAGATTGTATTAAATATTTCGTGTACTTTTTCTTGATTAACTTCTACCATAAATTTTATTATAGCACAAAATCGAGTAGCTAGAGATGTCTTAATTCATTAACAAAAAAGCATAAAAAAGTAACAAAGAAATTCCAATTTTTTAAAATTCCACACAAAAAAACTGGACTGCTCCAGTTTTTTATTTGTTTGATAAGTCCTCCCCGTTTGAAGCAATCACTTGTTTATACCAGTGGAATGATTTCTTTGGTGTTCGGGCGAGTGTCCCATTTCCCATATCGTCACGATCGACATAAATAAAGCCATAACGTTTACTCATTTCGCCTGTTCCAGCAGAAACCAAGTCAATACAGCCCCATGAAGTATAGCCGAGCAATTCAACACCGTCGAGTTCCACTGCTTTCTTCATTTCTGCGATATGGTCCGCCATGTAGGAAATTCGATAATCATCCTCCACAAATCCATCGGCATTTGGTTGGTCAATCGCCCCCAACCCGTTTTCGACAACAAAAAGTGGTTTTTGATAGCGGTCGTAAACAGAATTCATTGTGATACGAAGCCCTTTAGGGTCTATTTGCCAGCCCCATTCACTTGATTTCAAATAAGGGTTTGTTGCGGATTCAAATATATTACCAGCTGAAAGTTCTGCTTCGTCCTGAACTCTCGCCACTCTGCTTGAATAATAGGAGAACGAGATGAAGTCAACAGTGTTTTCCGCTAAAATTTCTAAATCTCCATCTTCTATTGGTAAAATAATATTTTTACGCTCGAGTTCTTTCAAGGCATAATTTGGGTATTTTCCGCGTGATTGAACATCAATGAAAAAGAGATTTTCACGGTTCAAGCGCTGTGCTTCCAAAACGTTTTCCGGTTTACAGTCGTAAGGATAGAATTCACCTGCTGCAAGCATACAACCAATCTGGTTATCTGGATCAATTTCATGAGCAATTTTTGTTGCAATCGCTGATGCCAATAATTCATGATGTGCTGCACGATAAAGGACGGCATCATGATCTTCACCAGGTTCAAAAACAATTCCAGCTCCCATGAATGGTGCATGTAACAGCATATTGATTTCATTGAAAGTCAACCAATATTTGACGAGTCCTTTGTATCGGGTAAAAATTGTCTGTGCAAGACGGGCATAAAAATCCACAACTTTACGGTTACGCCAGCCACCATATTCTTCAATGAGATGAATCGGACAATCAAAATGTGTAATGGTTACAAGGGGCTCAATCCCATATTCCTTGCAGGCCTTGAAGATATCTTCATAAAATTTAAGCCCTTCTTCGTTTGGCTCTTCTTCATCACCATTTGGAAAAATCCGTGTCCAAGCTAACGACATGCGATACGTTTTAAAGCCCATTTCCGCAAAGAGGGCTAAGTCTTCGCGCCAGTGATGATACATATCAATGGCCTCTTTTGCTGGATAAAAATGAGCTTCATCAAATGCTAAATGTTTCAATTCTCCGGTAATAATTGGGAAACGGTCTACCCCATGTGGAACGACGTCAACGTTAGCCAAACCGCGTCCACCTAAATTATATCCACCCTCGCATTGATTCGCGGCAGTTGCTCCACCCCAAAGGAAATCTTTTCTAAATGGCATAAAATCCTCCAATATTTTTATTATAAATACATTTTAACATCTTTTATAAAAAATTGGAAACGGTTACGGAATTTTCTTGAAAAAAAGCATCAACTTAATGTTGATGCAAGTGAATCTTCTCTTGTTCTGATTTTGCCGGTTCTTCCCAATTTCTTTTAAGCGAAAAATGGTCAGGAACCAAGTCATAGCCGGGAGTGCAGAAAGGCTGGCAACGTAAAATACGTGACATTCCCATCAAAATTCCTTTTGTCGCACCATGCTTATCGATAGCTTGAACCATGTAATTAGAGCAGGTCGGATAATAACGACAAGCAGGGGGAGTCAATGGGGAAATAAAACGCTGATAAAATCGAACGAGTGCAATAAAAATTTTCTTCATGTTTAAAATTTGAGTGTTTCTAATATTTTCTCTGCTGCTTTTTCTGGAACCAAATGGTATCGTTCATAAAGTTTATCTATCGGAACTTCGTCATTAAACTCTTTGGCTGCTCCAAAATTTAAGACTTTGATTGATTGATTGCCATAAAAAGATGCAATTTTTTGACCAAACCCACCATCGAGTACTCCATCTTCAAAAGTTGCTATCAACTGATGATTCTCTGTCAGCGCTGATAGGAATTCGGAATCCAAAGTGGAAGCAAAGATCGGATTAACTACTGTCGCATCAATCCCCATTTTTTGTAAACAAGCAGCTACCTTTTGCACATGGTCTAACATTCCACCAAGGCCGAACAAAGCCACCTTTTCGCCTTAAGAAATCAATTGATAGTTGGCCTTTGAAAAATCGGTCAATACTGACGGACGAGAAATGAGACCATGTTCTGGTAAATCGATGATGATAGGGCCTTCTTTTTGCGTCATAGACCATTCTAACATATTTTTTAGTTCTTCTTTGCTTGATGGAGCTAAAAATATCAAATTGGGAATATTTGTCAGCCAACCTTTAGCAAAATCACCTTGGTGTGTTTGATCTCCGGAATTAATAGAATCTCCTTTGATAAAGACGACAGCTGGTTCCTTATTAATAGCCAAATCATGAACAAATTGATCAAAGGCACGTTGAGCAAAAGTTGAATTGTGGAAAATAAAGCTTTTTGCTCCAGCAAGCGCCGCTGCTCCACCAAAGGTGATCGTAAATTGTTCTGCAATACCAGCATCCCAGTAATTTTCAGGATATTTTGATGCAAAATACTTCAAGTTAAATAATCCTGGAACAGCAGCATTGATGGCAAGTACAGGTTCATTCTCTTGCATTTTCCGATCAAGAAAATCAAGAATTATCGTATTATAAGTTTCTTTATTTGATGCTTGAGTTGTCGATTTTCCCGTAACTAAGTCAAATGGAACATGCCAATGCCATGCTTCTTTATTTAATAAAGCAGGCTCATAACCCAACCCTTTAATTGTTCGGATATGCAACACAATGGGATGATTAATATCCTTCACTTCTTCAAATAAATGAATCAGTGCTTGTATGTCATTTCCTTCCTCAAGATAGCGATAATCTAGACCAAAGGCTTTAAAAATATTATTTTGAGCATGACCACTGCTTTCGCGCAAGGCTTCCAAATGTTGATAGAGCCCACCATGGTTTTCAGCAATGGACATTTGATTATCGTTTAAAATAATTATGAGATTACTAGAAAATTGGCCAGCATTATTCAAGGCTTCTAGCGCAAGACCTCCCGATAATGAGCCGTCACCAATAATAGCAATCACATTTCCTGAAAGTCCTTGTAAATCACGCGCTTTAGCAAAACCTAAGGCATTGGCAACCGAGGTTGACGTATGACCAACGGTGAAAAAATCATGTTCACTTTCATGTGGATTTGTATAAGGTGTGATGTCATGAAAATGACCATCCTCAAATCCCTGCTTACGACCGGTAATTAATTTATGTGGATAAGTTTGATGACTCACATCCCAAATGAACTTATCAATTGGCGAGTTGAATACTTTATGTAAAGCAATGGTCATTTCTGTAACACCCAAATTAGGACCGACGTGGCCTCCAACTTGACTTACCTTGTAAAGTAAGGCTTGACGTATATCGCCTGCTAAATCTTTCAATTCTTCATCAGTTAGTTTTTTTAAATCCGCTGGTGAATTCACTTTATCTAAAACTGACATCTCTTCTCCTATTCGAATAACATGCTGTCATTCTAACATATTTTAATGCTTTTGGAAAATACGCGCTGGGTTGACAAGAGGGTTATCCAAACGTAAGCGGATGACAAATCTTGTCCCTTGTGGTTGATTATCTTCTACAGTAATTTTTCCATTATAGGCCACTACAATTTGCTTGGCTAATGAAAGTCCTAAGCCAAGACCACCTTTTTGTCTGGTTCTTGCCTTATCCACACGATAAAAGCGGTCAAATATTCTTTTCTTATCCTCATCAGAAATCCCTTCACCATTGTCTGCGACATTAATCGCTAAGAAATTTCCCGATTTTGAAATATCAATGGCAATTTTTCCATCATCATTCGTATATTTCATCGCATTATCAAATAAAATAGTTAATAGCTGCTTAACCAGGGATTGATCAATATTTATATTCCCTTCAATTTTATTGGATGAACTAAATTCTTTATCGGCATCATCTGCCAACATCTGATAACTTGTAAAAATACTGTCAAAAAACTCTGGTTGAGTTTCTTCTGAATTAATTTTCAAACTCGAATCACGTCTTGCTAAATTGAGTAAATTTGAGGTCAAAAGTCGCATGTTACGAACTTCAGCGAGCGATGCCGAAATATTTTCAGATTCATCTATAATCGTTGCCGTCGGTTTTTGAAACAACAATTCAAGTCGATTTTGTAAAATCGCTAATGGTGTCCGTAATTCATGTGATGCATTTTCCACGAATTCTTTTTGCTTTTCATAAGCCAACATCACGGGTTGCAAAGTCCAATTGGCCAAATATAAACTAATCAAAATAGACAACAGCCAGAAAATAGTCATCGTTGTAATAATAATGAAAACATTTCGTTGCAATGATTCTTTAAGTTGGTCTACATTCGTGAAAATTTGAATGTAACCAATTTGACCAGTGGATACATTTACACTTTGCATAGTCAAATAGCGGTAATTCCAATCTGCACCTAATGTATTTTTAACGGTAATAGAACGAATTGACCCAATCGCTTTACGGTCCAATTTGACTGCTTTTTCTAATCCTTCCAAAATTTGATCGCCGCCATCACTTGACGAATTGGTTGGGTTACTGACCAATTTCCCATTTTCATCATAAATGAGAATACTGTTCGCTGGGCCATAATCTCCAATCCGATTCCCCTGATTGGTATTATTTGGTTGCCCACTATTACTCTGTTGGTGCAAAACCAGGCTCCAAAGATACTCTGGATTCTGTCCCAAATCTTCAAGATTTTGGTCCGTCGCTTTAAATAAACCTGAACGCATGACTTGAATAATGATCAAAGTCAATGCTACGAAAATAACAGTAAAAGCTAGAAAAAAATGAAGGAAATTTTTCCCATCATTCTTAACAATTGCTGAAGATTTAATTTTTGTGATGAGTTTCTTCAATTTTTCTCATTTCTAGTGTGATGAGCAATGCTGAACTCAATTTAAATTCCACTTTTCTGACGCGTTCATTTTTTTGCTCAAAGGTCACACATTTTTTTTTATCTTAAAATGTACCCCACATTTCGAAGAGTTGAAAGATTCTCAGTGAATTCCGTGTCTTTTAATTTCTTACGAATTTTACTCATATAAACTTCAACAACGGTCACTGTAGTATCCGAATCATACCCCCAAATGCGATCAAAAATTTGTTCTTTAGGCAAAATAACATTACGATTCTGCATCAAATAAACAACAAGGTCAAATTCTTTACCAATCAATTCAACAGGAGTTTCACCAACAAATGCTGATTTATTAGACATATTTAGTCGCACTTCACCATAAGCAAGACCATTTGAATCTTCTAATTTTCCTGTACGCTTGAGAAGTGATTGAATGCGTGCTTTCAATTCATCAAGGTAGAAGGGCTTGGTCAAATAGTCATCCGCCCCAATATCGAATCCATGCATTTTATCATCTATTGACTCTTTAGCGGTCATAATTAAAACTGGGGTTTCAATATTTTGAGCTCTTAAATCTTTCAAGACTTCAAAACCATTTTTTTCTGGCAACATTAAATCAAGCAAAATTAAATCATAGATACCGAGTTCTGCCTCGTAAAGTCCTTCTTCTCCATCATAACATTGTTTTACTTCAGCAAAAGACTTTAAAAAATCGTAAACGGATTTTGATAGTGATAGGTCATCTTCCACTAATAATATTTTAATCATTGTATCCATCCTTCTTCACATTTTACAGAATTTCAAAGACGAAACCCTGTCCCTTTCCTATTATTTTACACTATTATCGCTCATTTTTCTTGTTCAAGCCTTAACTGTTACTGAAATAAAACTAAACTTACAATAAAAAATAATAGGACTTTTTATTACACAAAAAATAAAAAAACTCTAATTTTGTAAAATCAGAGTTTTCATTTCTATCTCGCTTTTGTAGATTCACGCAAAATGAGTTCAAAGGGAATCACAGTCTTTTCGTGGTATGAGGGGTTATTGTTCAGTAAGTCTAAAAATTTTTCAACCGCTGCTTGACCAAGACGAACCACATTAATGTCAAAAGTAGTCAAGAACGGGTGGGTAATTGTTCCAAATATTGAATTATTATAAGTAATAATCGAAATATCATCCGGAACTCTAAACCCAAGCGCATTCAATCTTTCCATGACTTTTAGTGTCAAAACATCATCCATTACAACTAATGCTGTTTCTCGCCCAATTGAAAAACTTCGATCAAATTTAACTAAACTTTTCGTTAAATTCTGACTAACCATCTCTTCAGAAAAGCCTTGGTAACGTTCAGAGAAAACTTCGCCATCAGTTGTATCGGTCACAAAGGCAATATTTCGATGCCCTAAAGTAGCTAAATGTCGAACCGCTTCACGTCCTAATAATTTATTATCATTATCAATATGAGTTATTTCATTTTGCTGCTCTGAAGGAGTTCCAACGAGCACAAAAGGAATACTGTTCCCAAGTAAATATTCACGAATGATATCTGTTTTCCCTGCATAAAGTACAATGAAACCATCCACGCGGCGTTCTGAATACATCATTCTCACTTGCTTTTTCAAATCTGTCTGTGTATGACCAGTGGCAATGGCAATTGAAACATTAAATTTTCTCGCTGTTTCATTAATAGCTGTCAATATTTTCATAAAGAATGGTTGACTTGATTTATCAAGAACAGGAGGAAACACAACACCTATGGTATTGGCTTTCCCTGAGGCTAGAATTCTTGCCGCCGCATTTCTCGTGTAACCTAATTCCATCATTGCCTTGCGAACTTTTGTTTTAGTACGGTCGCTTATTTCTGAGCTGTCCTTAATCACTCGGCTCACTGTTGAAGCATTTACTCCTGCTTTTTTTGCGACATCTTTTATTGTTACTGCCATATTTTCGCTTGCTAAACTTTTAATTTCTTAAAAAGTTATCGCCTTATTCTTCGCTAAGAATAAGTTCAATTCCAGCAACTCCTTTCATTTCATTTTAACTTTAACATGAAATAGCCATCCTAACTATTTTGCTAAATTTTTATTAAAATGTCAATTTCTTTTATTGAACATTATCTTTTAAGAAACTGAACATTTGTATTGATCTGTTAAATTAATTTGATGATCGTAAATAATTAAATCAATAGGAGTCCCTTTGAGCAAGTCGATTGTAACAGAATCATTGACAGTAATCTTAAGCAATCGGCCACGATAATTAATATGGAATGCATAGCCCTTCCAAGCTTTTGGTAAAAATGGTGCGAAGCTTAATTGACCATCCCATGTTTTCATTTGTGCAAAACCTTGAACGATTGCCAACCAAGACCCTGTCATAGATGTAATATGCAAACCATCTTTCGTATCATTGTTGTAATTATCTAAGTCAAGACGAGCCGTACGTTCATACATTTCAACTGCTTTTTCATCATAACCAAGTTCAGCCGCCAAAATAGAGTGAATCGAAGGCGATAATGAGCTTTCGTGCACGGTGAGAGGTTCATAAAAATCAAAATTCTTTCGTTTCTCATCAAGACTATATTTATTGCCAAAGAAATAAATGCCTTGTAAAACATCTGCTTGTTTGATGTACGGGCTACGTAATACGCGGTCCCACGACCAATTTTGATTCAATGGTAAGTTTTTAGGATCCAGTTCCGCTACGGGGGTTAAATCCTTATCTAAAAATCCGTCATGTTGAACAAAAATCCCTAATTCTTCGTCTTGAGGATAATACATTTTAGTAATAATTTCTTGCCATTTTTCCAACTCATCTGCTGATACATTTAGTTCTGGGCGAGGATACTTTGATAATGCTTCACTTGTATATTTCAATACCCAAGTAGCCAATGTATTGGTGTACCAATTGTTATTAATGTTATTTTCATACTCGTTTGGACCAGTAACACCATGAATCATATACTGATCCTTACGTTTGCTGTAATGAACCCGGTCTGCCCAGAATCGAGCAATTTCAACAAGTACTTCCAGCCCCTCATGTGCTAAATAAGTTTCGTCACCAGTATAATTCGTGTAATTGTAAATGGCATAGGCAATGGCGCCGTTCCGATGAATTTCTTCAAAAGTTATTTCCCATTCATTGTGACACTCTACACCTGTGAAAGTAACCATTGGGTATAAAGCCCCTTTAAGCCCTTGCTGACGTGCATTGTGTTGCGCTTGTGGCAACTGGTGATGTCGATATTTCAGTAAATTATGTGTGACAGAAGTATCAGCAAGAGCCAGATAGAGTGGCACCGCATAAGCTTCCGTATCCCAATACGTTGCACCACCATATTTTTCTCCTGTTAACCCCTTTGGACCAATATTCAAGCGCTCGTCTTCGCCATAGTAGGTTGAAAAAAGTTGAAAGAGATTGAAACGAATCCCCTGCTGTGCTTCATCAGAGCCCTCAATTTGAACATCTGCAAGTTCCCAACGAGTAGCCCAACCTTCGGTTTGAGCATTAAATAATTCATCATAAGTCACCTCGGATAATGAATCCGTCAAGGCAACAGAAGCATTTGTCATCACTGACAAGTCATCATAATCACGACTTGTCAAAACGGTAACACGCTTTTCAAGTGTCAAGGTTTCACTGAAGGGTAAAACTTCATCTAGTGTATCAATGACAGCTCCATCCTCGAAAATTTGTTGAGTAATATCAAAGTCACCCAAATATTCTTGGCGAGCAAGCAAAGTGAATTGATCCACTCCAAAAGGATTTGGTACTGTTTGACTTAAAATATAAGAACCATTTTCAGTTGTTCCATGATCATAAATTTCCCAAAAATTTTCAGCATAGTTTGAATCTTCATTGTGGACATTAGCATTAATAAAACTTTCAACACGAACACTATGCAAGTCCCCATCCACATTCTCAAAAGTGAATTTAAAAACGGCCAATTCTTGCGTTGCGATCGAAAAGAATCGCTCAGCTGTGACACGCACCCCCGCAACAATATAATGATAGGTTAGCACACCATTTTTCATGTTCAATGAAAGCTCAAAGTTCTCTACTTCAGCAGTTGCTAAATCAACTTCTTTCTGATCAATGAATAAACGAATTTTTGCGAAATCAAGGGCATTAATTGCTTTACCAAAATATTCAGGGTAACCATTTTTCCACCAACCAACGCGTGTTTTATCTGGATACCAAACACCTGCGACATAAGTCCCTTGGTGATGGTCACCACTAAATGTTTCAGCAAAATTTCCGCGCATCCCCATGTAACCATTACCGATTGAAGTCAGCGATTCTTGAAGACGGCGTTGTTCGATTTCAATTTTATTTGCAGTGATTTTCCATGGATCAATTCCCATGATTCGTGTAATTTGTTTCATTTATTCTTCTTTCCTTCATGATGTAAAGCAATTTGAAGCGATATTCGTTTTTTAATGTAAAATTTTTATTTATTAAGTTTAAAAACTTGGTATTCCCATGGTTCAAGATCCATTTTTGACCTTAATTGACGAGGACGAGTTCCCAACACTTGTTCAAACTGATTGTCCGTACTGACAGCAGTTTTTTCAAAATTTAGATGTGCCTTCTTCTTTCCCAAATTAGCGAGGATTATGAATTCATTCCTCTGATATGCAAAAACTTGTAAATGCCTTTCAAAAAAGAATTCGATGGAGCCTTCTGATATGGCCTCTTCTTGATGTCTTAATTGAATTAATTCTCGATAAAGTTCAATAAGTTCCGTTTCCTTTTCAACATTGACAAGGGGATAGTCAGGATTAACATCCATCCAAGGGGAGCCTTGAGTAAATCCAGCAAGTGGGCTATCATTCCATTGCATTGGTGTTCTCGCATTTTCACGTGAATGATGTGTCATTTGTTTTATTGCAAGTTCTTCTTTGACGCCGTTTTCAATCAATTGATCATACTGGCGAATTAATTCTTCTGCTCTCATTTGAGTGACATCATTGAAAGGAAAATCGTGCATACCTATTTCTTGCCCCTGATAAATAAAGGGTGTTCCTCGTAATAGCATATAAGCTACCGCCAGGGCTTTCGCGGACTCAAGTGAACCATCACCAAAAACATCAATCAGTCTTGCTTGATC
This sequence comes from Lactococcus fujiensis JCM 16395, assembly GCF_002441655.1. GTDB lineage: Bacteria > Bacillota > Bacilli > Lactobacillales > Streptococcaceae > Lactococcus > Lactococcus fujiensis. The sequence goes on along the minus strand of NZ_JXJU01000001.1, from coordinate 123,930 downwards.
ATGATTTTCTAGATATAGCGCGTTCCAACCTCGCTCAAGCATATCTTTTTGCCATTTGATGAGCGTTTTTTTCATTCCGTAGACGTAGCCGTTGCCTTTTTTATCACGCGCATTATGCTCTAACTCAAAGATCATGTTGATGTAGCCATTTTCATCTGTCCAATCAGGTGCTTCAGTAGATAATACTCCTGAAGCTTCGCCAACAGTTAATGCACCGTATTTGTCAAATATGGCTTTTAATTCATGCATATAAGACTCAATACCAGACACATTCATGAAAGGCTGCCAAGGTCCATTTCCTTTCCACGATTTGATTTTGAAATTCCAATCCTCTTTTTGAAGATGCGAAATCGCATCTAATCTAAATCCATCAAGTCCCAATTCAAGCCACCAACGAACCATGTTGTATATTTCATCGCGTAGTTTTGGATTTTTCCAGTTCAAATCGGGTTGTTCTTTTGCAAAAACATGAAAATAGGCTTGTTCGGTTTGCTCGTCATAAGTCCAAGTTGAACCGCCAAAGAAAGAAATCCAGTCATTTGGCATTTGATTCGGGGTTGCATCAGCCCATAAATAATAATCTCGATAGGGATTATCTTTGGACTTTTTACTCTCCACAAACCATGGATGCTGATCAGAAGTGTGGTTAACAACTAAATCAGTAATTACTTTTAATCCCAAGCGATGTGCTTCTTTCAGCAAAATTTTGAAATCGTCCATGTTACCAAACATTTCATCAATCGCATAATAGTCAGCAATATCATATCCACCATCCACTTGCGGACTTTTAAAAACTGGGTTAATCCACAAAAAGTCAACGCCAAGATTTTTTATGTACGTCAACTTTTGAATGATTCCTTGTAAATCGCCCAATCCATCACCATTTGTATCAAAAAATGATTTTGGATAAATTTGATAACCGACTGCTTGATGAAACCACGTCTTTGTCTTTTTCATAATTCTACTTGCCTGTCACTGTGATAGGCTGTCCTTCTCTCTATAAAGCATTTCTATCCTGATCAGCTAATTGATTTAAGTTATTTTCTTAATATTGCTGTACTATAAGCTGGGAGTGTCAGTTTCCCGTCTTTTAAAATTACTTGACCACTTGTCACAACAAGCTGATCTGCCAATTTCATCCCTACAACTCCTTTAGGTAATTGAATGGTTTGTGTTTGATTTGATGAAAAATTATTGATAATAGTCAATGTGTTGCCATAATTAATTACTGACAAATCAGTATTATCTTCTTCAACATTTGTAATTCGACTTGAAGCAATTTCTGGATATTTTGCTTTCAGACGTAAAACTTTTTTGTACCAATTCAGCAATGAATTAGGATTCTTTTCTTGAACGGCAACTGAACCACCATCTGTTTGAGATTGTTCAGTAGCCCCAACAGGTGCTTTAGGTGAATCCTCTCCATTAGCCGCCCATTGCATTGGCAAACGTTTATTTTGGTCGATCCCATCTCCAGTCATGCCAATTTCTTCTCCATAATAAATGAATGGGTTTCCTGGCAAGAGTAAGTAGGCCGATGCCGCCATTTTCTTGTTGTTAAGCGATGGGAGAAGTCCAGCCGATCTGTTTTGGTCATGGTTACTCAAAAATGGTGCATCAATCGCTGTTGCATTATCAGAATGGATTTCACTATCCCAACTTGTCACTTGTTCTGCAAATAAATTCCCATTACTCAAGATAAGTGCTGAATTTAATTGACTTGAGCTTTGGTTTAGTGACAGCGGAAAATTGAACAGGGAATCAATCCCTGAATGATAGATTGAATCAATATCAAGCGAATCTGAATAGACTTCACCAACCACATATGCCTTATGATTTTGTGACTTGATTGTGTTAACCAACCACTTTGTAAAAGCAGTTGTTTTTTGGTCATCATTTTGGAAATAATAATAGACCGCATCTAGACGAAAACCAGAGACACCCTTATCCAGCCAAAATTTTGTAATTTTAGCAAGCTCTGCTTTGACGTCAGGATTTGCCAAATTCAAATCTGGCATCCCTTTATCAAATTCAGCTTCATAATATTTGCCATTACTAGCCAAAGCATATCCCTGTTTAGCTGTATCTGACCAGTTGTAATAGGCCATGTACTTTTTATCGCCTACCAGAGCTTTCTTGAACCAAGGGTGTTCCACTGATGTGTCATTAAAAGGAAGGTCTAATATGACAGAAATTCCTCTTTTTTTAGCTTGTGCAATCAAATTTTCAAAATCAGACATTGTCCCCATTTTAGGATTAATGGCCTCATAATTGGTCACATCATAACCATGATATGACGGACTAGGATAAATCGGTGTCAACCAAATTCCATTGATTTTTAAATCATTTGTTGAATTTGGATTTCCACTATTGAGGTAATCTAAGTGGGACGTAATTCCATTTAGATCCCCTACTCCATCTCCATTTGAATCGGCAAAAGAACCAGGAAATATTTCATAGTAATTTCGAAATAGACTTTTATCAACCTGTGCAATTTCAGTCTTCTTTGTGTTATTTACACTTTTCGTTGAAATAGAACAAGCACTGAGTAAGCCTATCGTGATTAAACTTACACCGATCAATGTTATAAACTGTTTAGTCATCCACTTCATAGTAGTCACGCTCTTTCTTTTCCCAAAAGAGACGATCTTCTTCCGTTAATTTTCGTAAAATGCGGGCGGGGTTGCCAACGGCTATTACACCAGCCGGAATATCTTTCGTCACAACAGCACCAGAACCAATGATGACATTATCACCAATGGTGACACCCGGGTTAATTACTGCAGCTGCGCCAATCCAAACTCGATTACCAATTGTAATTTTTTGACCCAATTCCAGACCACGCACTCGCACTCCAGCATCAAGCGGATGAGTTGCCGTAATAAAATTGACACGAGGCCCCACCATCACATCATCTCCAAAAATAATTGGTGCTACGTCAAGAAAAATACAATCCATGTTGGCATAAAAATTCTCTCCAACTTCAATATTGAAACCGTAATCAACATATAATGGCGGGTTAATAAAAAGTTCAGCCCCACTTTTTCCGAGTAAATCCCTTTCCAAAGAAACGATCTCATCAGTATTGACACGTGCTAACTTATTTATTTGATCGGCCAAAGCACGCCCTCGTTTAGAGGAATGTTCAGCATCGATCTTTGACGCTCGGTAAAGATTTCCAGAAATCATTTTTTCATATTCAGTCATTTAATCTCCTAAAAATATTTCAAATAAAATTATTTCAATAAGAAATATAGAATTACAACATCTACGATTAAGCCAACAATCCAACTGATCCAAAAGTAGCTTTTCCGTGTTTTGTGATGACAAATTTGTCCACCAAGAAAGGCACCTATTCCGCCACCAAAGACTGCTAAAAGAATAAGCACACGCTCTGGAATACGCCACAAATGATGTATCGCTTTATATTTATCGATTGCATAGAATGCAAAAACAATAATATTGTAAAAAGCAAAGGCAATCAATAATATTTCAACGAATTTCATAGGCTATTCCACTTCTAAGGCAAAGGCTTGCCAAGGTTTCAATTGTAGATTCAATTCTTCAATTTTATTTTCATAATTTTGGATGATTTCGTGCTTAATGACAAATCCAGACGAAAAAGGGTTGATTTCGTCAGATAAATTCACAACGACTAAATATTTTTTACCTTCAAATTTACGAACGTATGCAAACACTTCGTCTGCCGTTTCGATCAATTCAAATTCTCCGTGTACGACCCAATCATTCATTCTACGCAACGAAATTAACTTCCGATAGGTATAATAAATTGAATTTTTATCGGCTATTGCAGATTCAACATTAACCTCATGATAATTAGGATTAACGGCTAGCCAAGGTTTAACATCTGAAAATCCGGCGTTTTCTTGATCAGACCATTGCATCGGTGTTCGTGCATTGTCACGTCCAACTTTACGAATGGAGGTCATGATTTCTTCTTCAGAATGGCCTTGTGCCAAACGTTCTTGCCTCATATTAAGAGATTCAATATCATTTAATTCATTGGCAGATTGGAAAGGATAATTCGTCATCCCAATTTCTTCACCTTGATATATATAAGGTGTCCCTTTCATTAAATGTAATAAAATTGCGAAAGCCTTGGCTGATTGAACCCGATATTCTTTGTCATTTCCCCAATTTGAAACAATTCTAGGAAGGTCATGATTATCCCAAAAGAGAGAGTTCCAGCCGTTCTTCAATCCTTGCCATTTTTCAAAAATCGCTTTGAGTTTGGGAACATTCATTTCACCCGCAAACCACTTATCCCCATTTTCAGGATAACTAGAGGTAATGTGTTCAAATTGGAAAACCATTGAAAGCTCTTCACGTTTTGGATCAGAGTATAACGCCGCGACCTCAGGTGTTGCTCCCCATGTCTCTCCAACGGTTAACAAATCTTTTTTACCAAATGTCGCTTGATTCATTTCGTGTAAATAGTCGTGAAGTTTTGGTCCATTTCCGGTAATTTGTTGGTCAACTTCTTTACCGATTAAATCGATGACATCCATCCGGAAGCCACCAATTCCTTTGTCAATCCAATAATTCATCATGTCATAAACTTCTTCATGAACTTTAGGATTTTCCCAATTCAAATCAGGTTGACGCTTGCTAAATATATGGAGATAGTATTGACCCGTTTTTTCGTCAAATTGCCACGCAGAACCTGAAAAAATTGAAGTCAACGCATTAGGCTCATCACGCCAGATATAATAATCACGATATTTATTATCTTTTGATTTCCCTGCCTCAACGAACCATTGATGTTCATCAGAAGTATGATTCACTACAAGGTCCATGATAATTTTGATACCCTTTTTATTTGCTGCATCAAGAAGTAAATCCATATCTTCCATCGTGCCAAAAATGTCAGCGATGGCGCGATAATCTGATATATCATAGCCGTTATCGTCCATCGGACTTTGATAAACTGGGCTCAGCCATATTGCACCAATGCCTAAATCGGACAAATAATCTAATTTTTCAATTATTCCTTGAATATCACCAACACCATCCCTATTTGTATCTTTGAACGAGCGTGGATAAATTTGATAAACGACTGTTTTCTGCCACCAATGCTGTTTCATATATCCTCCATTGAAAAGTCAATTCTTACTATTACTTATAAATCACAAAACCATATTGCAATACATTTTTTCCATCCACTAAGTTCGAAAAGATGACATCATCCGCCACGAAATAAGCTGCCCGCTCACCGATGTTGAATATTGCTTTTAGCTCACCCCGTTCAAATTTTACTATTCCATTTTTATCATCAATGATTTTCCAATTCAGTGGAGAATCTGATAAAACATTTGCATACTTACGGCGGAAAGCCACCAATTCTTTGAAGAATTGATACATATTTTCATCTTGATTTTCAGGTTCCCAGGGCATACATTTACGACAATCCGGATCCATTCCTCCTGTTAGAGCGTATTCATCCCCATAATAAATACATGGAACACCAGGTTGTAAATAGGTGAATGCCTGAACTAATTTCATTAAGTTTTTATTATTCTTAGCAACAGTCAAAATTCTGGCTGTATCATGTGAATCAAGAACATTGAACATAACTTGATTCGTTTGTTTCCGATAAAGCATCAATTGGTTGTTAATGTTCGACACCATCTGTTCGAGTGAAATTTTTCTATCAATTAATCCATCTTTAATTGATTCAGTATAGGCATAGTTCATCACAGCAGAAAATTCATCGCCTGCCAACCAAGGTTGGGAAGAATGCCAAATTTCACCTAAAATGTAGAAATCATTTTTTGCTGAGTCACAAGTTGTCCTAAATTTTTTCCAAAAGGCATGGTCAACTTCATCAGCCACATCTAAACGCCACGCATCAATATCAAATTCTTTAATCCAATATTCTGCAATTTTCAATAAATATTCTTGAACTTCTTTGTTAGCTGTATTTAATTTAGGCATATGTGGCGTAAATGCAAATGTGTCATATGTTGGATTTTCTGCAACTTCAAAATCATCCGTTTTTGTATAAGTCGCAGGCCACTGATTAACATGGAACCAGTCTGCATATTTTGATTTTTCTTGGTTTTTAAGAACATCTTGCCACTCATCAGACATATCTCCAATGTGATTAAAGACCGCATCGAGCATGACTTTGATCCCACGTTCGTGAGCTGCATCAATTAATTTTTTAAAAACTACTTTATCTCCAAAATCTGGGTCAATTTCTAAATAATCCTCTGTATCGTATTTATGATTCGAGAATGCTTTAAATACCGGTGTAAAATAAATCCCGTTGATCCCGAGGTCGGTTAAATGATCCAAATGGTCAATCACGCCTTGTAAATCTCCACCATAAAAGTCCTGGCGTTCTGGACTTTCGGTTGGATCCCATGGTTTTACGTCCTTACGATTTAAAGATGGATCTCCATTTGCAAAACGTTCAGGGAAAATTTGATACCAAACCGTATCTTTAACCCACGCCGGCGCTTTAAACCGATCTGTTTCGTGGAAATAAGGCAGGCGGAAAGCCCCGTATTTTTTTGTTACAAAATCTTCTTCATATGGAAAAATTCCTAAATCATTGTAAACCACTTTTTCACCGTTTTTGTCAGTAATGACAAAAAGATAATCCATCCTTTTTGTTGGAACAGTTACTTCTGCTTCAAAATAATCACTCTCTATAGTAGAAACTAATTTTTCTAATTGAATTGATTGACTGCCCCACGCAGTATAATTACTAATCCAATTGTATGGATCGCCATAAAATAATTCAGCACTTTCAATATCATTTACGGCCCCTTTTAGACGAATGTGTACTAAATCTTTAGTATATAAGTACGCAAACTCCGATTCTGGTCGATGATAAATTGCTGCTTTGTTCATAATTTTAAATCTCCTTCGTGGTTAAAAAATAGTAGCACAGAAGTATGGCTCGTTGCAATTTTATCACAACGCTTTCAAAAACGCAACCGATTGCACATTTTAACGAAAATTTAATTCATTTACATTACAAAACACTTTCTTAAAATAATAAAAAACCTTTTAAATAAATGATTTTTATATGTAACACAATTGTAATATTTTTTCGCTTGACAAACCGCACACGTTTGCGTAAAATTAAAAGTGTAAAAATTAAAACCGTTTTCATTAGGAGGAAACAAAATGAATTCATGGAAAAAAGTTGCACTCGGCGGAGCATCTGTTCTCGCAATCGCAACACTCGCAGCTTGTGGAAACAGCAGCACAAGCTCAACTAAGACATCATCTTCTTCAACAAGTCCTAAGGACATCAAAGGAAATGTTAGTTTGATGGTTGATACTGCCACAGTTCCAAGCTACAAAGAACTCGCCAAAAGCTTCATGAAAGAATACCCTAACGTAACTGTCACGGTGGCAACTAACCCTAATGGTTCAGCAAATGCAAAACAAGATATCGCAAAGGACCCTACTAAATACGCTGATGTATTTAAAGTTCCTAATGACCAACTTGGTGCACTTGCAGAGGCTGGCTATATTAATCCACTTCCTGCTAAACAAGTCTCTTGGATTAAATCAAATGGCATTGATATCGCTTCAACTTCAGTAACATGGAAAGGTGAAGTATACGCATATCCACAAGACCAACAATCTAACGTTATCTATTACAATAAAGCCAAAATGAAAACAGCACCAACTACTTGGACTGATTTCACTGCTACAACAGCACTTGGCACAGACTTCTCTAACTCATACAACTGGTATCCAGCATTCCTTTCAAATGGAACTGTGCTCTTTGGTAAAGATGGTGAAACTTTGACTGGTACAGATGCTGATTCATCAAAAGGTGTTGAAGTTTTGAACTGGTTTGCTAAACAAAAAGCAAATGCAGGGGTCAAAAACTCTGGTTCAGCATTACTTGCCGATTTCCAAGCAGGTAAAACAACTGCTGTTCTTGACGGACCTTGGGATGCCACAAACATCAAGAAATTCCTCGGAGACAATATGGGTGTAACCACTTTGCCTACAATTGATTTCGGTTCAGGTGCTAAACAAATGCAAGCCTTCTCTGGTGTAGGTACTCTTGCAATCAATGCAAAAACTCCATCAGCTGATATCGCTGCAGCAAATGCTCTTGCTCAATACCTTTCAAATGAAGAATCTCAAATGACTCTTTATAAAGAACAAGCTGCAATTCCAGTTGCAAATAACGCTCAAAAAGATTCAACAATCACATCTGACCCTGTTGCTCAAGCTGTAATTAAACAAGTTGCAAATGATACTTTGATGCCAAAAATGCCTGAAATGGCTACATTCTGGACTGAAGCTGCTCCAATTATTCAAAACGCTTACCTTGGAAAGACTCCAACAAGTCAATTCCAATCCCAACTTACTAAGTTTGTTGGTGATATTTCAAAAGCAACTAACTAATTTGTTAATTTTTAAGGGGTTGGGCAAAGCCCAACCCTTTGTTTTATTAAAGGAGTAATACTATGTTTAAAAAGAAAAAATTACTTCCACCCGAGGCAACATTTAGAGAAGTCTGGAAAAATGGAGACCTTGCAACAAAATTAAGTTTTGTAATTATGGGAGCTGCCCAATTAAAAAACAAACAGTGGTTAAAAGGAATTATTTTTTTACTGACTGAGGTTGTTTTCTTCGCTTGGCTTGTTCTTGGTGGTTTAGCAACAATTAGCGGATTGTCGAATTTGGGTGTTAATAAAACCATTCACCGAACCGTTGATGCTCAAGGTTACCCTATAACCGTACAACCTGATGCTTCACTACCAATTTTGCTTTACGGTGTGCTTGCCTTGATCGTGGTAGGACTATTAATTTATATTTATTATGTCAGCTTAAAATCTACAAGGCATTTATACGCTTTAAATCGTGATGGAAAACATATCCCTACGACAAAAGATGACTTAAAATCACTCATGGATGAGCGGATTCATCAGACATTGATGGCTATTCCATTAATCGGTATATTAATCTTCACTGTCCTCCCTCTCATGATTAATATCTTAGTTGCATTTACAAACTACGATTTTAAACACCAAATTGGTTTCTCATGGACTGGATTTGAAGCTTTCGGCAAAATTTTCACTCAAGGTAATATTGCATATACATTCTTTTCATTGCTAGCTTGGACCATCATCTGGGCCATCTTAGCAACTTTTACAACATTCTTTTTCGGCGTCCTACTTGCTCTTCTTATTGAATCAAAAGGGATTAAGTACAAAGGCGTTTGGAGAACTTTGTTTGTAATAGTATTTGCAATGCCTCAATTCATGTCTTTGCTCATGATGAGTCAGTTCTTTGCTGATGGTGGTCCAATTAATACTTGGCTGCAAAACATGCATATCATCAGTGCAAATAATCCTATTCCATTTTTGTCCGACCCAATTTTCGCCAAAGCGACCGTTCTTCTAGTCAACATGTGGATTGGTATTCCAGTATCGATGCTTTTAGCAACTGCAATCATTCAAAACATCTCTCAAGACCAGATTGAAGCAGCTAGAATTGACGGAGCAAACACATTCCAAGTTTTCCGTTCTATTACACTTCCTCAAATTTTATTTGTTATGACACCTGCTCTCATTCAGCAATTCGTAGGTAATATCAATAACTTCAACGTTATTTTCCTATTGACCGGCGGAGGTCCACTTAATGCGAACTTCTACCAAGCAGGATCAACAGACTTACTTGTCACTTGGTTATTCAACTTGACTATGAAGGGAGGAATTGCTAACTACAATATTGGTTCAGCTATTGGTATCTTTATCTTTATCGTAGTTGCAGGATTCTCACTTATTACATACCGTAGAACTAACGCTTTCAAGGAGGGGTCGAATTAAAATGAAATCATATAAATCACAACAAAAAATTTCTTTAGTTTTAAGATACGCCCTTTTAACATTGTTGGCTGCCATCTGGTTATTTCCTGTTTTATGGATTATTCTAGCAAGTTTTTCTTCAACAACGACAGGTTTTGTTCAAACATTTATTCCTCAGCATTGGACGTTATCAAACTATGTCAATATTTTCCAAAATCCATTATTTCCTTACGGCAATTGGTTGATTAATACTTTTGTAATTGCTGTTCTTTCAATGATTATTAGTACCATCTTTGTATTGATTGTTTCATTCTCCCTATCAAGATTACACTTTAAGATGAAAAAAACATATATGCAATTGGCTTTAATACTTGGGATGTTCCCTGGTTTAATGTCAATGGTTAGTTTGTACTATATCATGAAAGCATTCAATATGCTTAATTTAATTGGTTTGCTCCTTATCTATGTTGGTGGTGCTGGTTTAGGATTCTATATTTTTAAAGGATTCCTTGATACGATCCCAGCTTCTATTGATGAAGCTGCAATTATTGACGGTGCTACTAAATGGCAACTCTTCTGGCATATTACACTTCCACTTTCAAAGCCAATCATCGTATATACAGCTTTGATGGCATTCATCGGCCCTTGGCTTGATTTCCTTCTCCCAATGATTTTACTTGGTACAGGAAGTCCAAAGAATTGGACAGTCGCCTATGGTTTGCAAAATATGATGACCAACGCAAAAGGTGCTGCTGGTGGATACTTCCCACAATTCGTTGCCGGATGTATCATCGTCGCAGTCCCTATCACGATTTTATTCATCGTTATGCAAAGATTCTATGTCAATGGTATTACTGCAGGTGCAGATAAAGGATAACATTAAAAAACTAAGCTCTTGTGCTTAGTTTTTTTCTTCAATATTAATATTTTCTTGTAGAAAAAAGCTGCCTATCTCGGTAGCTTTTTACATTTATTATTGACCTAGTAATTCTTGGGCCAACGTTTTATATTTGTTCATATCAATTGAAAGTCCTAAACCACCATATTTATCGTAGGCGTTAGTCCAGTCATTTACTGCTGGAATCGTTGTGGAATTAAGTCCACCTTGCATCCCGAAGAGTGTTCCTAGTCCATTTGTTAAAAAGAATGAATTCGGTATATTCGTCATTGTTACTGCGCGTGCTGTACCTAATGCGCTTGATCCAGTGAAGAGTACTAATGGATTCTTTAGCTTTGTTATAACCGTCGACATAACCTGCTGTTGACGTGCTACACGCCCTGCATCTCCTTGATCATCATGACGGAAACGAGCATAGTTTAACAACGTTCTTCCATCCATTTTTTGAGTTCCTTGTTTGATCATCATGAAAATCCCACCGCCATCAGGATAACCTAACGCAGCTGCTTGAGATGCTGATAAAACCTTGTCAGAGGATACCTTGCCTTCGGTTAACGCTAAATCATCAGGAACAGGTACTTCAGTCATTTTGACACCATTTATAGTTGAAAATTTAGCATCAATTTCAACACCACTAGGGAACAATGAGTCAATCACAGTTGCAAAACTAGAGAAGTCTAAAACGGCATAATACTGAATGTTGACGCCAAAATTTTCTTTCAGTGTTTCACTTAATAAATTAATTCCTTGTTTAGAATACTGCTCACCAATTGTAAAGGCTGCATTAATCTTGACATTCGGCTTACCCGAATAGCTTGAAACCCCAGGTACAGTCACAAGTGTGTCACGCATAAAACTGACAAGCCGGACGGTCTTATGGTCTTTAGAAATGTGGAGCACCATAATTGAATCCGTGTGAGCGACATCTTCACTCTGACCTGGACGTTTATCAGCCCCTAAAACTAAAATATTGGTCGATCCATCAGAATTCGTTTGCCCCGTGAAGGACTCATTTTTAATGGTTCCTCCTTCATGCTGGACTCCTCTGCTATAGCCATAGATAAAGAAGCCAATCATCACCACGATAATGACAATCAAGCATGTTAAAATCCATCTAAACCAATGCTTTTTGCGTTTCTTTTTATTCTTTGGCTGATGGTTTCCAAGCTCAGGATCTCCCCCTGACCTGTGGTTTTTATTGGGTTTTAATTTACTTTTAGGACGTGATTTCAAGCTAGAACGATTTGTGAGGTTTGGTTCTTTGTAATTTCTCGAATCTTGTGGAGATGCGTCCGGTTCGTATTCATTGGAATAATTCTCCCAATGATCACGATATTCGTCAGAATCATTTGTAGAGTAGCCTTGCAAAGCATTATATTCATTTAGTAATTCATAATATTCTTGACGTTCACGAATACTTAAATAATCAACATTCTGATTTAAGTACTGGAGTCGTTTAAATTTTTTTTCATCCATTGCTATGATATTATACCAAATTTTAATCTGTATGCAAAATGAGATTACGATACGCGCTTAAAATCCTTTACTTTATTTTAAAGAAAAAGAACTACATGAGTTCTTTTGCCCTTCTTTCAATAAACTCAACAACATCTTTTATTGACATTCCAGTGCTGTCTAATAAGACCGCATCTTCTGCTTGTTTTAAAGGTGATACAGCACGACTGCTGTCCTTACGGTCTCTTTCGGCTATTTCTGATTTCAATACGTCTAAATCGCAAGGGATTCCCTTCGCTTGATTTTCTTTATAGCGACGTTCAGCACGCTCGTCCACAGAGGCAACCAAGAAAATTTTGAGTTCTGCATCGGGAAGGACGACCGTTCCAATATCGCGCCCATCCATGATGATGCCCCCTTCGTCAGAAATTCTTTGTTGTTCAGCCACCAAAAAAGTTCTGATTTCAGGAATGGCTGATACCCAAGAGACATTATTGGTCACTTCATTAGTTCTGATGAGTTTTGTGACATCTTCTTCCCCGAGGAAAACCATTTGTCCATGACTTGTATTTTTAAATGAAATTGGATTCGCTTTGATTTCTTCAATAATATCAGCTGCCACTTTTAAATTATTTCTCAAAGCAACTGCAGTAGCAGCCCGATACATGGCACCTGTATCTAAATAAATAAGGCCTAAATCTTGTGCAATAATTTTGGCTACGGTTGATTTCCCACTTGAAGCTGGACCGTCAACTGCGATTTGAATCTTTTTCATTTTTTCCCTAACTAACTCTTAATGATTTTATTTCAATTTAATAACTTGACCAGCATAGATCGCTGACCCATCAGAATTATACCCAGCTGCCGAAATGTTATTTAAACTCGCAATAACACTCCAAGAAACCCCTGTTTTCGCAGCAATTTTTGTTGGTGTATCACCAGCAACAATGGTATAAGTACTCCCTATAGCAGCACTAGAACTTGAGGATGTAGCACTCGATGTTGATGTTGAAGTACTCGTACTGGTTGAATCAGTCGACTGAGCTGATGATGATGAGCTTGCTGATGCTTTACTTGTCACTGATGACGATGTTGAACCGTTATTAAAAGCACTTACGGGCTTTGATCCCTGCAATGCACTGTTCCATAAAACAAAAGTTAATCCTAACCCAATTAAAACAAACATGAGGATTACAAGGAAGGTAAGAAAACGAGTCGTTAATGGTTTCTTACTTTGATTCTTTGTTCTTTCTTTCCTATTTAAATCTTCGGGATTTTCTTTCATTGCTTGATATATTTCATTGTTCCAAGGTTCTTTCGTTCCCACGACTTTTTCCTTTCTTTTTTTGTATTTTTTTATTATTATTTTTTTATGAAGATAAAAATTATACCTGAGCGATGTATCGCCTGTGGACTTTGCCACACCAAGGCCCCTCAAACATTTGATTACCATGACAATGGAATTGTCAAATTTTACACTACTCCTGCCCTTGAGGAAGATTTTCCTGAAACAATGGAAAACATCACAGCTGTAAAATCTTGTCCTACTTCTGCTCTCCAAATTGTAAAAGAGAAGAATTAACAGGTAATTTTCACGTTCAACATTTCGTTTGTGACAAATAAAAAAATAATTGTTACCACTATTTTACCATAACTTTCGCTTTTCACATAAATAAAATAGTTCTTTTATTTGCAATAGTGAGGATAAATTTTTTTATCCTCTTTTTTTCTTTATATCACCTTAATAAAAGCGTATCTCATTAAAAAATAAGCAAAAAAGTTTGAAATCGTTTACGATTAGAGTTGATTAAGAATAAATTGTGTAGTATAATAAACAAGTAATGATTTTATTATTATAAACTTATATAGGAGGTTACTCAATTGAGTATCGGAATTGTTATTGCGAGCCATGGCGAATTCGCCCTCGGCATTAAACAATCTGTTACAATGATTTTCGGTGAGCAAGAAAAAGTACAAACAGTTACTTTTATGCCTAACGAAGGTCCTGCAGATTTACATGCTAAGCTCGAAAATGCTATCGCAACTTTTGATGCCGAAGATGATGTACTTATCCTTGCTGACTTGTGGAGCGGTTCTCCATTTAATCAGTCAAGTGCGATTTTGAATGAAAATCCAGATCGTAAAATTGCTATCATCACTGGTCTCAACTTACCAATGCTTATCCAAGCCTACACAGAACGCATGATGGATGCGACTGCTGGCATTGATAAAGTAGTGGCAAACATTATGAAGGAAGCTAAAGAAGGCATTCGTGTTCTCCCTGAAACCCTTCAACCAGCTGACATTGCCCCTGTTACTGCAGCACCTGCTGCTAACCAAGGTGCAATCCCAGAAGGAACTGTCATTGGTGACGGTAAGATTAAAATTAATCTTGTCCGCATTGATACACGTCTTCTTCACGGACAAGTCGCTACGGCTTGGACACCAGATTCAAAAGCAGATCGTATCATCGTTGTTTCTGACAACGTTGCAAATGACGAAATGCGTAAAACTTTGATTGAACAAGCTGCACCATCAAACGTGCATGCTAATGTTGTCCCAATCAAGAAATTCATTGAAGTTGCTAAAGATCCACGTTTCGGTGGAACTCATGCTTTCTTGCTCTTTGAAAATCCAGAAGATGCTCTTGCTATAGTTGAAGCAGTGCCTGGTCTTATCTCTTCAATTAACGTAGGCTCAATGGCCCATTCAACTGGTAAAACTATGTTGAACAACGTTCTTTCTGCAGATAAAACAGACGTTTTAGCTTTTGAAAAAATGCGTGACTTAGGCGTTAAATTTGACGTACGTAAAGTCCCAACTGATTCTAAAGCTGACATTTTTGCTTTGATTGACAAAGCTAACATTAAATAATTAAGGAGAAATAGCTATAATGAGTGCTATTAGTATAATTTTAGTCATTCTTGTCGCGTTCCTTGCAGGACTCGAAGGAATTCTTGACCAATGGCAATTCCACCAACCTATCCTTGCTTGTACTTTGATCGGACTTGTAACTGGTCACTTGGCTGCAGGTATCTTACTTGGTGGTGCGCTTCAAATGATCGCCCTTGGTTGGGCAAACATCGGTGCCGCTGTCGCACCTGATGCCGCTCTTGCTTCTGTAGCATCAGCACTTTTGATGGTTAAAGGTTGGGATTGGAGCAAAGGTACACCTACTGTTCAAGATCTTCAAACATTTATCGCATCAGCAATCGTACTTGCAACTGCAGGTCTCGTTTTGACAACACTTGTTCGTTTCATCAACGTTGGTACAATCCACTTGGCTGATGCAGCTGCTGAACGTGGTTCATACGCTGGTGTTCAAGGTTGGCATATGTTCGCTTTGCTTTTGCAAGGTTTGCGTATCGCTATCCCTGCTGCTATCATCACAGCCGTTCCTGCCTCTGTTGTTGCAGATGCATTGAATGCTATTCCAGACTGGCTTAAAGGTGGTCTTGCTGTCGGTGGTGGTATGGTCGTTGTTGTTGGTTACGCAATGGTTATCAACATCATGGCAACTGCAGAAATCTGGCCATTCTTCTTCCTTGGTTTCGTTCTTGCTCCTCTTGCTCCAAACGCAGCTGGTCTTAACGGAATTTCCCTTATCGGTATGGGTATCCTTGGTACTGTAATCGCGCTTATCTACTTGACTCTTTCTGACAAGAAAGGTTTAGCTGGGGTAGCTGGTGGTTCTGGTGATCCAATCGGCGATATCTTGAACGATTATTAATAGGAAAGGAGAAATTATAAAATGGAAAATACAAATAAAAAGTTTCACCTTTCTAAGAAAGAACGTTTCTCAGTAATGATGCGTTCAATGTTCTTGCAAGGTTCATGGAACTATGAACGTATGCAAAACTTGGGATTCCTATATGCAATGATTCCAGCCTTGAAGAAATTCTACCCAGCTGGTTCTGACGAAGCTAAAGCAGCTTTGAAACGTCACATGGAATTCTTTAATACTCACCCATACCCTGCTGCTCCTATCATCGGTGTAACTCTTGCCCTTGAAGAAGAAAAAGCAAATGGTGTTGAAGTTGATGACGCAGCTATCCAAGGTGTTAAAGTTGGTATGATGGGTCCTTTGGCCGGTGTTGGTGACCCTGTATTCTGGTTCACACTTCGTCCTATTATCGGTGCCTTGGGTGCTTCACTTGCATTGACAGGTTCTATCGTAGGTCCAATCCTCTTCTTCGTTCTTTGGAATGCTATCCGTATCGCATTCTTGTGGTATACACAAGAATTTGGTTACAAACAAGGTACAGCTATTACTTCTGACCTTGGTGGTGGATTGTTACAAAAAGTTACCAAAGGTGCATCCATCCTTGGTATGTTTATCTTGGGTGTATTGATCGAACGTTGGGTTAACATCAGCTTCACTGGTCCAAACGCAATGCTTCCAAAACAACCTTTGGCAGATGGTGCATACAATGGTGCTTACATCAGCCATGCCCACAATATTGGTACTGCTGCTGCTCCAATTTGGCAAGCTACTGATGCTTCTCAAATCGTTGATGCAACTGCTAAAGGCGCTCACTATGCCGCTGTTGGAAACTTGGGTAATATCAACATTACTGGTTCACAACTCGGAACATTCTTGAGCAACAGCGGACTTGGATTGAACCCATTCAAACAACAAACTTTGACTGACGTATTCAATTCACTTATCCCTGGTTTCGTTGCCTTAATCTTGACTTTCATCGTTATCTGGATTTTGCGTAAATGGAAAAACCGTAACGCTCCACTTATTATCATTCTCGGCTTGTTCGTTCTTGGTATTTTGCTCCACGTTGCTGGTTTGGCTTAAGCCCTACACAAAAAAAGATGTGAACTTCTTGTTCATATCTTTTTTATTTACATCATAATCATCTCGTATGATGACCTTCTGCTTGGAATCATAAAAAGAAGTTTATTTTACTCCGTATCATTAAAAAATATGTAGATTAATTAAATCTTATTCGTATATTAGCTCATAATTCATCGATAATTATGTTATAATAGACAGGGATGAATGGCTCTAACAACCTATTCGTCATATCTTTTTGAATGGAGTGAGAAAGTTTGGCTCAATCTTTAAATACAAAAGTTGATTTAACAACTGAAGCTGTTGCATATCTAGGATTCGCACAATATGGGCAAATCATGGTTGGAGACAAAGCAATCGAATTTTTTGATAAACGTAGCGTGGAAAATAATATGCAATTTCCATGGAAATCTATTTTGCGTGTCGAAGGCGAAGTAAGCAGAGCTTTCAGAGGAAAAAAGAAAATAGGTCGTCAATTTTCTATCGTTCTTCAAAATGGAAAAAAAGTACGTTTTTCATCAAAAGAAACAGGCAAAATTTTAAAAACTTTACGTGAATACCTCGGAAATGAGAAGGTTGTACAAGCTCCTAAATTTGCTGATGCTTTCAGAAATTTATATTACAGAATTACCAAAAAAAAGAAAGCCTAAGCTTTCTTTTTAATATCTTTTAAAAGTCATTCTGATCCTTTTAATTAACTGGACTCGGTAGTCTACTCGGCCAATAAACCTCGTTACTTTACTAAAAATATAACATGATACAAGAGTAACGGCAAAATTTGGCAAAGCCAAGTAAGTGACCAATGAAAGCATCATGACGACGATGTCAATTCCGAATAAGACTTTGTCAATCCCCATCTCCCATTGGTCCTCCATGATACGACTTAACAATAAGGAACCTCCAAAAGTTCCCTCTGAGACAACGACAAGCCCTGCGCCGATTCCTGAAAGAATCCCATCACAAATACCAGCCAGTATCATGTGATCGAAAGTGAAACCTTGTATGCCGATTGCTTCGAAAATCAATATCCATAAACTCATTGCAAGTGCCCCTGGAATACTTAAGAGTAGCTCACGTTTTGTTAGAAGCTTCCACCCAAATAAAAATAATGGAATATTAACTAAGAAGAAAGTAAGTGCTGGATTAACATTAAAAACAAAGTTTACAAATACAGAAAAACCGGCGATACCATTACTTGCAAGTTCATTAGGGAGTACAAAGAGTTGAACAGATAAGATATACAGACCTACTCCAAGGACAAGTATGAATAAGTCCTTCATAAATTTTTGGTCAATTTTGACATCGAGAATTGTCACATTGGCTCCTTTCTGATTGAAACGTGGTGGGTTACAATTTGTGTATCACGATGTGATATAATAGAATGTAACAAACACTTCGTGGAGGAAATAATGATTGATTTAGCGAATAATGAAATCGAGCTTAAAACATCAGCAACTGTTTTTCTTGGGGCTCAAATGGAGGGCTACATCAAGATAGGAAATTTAGGCTTTGAATTTGAGTATAAAAACAAAAGGCTGGGTAAGAATATTAGCTTAGCTTGGTACGATATCGTTAAAGTAGAAATGAATGTATCTGTTCGTGGAAAATTGAAAAATGCTTTTTCAATTGAAACTTCAAGTCAAACAATCTTGAACTTTATTTCTGATGACGCGGGAAAAATATTGAAATTAATCCGCGAACACATTGGAAAAGACCGCGTTGTCCGTGCACCAAATTTACTATCTGTTTTCTCCCTCAAGAATTAAGCGTTCCAAATTAGCTTTTAAAAAAAGCTAATTTTTCTTTTACTTCAGCACGATACTCTTTACGACCAACGAGTCGTGTCACCTTACTAAAAATGAAGCATGATAATAGTGTTACTGCAAAATTTGGGAGGGCCAAAAATGTCACCAATGATAAGATCATTACAACCACATCAATAATAAAGAGGGCTTTATCAATTTCCATCTTCGTATGACTTTCCATTATTCGGCTGAACATGAGTGAACCACCAATTGTTCCGCGCGAGAGAATCGCAAGCCCAACCCCAAGACCAGAGAGTAAACCATCTGAAATACCAGCCAAAATTAAATTACTGTACTGAATTCCAGGAATATTGACGGCTTCAAAGACCATGAGCCACAAGGTCATTGCTGATGCACCAACCAAACTCAAGAGAAGTTCTCTTTTATCAAGGAATTTACCACCAAAAATGAACAATGGGATATTGACCAATAGGACAGTCAGAAATGGACTAATTCCAAAAACAAAATTCATAAATACTGACAATCCCGCGATGCCATTAGAGGCTAATTCATTTGGGATAACAAATAGTTTGACTGAGAGGGCATAAAGTCCAACTCCGACTAATAATATGATTAGGTCAATAAAAAATCGACGATCTAATCTTACATTAAATAGTGACAGGCCTTTTTTACTGTTCATGGAATAATATTTTTTTAATTTTTTCAAAACTTGGAATCTCCTTAACTGTACTAGCATTATTGTTTCATATATGATAAATTATATCTTTATCATATTCTAAAAAATACTTATAATCTTATTATAACATTTTTTTGGCAATTTCTGAAATGTTTTTTTATTTTTTTGACAAAAGTTTAGAAAACTGGTAAAATATGGTCTGAAGAATAGATTTTGTTGACCTTCTCAGAGAGCCTGTGTTTGCTGTAAACAGGTAAGTTAGACCTCTTCTTTCTCCTTCACTATTTTCTTCTGAAAAGAAGAACGTCTTTCTCACGTTACGAGGTCAAGAGATTCTGTCAGTGCTGACTAGATTGTTAGTTGAAAAAAAGACAGAAAATTAGGTGGAACCGTACTTTGAGTGCCCTATTTCTTCTTTTTAAGGAGGAATGGGGTTTTTTTATTAATATAGAAAGGAACTGATTTCTAGTCATAGAGATCAAATGTAGAAAAAATGTTAGACATTAAAAAAATTCGTTCAAATTTTGACGAAGTCGCTGAAAAATTAGCAACCCGTGGGGTAGCCAAAGAAAAATTGGAGGCTCTACACAAATTCGACGTCCAACGTCGCGCATTGATTGTTAAGTCAGAAGAGTTAAAGGCACAACGCAACACGGTTTCTGATGAAATTTCACAAATCAAACGTGCAAAAGGTGATGCTTCAGTACAAATTGCAGCCATGCAAAAGGTTTCTGCAGACATCAAAATCATTGATGCTGAATTGGCAGAAATCGAAACAAAAGTAAATGACATTATTGTCATGCTGCCAAATATTCCTAACCCACTAGATCCAATTGGTCCAGATGAGGACAGTAATGAGGAACAACGTCGTTGGGGAAAAACTCTAGAATTTAATTTTGAACCAAAAGCACACTGGGATCTTGGTGAAGCTTTAGATATTTTAGATTGGGACCGTGGCGCTAAAGTCACAGGAGCTCGATTCCTCTTCTACAAAGGATTAGGCGCTCGATTAGAACGTGCTTTGTATAATTTCATGTTAGATGAACACGCTAAAGAAGGTTATACAGAAATGATCACTCCATACATGGTCAATGCAGACTCAATGTTTGGTACGGGTCAATATCCTAAGTTTAAAGAAGATACCTATGAAGTAAAAAATGAAGATTATGTTCTTATTCCTACAGCTGAAGTTCCTTTGACCAACTATTACCGCAATGAAATTATTGATGGACAAGACTTGCCAATATATTTTACTGCGATGACCCCAGCTTTCCGTTCAGAAGCTGGCTCTGCAGGTCGTGATACACGTGGTTTAATTCGTTTACACCAATTCCATAAAGTTGAAATGGTTAAATTCTCAAAACCTGAAAATTCATATGATGAACTTGAAAAAATGACTGCTAATGCTGAAAACATTTTGCAAAAATTAGGACTCGCCTATCGTGTCATCAGACTCTCAACTGGAGATATGGGCTTTTCTGCAGCGATGACTTACGATTTGGAAGTTTGGATTCCTGCTCAAAATACTTACCGTGAAATTTCTTCATGTTCAAACTGTGAAGATTTCCAAGCTCGTCGTGCCCAAATCCGTTACCGTGATGAAGATGGGAAAACTCAATTGTTGCATACTTTAAACGGTTCAGGACTTGCAGTAGGACGGACAGTTGCTGCGATTCTCGAAAATTACCAAAACGAAGACGGTTCAGTAACAATTCCTGAAGTTTTGCGTCCATACATGGGTGGTTTAGAAGTCATTTCAAAATAAGCAGAAATAATAAATCGACATGATGGAGGTTTATCTATGGATAAAATTTTCCCTAAAAAGTTACAGATGGGAGATGAAATTCGAGTCATATCGCCTAGTTCATCATTATTGCGTACAGGTTCATTCAAAGAAAAATTAATCGCAAAAAAAAGAATTGAGTCCTGTGGTTTTAAAGTTACTTTTGGTGATCATATTTTAGAAAATGACTTAATTAATTCAAGTTCTATTGTTTCTCGATTAGAGGATTTTCATGCTGCTTTTGCTGACCCAAATGTAAAGGCTGTGCTTTGTACAATTGGGGGATTCAATTCTAACGAGCTCCTCCCTTTCATTAATTGGGAAGTCATTAAAAATAATCCGAAGATTTTTTGTGGATTTTCAGATATTACAGCCCTCCATCAAGCAATTTTTGCTCACACAGGTCTCGTTACATATTACGGACCTGGATATATTGCTTTTTTGATGAATGAATTGCAAGAATTTCAAACTGATGAATGGCTAAAGGCAGTCAGTGGAGATTCAAGCTACAAATTGAGCGCAAGTGATTATTTCACAAGTGACGAATGGTATCTGCCAGAAATACCTCGAAATTACATTAAAAATGAATGGAAAGTATACAATGACGGAAATGCGACTGGGACAATTTTAGGTGGAAATTTAAACACCTTGATGTTGATTACTGGTACAAGTTCACAGATACACTTACACGCTCCCATTGCTTTTTTAGAAAATGCTGAGGGTGAGGATTACCTTGACTGGGATAGGGAACTTGCACATTTCCTTCAAATTTATCCTGATATTGCCGGACTAGTAATCGGTCGTTTTCCAAAAGAGGCAAATATGACTGGGGACCTTTTACACTTCATTTTAGATAAATTCCCTCAATTGCGTCATATTCCTGTGATTTACGATGTTGATTTTGGACACACGCAACCTATTTTTACATTTCCATTGGGTGGGGATGTTGAAATATCAACCGATCCACTGAACCTTCACATTTTGAGAGGATAAAAAAACTGTCATCACTGACAGTTTTTTTTTAAAGTTCAACAATTGTTCCAGACTTAAGATAAACAATCCATTCGCACAAGTTAATGGCATATCCAACAATGCGTTCAAGATATACCAAGGTCAAAAGGTATTCTTTACCTGTAGTAATTGTTTCTGCATTTTCTCTCATGGCCTCGAGAATTTTATTTTCGATTTCATGATTCATTTCTTTAACAATGACTTGTTGATCTGCAATTTCGCGTGCCCGAACATCATCGCCTTGGATATAGGCATTCAGTGATGCGTCAACAATTGATTTTACCTTTTCACCAAGAAGTGAAATATCTTCCTCAGCTTCGTGAATCCGTTCTTCACCTTTCAGATGGATTGTTGCTTGGGCAATTGACGCAACGTGGTCACCCATACGTTCAAGGTCCGAGCTCGCTTTAAGTACGGTGACAATCGTTCTCAAATCACCTGATACGGGTTGTTGGAGGGCAATCATTTCTAGCGATTGAACTTCCAATTTTTTTTCTTGTTCATTGATCTCAAAATCACCAACAATCACTTCTTCCGCTAAATCTCTGTCATGGCTTACAAAAGCACGAACAGCTTTGTTGAGCTGAGCAGAAACTTGAGTTCCCATCGAATAGAATTGATTATGAAGTTTATTCAAATCGTCTTCAAATTGTGTACGAAGCATCTTTTTATCCTTTTTCTTTCTTATTGTTAGTATAACATAATTATTGAGTAATATCTGAACTTCATTGGTTCACTTAAAAATCTAACCATTCAAGCGATAGCTCAGAATGATTGGATAAAAATAAGACTTCATTATCCAAAGCGACCAGCAATATAATCTTCTGTTTCTTTTTTCTCTGGATTCAAGAAAATTTTATTAGTTTCATTAATTTCAATGAGGTCACCATTCAACATAAAAGCTGTCCGGTCAGAGATGCGTGATGCTTGTTGCATACTGTGCGTTACAATAACTAGTGTATAATTTTTCTTCAGTTCAAGTAATGTCTCTTCAACACGACCAGCTGAAATAGGGTCCAATGCAGACGTAGGTTCATCAAGCAAAATAATATCCGGATTGACAGCCAATACACGCGCAATACAAACCCGTTGTTGTTGCCCTCCCGATAAACCAAGGGCTGATGAATGCAAAATATCTTTTACTTCATCCCAAATATTTGCTGCTTTCAATGAATTCTCAACGACTTCATCAAGAATTGCTTTGTCTTTAACGCCTTTCAAACGTAAACCATAGACCACATTTTCATATATCGAAAAAGGAAATGGATTCGGTTGTTGGAACACCATGCCGATTTCTTTTCGTAAATCCACGGTATCCACCTTTGGACTGTAAATATTACGATTTTTATAATTTATTGAGCCAGTGATTGTCACAGTTGGAATCAAATCATTCATCCGGTTAATTGAACGCAATAACGTTGATTTTCCACACCCCGAAGGACCAATTAATGCGGTAATTTCATTCGGATAGAGATCCATTGTGATACTATTCAATGCCTTTTTCTTAGAATAATAAAGACTTAAATCACTTATTGTTAAAATTGCTTCTTTTGTCATATTCTCTCCCAAAACTTCGAAGTGGAAGTTCTGTAAATGCTGTCCCTACTGACCACGAATTTTATCAGCAGTGACAAATTGATAATGCTTATTTAACCGAAATGTCCAGAAACATAATCTTCAGTAGCTTTCAATTCAGGTTGCGTAAAGATTTTACTTGTTTCATCATATTCAATCAAATCTCCAGAGTAGTAAAAGGCAGTGTAATCACTCGCACGTGAAGCTTGTGCCATGTTATGTGTAACAATAATGATTGTATAATCCTTCTTCAAATCAGCCATTGTCTCTTCAATTTGCATTGTTGAAATAGGGTCCAAAGCTGACGCAGGTTCGTCCATCAAAATAATTTCTGGTTTGACAGATAAAGCACGTGCAATACATAGACGTTGCGCTTGCCCCCCTGACATAGCCAATGCCGAACCATTTAAATTATCTTTGACTTGATCCCAAAGGGCAGCCTGTTTCAAAGACGTTTCAACAATTTCATCTAGCTTTTTCTTATCTTTAATTCCTTCACGACGATGAATAAAAGCAATGTTTTCATATATTGACTTAGGAAACGGATTCGGACGCTGAAAAACCATGCCAATTTGTTTGCGAACTTCATAAACATTAACTTTCGGGTCATTAATATTCACACCCGCGTAATTAATTTCTCCAGTCACGCGAGCGCCATCAATTGTATCGTTCATCCGGTTCAAAGCACGTAAATATGTAGATTTTCCTGACCCTGAAGGTCCAATCAATGCTGTAATTTTATTCTTTGGAAATTGCATTGAAACGCCATGTATTGCTTCTTTTGTACCATTATAGAAGACACGCAAATCTGTTGTTGAAAGTGCAATGTCTTTATCAAACGTCATAATTTGACGTTCATTCCAATCATAAGTTGTTGCCATAAAATTTACTTTTCCTTTTTCTAATTTAGACGCATTAATTTCCAGAGGTCAATTTCTTATGAATTCTGTTTCCTACAAAACGAGCACCCAAGTTAAAGAGTAACACGAAGATGATTAAGACAGCCGATGCACCAGCGGAAATTTGTTGAGCAGTTGCGATTGTACCTTCAGTGTTCAATGCCCAAATGTGAACGGCAAGTGTCTCAGCTGGACGGAAGAGTGAAAGTGGAGATGTTAAGCTCAATGGATTCCAATTCGCCCAGTTGATTGGCAAGTTGGTTTGACCAGCGGTATAAATCAAAGCGGCAGCTTCACCAAAGACACGTCCCGATGAAAGGATAACCCCAGTAATAATTCCAGGGACAGCCGCAGGTAAAATAATTTGTGTTGCAGTTTCCCACTTAGACAAACCAAGAGCAAGACCACCTTCTCGTTGCATCGTCGGAATCGACCGAAGAGATTCTTCCACATTACGAGTCATCAACGGAAGATTAAACACAGTTAAGGCAAGTGCACCTGAAAGAACTGAAAATCCAAGTCCAAATTGAATAACAAACACCAACATCCCGAACAAGCCAACTACGATCGAAGGCAGTGATGACAAAACTTCAATTGCTGAACGGACCCATGATGTCAACCAGTGCTTTTGGTTTGCATATTCAGAAAGATAAATCCCAGCACCCAATGATAATGGAACTGAAATAATCAAAGTGACAACCAAAAGATATATTGAATTAAAGAGTTGAACCGCAATTCCTCCACCAGTCAAGGGATTTGATGCGGTTGTAAGGAAATCCCATGAGATGTAGGGAACACCTTTGAACAAAATGTAAATCAATAAAAAGGCAAGGATTAAGACGATGATACCAGAAAGGAAGTAAAGAACACCTGTGGCAATCTTATCTGTACGTTTAGCGTTCATTATTTGAGTTGTCCTTTCTTAGCAATTGCGCGCATGGCGAGGTTGAATATAAGTGACATAATCAAGAGCAAGAGGGCAAGGGACCAGAGCGCATTTGATTGAATACCTGGTGTCGCATTTGGAATTCCTGATGTCAGAATTGAAGTCAATGTAGAAGCCGGTGAAATTAAATCTTTAGGCATCATTACTGCGTTACCAACAACCATTTGAATTGCAAGTGCCTCACCGAATGCCCGGGCCATCCCAAAAATAACAGCAGTCAAAATGCCAGGTGCTGCTGCTCTCAAAAGCACACGCCAAATCGTTTGCCAACGGGTCGCACCAAGTCCCAGAGAAGCTTCTTTATAGTGGGCAGGGACAGCTTTTAATGCATCAACAGTCATACTTGTTACTGTGGGAAGAATCATGACGAAGAGGACAAACACACCAGACAATAGACCCAGTCCAGTTCCGCCAAAAGCATTCCGTATAATTGGAACAACTACCGTCAAACCAATAAATCCATAAACAACTGATGGAATACCTACTAAAAGTTCCACAACGGGTTGCAAGATTTTTTTACCATATTTTGGTGAAATTTCAGTCATATAAATTCCAGCACCAATGGCAAAAGGTGTTGCAACAATTGCTGATAGTACAGTGACAATCAGTGAGCCTGAAAACATTGGCAGTGCTCCAACGGCTGGTTTTCCATCAGGCCCCATCGAACCAGGTGACCAATTTGTTCCAAATAAAAAGTTAAAAGGATTAACTTTGTCAACAAAGAATGTTGAGAGCCCCTTTTGTGCAACAAAGACAAGGATTGAACCTACGACAAAGACAATTAGGGCAATACACAAGAATGTGAGTGATTTACCAAATTTTTCAAGTCTTGAATTCTTATTACTCGAAAGTAATTTTTCTTTGATTTTTGAGTTTTCCATAAAGACCTAACTATTTTCTTAAATGATGAAGGGGACTGTTAGAATTTATTCCTTCACTTTTTCAACATTTCCATGAGCATCACGATCGACTTTCATGTCGGATACTGAGATATATCCTAATTTTTTCAACGTTTTTGAATCACTTTTCACATATTCAATAAACTTATCTTCTACTGCATTTGTTTTAGCGTTGTTGGTGTACATGTGTTCATAAGACCAAATTTTCCATTTATTCGTCGTTACATTCTCATCATTCGGTACAACGCCATCAACTTGAAGCGGTTTGACACCTGCTTTGTTCATGTAAGAGAAAGCTACATATGAGATTGCACCTGGTGTTTGTCCAACAAGTTGAACAACTGAACCGGATGCGTCTAGCGTTGGCCCATTAATCTCAGTTGCACCATTCAAACCATATTTATCAAAATTGACACGTGTTCCTGAACCAGCTGTACGACCGATAACAGTGATTTTCACATCGGGTCCACCAACTTGTTTCCAGTTAGTGATTTTTCCCGTGAAAATATCAATTAACTCTTGACTCGTCAAATGAGAAACTTTTAATTTGCTGTTCACCACAGGTGAGAAACCAATAACTGCGACCTTATGATCAGTAATCTTCGTTTCATCTATCCCCGTTTTTTCTTCAGCAAAAATATCGGAGTTCCCAATTTGGAAGGAACCTGCTGCAACTTGAGCCAGTCCAACGCCAGACCCCCCACCCTGGACCATTATGATATCATCCGGATTTTTCTTCATAAAATCCAGAGATGCCTGTTCGACAAGGGGCTGCAATGCCGTTGAGCCTCCTGCTGTGACCTGCTTATTTCCTGCTCCGCAGGCGCTCAATAAGAGCAATCCCGACATGGCAGCAAATGCGATTAAAATTTTCTTTTTCATGACTTAATTATATCATAATAAGCCCTTCCTTAAAGGGAATGGGTAGCGTTTTAATTGTAAATATATTGTAAATAAAACGCGCAAACAGCACAACTTCATTTGAAGCTGTGCCATTCTATGAAAAGAAAATTTTGAAGGCCCCAGCTTGTATTGCAGGGGTTTGATTTAACTACATAGAGAGAGTATGTATAAATGTCAAATCTGATAACTGCTGAAACGTGATTAGAATGCTTGTTAGGGAAAGCAATACAGTAAAAATTTGGCATATCAATTTTTACAAATACGTTTCAACAGATATCAGATCCGACATTGCACATCGGCTCTACGATCGAAATCAATGTCGATTTTTTATCTGAAACATCAGATAAGCTCGAAATCCTGTTATTTTAGCTTATTTTTTTGTAACATTACCTTCTGAATCACGGTCAACTTTCATATCTGAAACTGAGATATAACCCAATTTTTTCAATGATGCTGAATCATTTTTCACATAGTTAATAAATTCTTTTTCAGCTTTTGTTGCCTTTTTAGTATTGACATACATATGTTCGTAAGACCAAACTTTCCAGTCATTTGTTTGAACATTTGCATCTGTTGGTTTAACACCGTCAATACTAATTGCTTTAACAGCAGTACTTGTTTCTAAGTAAGAGAAGGCTACGTATGAAATTGCTCCTGGAGTTTGTCCAACCATTGTTACAACAGACCCTGAAGCATCTTGAGTTGGGCCAGTTACTTCAGTGGCTTTGTCAAGAGCAAAGTGGTCAAAGTTAACACGAGTTCCTGAACCTGCTGTACGACCAATAACGGTAATTTTTTGATCTGAGCCGCCAACTTCTTTCCAGTTCGTAATTTTCCCAGTAAAGATGTCGATTAATTGTTGTTTTGTCAAATTATCAACTGAAGTTTTAGAGTTTACAATTGGTGCAAACCCAACAACGGCTACTTTATTATCGGTAATAGCAGATGAATCGATTCCTGTTTTTTCTTCAGCAAAAATATCAGAATTCCCGATTTGGAATGAACCAGCTGCAACTTGTGTCAATCCAACACCAGAACCTCCACCTTGTACAGTAATTTGAACGTTTGGATTTTTTGTCATAAATTCAGTTGAAGCTTGTTGAACTAATGGTTGCAAAGCAGTAGATCCACCAGAGATAATTTGACCAGAAAGCGCCTTTGAGCTGTCTGAACCAGATGTTGATGATGAACTATTTGTTCCCCCGCAAGCGGCAAGTGTGAGTAAAGCAGCGCCAGTAATTAAACCAACAAGAATACGCTTTTTCATTTGATGTTTCTCCAATAATTTCTAATTTTGTTGAGTAATTATTATTTGTTACTCATAAGCTCTTTTGCTTACATATTAATTTTATCACGGTAATTGCACTTTGAATGTAAACAATTAGAAAATAATAAGTAAACCGTTTGTAAATAATAATATTATTAATAAAAAAAAAGCCACATGATGACTTTTTTCACGACTGGTAAAATCAGCGATTGTAGACTTTCAGTTGGCGAGCGATATCTTTATTTTGTTCTCTTCGTTTGATTGTTTCACGTTTGTCAAATTCTTTTTTCCCTCTTGCCAGTCCCATGAGAACTTTAGCGAATCCATTTTTTAGATAGACTTTCAGCGGAACAAAAGTGATTCCTGAACCAGTCAATGCTTTTTCAATTTTTGCAATTTCTACTTTTTTCAATAAAAGTTTTCGTGTCCGCAGCTCATCAACATTAAAAATATTTCCTTGTTCAAAAGGCGCAATATGAACATTTGCCAACCATACTTCACCATTTTTAACACGCGCAAATCCGTCACGGAGTTGAATTTTTGACTGACGAATTGATTTTATCTCGGTGCCTGTGAGAACGATTCCTGCTTCAAATGTTTCGAAAATTTCATAATCATGTCTTGCTTTTTTATTTTGTGCTAAAGGCTTATCTTCTGTATTTTTTACCATATGTAACTCCTCATCGGCTTAACTTACCTCTATTTTATCATAATCTAAGCCATTCAAAGAACTAAAAAAGTCTCGTCAGAGACTCTAAAAAATTAATTTATTCTCATTTTAAGGCATTGTTTGAGCAGTTTCAACAATCTGTTGATTTTTCAAACTTGCTTGGTAAAATCTCGAAATGAGGTCTGTTTTTAAAATTTGTTCTTGCAAAATCCATTTCAGGTGAGACCAATCTCCATCTATGCTACTTGATGGTCCAGGAACGTAGAGTAACACACTATTAGCATCCGTGACAAATTTTGCAGAATTCAATTCTCGAGCCAGTGATATTCCTGCATAAGAATCTCCAATTCGTTTTCCATCCTTATAAATTTTGGTCCCATTTTGTCCTTCATTAACAAAATAAGTGGTGTTTAATTCTGGATTGTAAACAGAAAATTGCCCCAAAGCATTTTGCAGCCAAGCCGCATAAAGTTTATTTTTGTCATTCACTGACAACTTGTCAAAATTGAGCGTTGTGGAAGATGTCTGCGAGGATGAAGCTGCAGGAGTTGATCCTTCCGTTTTACGAGTTGATGATTGACCGATTTTTTGACTTGAACTTGCTTCCTCACTTGAATTTACTTTAGTTGATGCTGAGCCATTAGGTGCTTTACTTTGACTAACAGTTACTTCTGAGGTCTTAGATTCTGAGTTAGTTGAGGAACAAGCAGTCAATGAAAGCAGAAGCGAAATCCCCACAATAATAAAATTTATCTTTTTCATAATAATTCCTCCTGACACCATTATTCTAGCATAAAAATGTCAAAAAACTTAAAAAATTATTTATTATCGGAGAAACTTATAAAGGTTTCAAAATTAAATCATATAGATTAACTTTAATCTATTGTTTTCAGTAAAAATCATGTCCAATCCATGTGACAAGAAGAAAAGAGTAGCTACGAACAATCGTAACTACCTGTAAAGTATTAAGCTAAGAAAAGGACAATCGATTTTTCTTTTTATCCTTGCTTTTGACTTTTCAAAGCTTCGTAAAACATCCAAACCACGAGAAGTAATGCCAAAAATAGTGATATATAGTAACCAGAACGCATTGTATTGAGATAAAATGTGATCATATTTACATCAAATCCTGAATGAAATAGAATTGGCCTAAGATATGGTGTGCCTAAAAAGAGCAAAGCAATCACAGATAAGAAAGCTGCTAACATTCGTAATTGGGCATTCAAACTTTTAACAACTAAAAAAAGCACAACGATTATGAGAAAGCCAATAAAAGCGATTAATTGCAGATACGAAGCAAGAGGACGTTTTATTACTGCTCCGACTGGAGCAAAAATGTAGCCCAAATTAATAATCCATCCGGTATCTTGAATCCCCCAACCATTTCCGACAGTATTATCATAAGGCAGAAAAAGACTTAGTAGAAATAAGAGAGAAACTACGAGCGGGAATGAGCTTCTTTTTAAATAATTTTTCATAAAGAAATACCTTCATATTCATTTTAGTACCAATAAACAGCACCACTAGGAGTAATATAGTAATATTCCCCTGAACTGGCGATATAGTAGTGCTTGTTTCCTAGACTATCGGTATATTGATACACACCAGTTGCCGAGCCGTCATTAAATGTTTCTTGCATTAATGGTGCAATGCCGACAGCTGCAGGCATTGCTGTAGTAGGTGTCGTATCTGCGTTAGCCTTTATCATTGGAGCAGTAAAGATAACTGTTGCTGCGAGTAATGCTACCGCAAGGATATCCGGCGAGATTTTTTTGATTTTTCCGATTTCACATTTTTCATAAATATCTCTTTTCTGGTGAGATTTATCTCACTGACACTGTAAAACTAAAACAATTTTGTCAACGGTTTTAGACTGCTGCATTGGATTCATCTCCTCTTTTTGTGCTATTTATTTTAACTAGCTTTAGTTTATCATTTTAAAATCTTTACATTAAAAAAATTGGAATATATTCCAATGTGCTATAAATTTTAATTTTTCTTTGCACCATTTTCTTA
The DNA here is from genome assembly GCF_002441655.1 of Lactococcus fujiensis JCM 16395. Taxonomy (GTDB): domain Bacteria; phylum Bacillota; class Bacilli; order Lactobacillales; family Streptococcaceae; genus Lactococcus; species Lactococcus fujiensis. The sequence continues at coordinate 92,553 of NZ_JXJU01000001.1, read as the reverse complement.
CTTCAGCTAGAAAGCCCTCTTCTTCAATGCTATTGGCCTTATTTTGTGTTATTTTTCATACATAAAATTCATTTTAATAACTCTTATTAAAGATGAATAAATTTTCGAATTGATCAAATTTTACTTTATTAGTCAAGGATCAATCTTATTGAGGAAAACATGGCCAGATATTTGTCAATAGAGGGTAGACTTTCATATATTCAATTTGTCCAAAGAACAATTAGCGTAAAGCCAGACCACATTAAACAAGATAAAAAAAAAGCTTATAGAATAATCTATAAGCTTTAGATAAATTTTATTTTATACTAACTTTTCGCCAACGTGCGCCAATAATGTTTGAATCCCCTCGGCATTTGAACCACCAGCCATTGCCAAGTCCGGCTTACCACCACCGCGTCCATCAATGTATGGTGCCAGTTCTTTAACAACATTTCCTGCTTTAAGGTCCGAATTCTTACTTGCAACAAGTAAATTAACTTTTTCACCAATCCGAGCGATCAAGACCAGAACATCAGAAAGTTCTTTTTGTTTCCAGATGTCTGCTAAATTGCGAAGGCCATTTACATCAGGGACTTTAACCTCCCGTGCAATATATGAATATTTTCCAGATTCTTGTACATTTTTGAAAATTTCATCTGATTGACTTGCTGCTAATTTACCTGCCAATGCTTCATTATCTTTTTGAGCTACTTTAAGCTCATCAGTTAACGACGTAACTTTCGCAATAACTTGATTGGTTTGAGGTGCTTTAACAATTGTTGCTACTTCTGTTAATGTATTCTCTGCATTTTTGAATGCCTCATAAGCTTTTTGTCCAGTCAATGCTGTGATACGGCGAACTCCAGATCCAATTCCTTCTTCTTTAACAATTTTGAAGAGTCCGATTTCACTTGTGGTTGAAGTATGAGTTCCCCCACAGAGCTCAACCGAGTAATCACCAATGACAACAGCACGAACAACTTTACCATACTTATCACCAAACAATGCCGCTGCTCCCATGGCTTTAGCAGTTTCGACGTCTGTTTCAATCGTCTTAACTGCGATATTCTGCCAAATTACTTCGTTCACTTCTTGTTCAATTTCAGCCAATTCTTCTTTTGTAACTTGTGCATAATGCGTGAAGTCAAAACGAAGGAAATCAGTTTCATTGAGTGAACCAGCCTGGAGGGCATGTTCGCCAACAATATTGTGCAAGGCAGCATGAAGCAAGTGCGTTGCGGTATGATTTTTGACAACTGCATTGCGCCGAACTTCATCAATTTCAAGATGATAAGTTTGACCAACTTTAAGTGGCACAAGTACATTCACTGTGTGCAAGTTTTGTCCATGAGGAGCATGTTGAACATCTGTCACTTCTGCAACAACATCACCTTCTTTGTTTTTGACAAAACCATGGTCGGCTACTTGTCCACCCATTTCGGCATAAAACGGAGTTTGATCAAAGACAAGTTGAGCTGTTCCATTTGAGACTTTTTCAACTTTTTTATCTTCGCTAACAATGACTTCCAATTTACCATCAGCAGTATGAGTTTCATATAAGAATGTTGATTCTACTTCGATAGATGATAGTGTTTCATTTTGTGCTCCCATCGAACCACCCTTGACCACAGCTGCACGAGCACGATCTTGTTGCTCTTTCATAGCAGCATCAAAGCCCGCGTGATCAATTTTGAACCCTTCGTCTTCAGCCAATTCCTCTGTCAATTCAACCGGGAATCCGTAGGTGTCGTAAAGTCGGAAAATATCTTCGCCATCAAGCGTATCTTTTCCTTCATCCTTCAATTGAACAAGCAGTTCATCAATCAATTTTTGTCCAGCATCAATCGTTCTGTTAAAAGTTTCTTCCTCACGGTCAATTATTTTTTCAATAAAATCTGCTTTTTCAAGAACTTCTGGATAAAAGTCTTCCATTACCTTTCCCACAATTGGAACAAGCCCAGCCAAGAATTTACTTTGAATTCCTAAACGCTTTCCATGCATCACCGCACGACGAAGGAGTCGGCGCAGAACATAACCACGACCTTCGTTACCAGGTAAAGCCCCATCACCAATGGCAAAACTCAAGCTACGAATATGGTCAGCAATGACCTTAAAGCTCATGTTTTCGCCATCTGGATCGTAAGTCTTACCAGATAATTTTTCAATTTCATGAATAATTGGCAAGAATAAATCGGTATCAAAGTTTGTTCGTCCGCCTTGAATAATACAAGTCATACGTTCCAATCCCATTCCCGTATCAATATTCTTTTGTGGCAACTCTTTATATTCCTTACGTGGAATTGAAGGGTCTGCATTAAATTGTGATAAAACAACGTTATAAATTTCAATATAACGATCATTTTCAATATCTTCCGCAAGCAAACGCAAGCCAACGTGTTCTGGATCGTATTTTTCGCCTCGGTCAAAGAAAATTTCTGTATCTGGTCCAGAAGGCCCTGCACCAATTTCCCAGAAATTATCCTCAATTGGGACTAAATGAGATTCAGGAAGTCCTACTTCAATCCAACGATTATATGTATCTTTATCATCAGGATAATAAGTAACGAATAATTTTTCAACTGGGAAGCCATAATATTTTTCGTCAGTCAACAATTCAAAAGCATAAGCTATTGCTTCTGTACGGAAATAATCTCCAATTGAGAAATTCCCCATCATTTCAAACATGGTGTGATGTCGTGCAGTTTTTCCTACATTTTCAATATCATTAGTCCGAATTGATTTTTGTGAACTTGTCATCCGAGGATTTTCAGGAACAACCGAACCATCAAAATATTTTTTCATTGTTGCCACACCAGAGTTAATCCAAAGCAAAGTTGGGTCATTAACAGGGACTAAACTCTGTGAAGGCATAATTGCAGATCCTTTTGATTCAAAAAATTTGAGAAAAGTATCGCGAATCTCGCTTGATGTCATGTATTTCATTTTTAATTTTTTCCATTTCGTACAAATTTTTTTAGTACGATCACCTTAAAGGTGCCCTTTCATTCCATTCAAATTGTGAATAATTTCACGTAAATAAAATAAAATTCTATCGTAAACAAAGGGGCGACTGAAAAATCAGCGCGGTGCCACCCTTATTCACGATAGAATTTTTATCGTCTCTTTCTTGTTTGATAAAACGGTGTCCTCCGCTTAATTAAGCACAATTAACATACTCATTCCCAGCTGACAGAGTTCTCTTAAATGTTAATCCTTTAAATCTTAGTTAGAACTTGATGTTGAAGTAAATTGAGAGAACAATGAAGAGAATGCATTTTCTTTCACTGTAACATTGTATTTCTTCAAGTAACCAGCAATAACACTACTTACATAACTTGTATCAGACATTTTTTGTGTCTTGATGATATTCTTAAGTTCAGATTTGTACTTGTTCATATCAGTACCTTTATCTGAAGTTTTGATCATTTTAACAACATAATAACTTGTTGTACCTGTTGAAGTACTCGTTGAAGTAATGACGTCAGAAATTTGATCATTTTTCAATTTCCAAGCAGCCGTTTGAACATCGGTTGGAACAGATGTTGATGTTGAATCAAAAGAAACTTTACTTGATGCATTGTCTGTATTAAATTTAGAAGCATCCGCTTTATTTGCTGCGATTGCTTTTGTTGCAGCATCTTTTGTAGTCTCAGTCAAAACGATTGCTGAAACTTCAGGATGGTAACTTTCCCATGCAGTTTTAAGATTGGCTGTTGTGTATTGCGTCTTAGCTATATCTTGTTCGATGGCAGCTTGTTCAAGCAATTGTGTTTTTAAGTAAGCTTTGAAATTTGAAGTTGACAAACCTTGTTGAGACAGAGCAGTTTCAAATTGACTACCATATTGGTCCTTGATCGTATTATATTGCGTATCAATTTTTTTGCTCGTTGCCTCTTTTGCAATTGAACTTTCTTTTTCGAAAATTTTATCAAAAGTAACATTTTGGAGCAAAGTGTTTGTTGACATGGCTGGGAATTCTTTAGCTGCACTGTAAAGGTCTGATACTTGAACAGTATCACCTTTCATGGTGATGATGTCTTCACTCGCGGAACTATTAGAACATCCAGAAAGTGTAATCAGAGCCACACCAGCAGCAACTGTAGAGAGAACTAAACCAAGTTTTTTGAATTTCAAAATTATCTCCTTCATCCAGAGTCTAGATTTCGGATCTTCCAAAACCTGACGGGGTATTAACTTCTTGTAATTATATCATAAAAGTTTTAATTAAACTTAACTTATGCAAAAAACAATGATATTTTTTCAACTATACCTTGTTGGGCTTAATCATTAACAAACCATCCCCGAGTGGTAAAATCGATGTTAGAAATTTAGGATTGTTTAGTACTTCATCAAATAAACGTCTTAATCCGCGCTCTAATGCTCTTTGGTTACGCTTAATTTCCATTATGGGAATCAATATTTCCCCAGCTTGAAAAATATCATCCATCAAAATCACACCATTTTCAGAAAGTAAATTTAACGCAAAAGGTAAAAAATCAACATATTTCGATTTGGCCGAATCCATAAAAACAAGATCATATTGACCATCTAAGGTTGAAAGTAAATCAGCTGCATCACCTTCTAAAAGTGTGATTTGTTTACGCTTGTCAAACTTGGACAAGTTATCTTTTGCTAATTCGATCATTTCCTGATTGCGATCAATTGTAACAATTTCGCATTCTGGAGCTGCTTGGGCCATCATCAGTGCAGAAAACCCAATTGCTGTACCGATTTCAAGAATTCGCTTTGGTTTTATCAATTGAATAAGCATTTGAAAATAGACTACCGTTTCATGAGGGATGACTGGGATGTTATTTTCCTGCGCGAAATTTAAGACCGTTTCTAAATCTCCTTGAACGGGAGTTTGTTTTTCTCTCATCCAGTCAACTAATTCTGCTTTTACAACTGGTCTGTTCATCATGGGATTGCTTGTTCTTTTATATGTATCAACCAAGATGAACTCCTTTTTTTACTAATTTTTCTAATTCATTCAACCGTTTTTCGAATAATGCAAATGCACTAGAGAGATACTCATCTGACTCCATGTCTACTCCTGCTTTTTTTATCACTTCAAGCGGATAATCGGAAGAACCTGCTTTCAGATAATTCAAATAGGCTTCTCGATCTTCTTGACTTCCATGTACAATTTTCTCGGCTAAATAACTTGCGGCAGCAAAACCGGTTGAATATTGAAAAACATAAAAATTATAGTAAAAATGTGGAATCCTAGCCCATTCAAACTGAATTTCTGCATTTTCATTCGCCTTTAAACCATAATATTTTTCATTCAGATCGGAATAAAGTTGATTAAGATACTCGCTTGTTAATACCTCACCGCGCGCATCTGCTAAATGAATTTCTTGCTCAAACTCAGCAAATTGTGATTGACGATAAACTGTCCCTTTAAATCCATCCAACCAGTGATTGAGAATTGCAAAACGTTCTGCATCATCTTGGGCTTCATCTAAAAGTGTCTCAGTTAAAATATTTTCATTTGTTGTAGAGGCAATTTCGGCCAAGAAAATAGGGTAATCACCGTAAACATAAGGCTGATTTTCACGAGTCAATGTACTATGTATACTGTGTCCCATTTCATGAACTAATGTAAACAAATCATCTAAAGTCTCTTGCCAATTTAAAAGCATGAATGCATTCGTATCATATGAACCTCCGGAGTATGCTCCAGAACGTTTTCCTGCATTTTCAGCGACGTCTATCCAGTGTTCATCAAATGCGCGATTAACTTGTTTGATGTATTCATCACCAAAAATAGATAACACATCTTGAGCTTTTTTTACCCCCTTCTCATAATTAAACTTATAATCTAGATTTGATAAAGGTCGATAAACATCGTACATTTTTAAGTCATCTAGACCAAGAATTTCTTTTCGCAATTGAACATAACGATGAAGCAACGGTAAAGCTTTATTAACGTTTTTGATCAACAAATCATACACATTTTCAGGAACGAAATTTGTCGAAAGTGCAGCTTGACGAGCCGAATCATAACCATGCACTTGTGCGTTAAAATTGTGGGTTTTTACAGTAGTTTGAAGGGTCTTTGCATATGTATGCTGAAATTGGGCGTAAGAGCCATACAGCGCCTGATATGCTGCTTTCCTAACCTCACGATTTTTACTTTCCATAAAGGAAATAAAATTGCCGTGAGTGAGTTCGACATTATTGCCATTTTCATCTTTAATAATTGGAAATTTGATGTCTGCATTATCTAAAATTTCAAATGTTTCAGCTGCTGAGCCAAAAATTTCTGCAGAGCCAGCCAATAATTTTTCTTCTTTTTCAGAGAGCGTATGGGCCTTGCGTGAAAAAAGACGTTCAAACAGATGTGCGTATTGTCTCAATTGAGGCTCTTCGACTAAAAACTGTTGATACTCATCATTTGTTAAAGCCATGAATTCAGGGTCATAAAATGCAAATGCCTCACCAAACTTTGCATAAAGTGCAGTTGCTTTCGCTTGGTATTCTTGATATTGAGCAAGGCGAGTGTCTTGGTCATTTTTCATAGAAGCATAGACATAAATTTTCTCAACTTTCCGAGAAATAGAAAGCATCTCAGAAGTTATTTCCAAAAGGGAGTTTGCGGAATCCAAAAGGTGTCCTTTATACTTTTGCTCAACTTTGTCGAAACGATCATTTACCAATCCTAATTCATTTACAAAATCACTGTCTGTTTCAAATATCGTTTTTAAATCCCATTGCAAATCTTTATTAATTTCATTCCGTTCCTTAACCATTAGCTATCCTTCTCTTCTTTACTTTTATCTTCCATTATAGCATAGAAATGAGGTGGGTAGAGGCAAAGATTATCGGATGATTTTTGATTTTCTATTATATTTTGCGCAAACCGTCTGTAATAGTCAGAAATATTCGCATCAATTTGACAAAAAGTCTGCTTTCTTTGAGGTGAAACTTTAAAGAACAAGAGATCAAACCCCACTGGTCCGATGAGAGGATAAGAAAAAGTGCTTGTCATTAAATTTTGTCCTCTCAAATAGTATTTTTCTTGGATTTTTAACCACCTTGGGTTTCGGTGATAAAGTTGCTTTTTAATATAATTTTCTTGATTAACTAGTTTTAACGGGGAAATCTTTATTTTTTGTGGGGGCTGTTGCTGGAAAGGAAACCGCAATATTTCTAATAAATCATCATGATAAAACTGAAAATATTTTGTCACATAATAAATTTCCCCACGTACATCTTCATGGATTAAGGACTTTAATCTCACTTCATCATTCGCATTATCCAGTTCCCAAAAATAGAAACCACAATTATTAGAGAAATACATTAAGTTACGTTGAAGCTGAGACATTCGTTGGTTCAACCACAAATCTTGTCCCATTAACCAAATAACTTTTATCCCACAACGCTGATAGTTTTTGGTTCGTTCACTCAAACGCTTCAAGCTCAGGGGAGAGCATTGGACTTCGATTGCAATATTTTCATTTACGAGCAGGTCGGGTGTTTGTTCCAATTGAGGCAAGTATTTTTCTAGCTCAACTTTAGTGCTGCGACATCGGTTTAACCAGTTAAAAAGTTTTAATTTAAGTGATAAGTGTTGTGCAGACTCATTTTCGGATCTATTTTCACAATGATTAAGTGATTGATGCGCAAAATGATTGATCATTATTGATCCACTTTTTAATATCACGAGACTTTCACATGCTGGGCAAAAATAAGTCCCCCGCTTATCGGTTAAGTCTTCCGCATTAATATAATTTCCTTTTTTATCCTTTGCAATCAACATACTTATTTGTACGTTTTTTAAGATGGAATGTAACAAAAAAAGAGGAATCCTCTTTATATTTTTTGCATAATTTCTAACCCAATTGCTAATATGATTAGGCCTCCTACAATGAGCCCTACCCAGATCATATGTTTTTTTCTTTCTGTGTTCAAAACAGCAATAAATTCACGGATAAATGCTGGAACTCTGTAATACATAGCGGTTTTTCCACCCCTTCCACCATCCGCTTGTAAATCTAAACTTTTTGCAAATAATGCTGCTCGAAAGACGTGGTAATCAGAGCTGAAAAAGAGGAATTTAGGACTGTTTTGCTGACTTTCTTCTTTGATAATCTGAGCGGAGAAAACTAAGTTCTCAAAGGTCGTTCTCGATTTATTTTCAATCATCGTCCGAGTTTTGGGAAATTTGAGTTCTTCAATCGCATATTTCTGCATGGCTTCTGACTCCGCTATTTTTTCATCGGGACCTTGTCCACCAGAAAAAAGCAGAACCGTTTTCTCATCTGCCGCATTTACTGCAGCTTTAATCCGGTTCCCAAGTAAAACACCGACCTTTTCACCTTGAACTAAACCTGCACCCAAAACGACGTAGAAAGGTGCCTTTTGATTTCTCATTTGTCGTCCATATATCCAACTGGATAGGAAATAAACCATGAAATGCCATGCAAGGTAAGCAGATAAAATGGGATAGGCGAAAAATAGAACTTTTAGCCAAATCCATTGGTCTGATAGATCGCCTACATAAATTGCCAACCAGTCAACTACCAAAAAGATAAACATGAGAATTGGTAGGATGAGGTTGGCGATACTTTTAGATTCACGTCGCCACATTTTGATCGTTAGGATCAAAATAGAAATGGGTAGGACAAATCCAAAAAGCATCGGGAATAAGAGAAGCATGATCATTTCTATTACCAGAAAAATTAAGCCAATGTTTGTCAAAGTGGTTGGATGGTCCGAAAAACGATAAATGAGCCCAACCGCGATAAGCGAATTGAACGCGAAGAAAAGATTTGCGAGATATAAAATTCCCAAACGACCTAGTCTTAACGTTCGTAAATCCGACATCCTTTTCATTTTATAAAAAAGAAGAGCAGCAACAGCTGTAAAAAATAGAGTTAATCCGATAAAAAAGTAAAAAAGTCCTTGATTTTCCATATCATTATTTTACCATAAGTCGATTATTCATAAAAGGAGAATAAAAAAACTGCCAGTTGTGACAGCTTTTTTTTCTTAGAGAATTGCTAATACAGCAAAGTTGATGATGAAGAGAATGGCAACCACCCATATTACTGGTTTGATTTCTCTTGGTTTTCCTTTAATCAGTTTAGTAATAATGTAAGTAATGAAACCTGCTGCGATACCATAAGAGATTGAATAAGCAAATCCCATGAAAATTGAGGTGAAGAAAGCAGGAATCGCTTCGCTTAAATCGCTCCAATTGATTTCTTTGAATGAGCCAAGCATCATCATACCAACGATAATCAATACGGGTGCTGTCGCTTGAGTTGGAACGATGCTTAATAAGGGCAAGAATAAACTTGAAATTGCAAACATAATTGCTGTAACGACTGAAGTCAAACCAGTACGTCCACCGGCACCAATTCCGGCAGCTGATTCAACAAAGACAGTTGTATTTGAAGTTCCAAAGATGGCACCAATTGGCGTTGCAATCATGTCAGCGAACAATGCTTTATCCATTTTTGATGAAAAACCACGTGAATTTTCCATTTCTTTAAGGTCAGCGTCTGAGAAGATTCCAGTAGCTCGTCCAGTTCCGATAAAAGTTCCAATTGGATCAAAAATTGAACTGAGTGAGAAAGCCAAAATCGTCATACAAACTTCAATATAACGACTTGGATCAGCGAACAATGTTCCGAATCCTTTAGGACCAAATGCAGCTCCAAAAGTTTGACCCATTTGACCAACAGCAGTGCCAAGATTATTTTCGGCAAATAAAGATGCCATATCTACTTTAACAACACCTGCAAAAATAGCGATGATTGTCGTTAATAGGATTGAAACTAAGATGCCAGCTTTAAAAATAGGTTTTTTAGAAATACGACCACGAAGTACGAAATACATTGTGATTACAAATCCAATAAGTGCTACGAGAACCCCAGCATCGTTAAACTTAACAAGTTCAGGAACGATAGAACTATTTGCAGTTATTGTTCCATGGTTGTTAACATATGAACCTGGATCGGCAATAAATTGCAAAAGACCCGCATTTTTAATCCCGATATAAGCGATGAAGATACCAATCCCACCACCAATTGCATGTTGCAAACTTTCAGGAATACCAAGTATAATCGCTTTACGAATACTTGTAAACGTAATGATAATATTAATGACTCCACAAATGAAAACCATTGCGAGTGCTTCCTGCCACGTATAGCCTAAGCTAAGAACGACGGTGTATGCAAAGAATGCGTTAAGCCCCATCCCAGGTGCAAGTGCATATGGAACATTGGCGATCAAACCAATTGCGAGTGTTCCGACGATAGATGCCAAAATTGTGGCCAAGAATACGGCTTGGACTGGCATTCCAGTTGAACCCAAAATTTCAGGGTTAACGAAGAGGATATAACTCATTGCAAAAAATGTAGTAATCCCTGCCATAACTTCACGACCGACTGTCGTGTTGTTTTCTTCAAGTTTAAAGAACTTGTTCACGAAATTTCTCCTTTTTAAGTTCAAATGAACTTAGATAATAAATACGGTACTCTGTTATTTTAGCTCAGATCGCGATAAATATACAAGTTATTTCCCTCTCTTTTAATGATAATCGAATCAATTGTTCGGAATTAACCCATTTTGTTAAAGAAAGCGAATACTTCGTTCGCCAGAATTCCATTCCTTTTTTATGTTATAATAGGCTTAACTCAAAAAATTAGGCAGACACTAACAAAGGAAAATATGATAAATAACCAAACCAAACTTATTGCAATTGATTTAGACGGGACTACGTTGCACTCTGACGGAAAAACTGTTAGTGCTTATACCAAATATGTATTCAAACAATTGGAATCAAAAGGACACATCATTTGTATTACAACAGGTCGTCCATACCGTATGGCTATGCCAATCTATAAAGAACTTGAATTAAGCAGCCCCATGATTAATTTCAATGGAGCATTAATATCCAATCCCACTGATAAAGAATGGCAATATAAGAAGGCCCATTTCATTGACCGCTCCTTTGTCTTTGATTTGTTACGCCACCAACAAAATTTCGATCTTGAATTTTTTGCCGTAGAATATCGTCGCAAATTTTTCTTAAACACTTTTCGTAATGTACCGACTGATGTATTTGGTGTAGATAGTTTCAAACCATATAATCGATTGCGTGCGGATCGAATTACAGAAAATCCTCACGCGGTTCTACTTTCCACACGTATTAAAGACAAGTTCCGTTTGGCAAAACAAATGCAAGATCATTATAATGGAAAAATTGCTGTTTCTGGGTGGGGTGGCCCCAACGGGATATTGGAAGTTGTTCCAAAAGGTGTCACAAAAGCATCTGGTCTAGATTATTTGTTAAAAATTCTCCAAATTCCTAAAGAAAATCTTTATGCCTTTGGTGATGAACATAACGATATTGAGATGTTCAAATTGGCCACCCATGCTTTCGCCATGAAAAATGCCTCGAAATTATTGATCCCTCATGCGTCAGAGATTCTCCCCTGGACGAATGATGAGGATGGCGTCGCACGAAAATTAGAAGAACTTTTCTTAATATAATTGCTCAGTGCTCACAAAAACAGATTGATCTGTTTTTTTCTTGGATTATTGCCGAAATGTTGCTATAATATATTGCGTGCGTTTTCAAATTGGAGGTGAATATGAAAATCATGGTTATTGGTTCTTCGGGCGCTGGTAAATCGACATTCTCAAAAAAATTATCAGAAAGAACAGGCTATCCCCTGCTACATTTGGATAAAATTTGGCATGAAACCGATTATTCAGATTCAGCTTTAGCTTATTTTAAAAAGGTTCAAAAACAATTTATTGCCGAAAATGAGAATTGCATTGTCGATGGCAATTATTCTGGGACTATGGAAACACGTTTGCCGTCTGCCGATTTGATTATCTGGCTTAAAATTAGTCGTCTAAAAGCATTGCGCCGTGTGATTAGTCGATCTCTGAAAACCCGTTTCGCAGGTAAAAACCGTTCAGATATGGCCACCAATTTTGTTGAAAAATTTGACAAAGAATATTGGGAATTTATGAAATTTATCTGGAATTTCCCTAAAAAAAATGAACCTCGAATAAGAAAAATCATTGAAGAATATCACCAATCTGATAAAATTATTATTGTAAAATCACAAAAAGAAAAAGAAAAAATCATGAGCCAATTCTCATGATTTTTTTATTAGTCTCTGCTGTTCCCAGCAAATCCGAAAATACGGAGTAAGAACAAGAATAAGTTTAAGAAGTCAAGGTAAAGTGACAAGGCCATCGAAATTGCCCAACCGTTTGAATCACCCATTTGGTTGTAAACCTGTGTGATTTTTTGATTATCGTAAGCAATCAATCCGGAAAAGATAACCACCCCAACCACTGAACAAATTAACATCAAGGCTGTGCTTTGAATGAAGAAATTAAGAAAACCAATGACAATTAAACCGATGACACCTGCAACGAGTGCTTTTTGCATCCCGCTCAAATCACGTTTGGTCGTCCGTCCATAAACTGCTAGCCCAAAGAACATCGCAACAGCAGTAATAAAGGCCATTGTAATATCTGTGCTTGTATACATCAATAAAGTAAAGCTAATTAAAAAGCCCATAAACGCAGAATAGATGACAAATAATGGCATTGCAGCTGAAGAATTTTTCATAGCCGATGTTTGAAGAGGGACAACCAATACAAGTGGAATAATCCACAATGCAAGGAATACGAGGCTTCCTTTTTGTGAAATCGCATCAAGGTTAGCTTGGAAGAATCGAATCATGATAAAGGATACCAAACCTGAAATCGCTACTCCCACTCCCATCAAAGCATAGACCTTACTGAAGAAGGCATTCAAGCCATCTTCACGTTGGTCAAAAATGAGATTATCGTTATTATTCATTAATATTTCTCCTTAAATTTTTACTTACCTTCATTTTAACAAAATTTAGCCAAAATGTCATACTACTTTAGTCTGATTTTTCTGCCATTTGTAACCAAACTTTAAAATTACTTAGGCATATTGTTATTTACATTTAAGGAATGTGTGCTATAATCTATTTCATGAATTTAGAAAATGAACCTTGGTTCCATGATGCTGAATACATGAGTTATGTTGGTCACTTCTTGGAAATGCCAGAACTCAAAAAATTAGATACGATTGTCCATCACTACACTTCTACACGTTTGCAACACTGTTTGCGCGTATCCTACATGTCTTATGTGATTGCTAAAAAATATGGCCTGAATGCCAAAGCAACTGCACGAGGAGGCTTGTTCCACGATTTGTTCTTTTATGATTGGCGTAACACAAAGTTTGCCAAAAGTCATGCTTATGTGCATCCACGTATCGCTTATCGCAATGCTTGTAAATTAACTAAAATTTCACCTCTAGAAAAAGATATTATTATCAAACACATGTGGGGCGCCACAATTGCTCCTCCACGATATAAAGAAAGTTTCATTGTAACATTTGTTGACGATTATGTTGCCTGCATGGAAGGAAAGACAACAGCTAAATACAAATGGAATCGGAGAAAACACTTTAAAGGCTTGCCATCTTTTTCAATTTAAATTAAAAACTTGTCCGTGCTGACAGGTTTTTTTGCAACTTAAAAGACTCCTTTCGGAGCCTACTTCTTTCATTTTTTAATTAAAAATTAACGGACATCACCCATCAATTTTAAAATTGGTTTCTTGATTAAGAGTAAAATCAAACCAACAACAACACCAATTCCACCAACGATTCCGAAGAATGCAATTTCAGTAGACTTTGTGAACAATGGTGCAATTTGTGCATTAATAGCTTGCGCACCAGCATCTGATAAAAGCCACATCGCAATCATTTGTGATTGGAAAGCAACAGGTGCTAATTTAGTAGAGACAGATAATCCAACAGGTGAAACGAGAAGTTCTCCAGCCATTTGAATGGCAAACATCAAAATTAACCAAAGACTACTTGAACGTCCATTTACGCCATCAATCAATCCTGGTGCCATCATAATAACATAAGATACACCTGTCAAAATCAAGCCTAGACCGAATTTCACAATTGTTGAAGGCTGACGTTCTCCCATTTTATTCCAAATTGCAACTACAACAGGTGTTAAAAGAACAATAAACAGTGGGTTCAATAATTGATACCATGATGGATCAATTGTGATATGAAGACCAAACCAAACTGGATGTAGATTTGAACGTTCAGCCCCCCATGTTGCAATAACTGTAGAACTCTGTTCCTCAATGACCCAGAAAAGAATAGCTGAAATAAACATTGGAATATAAGCAACCAATTTACTACGTTCTTCTGATGTTACTTCTTTTGAAGTAAACATCCGAACTAAATAGGCGATTGGAACTAATATCCCGACAATTGATAAAACATTGATTAAATTATCAATAAAGTTTTTTGCACTATATGTGTAGAGTCCGAACATTACAGCAACTACAGCTACAAGCGCAACAATAAAGATAATGAGGAAACGACTTTTTTCCTTTTCATCCATTGGATTTGATGGGGCTTTACCAATTTCTGGGAAGAGACGAGTACGTCCACGCCAGTAAACAAATAGAGCGACAAGCATACCGATTGCTGCTAATGAGAAACCAAGGTGATAGTTGTATGATTGTCCCACAGTTCCAACAATGATTGGAGCTAAAAGCGACCCTACATTAACACCAAAATAGAAAATATTGAAACCAGTATCACGACGTGGATCCTCTTTTGAATAAAGATGACCAACCATGTTCGAGATATTCGGTTTCAACATCCCAGTACCCAAAATGATTAATGCCAATGAAATAAATAAAGACGTTAATCCAAATGGAATTGCTAAGGCGATATGCCCAAGCATAATTAAAATTCCACCAATGAAAATTGTTTTTGAAGCACCAATAAGACGGTCGGCAATCCAACCACCAACAATAGCAGATAAATAAACGAGTGCTCCGTAGATTGAAACAATTGCCATTGCTTGAGATACGGGTAAACCGAGCCCAGCGTTAGGACTTGTTGTAGCAGTGTATAAATAATACAGTAAAATCGCGCGCATTCCATAATAAGAAAAACGCTCCCAAAGTTCTGTTTGGAAGAGCGTTAATAGCGCTCGAGGTTGTCCGAAAAATAATTTTTCGGATTTGTTTAAGTTTTCCATAGATATATTATAAAGTTTTCTATACAACTTGTCAAGTTGTCAAACTATTTCAGCTATACAGATTTTTGGAAAAATGCCCAAAAAGCGGGACTATACGGGACAATGTAACAATTTAATAACAATACCAATACATTTAAAAAAGTGTGGACCAGTCTACACTTTTTTACTTTTTGAAGAATAAAGTTTCGTTTTTTTCAATTTGTAGTCCATCTAATTTTGCCTTGAGTTCTTCTTGAACTCCTAAATTTTGTAAAAAACTAATGGCATTGAAATCAATTCTAATCTCTTGATCGCTAGGATTAATTAATGTTACAAAATAATCATTTTCAGTGTATCTGATAATGCCTAAAAGGTCCCCACAATAAAATGTTGAAAAATCACCCGAACGTAATACTTCATTCTCGGTCCGATAATTAGACCACTTCTGATATTGTTTATAATATGTTGGATCAATATTATCCCACGGAAAAAATTTTCGATTGTTTGGATCCTTGCCGCCGGTTAAGCCTGCTTCATCACCATAGTAAATGCATGGAACTCCTGGTAAACTAAACATTAAACTTACCGCATTATCGTTATTCTTCGGCTGTATCATCGTCAAAATCCGCTCAGTATCATGGGTTCCTAAGTTATTCAAATTATTGTAAAAAATGTCCTTCGGATAATTCTCAGATAGTCCTAATAATTGATGGGCAATTTCGTTTGCTGGGATTGTTCCATTCAAGTAACGAATAATTAAGTCCCGAAACGGATAGTTCATACAGCCGTGTAGACTATCACCGAGAATGTAATCACGACGTTGTCCATATGATATTTTATTAGAAGCGTCTTCCCAGACCTCACCGATTAAAACCATGTTCTCGTACTGATTTAAATTCTTTCGAATTCCTCTTATGAAAGAATCTGGAAGTTCATCGGCCACATCTAAGCGCCAGCCATCAATACCAAAATTATTCCATTTTTCTAGAACAGAATCTTTTTCACCATAAATAAAATTTCGGAAAGACTCATTATCCTTATCTATTTCAGGTAAATCCTTGATCCCCCACCATGATTTATAATCATTGGGATAATCCGTGAACTTAAACCAATCAAAATAAGGACTTTTCGGTGTTTTGGTAGCACCTTCCTTTGATCCAAATGTTCCAGCCAAATTAAAATAACGTGAATCTTTGCCTACATGGGAAAAGACACCATCGAGAACTAAATGCATCTTGTTCTCGTGCAGTTTGTCAATTAGTTCTTTAAAGTCTACTTCCGATCCAAGCATCGTATCTATGGCTAGATAATCATTCGTATCATATCGATGATTGCTTGTCGCCGAAAAGATCGGGTTCAAATAGATTGCTGTCACTCCCAATTCTTTCAAATATGGAATCTTTTGTGTTATCCCTTTTAAATTTCCCCCGAAAAAATCCCATCGCGCAATGTCGCCATTTTCCTCTTTGACATACATCGGCTGATCCTGGTGGGAGCCATAAATAAAAGAATTAGGCTTAGGGGCATTGATTTTCCCATCACTATTGCCGTTATTGAATCGGTCTGGAAAAATTTGGTAGAATACAGCATCTCGATACCACTCTGGAGCTTTGTCATCTTTATCGTAAACTGTGACTTGGAATGGTCGAACATCTTGCTCTGAAATATAAAGGACACCTTCTCCGCCTGATTCACTACGGCCGTAATAATGTTTTACAAGCCCCCAATCGGACTGTTCACTAATTTCAAAATAATAAAAATAAAGACCATGCCCGACATCAAATTGAACGGATGAGCTGTAAAGTCCTTTCTCGATAGGGTGCATGTCAAATTCATGCCGAAGTCCAAAATCGCGTCTAATAATAAATTTTATGGTTACATTTTCTTTGTCTGAAGAAAAATTGACCTTCATCACCTCACCTGTTTTAATTGCTCCGAAGGGCTGTTTGAATTCTGAATTCCAAGAATTAAAGTAATACATGTTGATCTCATTTCATCGATTTTTCTGTTTATGGAAATTGATTTGCCATTAATCAATTTAATGGCAAAACTGCTCCTATAAAGCAAGAGAATTGAGCTTTATTTAATTATTTTTTTTCATGCACGTGCCAAATATCATCTGCATATTCTTTAATGGTACGGTCTGAGCTAAATTTACCTACATTAGCGATATTCATCAAGCTAGCTTGCGCCCACGCATTTTTATTTTTATAAAGTCTTTCTAAATCCTTTTGGGCACGAACATAATCATTAAAATCACGAAGGACAAAGTATTCATCATTATATGTCGTTAATGAATCAAAAACTTCTGGACCTTCGGCAGAAATATTAGGAATTGTTCCGTCTATGAAAGCATCTAAAATGCGATGCACAATTGGATTTTGTTCGTAAATATCATGTGCATTGTAATTGCCATTTCGGTAATATTCGTAAACTTCATCTTTAGTTAAGCCAAATTTGAAATAATTACCCTTTCCAGCAACTTCGAAGATTTCAATATTAGCACCATCAAGCGTACCAATGGTCAACGCGCCATTTAACATAAACTTCATGTTTGAAGTTCCTGAAGCCTCTTTTGAAGCTAACGAAATTTGTTCACCCACATTTGCTGCTGGAATGATAATTTCTGCAAGACTAACATTGTAGTTTTCCATAAAGACAACTTTGAGCTTATCAGCTACGTCTTTATCATTGTTTACCATATTGGCAATTTCGTTGATACATTTGATGATTGATTTTGCATAATGATAACCTGGTGCTGCCTTTGCTCCGAAAATAAAGACACGTGGAACCATCTCAATTTCAGGATTATCCTTAATATCAAAATAAAGTTTCAAAATATGTAAAACATTCAACAATTGACGTTTATAGGCATGCAATCGTTTGACTTGAACATCAAAAATAGCCTCTGGATTCACCGTAATTCCATTGTGTTCCTGAATATATTCAGCCAATCGTAATTTATTATCAAAATTTGCTGCTTGCAAGCGTTCCAATGTGTTTTCATCATTTTTATATGCTTCAAGTAGTTTTAATTCGTTCAAATTATGACGCCATGATTTCCCAATTGTTTCATCTAAAACACCTGACAGACGCTCATTTGCAATTTGACTCCAACGACGGTCAGCAATCCCATTAGTTTTATTATTAAAGCGTTCTGGATAAATCAAATAGAAATCATGAAGTTCAACATCTTTAAGTAGGTCTGAGTGAAGTTTAGCGACACCGTTTGTCGAATGTGAACCAATAATTGCCAAATTAGCCATATGAATTTGACCATCTTTGACAATCCGTGTACTATGAACAAGTTTTGCACCAACTTTTGGAAGGAGATCAGCTGTACGACGACGGTCAATTTCCAAAATGATTTGGTAAATTCGTGGCAATAAATTTTTGACCATTTCTTCAGGCCATTTTTCCAATGCCTCAGAAAGAATGGTGTGGTTAGTGTAAGACATTACTTTGACAGTGATATTCCAAGCACGTTCCCATTCAATACCAAATTCATCCACAAGAATGCGCATAAATTCAGGAACGCAGAGTGCTGGATGGGTATCATTAATGTGAATAGAAATAAAGTCTGCAATATGTGTTACGGGAACTTTATTGATGTTCTTGAAGTGATTAATAACTCTTTGAAGTCCTGCAGAGACAAAGAAATATTCTTGCTTCAAACGAAGTAAACGGCCATCATAATTAGAATCATCTGGGTAAAGTTCGGCTGAAAGCATGGCTGTTTGACGCATATATTCCAAATTTTGGAAGCGAAGATCCAAATCTTTGGGAACTTCTGAACGCCACAAACACATATTATTTACCGTTGTATTTTCAAAGCCGACCATTGGTGTGTCATAAGGTACTGCTAGAACGCGTTCTTGGTTACGATAATGAGGCATCAACCGACCAGTTCCATCATCTTCGAGCCAAACTTCTCCACCAAAGTGAACTTCAACGGCTTTGTCAGCACGTCTAATTTCCCAGGGATTTCCATTGTCTAGCCAAGAATCTGGCAACTCAACTTGATAGCCATCAACAATTTTTTGTTTGAACAAACCATAAGAATAGCGAATTCCGTTCCCATTCAATGGGATACCCGTTGATGCTGCTGAGTCAAGAAAACATGAGCCCAAACGCCCCAAGCCACCATTACCAATGGCCATATCAGGTTCAATTTGTGCAATCGCATCTAAATCAATGCCTAAGTCACTAAGGCTTTCTCTAACAGTATCTAATATTCCAAGATTAAGCAAGTTACTCTTGAGCATTTTACCTGGTAAAAATTCAATTGAGAAATAATATGCCTGTTTCTTTTTTGTTTCGTCTTTATATTCATTGTCTTCTTGCCAAATTTTCGAATAGTAGGCTTTGATGACAGAAGAAACCGCAGCTAATGTTTCCTGTGGTCCTGCTTTTTCGACATCTGTCGCAAATTTTGTTGTTAACCTTTTTTCAAAATCTTGTTTAAATTGCTTTTTAGTAAGTTTCAAATTACACCTCTATGTTCTAGTGCTTGACGAGATTTTCTGTTGCGGTCAGTCTATTCAGAGATGCATTTTAAACTGAGATTTAAGCAGAATCCAAGTTCTAGGAAAGTAGTTTTTCTACTTCAATTAGTATTTTACCAAATTTTTTTAATTTACGCAATCGGTTGCGTATTTTAATTATGACGGACATCAAATTTTAGCAATTGACTGATAAAGGTCTACATATTGCTGTGCTTTTGTTTCCCAAGAAAAATCTTCTGTCATTGCTGACAAAATGAGCTTTTTATAGGTTGGATAAGCATCTTGGTATAAATGTACCGCACTTTTTATTGTATTTGTTAATGTTAGGCCATCAAATTGAACGAAACCAAATCCTGTTCCTGTTTGCGTATTAGGATTATAAGGAATGACTGTATCCTTCAATCCGCCAATCTCATGTACAATTGGAAGTGTGCCATAACGCATGGCGATCATCTGTGAGAGACCACATGGTTCGAATGCGGATGGCATCAAGAATAAATCAGCTCCTGCGTAAATTTCTTGTGCAAATTGTAAATTAAAGGCAATATTTGTTGACATTTTTTCAGGTAAACGAGCTGAATAATTTTTAAATCCGTCTTCGATATAGGGAAAGCCTGTTCCTAAAACGACAATTTGAACGTCTTCCTGTAAAATATACTCTAGCTCTGACAATACAAGGTCAAAGCCTTTTTGGTCAGTCAATCGGCTGACCATTCCGATCAATGGAACTTCAGCTCTAACAGGTAAACCGAGTTTTTCCTGAAGTTCTGCCTTCATTAGCGCTTTTCCAGATAAATCTTTCACGGAAAAATGATGATTGATTTGTGAATCTGTTTGAGGATTGAAAACATCATAATCAATTCCATTCAAAATTCCAGAAAGTTTACCTGAAATAAAGTTTAAAACTGATTCTAATCCACATCCAAAAGCTGGGCTTTTAATTTCTTCGGCATAACTTGGCGAGACGGTATTAACTTTGTCAGCATAAAGCAAACCTGCTTTTAACATATTAAGCATATTGTCATGTCTAACGACACCTTCATTGAATCGTTCCATTCCCATCCCAAATAGTTCAACTAATGCATCCCCTTGTAACCAGCCTTGGAATTGCATATTGTGGATTGTCAAAACTGTTTTGATGTTCTGATATGCACTGATCCAATTAAATTTTTCTTTCAGCAAAAATGGAACCATTGCCGTTTGCCAATCATTCACATGAATGACATCAGGAATTTCTCCTAGGCGTTCAAGTAACTGACAAATTGCCAAGTTAAAGAAGGCAAACCGCTCACCATCATTGTCATAACCATAGAGCCCTTTTCCAGCGAAATAGTGTTCATTATCAAGAAAATAATAGGTCACGTTGTCTTTAACTAAACTTTTAACTCCAACATATTCTCGACGCCAGCCTACGTTGACAAAATCCCAAAATTCATCTTTTAAATCTTTCTTGAAGACATCTTTCATCTCATCTTTGAAATATGGCAGAATGACCGAAACAGAATCCATTTCTGATTTTTTTGCCAATTCTTTCGGTAATGCACCTGCAACATCACCGAGTCCTCCAGTTTTAAAGAAGGGCGCACATTCACTTGCAGCAAATAATATTTTCATTTTTTCACCTGTTTTAATTAATTAATAAGTTAACATTCATCAGCGCTGACAGAATTCCATCAGCGCTGATTTTAAAATATTAACAATTTAGAGTTCAATAACGTCTTCAGTTACGACAGCACCTTTTGGAATTACAACTGGTTTTTGAGCTGTACCGATAACTGACACTCCGTTTTCAATAACCGCATTTTTGTCAATGATGGCAAATTTAAGAACCGCGTTTTCTTTTACTTCACTACTGGTAAATATCAACGAATTTTCAATAGTTGCGCCTTTTCGGATATTTGAACCACGGGAAATTAGTGAATCCTTTACATTCCCTTCAATAATACAACCCGATCCTAATTGGCTGTTAACAACAGAGCTTTCATTAGCAAAATAGGTTGGGACTTCATTCTTTATTTTAGTCAAAACTGGCTGGCTACTATAAAGTAAAGAGGTGAAATTAGAAGAGTCAAGCATGGCCATATTGGCATCATAATAAGATTTAATATCCATCACATTGCTCATATAACCTGTGTATTCATATGTATTTACATCATACTCATCCAAATGTGTACGCAACAAGTGAGCTAAAGATGCGATTTCTCCTGCTGCTTGCATTTTTTGAGCAAATTCAATCAACCAATCGGTATCCACAATAAAGACACTCAAAGCAAGCGCTTCTTTACTTTGTAAATTTTCAGTGTCCTTCTTAAATTTACCAATGGCATGCCCCTCTTCGTTGAAACGAATAATTGTGTCTTCTGCATCAGCTGAATCTGATGATACTTTCTTGTAGACTGCTGTCACAACTTTTCCATTTAATTTGTGAATTTTTAAAACTGCATTCAAATCCACATTACAAATAAATTTGCTACCAATTAATACAGTGTATGGCGCTTTTGAACGGCGTAAAAAGTTAATGTGCTGATTAAAATAGGGCAGACCTTTTTCTTTTAATCGATCAAAATCTTGTTGGATATACATAAAGTAGCGACTATTAAATGTATCCAAACCCCATTCTGAACCTGCACCAATATGATCGAAAACAGACTGAGTTTCACCTTCATTAAAAGTCATGAATACAGATTCAACGTGAGCATTTGACAATGCGGACAAGGGAAAATCAATTAACCGGTATTTACAGTCAAACGGAAGTGTCGCAATAGGGCGTTCATCTGTCAATGGTGTGAGTTCTTTTTTACGTGTGACATTTGATAAGATCGCTGCCATTCTGTTACTATTCTTCATTTTTCTCTTCCCCCTTCACTTCGCCATGCCCGATGACTTCAATGGCATCTGGTTTTCCAATAATTTGAACATTATCGCCAATTCGTGCGTTTTCTCCAACTATTGCATTTTTAATGACCACATTTTCACCAATATATGTGCCACTCATAATGAAGCTGTCTTCGATTTCACTATTATTTTGAACGTGAACATTTTGCGATAAAATCGTATGATGTACTTTACCCGAAACATAGCATCCATCACCGATGAGAGAGTCTTTTACATCAGCATCAGCTGTGACAAATTGAGGTGCCGAAATATCATTCCTACTGTAAATTCGCCATCCTTTGTCTTTAATGTCAAGCTCCATATTCAAGTCTAAAAACTCCATGCTGGCTTGATGAAGAGAATCAATCGTACCCACATCTTTCCAATAGCCTTTGAAACGATAAGCAAACACATTTTCGCCAGATTCAATATATGCTGGAATAACATCTCCCCCAAAGTCTTCCATTGGATTACCTTTGGCATAACCGTTTACCAAAACTTCGCGAAGACGTTTCCAGTTAAAGATATATATCCCCATTGATGCAAGATTTGATTTGGGTTCTTTTGGTTTCTCTTCAAACTCAATGATGCGATCAGAATCATCTGTATTCATAATGCCAAAACGGCTGGCTTCTTCGATTGGAACCTCCATAACAGACACGGTCAAAGAAGCGCCACGTTCCTTGTGACTATCCAACATCGCCTCATAATCCATCTTATAAATATGATCGCCTGATAAAATCAAGACATACTCCGGATTTTGTTGGTCAATGTAAGCAATATTTTGATAAACGGCGTGAGATGTCCCTTCAAACCATTTTGAACCTTCTTGAGAAGAATAGGGTTGTAGAATTGTTACACCACTAGTGACACCGTTTAAGCCCCAGGGCGCACCATTTCCGATGTGCGAATTTAATACCAAAGGTTGATATTGCGTAATCACACCAACATTTTTAACATTTGAGTTGGCGCAGTTTGATAGAGCAAAATCAATGATTCTATAACGCCCACCAAAGGGTACTGCTGGTTTTGCAACATCTTTTGTTAATTTGCCGAGACGCGTACCTTGGCCGCCGGCGAGAATAAGACCTAACATTTCAATTCCCATATTGAAACCTCCATTTGTACTTCTTTATTATAATTTTATAATCATAATCATAATTTTCAAAATGATATAAGTCTTTTTCGCTCACAATCGTATGTATTGTTCGGAATTTTTAGGATATTATTACTTTATTTAATACGCTTGCTACTTTTAACTTATATCTGTAATTTTAACTAATTTGACCGCTTTGAATTGCTAATTATTTGATATAAAAAGTCTGTAAATTCTCGATTTTCAACCAATTCTTCAAGGTCAATGTGTAATCGATAACGCCAATAATGGAACGGATTGGCTGGAATGTTAATTTGTTCAGCAACTGGATTGGCAGCACGCAAGTCTTCACTCATTCCCAACCAATCCTGAATTGGTAAGGCGACGATCATTGCATTTGTGTTCAAATGACGTTTGACAATTTGCTCTATAATCTCGGCAGATGCCACACTTGGCGCCGGCCCTTGCCAGCCCATAATTTCATTATAATAACGCTGAGTTGTCTCAGCATCCTCAGTCCACCAAGCACGTAAATTACTCGTGTCATGACTTGAAGTTGTCACCACTGACAGGTATGGAGCATATTCAAGCGGATTCATAAAATGATCATCATTTGGCATCCGTTCAACGATTAAGCGTAAAATCTGCAAGCGATACATCACATCTGGCACATTATCGGGAACCATTCCTAAATCTTCACCACAGGCAAGCATCTCAGTCGAATCTTTGATGACTGGCAATTTTTCATACGCTCGATCCTTCCAGAAATTATAGTTCCGACCGTAAAAATAGTCATTGTAAAGTCTCTTTATACGTTCTTGATATTCTGCCCCAAATTCTTGAAAAGAAATGGTATTCTGAACTGAAATTCTGGGATGGAACAACTCAGGATTTTTATGATCTTGAACAAAAATCACGTTCTCGTGCAATTGATATAATCCTAACCTAATCCATTCATCTATGTGGGCTGCTTCAATTTTTCGTTGATTATCATAGGCTTGATCAAACGCATAGTTTCCAAATCCTGTATATTTCAAGTATTTTTGAATAATCTGATCGCGATAATCACGACCAAAGATGTCATCAATTACCCAATCTTTAATAAATGGTTTCGTAAAACGCTCAACACCCCACTGACGTAAAGGAATGCCATAGGACCGTTCAATTTCCTCAGCTGACAAAGCAAGTGCTGGTGAAAATTGACCCAGTAATCCTCGCACACTCTCCTGAGGAATTTCCCAAATACGGAAAAATCCTAAAATATGATCTAAGCGGTAAGCATCAAAATATTCGCTCATGGCTTGCATACGGCGCTTCCACCAGCTATAATTATCTTCTGCCATACGTTCCCAGTTGTATGTAGGGAAGCCCCAATTTTGCCCATTTACGGCAAATACGTCCGGTGGAGCTCCAGCTTGCATATTCAGGTTGAACAATTCAGGATTGGTCCAAGCATCAACAGAATCATGGGCTATTCCAATTGCGATATCACCTTTAACAGCCACTCCTAATTGATGGCAATAATCAATAGCAGCTTTCAATTGTTGGTGCAAAAAGTACTGCATGAAAAATTGTAGTTCAAGCTCTACATCTGTTGACTCGTTTGCTTTTAATTTCGCATAAACCTTTTCGGAATAAGTTTTGTCCACCCATTTTGAAAAGTCTGCACTTTTTTCTTGATTACGAAGGACACAAAAACAAGCATAAGGCTCAAGCCACAAAGAATTCTTATTAATAAATTTTAAGTAAGCATCTGACGCTTGTATTTTCTTCGCTTTCTTATCATACAAAAGCTTAATATAATTCCATTTTAAATCCAGTACACGCTCGTAGTCAATTTGTTCAAGTAAATTCAGTTCTTTTTCTTCTTTTAAGAGATCCGATTGTTGACGATCTGTCAAATCCTCCCAAAAGTCATGGAGATTAATATAAATTGGATGTAAGGCAAATACCGAAATTGCGCGATAAGGGTATGAATCTCGCCAATCCATAAAAGTTGTCGTATCATTAATTGGCAATAACTGAATTAGATCCATTCCTGCTTGATGAGCAAAATCAGCCAAAATTTTTAAATCAGAAAATTGTCCAATTCCACTTGAATTTTTCGTTCTAAGGGAAAAAACTGGTACTGCAAGCCCAGTGTGGTGTGGCTTATTTCCGTACGGTTTTAAGGAAAAGGGTACTGTCATATTTTACTCCCAGAATTCAATTTTATTGAAATCAGATTTCTAAAAAGAAAACGTTATCATAATTATATTTTACCGCAATCCTTGCTAAATTGCCAGAGAAAATTGAAAAATAAAAAAAGAATATGAAAATTCATATCCCTTCTTCAAATTATTTAATTATGCTTTTTTTATTAAGTTTGTCAAAACCCCATTTACAAATCGACTTGATTTGACATCACTGAAATCTTTTGAAAGTTCAACGGCTTCATTAACCGCAACAACATCCGGGGTTTCAGTAAATTCTATTTCAAATGCACCAACTGACAAAATAGCTCGTTCAACATTCGTCAAACGGTCAAATGTCCAATTGTTTGCTAAATGTTCAGAAATTTTCGATTCCAAATCAGCCTTGTGTTCCAGAACTCCATTGACAAGCGTCAGGAAATATTCTGGTGCCTCAACATTTAAAGCATCCTCATTGTCGTAATTTAACACATAAGTCTCAGTATCTCCCAAGACCTGAAGCCCTTCTTCATTATGTTTGATTTCTTCTTCGGCCAAATGTGCTTTCAATTCTTGGATCAAAGTTACAGGCTTGAAGAATTCTACAGTGTATTTTTCACGAATACTTTCATGTGCAAGTGCAAAAACTTTGTTAAATGTTTCAAGATTTTGCTCAGCGGTTGCATTTTCTGGAAGTAGTCGGAAAAATTCAAGAACCTTATTTGAAACGGGCGTATCCTCAAGATCAATGCTAAATAGTTTGACAAGATTGAGGTTGGCAAATATCCCATTAAATAATTCTAACGCTTCATTATCTCGCATTTTTTTGGCATATCCACCGAAATCACGAACAAAAGCATTTGCTTTAAATAAAGCGGAATGATCCAAATCAATCCCAAGTAAATCATAAATCTCGACAAGTTTACTCAAGGTATTGGTAAAACGTTTCTGGAATCCCCGAATCACAATCCGGTCATCTTGATAATTTACTTCAAAACGTGGTGTATGTTCTAAGATAGCTTCGATTTTACCAACATTAAATTGAAAATCCTTAATTACAGCATCTGACATTTCTTGTTGCATTTGATAGCTATAAAGTGTTTGCACTGCGCGTTGGCGAATATCGTGCTGCGTTAGCTTCTTAGGCATTAAAGAACCCCTCATCAAACAGTTCATCAAAACTTGGTTTTGGTAACTTTTCAGTAACAACACCGACAACATGAATATTAACCTCATCGATTATAATTTCAGTTGTTTGAGCGACTGCTTCTTTCACTTCTTTTTGAATTTTTGTAGCGACACTTGGAACGCTCACACCATAGGCCAGATAAACATAAATTTCTACAGAAACTTTGTCCTCTTTTGTATCGATGTACACGCCACGTCCTTCAGCCTTTTTACCAAGGCTATCAGCAAAACGTTTGTTCCGCAAAGCGTAAACACCATCAATTTTTGCCGTTGTAATGCCGATAATGACCTCAAGTACTTCAGGAGCAATGACAATGTCGCCTAATTCTTCTGAGTGAACCGTTTTTTCTGCCATAGTTTATTCCTCTTTTTCATTGAATCTTTCATCGATAAGATAAAAGGTTGATTACAAATCTCACTAGAACTCCGATGGATGGACAAATTACTCGTTTCGAAATAATCAATCGTCCCTCGGTGATTGAAGTGATTCTCTGGAAAAAATAAATTTGCTAATTCTGATAGAATTATGCACGTTTCAAATAGTCACCAGTTTGTGTATTGATTTCAAGTTTAGTTCCAATTTCAACAAAGTCAGGAACGTTTACAACAAGTCCTGTTTCCATTGTTGCTGGTTTACCAGAACCTGTTACAGTTGCACCTTTAATTGAAGGTTGTGTATCAGTAACAGTCAAGACAACAGTAGTTGGGAGTGAAACACCAATAACTTCTGAACCGAAGAATTGAATTTTAACATCTTCATTTTCAAGCATGTAAAGCAATTCATTTTCGATTACTTCTGTTGGAATTTCATACTGGTCATATGTTTCAGTATTCATGAAGTAAGCTGTATCATCCATTTTATAAAGGTATTGAGCTCCAACTGTATCAATAACAGCTTGTTCAAATTTATCTTCTGGACGGTATGTATCGTCGAAAGTTGAACCCGTACGTACATCTTTTAATTTCATACGCATGATTGTATTACCTTTACCTGGTTTGTGGTGACTTGCTTCCATTACACGGAGGAGTTTGTCTCCATTCAAAAATGTCATACCAGCTTTAAGATCGTGTGCTGCAACCATTATTATTTATTCTCCTTAGAAATTACATTTATTTTCGTTCATACAATTTTATAAACGGATTACATCATCTCATTGTACCATAAGATTTGACTTTTTTCAAATAACGATTAGCTCTTTTGGCGCATTCGTAAGAACTTCACAGCCTGTTTCAGTGATCAACAAATCATCTTCAATTCGGACTCCCCCAAAATCAGGGATATAAATACCTGGCTCATCTGTTACAACCATTCCGACTTCTAAAAACTGATTCGTCATTTTTTGATTAAAATAGGGAATTTCATGAACCTCCAAACCGAGTCCATGGCCTATTCCATGTGTAAAAAATTGTCCATATCCTGCTTTTTCTATCACATCCCGAGGAATTTTATCAAATTGAGCAAATGATAGTCCTTTTTGAGCTTGTTCAATCAAGGAATGATTAGCTTCTTTTACAGTCTGATAAATTTCAGACATTTTTGAATCTGCTTTACCAACAAAAATCGTTCTCGTCATATCACTAGCATAATGATTGTAAAAACATCCAAAATCAATCGTCACAGGGTCGCCAAACTCAATAACTTTGTGTGATGCCACTCCATGTGGGAGACTCGAACGTTTTCCACTGGCGACAATTGTTTCAAATGAGACACCTGAAGCTCCTAATTCACGCATTTTAAAGTCAAGATAATTAGCAACCTCAATTTCTTCACGACCTGGCTCAATAAACTTTAGAACAGCTTGAAATGCTTCATCTGCTATTGTTGCAGCTTTTCTAATTTTTCTAATTTCATTCTCATCTTTGTACTGTCGGAGTTCTAAGAGAAAATTATTTGTCGCATAGAGTTCAACTTCGTTTAAAAAACCTTGCAAGCGATTAAAAAAACTATACTCGACATTTTCTTCAAAGCCCACTGTCTTTAAATCTTCAGCCTTGATTAATTCTGGAAGCTTGCTGATGGCATCTCTGGTTTCAATAATTTCAAAATCACTGATTATACTTTTCGCCATTTCACTGTATCGGCTATCTGTCATAAAGATATTTCGTGTTTTTGTTAAAAATACTGTACCAGCTGTACCTGAAAAGCCAGTCAAATAATAAATATTTTTCATATCAGTGATGAGCATGCCATCCAAATTTTCTATTTTCATTTTCGATTTTACATTTTCGATTCTCATTTTTTTCTCCTTATTATTTATTCTAATAATAGCAAAAAACACCAGCATCTGCTAGTGTTTTCTGATTCTTTTTTAATCATATTATTTGAGTGAAATTAATGCATCGGATAACTTTGCAAAGTCAGGTATTGATAAGGCTTCTGCTCGAATGGATGGAGAAATATCAGCAGCCAATAGGAGTTTTTCAATTTCTGGCTTCGCCTCTTTCCCAAATTCTGCCTGCATATTATTCATTAAAGTCTTGCGACGATGAACAAAAGAACTGTGCATAATTTTAAAGAACCAATCTTCATCCTGAACTTCTACCAACGGTTTTTCACGTCGAACCATACGAAGTATAGCTGAATCAACATTTGGTGCTGGTATAAATACCGTCCGAGGTACAATAAAAGCAACTTGAGCATCCATATAATATTGGACAGCAATAGATAATGAACCATAGGCTTTTGAATTTGGTTGTGCTGCAATTCGATCGGCAACCTCTTTTTGCATCATGACCACAAATTCTGCAAATGGGATTTTACTTTCGATCAAATGCATTAAAATAGGAGTTGTAATATAGTAAGGTAAGTTTGCTACAACTTTTATGGGCAATTCTGGATTTTTGAAATTCTTAATATAATCATTCAAATCAATTTTCAAAACGTCCGCAGCGACCAGTTGGAAATTTTCATAATCAGCTAATGTTTCTTCCAGAATTGGAATTAATGTCTTATCAATTTCAAAAGCCATAACTTCAGCGGAGTTTTCCAAAAGATATTGTGTCAATGAGCCAATCCCTGGTCCAATCTCAATGACGTTGACTTCTTTTGATAACTCAGCCGTTGCTGTAATTTTTGACAAAATGTTTTGGTCAGTTAGAAAATTTTGACCAAATTTTTTCTTAAAATTAAAATCATGTCGACGCATAATATCTTGTGTCCGAATGATATTGGCTATCCGAGTAACGTCTGTTTTTTCTGTTTTTGTCATTCCTCTATTGTACCATAATTTTTCATCACTTCTTCGACTTGATTCATTGATATGCCAAACATATTCAATCGTTTAAGCAATTGTTTGCCATTTGCATATCCAATCCTTAGTGCTTTACACAAGTACTCTCTTCGCTGTCGGCTATCATTTGTCATGACGAGCCCAAATTTCATCAAGTCACTTGTGTTCAATGGATTTTCAATTTCTGTCAGTGCTGACGAACTTTCAATTTGACCCAGTGCAGCTTCCAAAGCTTCAAAATTGGCGTGCTCAACCCCAAGCGAGCGGCCTCTAGATTTAGACTTCGGAACACCTTCAGATCGCTGAATAAAAGCGTGCTGAGCAGTTGGAATGGCCTGCATAATAATTTTTCGAATCCGTTCTCCTTGATAATCGGGATCTGTAAAAACGACAATGCCTCTCTTT
Source organism: Lactococcus fujiensis JCM 16395 (assembly GCF_002441655.1). Lineage (GTDB taxonomy): Bacteria > Bacillota > Bacilli > Lactobacillales > Streptococcaceae > Lactococcus > Lactococcus fujiensis. The sequence goes on along the minus strand of NZ_JXJU01000001.1, from coordinate 62,034 downwards.
TTATGAAGGATTTTCAATCTTTCTAAGTCCGTCTGATTAATACTGGAACCATTTGTTTCATAAGTATCCACATCATAAAATCGTTTTAAATTTGAACTGTCATCTCGACCTTCAACGACAATTATTTGTTTAATTCTTTTCTTGTTTTCCATTTATTTTTTTATTACCATTACATCAACTTTCCCCACATCAACAAACTTGATACGATAGGGATAAAATTCAATATTTTCTTCCCCAGCCAAAAAAGATGCCAAAAAGCCAAAGGAGAGTGTGCAGATTAAAGCAAAGGCCCAAATGATGTAAACTATTGTTTTAATTCCCCTTGATTTTTTATCCTCGTTATTATTTAAGCTTAAAAATGCTCAATGCATTCTCATATGTGGCTAAAGCCACTTCTTCTTCTGAGAGGTTTCTGAGTTCTGCAATTTTTTTCACCACAAAACTGGTATAGGCCGGTGTATTTTCACGGCCACGGAAAGGAACTGGCGTTAAATAAGGGGCGTCTGTTTCGACCAAAATTCTATCCAAAGGCAGTTCACGAGCTGCATTTTGTTCTCCCAGGGCCTTTTTAAATGTTATGACGCCAGAAAATGAAATCATCATTCCTAAATCGACAAAACGTTTAGCATCATTAACATTTCCAGAAAATGAATGCATGATAGCACCAGCAGGCCCAACACCTTCGTCTTTAATTATTTGATAAGTCTCTTCCAAAGCATCTCGCGTATGAACTTGAAAAGGAACATTCATTTCTTTTGAAATCTGAATTTGCCTACGAAAAACCTTTTCTTGGACTTCTTTGGATTGAACCATCCAGTGATAATCCAGCCCAATCTCTCCCAAGGCAATTACTTTTGGCTTGCTTAATTCTTGCCTCAAGTATTTAATAGCATCGGCACCAAACTCGCCCGCGTCATCTGGGTGCCATCCAATCGTCGCATAACATTCATCAAATTTTTCAGAAATTTCTACGGCGAGTTGATTCAGCTTCAAATTACTCCCAACATTATTTATTTTAACGACGCCAAATTGACGAGCTTTATCTACTTCTAGCGCCAGGCGATCGGCGAAAGGGCTATCATTCAAATGCGTGTGTGTATCGAAAATTTTCATAAGTCCATTATAACAGATATAGATATATTCGTCATTTTATTCATTGTGATATGAAACAAAAAAAGACGACTAAGCGTCTATAAAAAATTCCGTTTTTTTTCAAATTAAATTGCACTTCGCAAACGCGAACCGCCATTTTCTAGAATCCGTACAGTACGTGGTAAAAAGGCTCTAATTTCCTCTTCATTGTAACCAACGTGCAACCGTTTTTCATCCATAATAATTGGACGTCGCATGATTTGTGGATTTTCAGAAATAATTTTTATTGCTGCCGATAAGGAAAGATCTTCGAAATCAACACCAAGTGTTTTCACAAAACGATTACGACTGGAAATTAAACCTTCAACACCATCATCACATTTTTCAAGAATTCGGCTGATTTCTTGAACAGATAATGGATTAGCAATAATATTACGCTCTTCAAATGGAATGCGATGGTAAGAAAGCCATGTTTTAGCTTTTTTACAACTCGTGCAAGATGGAGCTGTATAAATAGTAATCATCTTCTCTCCTTCATTAAGATATTTTGATACGAGATTAATAATTTCTCAATTTTTTCTTCGTAATTTAATTTTCATTCATCTAATAGTGTTAAACAAAATGAGAAAACTCACGATTGTTCAATTATATCATAATTGCGTAATGAAAAAAAGACTATTTTCAAAAAAACTTTCTTTTTTTGAATAACATTTACATGACAAATATAAAAGATTTTGTCATATCTGACAAAATCTTTTAAATATCATAATGTTGGCGTTTCAACAGGGCGGGGTAAATATTCTGCGCCTTGTTGAGTTCCCGCTTTTTACTCTCAATATCGTCTGTAATCTCAATCGAAAAATTTTCAAATATAGGACGAGATTCTTTAAAAATATATCCACCATTTTTTAAATCTTGTTCATCATCAAAGACAGCTAAGTGATGAGATAATTTTTTGAAAAAGGTATTCAAATAAAATGTTGGTAAGTATAAATTATACATTGATGTGTAATTTTTAAGATAATTATAATCATAAAAGGCAACTTTAACATCACTTTGAGGATTAATCAAAGCCGTGTCATCACCTGCAATTGGACGGTTCAAAATCTCAATGATTTTTTGATTTAAAGTGTTTCTTGCTTCAATTTCTCGAATTAATTTTTCGATCGCCAAGCGTTTCTTATAGCGATTTTCATCATAAATTTTATAAATAAATATTCCAGCAATTGTCAGCCAAGAACCAATTACTAAACCAAAAATCATAGCAATAATAAGTTCTGTATTCATGAGACCATTATAACAAATAAGAAAGCGTTTGTGAACTTATTTTGTTCTTAGTATTAAATTTATTAGAATAAAATGATAGAATAATTATAGAAGTAAAATAGTCTATCAAAAAAGCTTTTCCTTTGACCTTTTTTGACCTTTATTTTATAATGTTACTATACTAAAAGAAAAGGAACATCGGGATCAACTTCACCGATGGACTGATAGCTTTTCCTTAACGAGTTTCGTTAATCAAAATAATATTAGTCAGGAGACAATTATGGGTTACTTAGTTCCAACAGTTATTGAACAATCAAGTCGCGGAGAACGCGCCTATGACATTTATTCACGTTTATTGAAAGATCGCATTATTATGTTAACTGGTCCTGTTGAAGATGGCATGGCTAACAGCATCATTGCGCAGCTTTTGTTCCTCGATGCACAAGATAATACAAAAGACATCTATCTCTACATCAACAGCCCTGGAGGTTCTGTTTCTGCCGGTCTTGCAATTGTTGATACAATGAACTTCATTAAATCTGATGTTCAAACCATTGTTATGGGAATGGCTGCATCAATGGGGACAATCATTGCCTCATCTGGTGCTAAAGGCAAACGTTTCATGTTACCAAACGCTGAATACTTGATTCACCAACCAATGGGGGGTGCTGGTCAAGGCGTTCAACAAACCGATATGTCCATCATTGCTGATCATCTTGTTCGTACACGTGATACACTTGAAAAAATTCTTGCTGATAATTCAGGTAAATCAATTGAACAAGTGCACAAAGATGCTGAACGTGATCACTGGATGTCAGCTCAAGAAACACTTGACTATGGTTTCATTGATGAAATCATGGAAAATAATTCATTGAAATAAAATAAAAAGCTGTCAGATCTGACAGCTTTTTATTTTATTCAATTTCGATTAATAAATCTTTGGTTTGAATTGCTTCACCTTTAACAGCATGGACAGCGATAATTTCTCCAGAGAATGGTGCTTCGATTGATGTTTCCATTTTCATCGCCTCTGTCACCATTAAAGTTTGTCCTTTTTTAACTTTGTCACCTGCTTTTACCAAAACATCAAGAATTGATCCTGGCATGGTTGCTCCAATTTGATTGGCATTCCCCGTTTCTGCTTTACGCTTTGCAACTATTTGAGTCTTAACAGATTTGTCATTGATAACAACCTCACGACGTTGACCGTTCAAGTTGAAGAAAAGCACACGATTTCCTGATAAATCAGGCTCTCCGATTTCATCCAGATGAATGCTGAGCGTCTTCCCTTTTTGAATGGTAACTTCAATTTTTTCACCCAAACGCATACCGTAAAGGAAAGTTGGTGTATCAAGTAAGGTTACAGCTCCAAATTCACGTTGTGTTTTTTGATAATCAAGGAAGACTTGTGGGTACATGATGTAAGATATTATTTCATGGTCACCCGGTTCATATCCAATTTTTTCAGCCAATTCGTTTTTGACAACTTCAAAATCAACAGGTTCAGCGTGTAAGCCAGGTCTGTCAGTAATGATCGTCTTGTCTTTAACGATAATTTTTTGTAATTTTTCAGGAAAACCACCAACAGGCTGGCCTAAGTCGCCGCGGAAGAATGAAACCACAGACTCTGGGAAATTCAAATCTTCGCCACGTTCATAGACATCTTCTTCAGTCAAGTCATTTTGAACCATGAAGAGGGCCATGTCACCAATTACTTTAGAAGAGGGAGTGACTTTAATAATATCTCCGAACATCATATTTACCGTACGATAAACACGCTTGATTTCATCAAAGCGATCGCCTAAGCCGACTGCGGTAGCTTGTGATTTCAAGTTTGTATATTGACCACCAGGCATTTCGTGCATGTAAACTTCAGTAGAAGGACTCGTAATTCCTCCTTCAAAAGCAGCATAATATTTACGTACATCTTCCCAATAATGATCAATTTCTTCTGCATTTTTCACATTGATATTTGCGTGACGTTTACCATGTTCCAAGGCGTAAACGATGGACTGCATTGATGGTTGTGAAGTTCCCCCTGCTAAGCTAGCAGTTGCCACATCAATAATATCGACACCTGCTTGTGTTGCACCAGAATAAGTGATGATTCCATTTCCAGACGTATCATGTGTATGCAAATGAATGGGCATATCTACCTTGTCTTTGAGTTCAGAAACAAGACGATATGCTGCTTGTGGCTTCAACAAACCTGCCATATCTTTAATGGCTAGAATATGTGCTCCCGTTGCTTCCATCTCTTTTGCCAAGTCTTTATAGTATTTCAAATCATACTTAGAACGTGTTGGATCAAGAATGTCCCCAGTGTAGCAAATTGTTGCTTCGGCAATTTTCCCTGCATCACGTACGGCTTGGATTGATTTTTCCATTTGAGGGAGCCAGTTTAAACTATCAAAAATTCGGAAAACATCAATTCCCTCACGCGCCGCAATTCGAATGAACTCTTCTAAAACATTGTCCGGATAGTTTTGATAACCTACAGCATTTGACCCGCGGAAAAGCATTTGGAACATCGTATTCGGCATCAATTTACGAAGTTGTCTCAAACGATACCAAGGTGACTCATTTAAGAATCGGTAAGACACATCAAAAGTTGCTCCCCCCCACATCTCTGCAGAGAAAAGTTCAGGTAAGCCTTTATCAATACTGGCCGCAATTCCCTTCATATCCTGCGTTCTCAAACGCGTCGCAAGGAGAGATTGGTGGGCATCACGCAAAGTTGTGTCTGTTAATAATACATTTTTTTGCGCACGAACATAATCAACTACAGCATCAGCGCCTTTTTCATCAAGAATATTTTTTGCCGTAACCTTCGGTACAATAGTCAAATGAGGTTGACGAGGAAGTTCAAAATGTTTCTTTTCTACTTGTTCAATACCTGGGAATCCATTGACCGTGATATTTGATAAATAGTGCAGCGTCTTAGTTCCACGATTACGCAATTGAGGGAAATTAAATAAAGCTGGTGTATTATCAATAAACGTAGTGGTTGCTTGACCACTTGTGAACTCTTCTTGATTGACAACGTTGATTAAAAAAGGAATATTCGTCTTTACGCCACGAATACGGAATTCATGAAGGACACGATTCATTTTCCGAACGGCATCAGAAAAGTTAGGGGCGAAAGTACACACTTTCACAAGAAGTGAGTCAAAATAAGGTGTGACTTCATAGCCTGCATAAGCGTTACCGACATCCAAACGAATTCCGTAACCACCTGGTGAGCGATAAGTATTGATTTTTCCAGTGTCTGGCAAAAAACCGTTCTCTGGATCTTCAGTAGTGATCCGACATTGAATAGCCGAACCCAAAAGTGGCACTTCATCTTGAACTGGGACACCGATTTCACGATGTAAATCTTTTCCTTGTGCAATTAAAATCTGTGTTTGAACGATGTCAACACCAGTAATCAATTCAGTGATCGTATGTTCAACCTGAACGCGAGGATTTACTTCGATAAAGTAGAATTCATTATCTTTAACAAGAAATTCAACCGTCCCTGCATTGACGTAACCCACATTTTTACATAATTTTACTGCTGCATCACAAATTCGATTACGTAATTCAAGACTCAAACCAACTGCTGGTGCAATTTCAATAACTTTTTGATTCCGACGTTGAACAGAACAATCGCGTTCATGTAAATGAACGATATTTCCATGTACATCGCCTAAAATCTGTACTTCGATATGTTTTGGATTTTCAATATATTTTTCAACATAAATTTCACCTGAACCAAAAGCGCCAATGGCTTCTGATTTAGCGCGAGCATAACCATCCCGTAACTCATCATCATTCCGAGCGACACGCATTCCACGTCCACCACCACCTAAGGCAGCTTTAATCATCACTGGGTAGCCATATTTTTGGGTAAATTCAAAAGCACCATCAACATCAACAGCACCATGCGTTCCAGGGATTCCAGGAACACCAGCCTCATCAGCAGCCGCTTTTGCCTTAATTTTATCGCCAAAGATATCCAAATGATGAAGATCTGGGCCAACAAAAATTAAGCCCGCATTTCTAACCTTTGTTGCAAATTCAAGGTTTTCAGAAAGCAAACCATAACCAGGGTGAATAGCATCAGCACCACATTCAAGTGCTACTTTAATGATACTATCCATGTCAAGATAGGCTTCAATGGGTTTCTTTCCTTCCCCAATTAGATAAGATTCGTCAGCTTTAAAACGATGAACAGAATATTCATCTTCTTTTGCATAAACTGCAACCGTTGAAAGTCCTAGCTCATATGCCGCCCGGAAAACACGAATTGCTATTTCACCACGATTGGCTACTAACAGTTTTTTCATTAAGGATCTCCTTTTAATTGGAATGAATTCTATATCTCAAAATGTGTCACATACATATCAATAAAAAACAATTAATACTAACTATCTTACCACTTATACCAAAAAAATTCACTGACTGGGTAATAAATTCTAAATATTCAAAAGATAGAATAGAAACCCTGCCTAAGCAGAGATTCTATCCATCATTTTTCAGTTCCATAAAAATATTTACTCGAAAGTTCACTAATTTCCCGTCGTTTCTCATCGGCTGAAATATTTAAAACAAAGGCAATACCGAGTGACAAAACAAGGAAAGACGAACCGCCTTGTGAAATGAATGGGAAAGTTACCCCCGTTTCTGGAATTACACCAATGGCCCCTCCTACATTCACTAACACCTGAATAAGTAACAAGGCAGCAATCCCAATCGACATCAAGCTATTAAATGAGCTTTTCGCTTTAATTCCGACAATTAATATCCGACTAATCAGGAAAAAAAGAATTCCTAAGACGATAACACCACCAATGATTCCAAGTTCTTCTACAATAATGGGAAATACAAAGTCAGTCGGTGCTTCAGGTAGAAAGCCGTTTTTTTGGATGGAATTTCCTAGTCCTCGACCTAACCACCCCCCATTTACGATTGCATAATAAGAATTGGCCAATTGGTGACCTGAGGTGGCAACATCTTGAAAAGGGTTAACAAAAGCTCTAAAACGCGCGTTGACATAGGACCCAGGAATAAGGTTTCCTCCTGTAGCAAACAATAAGCCAAAGAAGGCTAGCATAGCTATGATAAACATTTTCCCATACCCACTAAACCAACGCCATGATATTCCACTTGCACCAACCATTACTGCTACAAGTCCAATCATGATAATCGTATTTCCTAAGTCTGGCATGATTAATTCGATGATAATTAGTGACAAAATAGGGAGGCGCCAACCACCAATTAGTTTTTGTGTAAAAGTTTTACCTTTGAACACTTCAGCGATATCATTTTTCTCTATTTCATCTTGCTTTTCAGAAAATACTGATGCGAGATACCATACGATAAATACTTTTGCTACCTCAACGGGTTGAATCGTCCCAACTCCTGGAATAATAATCCATCCATGCGCTCCGTTCAGTGATCTAAAGAAGAAACGAGCTGCCAGCATCGCCATTATTATAACAATCATAATCACAAAAAGCATTTTTTGACTTTTCAATGCTCTTAATTTTAATCTGAAGATAAACCCTATCGCAGCAAAACTTAAAAGCATAAAGGCTGCCTGACTGATTACTTGACTATAAGGCGATCTACCGTTCAAAAGTTGATAGGGTACGGTCGTGGAAAAGACCATGATTATTCCAATTCCAGATAAAAGGAGATAAGGAATCAAAATGGAATAATTTAAAAAGTTCGCTTTTTTTAGTCCGTCTTTCATTTTTCTCTCAAATTCATATTTTTTTCTTTAATAAAGATTAATTATTTTTCATTATACCATTTTTTGTGTATTTTTTTGCGCATTTTGATGTTCTCTTGTAAAAAAGAAAAGATGATCTCTCATCTTTTTCACTATTCTTCTTTATGAAGGGTAACCATTCGTTCCTTAGGACAGAATTTCATCGTCTCCACTTTTTCCGGATGACTGGCTTTATTTTTACTACTGATATAATTCTTGCTTCCACATGAGGTACAGCGTAGTGTAATCTTTATTCTCATCCTACTATACTCCGTTGATGTAAAAATGGCTTGAAATTAATTAAAGACCAAATAAAATTAATAATAACAAACAAGCTTGTAACGACGATTGCCATTCGATAAGATACAATTCCTGCAACTGCTGATCCTAATAAAGGACCGACAACAACTCCAAAATTTGAAAACATCTGACTGTAAGCAAAAATTCTGGAAACACCTTCTTTGGGGGTAATTTTTGCTAAAAGGGAATTGACCGAAGGCATTAATGCGCCCGTTCCAAATCCCAAAAAGAATCGTAGAATACCGAGCTGCAAGGGCGTTTGAACAAAGGCCATTGGTAAATACATGGCAAGACTAAAAAGGAGCCCAACTAATATAAGTCGATGCGAACCATATTTATCTCCAATTTTACCTAGCGTTGATGACGAGAGCATGGCTGACAATCCCACAGCAGATACGATCAAACCAGAGATAAACATTAAATTGCTGGTTGAGCCGGATAAAGTCTTGATATACAAAGTAACAAAAGGTTCAATCGATTGAGATGTGATTTGAAGAATAAAACAAGTGACTAATAGACCAACTAAAATATGTTTATTTGAGACTTTGCTAAAGACCTCTTTCGTTGATAACATCTCTTTTTTGGGAATTGGTTCAAAGTTTTCATGAACAAATAATACCGTTAATATCGTAGCTAAAAATAAGAGGATACCTACAATGATAAAAACGTTACTCATGCCAAACCATTGGGCCATGAGTCCGCCTATAGAAGGACCAATCAAAGTCCCCGTAACCATTGCTGTCGATAATAGACCTAGCGCATAACCCGATTTATCTTTGGGGGCTTGAGATGCAATCATAGCCGTCGCATTTGGAATAAATCCAGAAAAGAACCCCATCAGGAGTCGTAAGCTGATTAACCAAAAAACCCCTGCTTTACCAAACATAGGTGAAATTGCGATGAACCCCATCGTTAATGACATGACAAATGCGGCGCGTACCATCATTGGTTTTCGACCATATTCGTCAGCTAATCTCCCCCAAAAGGGTGCAATTATCCCCGAGGCAAGTGCTGTCGAAGCAAATGCAATTCCTGAGTACAGCGTCACCGCAGACCCTTGGATTCCTAAATTCTGAATATAAAGTGGTAAAAAAGGCATGACAAGTGAGAATGATGCACCCACAATAAAACAACCAATCCACGTTATCCACAGATTCGTTTGCCAATTGACTTTATTTATTTTCTGCGTTTTCGTTTTCTTTCCTCTTCTAAAGTAGTTTAGTATAGTAATGCTAATAGTTTTTCTACAAATTCTTGTGTCTCTTGAATCGTTCCAGAACTGTCAATCACATGCGTAGCTTTTTTCTTCTTTTGCTCAAACGGCATTTGAGCATTTATTCTGTCTTTTGCCTCTTGGACTGTCAAATGATCTCGTTCGACAATGCGGTGGATTTGTTCATCTGGTGATACAGCAATCAGCCATACCTCGTCAAATCCATCATAGTCTTGTTCAATCAGCAGTGGAATATCCATAAACAAAACCCCATTTTCAGGTAATTGATCAATTTCATGTGCTTTACGTAAATAAAGTTCCTCACGTATTACTCCATTCTGAAGGCTACCTAGTTTTTGCCTTGAAGCCTCATCTGAAAAAACCAGTTGCCCCAATTTTTTCCGGAGCAATCTGCCTTGCCCATCAAAATAATCTGAACCAAATTCGCGACGAATCATTTCATTCAGTTTTCCACCAGGCTGTTGAAGCTCATGAACAACCTTGTCTGCATCAATGACTGCATAACCTTTAGAAATCAAAAAATCAACAATCGTTGATTTTCCACTCGCAATTCCACCTGTCAATCCGATTACTTTTTTCATGACTTTATTATACCAAATTTTATCATTTTTAGAGACTCATAAAATTAAAAATCTTAGTAGCATCTCTATTAACAGTAGTTAAAAAAGCCCCTAGGGGCTTTTTAAAGAAAATAATTTACAAAAAAGTTTTTAAGCTTAAATATTTGTTGTGTGCATAACTTCGTCATCATCATTTGAAAGAACTTCGTGGAATACACGTTCAGTCAACTCTTGTTTTTGCTCAGGAGTCAAATATTTTGTATTAACACAATATCCTGAAATACGTACGATAACATCTTCTCCAGCCATAATTTTAGCATAAACATCCTTGAGGTCCATCACATTCAAGTTAACGTGTTGACCAGCAAAATCTGTTCCTGCAATTAATGCACCCGGTGTGAAGTAGCCATCAAGGATTTGAACTAGATTTTCAACTTGTTCATCTTTCGTCTTTCCAAGGGCACGAGGAGAAACTTGGGTTGTCAATGAGATTCCATCATTTGCATCTTTAAATTCAAGTTTAGCAAGTGAGCGAAGATTTTGTAGCCATCCACCTTTTGCTTTGTTTGATGGATTAGCACCAGGTGAGAAGAATTCAAGTTTAGATTTATTAACTGTACCATCCTCATTCAAGAATACACCTTTATGAACAGGTGAGTTACCAGTTTGTTTAGAGTAAGCAACGTTTGATGTAATCGTCAATAGAGATACAGTTGCTTCAGCATTCTTATAAAGTTTGTGTGATGCCAATTTTTCATGATACATTTTCATTACAAGTTTAGCAATATCATCTACACGGTCATCATCTTCGCCATAACGTGGGAAGTCTCCTTCAACCTCATAGTCATAAATATAGCCATTCTCGTCACGTAATGTTTTAACTTTAGCATATTTAATCGCTGATAAAGAGTCAACTGTATTTGCAAAACCACAAATACCAAATCCCATATTTGCACGAACTTTTGTTGGTAAGAAGGCCATTTGAACAGCTTCATAATTGTATTTATCTGTCATGTAGTGAATAATATTCATTGCATCTACATATGTATCAGTCAACCAATCAAGCGATTTATCAAAGTTGGCCATTACTTTGTCATATTCAAGCACTTCTTCGGAAACAGGTTCGATATCGAAAACTTTGTAATCTTTATGAACATCATCGTATCCACCATTCAAACCAGTCAACATGGCTTTAAGGACGTTAACACGAGCACCAAAGTATTGGAGGTTGTGACGTGCATCTTCAGATTCTGGATCCAATGGCGAAACACAACAAGAGATACAAGACATTTCACCATATCCATCTTTGGCCATTGTATCAACACCTTCATATTGAATAGAAGAGTGTTTGTGTGACATCGACATTGCATATCGTTTGAATGAATATGGTAATTTAGATGACCACAAAACGGTCAAGTTTGGTTCTGGGGCATTTCCGATGGTGTCTAACGTATTAAGGAAACGATAGTCCATTTTTGTAACACGGTGACGACCGTCATTCCCCATACCAGCCATTGAAGTTGTAATGAAGGTTGGATCGCCAGAGTAGAGTTCATCATATGCAGCAGCTCTTGCAAATTTCATTGTGCGAAGTTTCAAAACAAAATCATCAACAAATTCTTGCAATTCTTTTTCTGTATATGTGCCTCGTGCAAGGTCACGTTCAGCATAAATATCAAGAACGATTGGTACACGTCCAAGTGATGTTGCCGCACCATTAATAACGCGACATACAGCCATATAAGCGATATTTACCCATTGGATTGCTTCTTTTGTATCCATCGCTGGGCGAGAAACATCTAGACCATATAATTTACCAAAATTAACAACTTGCTGCAATGCTTCATATTGCATATTAATTTCTTCTTTGAGTCGAATGTTTTCGTCATTGATTTCAGTAATCGCATCCCACTCACGTGCTTTTTCTTTCATCAAGTAATCTGCACCATAAAGTGCAAGACGAGAATAAACACCGACAATACGCCCACGTGAATATGCATCTGGTAAGCCTGTAACAGTATGTGCGTGACGAGCCTTACGAATTGCTGATGTATAAGCACGGAAAATTCCATCATTTACAGAAGTCATTGTTTGAGAGAGAACATCATGCAATTGTGAATCAACACTAAGTCCATGTTCTGTTAGAATCTTTTCTGCAACGCGAAGTCCACCTTTAGGCATAAAGTTTAAGCGGAACAATTCTTTATTCTGCATACCATAAATTAATTCAAGGTCTTTATTATTTGGATCAATGTAGCCCGCAGGAATTTTATCAATTGATGTGACAACGTCAGTATCGAATGGGAAACCTACTTCCTCATAATAAGCTTTAGTGTCTTCAATGATTTTTTTAACTTTTAGTGTGCGTTCTGTAGCGTGTTCGAGAAAGCTTTCGTCTCCATCATATGGAGTGTAATTTGATTGAACAAAGCGTGAAATACTTGCTTTATTTTGCCAATCATTACCTTTAAAACCGTCCCAAGCCTGTTCGAATACGTCTGATGTTACTTCAGTTTTCATGTTTGAAAATCTCCTTTGATTTCAATCTCTGAACTTCTGTTTCAGATTATGAATTAATTATATCATACAGATTTGCTAATTCAAGCCAAATATTGGAATAAAAGCACTTTCTTTACTAGTACAGTTTCATTTATTTTATTATCTGTTACAATCTGATACATTTTTCACAAAATGTTAAAAAAAAACAGCCATGGCTGTTTTTTATTTTTAAATCATATCTTTTTTTCGCAATAACCAGACCACGATCCCACTGATTGTTAATGTGAATAATAGGATTCCCCATACCATCCAGTGGAGCGTTTGCCCTGGAATTGGTACGTTAATCCCATAAAAGCCAAATATCGCCGCAGGAATCCCTAATACAAAAGTTGCTGAGGTCATAATTTTCATGACGATATTCAAATTATTAGAAACAATATTTGAGAATAAATCTCTCAAATTTTCCAATAATTTTAATTGGATTTTTGTTTCAGTGTAGGCTTGGTCCATTTCTACATAAATGTCGTAAATCTTATCAGCAAAACCGTCCTCATCTTCTTCACGCAGATAATCGATGAATTTAACCAGAACTTCTCTGTTATTGCTCAGTGCATCTTCAAAATATATTAAGCTAGCTTGAATCGCAATTAAATCAACTATTTGATCATTTTTTGTTGAATTTTTAATTCCAACTTCTAATTTGCGTCGTCTCATACGGAAATCTTTGAGATAATCATGAAAAATATGAGTCATTTGATACATGATTTGAAAGATAAGTTGATGTTTATATCTTTTAAAATCATAATTTCTACCAAAGATTGGTGTATTATCAATTTCGTGATTTAGTGCTAATACAACAGACTCATTTTTAGTCCAAATAAGTGAATAAGGAAATGTTGCTATTTCATCATAGTTTGATTGCGCAGGGTATTGGAGCAAAATAAGGTTATTATCATTTTCATCGGTTTCAAAGCGGGCATTTTCATAATCATCGAGGATGCCACCCAAGTAGTCAAAAGGAAAATCAAAATATTCCGAGACGTTCCCAATTTCTTCACGTGTTGGATTGAGGACATAAGTAAAATTTTTCATTTCACCTGTGGAGATTAATTTTTTTTCTTCAGAAAGTTCGTAGTTTTTTATCATGTAAGTTCGTCATTTCTTTCTAACCTGATAATTTGCTTTAATTATATCATAAATCAAATGACTTCACTTTTTTAGATAATAAAAAAGCCCTCCGTAGAGAACTTTTTTCATTCAATTAGTCAACGAAATTGTTGTTTGGAATGTTGTAGAATGATGCAAGACCTTTATATTGTCCAACTTCAGCCAATTGATCTTCAATACGGAGCAATTGATTGTATTTAGCAATACGGTCAGTACGTGACAATGAACCTGTCTTGATTTGACCAGCGTTAGTTGCAACAGCGATGTCAGCAATTGTAGCATCTTCTGTTTCACCTGAACGGTGAGAAACGATAGCTGTGAAGCCAGCTTCTTTAGCCATTTCAATTGCTTCAAAAGTTTCTGTCAAAGTACCGATTTGGTTAACTTTAATCAAGATAGCGTTTGATGCACCAAGTTTGATACCTTTAGCAAGGTAATCAGTATTTGTTACGAAGAAGTCATCACCAACGAGTTGAACTTTGTCGCCAAGTTCTTTAGTGAATTTAACCCATCCATCCCAGTCGTTTTCATCGAGTCCATCTTCGATAGAGATGATTGGATATTTTTCAACCAAACCTTTATAGTAGTTGATCATATCATCTTCAGTACGGAGTTCCCATTCTGATTCAGGTTTGTTAGCTAATTTACCGAATTCGTACAATCCAGTTTCTTTATTGTAGAATTCTGATGATGCAGCATCCATAGCGAAGACGATATCTTTACCAGCAACATAACCAGCTTTTTCGATAGCTTCAAGAATAACATCGAAACCTTCATCATTTGATTTAAGGTCAGGAGCATATCCACCTTCGTCACCAACGGCAGTAGAGTAACCTTTTGATTTCAATACAGCAGCCAATGCGTGGAATACTTCAGCACCATAACGGAGAGCTTCTTTAAATGTTGGTGCACCGATAGGCATGATCATGAATTCTTGGAAGTCGATTGAGTTAGCAGCGTGTGATCCACCATTAATGATATTCATCATTGGTGTTGGCAATACTTTGGCATTGAAACCACCAAGGTAGTTGTAAAGTGGAACACCAAGTTCATCAGCAGCAGCACGTGCAGCACCAATTGATACACCGAGGATAGCATTAGCACCGAGTTTTGCTTTAGTAGGTGTGCCATCTAATGCGATCATAGCGCGGTCAATGGCTTGTTGATCAGTAACTTCGTAACCGATAATTGCTTCAGCAATTACGTTGTTAACGTTGTCAACAGCTTTTTGAACACCTTTACCGCCGTAGCGAGCTTCACCATCACGAAGTTCAACAGCTTCGTGTTCACCAGTAGAAGCACCTGAAGGTACCATACCGCGACCGAATCCACCGTCTTCAGTATAAACTTCTACTTCAAGTGTTGGGTTACCGCGTGAGTCAAGGACTTCGCGAGCATAAATATCAGTAATAATTGACATTTTAGTCTCCTTATTATTTTTAAGTGCATATACACTCTTAATACTCTTTGATTTTACTATTTTTTCGGAAATTTTTCAAGTGAAAGTTTTGACAATGTTAAAGTTCACAAGGTTTTACGCTTACATTCACTTACTTTTTGAGGGGAGAAAAAAATATTGTGATTTTCGAAAAAATGCAACTGTTACACACTAGATTTTTTTTGTTTTATAGCCCAATTCCTGTTGGCGAAACCAAAATTTTAACAGCTGTTTCATTATGATTGATGAGCGTATCAAATCCTTCATCTAACAAATTGTCCAAACCGATTTTTCCT
Source organism: Lactococcus fujiensis JCM 16395 (assembly GCF_002441655.1). Lineage (GTDB taxonomy): Bacteria > Bacillota > Bacilli > Lactobacillales > Streptococcaceae > Lactococcus > Lactococcus fujiensis. The sequence goes on along the minus strand of NZ_JXJU01000001.1, from coordinate 46,427 downwards.
GTTATAAGTGGTTCTAGATTAATTTTACCTGAAGCAACAAGCTCAATTGTTTTCGGATGTGTATTACAATATGCAATCGTTCCTTTTATCTTCAACTCTTTGATTGTGAGTTTTACAAAGTCTACTTGTGCAAGTTTCCCCCAAATTGCCACGACGACAATTGTCCCTGCTGGACGGACAGCATCCACTAAGGTATTAAATCCGAATTGATTTGACGAACATTCAAATCCAACAGCAGCACCTTTTCCATCTGAAGAGAATTCCCGTACCTTGGAAACAATGTCATCTTCCATGGGATTCAAAAGAAGTTCAGCAACACCTGTTTCCTTTGCTTTTTGACGTCGCATTTCTGATGACTCTGAAATAATTACCTTAATGCCCTTAGCTTTAAGAACAGCAGCTGTCAACAATCCAATTGGACCTGCACCAATAATTAGCGCGGTATCTCCCTCTACTGCTTCTGAAACTTCATAGGCATGATAAGCAACGGACAATGGCTCAATTAAGGCAGCCTGATCAAGCGGAATACTGTCTGGAATTTTATGAACCCATCGTGCATCAACAGCGATTTTTTCTGCAAGACCACCGCCATTTCCACCAAGACCAATAAAATTTGAACCTTCAGAAAGATTATAGTGTGAACCTTCTCCTGTCGGTTCACCAGCAGGTACAATATAAGGTTCAACTACAACGTGATCTCCGACTTTCAATCCTTCTACACCATTTGGTACAAAATTAACAATCCCAGACATTTCATGTCCTAGTGTTACTGGGGGGAACTCTCCTGTAATAACATTAGGATGTTCATGAGAGGGACAGAAAATTGGGCCATCCAAAAATTCATGAAGGTCTGTCCCGCAAATGCCATTCCAAGCCACATCAATCCCAACTTGTCCGGCTCTTACAACTGGTTCATCAATTTCATCAATGCGAATATCTCCGCGGTCATAAAAACGTGCTGCTCTCATTTTTTTCTCCTCAATGTAAGTGATAAGATCATTTTTTATCTTATCGCTACGAATTATTATATTATCTGATATTATTATATTATCTGATATTATTAGATAACAAATATATTTTACTGCTAGCGCTTACAGTTGTCAAATATTTACCGGATAAAAAAACTGAGGTATCCCCCAGTTTTTCTTATTTTTATTTTGTTTCAATGAGACCAAAACGTCCATCTTCACGGCGGTAGACAACATTTGTACCATTTGTTTCGGAGTCAGTAAAGACGTAGAAATCATGACCTAACATTTCCATTTGCAAAACGGCTTCTTCAGCATCCATAGGTTTCAAGGCAACATGTTTTGTACGTACAATTGTGATTCCTGCATCTTCAACCTCATCACTTTTATCTAGCGGTGCAAACTCATCAGTGAATACTTTTGCAGTTGGAACGCTGTTTCTAGGTCGACGGTTCGTCCGAGTTTTATATTTGCGAATTTGACGTTCAAGTTTTTCTTCCACGAAGTCAATTGACGCATACATATCTTCTGAAGTATGTTCTGCACGTAACGTCACGTTTTTAGCTGGGATTGTAACTTCTACCTTTGCTCGCTTCTCCGTATAAATTTTTAGATTCACATAGGCCGTCACTTCATGACCGTCATTGAAGTATTTCTCGAGTTTTCCGATTTTTCCTTCAACGTAAGCGCGGATTGCGTCAGAAACCTCAACGTTTTCACCACGGATATTAAATTTAATCATAAGATGCACCTTTGCGGACTAGAAATATTCTCATTATTATCTAATTCTTATCAATTTTTGTCGCAGTTTTTTATTTTTACGAAGCAAATGATTTTGATCGAGTTGAATAATAAACCTTACTTGATTGTGCTTAGAACTTTGAAGTGGTTCTGTTCAAGTAATATTCTAACACTTCTAGAACCGCCCTTTCCTTTATTTCTAATTTAATTATAACATGAAACGGCTTTCACCTCAAATATTATGTGTAATTTTAATCTTTTTGTTAGAAACACCAATGGTAACGGCATCTCCTTTAGCAACTCTCCCCATAAGAAGCTCTTCGGCTAAACCATCTTCTATTTCACGTTGAATGGCTTTACGTAAAGGTCTAGCCCCATATATGGGATCGAAACCAATTTCTGAAATGAGCTGAATTGCGCTTGGCGTTAATTTGACTTCAATGCCCTGCTCAAATAAGCGATTTATGAGAGATTTACTCATAATTTTAACAACTTCTCTAATTTCTTGAGCTGAAAGTGAATGAAAGACGATTGTTTCATCGATGCGATTCAGGAATTCAGGACGATAATGGCGCTTAAGTTCTTCCAGAATACGAGATTTCATTGCCTTATAATCGCTTTGAGCTGATTTTGCACCAAATCCAACTGTTTTGTCATCTCGCAATGCAGTTGCACCTAGGTTTGATGTCATGATAATAATCGTATTTCGGAAATCTACTTTCCGGCCTTTTGTATCCGTCACAAAACCATCATCGAGAATTTGCAACATAATATTGAAAACATCGGGGTGTGCTTTTTCAACTTCATCTAAGAGGACGACAGAGTATGGATGGTTACGAACACGCTCTGTCAGTTGACCACCTTCATCATAGCCAACATATCCAGGAGGGGCACCAATCAAACGTGAGGTTGAGAATTTTTCCATATATTCAGACATATCAATACGGATCATATTTTCTTCACTGCCAAATACACTTTCAGCCAAGGCCTTTGCAAGTTCAGTCTTTCCGACACCTGTTGGCCCTAAAAACATAAATGACCCCATTGGTCGTTTTTCGTCAGCGATGCCTGAACGAGCACGGCGAATTGACCGTGAGACAGCTGAAATCGCTTCCTCTTGGCCAATAACGCGCTTATGCAACTCCGCCTCTAATTTGATTAAGCGATCACTTTCTGTTTTTGTCATCTGTTTAACAGGAATACCAGTCAAATTACTGACCACACTGACAACAGCATCAGAACTGACCTTTTGCTTTTTAGGACTTGTCAGAGAGAACTTATTGATCTGTGTTGCCATTTCTTTTAATTCTGTCTCATAGCCACGCGCCTTTGCCACGTTTAATTCAGAAATAGATTGAGCTAACAATTGTTCTGTAACTTGGTATTTTTTTTCGAGTTCAACGAGTTTTGATTGATTATTTTTAGATGAAATTTTAACAGATGCCGCAGCTTCATCTAGCAAGTCAATCGCTTTGTCAGGTAATCTTCTACTTGGCATATACCGAATACTCAACTTAACTGCTTGAATAATTGCATCATTAGAAAAAACGACGTCATGATAATCTTCAAATTTTTCTTTTAAACCACTTAGAATTCCAATTGCATCCTCTTCATTGGGCTCATCAACATTTACTCGTGCAAAACGACGTTCAAGCGCTTCATCTTTTTCAATGTATTTTTGATATTCATGGTATGTTGTCGCCCCAATTAATTGGAAACTCCCCCGTGCGAGCGCTGGTTTCAAGATATTTGATGCATCGGTGACAGAGTCCATCCCACCACCTGCGCCAACTATCGTGTGTAATTCATCGATAAAAACAATGACGTTGTGAGCTTGACTGACTTCATCAACAATTGCAGTCAAACGGTCCTCAAATTCTCCTCGGAATTTTGTACCTGCAACAACCGCGGCCATATTTAATGACATGATACGATTGTCTATTAACCCAAGTGGAACATCCCCGTTGGCAACCCGTGCAGCAAGTCCCTCAATGATGGCTGTTTTACCAACACCTGGTTCGCCAACTAAAACAGGATTATTTTTAGTTCGGCGGCTTAGAATATGTATCAAACGTTCAATTTCTTTTTCGCGACCAATCATTGGGTCTAGTTTGCCTTCAAGAGCCAATTGAGTTAAATTAGTTGATACTGTATCTAACGTGGGAGTCGTCGAATTTCCATCAGCCGAATGTGATAAATCTCGTTTCGACATTGGCGTAACCGCCTTCTTATTTTTGGGGGCTTTTATTTGTGTCCGTTTTTTCAAATCATCACGTAAATTTTTCACTGAAATTTTTTGCAATTTCAATAATTGACTGGCCGATCCTTGATCATTTTGCAAAATTGAATAGAGCAAGTGTTCAGAACCGATAACCTCAGTTCCATTGTTGGTCGCAATATTATATGCCTCTTCAATAATCGCTTCGACACGAGGTGATAACTTGATCTTATCTTTTTTAACTTTATTTTGACTTGTAATTTCTTCAAGATCAAGGAGCATATCTTCTGGATCAACATTTTGATTCATTAATATCGTATAGGCAATTGAACCTGGGATTGTTGTCATAGCTGACAGCAGGTGACCACTCTCAACTAAAGCAAAGCGGTATTGGTGCGCTAAGTCTTTGGCTTTTTCAAAGATTCGAGTAGCTACCTCTGTCAATTCATAATCGTAATACGTCATTTTATTCGTCCCTATCTAATCTTTGAATAATTTTTTTCATCATTTGACTTCTAAGCAAGGGATTAATTGCTTCATCTGTGATGACAAGCAATAATAAATTTCCTTCTCTTTCGCTCAGTACTTTTTCATCAAACATTAATTGAATAATATCATGTGCCACACTTGGCAATAAACTCACAGGCATTTTCTGGTAAAGGTCAATTAAAAACTCATGACGTGCAGAGTAATGGTATTTCACAATTCTGATGTATCCCCCGCCACCACGCTTTGATTCGACATCAAACCCTTTTGATGCAGTAAAACGTGTTTTGATGACATAATTTATTTGTGAAGGTACTACATCAAATTGATTGGCCAAATCGACTCTTTTAATTTCTATCTCTGGCTCATCTTCGAGGAGCTTTCTCAAATAGGCTTCGATAATATCGGACGTGTTAGGTGTTGTCATTTTTGCTCCTTTTCTTTACTTTGATTATTAATAATTTTCTTTGACCTTTATTGACTATTTTAACGTTTTATTTCTTGAGATACAAATAAAAGCTATTAATGACAGCTATAGGGGCTTAATATATGTTCATTGCTTCTGGGAGTAAAATAAATTTCCTGCAAGATTTGATAAATGTTGCCAGGTTAATTGTCCAAAATGCTAAAAAAATGAAAAAAAAAGTCTTTAAAGACTTTTAATTTCGTTTAATCAACTTCAAGAATTTTAACTTGCATTTCCCCGACAGGTAAAGGAATTATAACGGTGTCTCCAACTTTACGACCAATTAAGGTACGGGCAATCGGTGATTCATTAGAAATTTTACCTGTGAATGGATCCGCTTCAGCTGTACCAACAATTTGATAGGTTTCTGTGTCTTTTTCACCTAATTCTTGGAAAGTTACTGTTTTACCAAGAGAAACTTCATCTTTCGCAACGGAAGTTGAGTCTACAATTTCGGCATAACGAATCATTGTTTCAACTGTTGAAATGCGGCCTTCGATGAATGCTTGCTCGTCTTTCGCTGCCTCATATTCAGAGTTTTCAGAGAGATCCCCATAACCACGAGCTACTTTAATACGGTCAATGACTTCTGGACGTTTTACCAATTTCAGATTTTCAAGTTCTTGTTGCAATTTTGCAAGACCATCTGCGGTCATTTGATATGTTTTTTCAACCATTTTTATTGCTATTCCTTTTAATTATTAAATTTTAAATGTTATTATTTTAATTTACTATTGACATATTTTTGGACATTGACATTTTGTTCTTCAAGCGTTTTCGCAAAATAAACCTTACCTGTAGTAACATCCGCAACAAAATAGTAATATTGATTTTTAGTCGGATTAAGTACAGCTTTAATTGACGAGAGACTTGGTGAATCAATTGGTCCAGGTCCATAGCCTTTATACATGTAGGTATTGTAAGGCGAATTAAGTGAAGTGTTTACAGAAGCGTCTTGCTTAAGCGTTGTCGAAGTACCAAGCTTACCTTCAGCATATAGGATTGTGGTGTTCGAATCCAAAGTCATACCAGCAGCAATACGATTATTAAATGTCCCTGCCACATTCCGACGACCGTCATCATTGTTTGCTTCTTTTTCAACAATGGAGGAAAGGCTCAAAACCTCATTGACAGTCATGTTACTTTTTGTCATTTGAGCATAATAAGGCGTTAATTGGGTATTCATTGCTTGAATCATACTTGTAGCAACTGTCTCTGCAGTAGAGTTTTTAGTATACTCATACGTAGCCGGGAAGAGATAGCCCTCGAGTTGATACTTGACACCGGTTGACAGTTCTGGCAACGAAGCAAATAAGGTGGGGTACGCATTTTTCATTTTGGAAATAAATGACGCATCTTGCACAACTTTCATGAACTCCGCTTCAGTAAATGGTGTTTTACCATTCTTCACAGCAGCATTAATCGTTACTTGTTTGGCTATCTGGGTAAGGGTTAAACCTTCAGGAATTGTAATTTTTCCTAAAATTGGTTCGACCGGTTTTTCAGTTCCTCCAGCTTCCAATTCTTTGGCAATACTTGATAAGCTCATATTCGGAGATAAGTTGTAATAACCCGATTTAAAACCAGTATAATTTTGGAATTTCGTATAATATTGGAAAATCATACCATTTTTAATGATACCACTTTTTTCTAATATGGTTCCAATTTGTTTAGAACTGGCCCCAACTGGAATATTCACTGCTTTTACAGTACTATCATTAGGATTCAGTGGCTGAACCCCTGTTTTCACAAAATTATAGCCATACCACCCCGTTGCACCTGCAGCCAAAATCAAAACGATGACGATAACGGCAATGATTCGACCTGCAGTATTCTTAGGTTGCTTTTGTTTTGGCTTTTTTCCACGTTTTGATGGTTTAGAATTTTTTCGGTAAGATTTCGATGGCTTTTGTACCATTTTTTCATCCTCTTTCGTCATATCCACTGTTGAAGCTTTTGCGTTTCCACGCGAAAAATGTTGAGGTGTGACTTCCTTGTTTTCAAATTCTGAATCAGCTTCAGCAGTTGAAGGCTGATTATGCTTTGGCACATCAAAATGATAGGGTTCATTCGAAGCATGTAAAAATTCATGTCGAATGGCTTTTTCATCCCTCGTAAATTCACTCTCTGTCGACTTGTGGTCTCCATTGATCTTAGAATTCACTTTTTCTGTCGAAAAATTCTGTGCAAAATTATCTAACTTAGATTTTCTTGAAAATTTATCCGGGTCTAGACGCTCAATTGAATCATCAACTGGGGCCTTACCTTCGTTGCTTTCTTCAAGCTGACGAAGGATTTTTTCTTTAAAACTTTCTCTTGAAAACTCAGTTGTTTCTTTTTCAACCAAATTTCTTCTCCTTGAATTATGAATGTAATGAGCTAGATTTCAATTTGTAAAGTATGAAAATTTGAATAGTCACCGACTATTCAATTCTCATGGCTTCGTTTACATTCTAATTGTAATGAATTTTATTTAATTTTACAACCAGAAAGGAATATTCATAAAAGTGAGGCCGATGACCCCACTTTTTTAAATTTAGTCTTCGTCGTCTACTTCATCATCGTCTTCGTCGTCATCTTCGACTTCAATTTCGACATCATCATCAACATTATCCAATTCGACTTCTTTAAGTTCAGCATCGTATGCTTCAACTTCATCTTTTTCGTCGTCAGGATTTTCATCGTCATATACGATTTCATCTGCAGGATCTGCATCTGTTGCTTCATCTTCAGGATCGATTTCATCTTCGATTCCGAAAGCATTAACTTTACTCCGTTTTTTGATTGGTTTTTCATCCTCATCATCAAGTTCATCGAGGGCGATAACTTCTTCATCAATTTCGTCAATCGCATACCATGAACGTAATGCCCAGACGTTGTTTCCAAGCGGAATAAAACTTCCATCAATGTTCATTTCTGCATAGAAACGAGCAATACTTGATTTGATTTCATCATCTGATTTTTTTAAGTAATCTTGAACGGCATTCAAAATTTCAGCAAAAGTTAATTCTTTCCCATTTTGTTCCAAGATAGCATGGGCGACTTCAATCATTGAAAGTTCGTCGATTTTTTGTCCTTCTAAGGCTGTAATTTTCAACTTTTAGCTCTCTTTCCGTTTTCTCTTATTGTAATATCTTATATCAATTTTGAGTCACTGTCAATACGTAATCCTTCACAGTGACATTTTAAAGTGTTTTTTTAATAATTTTTAATCAATTAGTAATGCATTAATACTTTATAGTCGTAATCACCAATTTTTTCACGACCTTTGAGTTCATCAAGTTCAATTAAGAATGCACATCCGACAACAACTCCGCCAAGTTTTTCTATCATTTCAATTGTAGCCTTGACTGTACCACCTGTCGCGAGTAAATCATCAACAATCAAAACACGTTGGCCTGGCTTAATACTATCTGCATGCATTGTTAATGTATCTGTTCCATATTCTTTTTCGTATTCAGCAGAGATAACTTCACGTGGCAATTTACCTGGTTTACGCACAGGAGCAAAACCAACACCAAGTGCAAAAGCAACTGGGCAGCCAATGATAAATCCGCGCGCTTCTGGACCTACGACCATGTCAATTTGTTTGTCTCGCGCGTATTGAACAATTTCTGTTGCAGCATAATTATAAGCATTGCCATCTGCCATCAATGGAGAAATGTCACGAAAGACAATTCCTTCTTTAGGGTAATCATTAATGGTTGCAATATAATCTTTAAGTTCCATTGTTTTAATGTCTCAAACGCTTGTCCACCTCATTTGGCAGGCAAGTCAGATTTCGACTTCTCCTTTTTTTAAAGTATGGTAAATTTCTTTTACGGGTGCGAGCGCAAACATTTCTTGAGCTTTTACAAGTTTTTTTAGTTCCTGATATATTTGACTTTCAGAAATTTCGTGTTTAGCTGCATGTTTATTGACTTTCATAAGGCCATCGTTTATTTCGACAAAATTCAATTCTTGGAAAACCTGGATCATTTTAACGAGCAAAATCTCAGGGATTTTTAAATAATCTGCCAGTGATTTTAACTTAAAACGAATATCAAATTCAGGAAATTGATAAATGGCTTTATACAATTTTGCAAATTGTTCTCGTGTTCCAAATCCAGTTAAATAATAAGCTTTATCGACCCTATTTTGGAAATAAATCAATTGAACATTTGGAGCTGAAATTGCATTAGTCAGTGCTGACAAACCTTCATCCGTTGTTGGCATTTCTGCCAAAATAAGCACTTCTTCTATTATATCATTTTTTATTGTATTATTTGCAAAAACTGTTGCGTTTTCTGGGAATTTTATTTGATGACTTCTGACATCAATCAATTCAACACCTTCGGCTTGAGCATCTTCAATCATTAATTGCAGACTGGTATTGCCATTCCATGTATTTGATGACAGCGTAACTGCTAGAGAGGTTTCTGCTTGTTCAAATTCAAGTTGCTCTTCACCATGACCGAAAAAGACGGCATCAAGTGTTGTTTTACCTTGCATTAATCTTAATTTTAAATGGCTATTATCTTTACCCATACTCCGACTTTGAACAACCTCAAAGTCTCGAACTAAGAATTTCGGCTTCGGATTGTCCATTCCAAAAGGTCCCACTTTTCTTAACCCCTCGATTGTCATCAATGACAAGTCCGAAAGTTGAACTGCCTTTGTCAAAACTAGACTATTTTTTTGATTTATATCTAAATTATTTTCGGAAATATAATCAATCAATGCCTTTTTAACAGCTTCTACATTTTCAAGCGCCAAGGTCATTCCTGCAGCCTGCTTGTGTCCCCCAAATGCAATAAATAATTCACGGTGTGAGTCAAGCGCTTTAAAAATATCGTAGGATTCAATCGAGCGTGCCGATCCTCTTAAAATGTTATCTTCTAAAGCTAACATGATAACAGGCTTGTGAACTTTTTCCAACAATCGACCAGCCACGATTCCTAATACACCTTTGTGCCAACCTTCATGGTAAAGTATCTGAACTGGTTCATCTGTTAACATCATCAAGGCTTCATTGTAAATTTTATCCACAATGGCTTTGCGTTCAGTATTTTTATCCTCTATCATTTGGGCAATCTGACTAGCCTCATCTTCGTCCCATCCTGTTAATAATTCAACTGCAGGGTTAGGGTCGTCTAGCCTGCCAAGGGCATTCAATCGTGGTGCAATTTGGAAACCGACTGTATCTTCATTGACGTTATCAAAATCACAACCTGCTATCCGCATGAGTTCTTGCAGTCCCGCTCGTTCGGTATTCGCTAAAATTTTTAGTCCAAAAGAAACTAAGGTTCGATTTTCATCCGTCAAGGAAACCATATCAGCAATCGTTCCAATGGCAACCAAATCTAACATTTCCGATGGAATATATTCCAATAAAGCACAAGCCACTTTGAAAGCAACTCCTACGCCTGCTAAATACTTGAAGGGATAAACACTATCTGGATGTTCTGGGTGAACAATGGCAAAAGCAGGAGGTAATATTGATGGCATGCTGTGGTGGTCAGTAATGATAACGTCGACTCCATTATTTTGTGCAAATTCAACGGCATCATAACCTGCTACTCCATTATCCACGGTAATGATTAAATCTATGCTTTCATTTTCAATGAAATATTTGTAAACTTCCAGATTCGGGCCGTAGCCATCTGTAAACCGATTGGGAAGGTAAACTTGAACTTCTGCTCCAAGTTCATCTAATGCTGTTTTCATAACTGAACTAGCCGTCATACCATCAGCATCGTAATCTCCGTAAATCAAAATATTTTCGCCGTTTTCAATGGCATGCAATATTCGTGAGACTGCCTTATCCATATCGTGCAATAAATAGGGGTCGTGTAAGTTTTCTAAATTAGGGTTTAAAAATTTTTCTATTTCAGTTCCTGAATGAATGCCCCTTTGCCACAAAATTTGACTCGCAACTGAATCTAGCTGATACTTTTTTACTGTTTTTAAAAATTCTTCTGGAAGGTCAGTATCATTAACATTCCATGTATAATTTGCTTTTATCATTTTCTTATTATTCTCTATTTTAAAATTTATTTTACTTAAAATTAAAAAATCGAACCGCTAAGTAATCAAGCAGAGTAGGGGCAATTGCCCTAAGTTTCGCTATAACAGTCATTTGCCAAGGCAAATTGATTTCACGTTTATTTTTGCCTAATGCGCTGATTATCTTTGCCGCAACTTTATCAGAAGTAATGGCATTTGAACCTACTTTTTTCAGGTAGGCTTGATTGTCAGCATGAAATTTCGTTTTAACTGGGCCACTATTAACTGTTGTAACAATCAAATCCGGTCGCTCCATGCGATAGGCATCTGAAAAAGCAATCAATGCTGCTTTTGAGGCCGCATAAATCGTCGATTTTGCACTTGGAATTTTTCCTGCTATGGAGGCAATATTTATTAATTGTACCTTTGGGTTGAAAAAACGAATGCATTGAATTGGAAAAATTGAATTGATCTCAAATTGATCTTCAATCTCTTGATCTGTCAGCGCTGACAGCTCTTTAAACAAGCCAAAACCGGCGTTGTTAATTAAGATATCAACCGAAATTGGTTGGGCATTATGAACCGCTCTATTTTCCAATAATTCGACATTTGTGAGATGACCATATTTTTCTTTCAAACTTTCGATATTCCGCGAAAGTAGGATCAGATGATCGTTAGGCAGGGCTTGAATCAGGGCAGCGGCAATATCTCCTGTTGCTCCTGTGATAGCAATTGTTCTAGTCAATTTTTTCCTCATAAAAATCTTTAACAACAAATGAATTCTCGTGGACCAATTGAGCTTCTTTTACTAATTGTCCAACTAAGGGGCCAACGTATCGTGCACTGATATGAGTCAGTAAAAGTCGTTTTACACCAGCCTCTTGTGCCACATCAGCTGCTTGTTTGGATGTCGAATGACCATGATTACGCGCCATTTTACTTTCACTTGCTTCATAAGTCGCCTCGTGAACCAGCAAATCCGCCCCCCAACCCAAGCGAACAGCGGAATTCGTTTTGCGTGTGTCTCCTAAAATTGTCACGATTTTACCTTGTTTGTCCTCACCAACAAAATCTTTAGGATCAAAAATCTGATTGTTATACTCAACAGTTTGCCCTTTTTTTATTTTGCCAAAAAGTGGTCCAAACGGCAACCCAGCTGCTTTTAATGCCTCCGCGTCAAGCTCACCCGCCCGATTTTTTTGAACCACGCGATAGCCCAAACAGAAAATTGTATGGTCAAGTAAATCTGTATACACTTCAAATGAATCATCTTCAAAAATTTTTCCCGCCGTACTTATTTCATGAAAATTAATTCGATAGCCAAGTTTTGAACCTGACAACTTCAAACTTGTTAGGACAAAATTTTTAATCCCGACAGGTCCATAAATTTCCAAATCTGTTTGTTCATCAGAAGACTGAAAGCTTCTACTCGAAAGAAAACCTGGAAGTCCAAAAATATGGTCTCCGTGCATGTGTGTGATAAAAATTTTAGTAATTTTACGAGGCTTGATTGTCGTATTTAATATCTGGTGCTGTGTCGCTTCACCACAATCAAAAAGCCAAATTTCATTTCGTTCATCAAGCAATTTAAGTGCTATTGCTTGCGTATTGCGACTTTTAGAAGGTTGTCCTGCACTTGTTCCCAAAAATTGGATTTCCATTATTCACCCCTTGTTTTGCTCACAGATGAAAAAAATATTGCGAAAAATCACAATATCCGATTTCAAATTCTGTTAAATGAAAGAGCTTAATCGCCCATAAATTGCACCTTGGCAATCTATGCGTCCGGAGGGAATCGAACCCCCATCGCAAGAACCGGAATCTCGCGTGATATCCATTACACTACGGACGCTTATTCAACTTCTCTATTTTACAGGAATTTAGAGAAAAATTCAAGTAGATCAAAATGAAATAAAAAAGTGCTGAAATCAGCACTTTTTTATTCGTCGTATCGATGGGCTTCTGCTTGATCAAAGTCTTCTTCAATAATTATTTGAGCTGCCCAAGCTGGCTTACCAACCAAATCTCTACATCTTTTCAAGATTTATTGTTTTTGAGACTTTTATATAAACCTTTTAGCCCAATAAAATCGGTCGCTTCGCCTAGGACAACCCTCGCACGATCGAGATAGTGTTCATCAATGTTATCATCTGAAAAATCGTCCCAAAATTGTACTTTTGACATTCTTGGATCTAAGAAGGTAAAAAACGGGACAAGTCCGTCACTAAATAACTTTTCATAAAAGGCCACTAAATTTGAACTTTGATTTTAATCATGGGTGATTATTATTTTTGTTTTGCCGCTGTTAAGGCAGTCATAATTTGAGTGCGCAAATCTTCTGCACCTTGAGCTCCACCAGGCAAGAAGATGGTAGAATTTCCTCGATCTGCAAACTGATTCAGTGTATCCAAGTATTGGTTAGTCAAGAGAATTGACATAATTTGTTCTTCATCAAGATCAACACCAATTTTCTTAATTTCGGTAATTTGTTGTGCAAGACCATCAACAATCGCTTTACGTTGTTCAGCAATACCCACACCATGTAAACGATCTTTCTCAGCTTCAGCTTCGGCGGCTGTAACCACTTGAATTTTATTCGCATTAGCAAGCATTTGGGCTGCATCTTGTTTACGTTGTGCTGCATTAATGTCATTCATCGATTGCTTAACTTCGGCATCTGGTTCAACCTTTGTAATCAATGTTTTGACGATAATATAGCCATACGTTTGCATTTCTTCAGAAACTGTTTTTTGCACCTCAAGGGCAATCTCATCTTTTTTCTCAAAGACATCGTCCAAAATTAATTTTGGTACAGCTGAACGAATCGCATCTTCAATATAAGCCTTGATTTGTTCGCCAGGATTCATCAATTTGTAATAAGCATCTTTGATTGATTGTTCATTAACACGGTATTGAGTGGCGATATTCATTGTTACAAATACGTTATCGGCCGTTTTTGTTTCAACTGTCATTTCTGTTTGTAACAAACGAAGTTGAATGCGTGCTGCAATCCGGTCAATTCCCCATGGTAGTTTTAAGTGAAAACCTGCATTGGCAGTTGCCTGATACTTCCCAAAGCGTTCGATAATCGCAACAGTTTGTTGTTTTACAACATAGGCCAATGTACTGAAACTTGCAATTAAAATAATCAAGATGACAGCTAAAATGGTCAATGGAACGATAAGTACTGACATAAAAAACCTCCTTTTGCACCAACTTTGTCAGTGCGAATAAATTTTTACATCACCATTATATCATTAATTTTTAAACAAAATGAAAAATTTCCCAAAATTGGGAAATCTTTTTTAGATAAATTTCTTAATAAACAAATAGAAAAGTTTTTGATGAAACTGAAGGGTCGGTTTTTCAAAATATCCAACTTTTTCCGCACTCTCAAACAAATCGTCTATATTGTAACTTGAAAGGCGCATATACTGATCATTTTCCGCTAAGTCGGTTAATGCTGACAAACTTTCCATTGATTCGAATGGCGTCTTAAAGTGGGCAGGCCGCATTAAAATTTGATGTTCTGATTGACAAATCAAATAGTCAGGAAATATCTGAGAAATTTCAAAAAGTAATTCACGACTAATCTTTATTGGAAATTCACTAAAAACGATTGCTTCTTCTTTATCATTTTTGAAACAAAAACCGAACGACTTTCCAGACAAATTTAAGCGGATAAAACGAAAGTTTTCTGTGTTCTGCTTTCCTTCTAAATGAAAATTCGGATCATCTTGAAACAAATCCAATGCTTTCGACAAGGAAAAAAAATAGTCTGTTGCCTCTTTGGGACTTCTTTTCTGATACAATTCTGCAAAATAAGCGTTTAAGACACTTGCGGGTGGTGTTACGAGAAGCTTTTTGTCTTCCTCATTCGTTAACGAAGCCAAACGATTTTCTAAAAAAACACGATCTTGTTCCATAAAACCGCCATATTTCATTGCTAAATCTAGCCATTTTTTATTCATTTTTTTCTTTCTAACTCTTATTCTTTTATCATCCTATTATATCACTTCGGAAATTATTCTTCGAGGAATTTTGTAACCTGTTCTGTCACATTTTGTGGATATGAATCTGAAAAAACATCATAAAAGTTAACATCCATCCGATTTTTAAACCATGTTAATTGGCGTTTGGCATAGCGACGTGAATTTCTTTTAACCAGCTCAATGGCCTCCTCAAGCGACATTTCATTTCGAAAATATGGAAAAAATTCCTTATATCCAATTGCTTTTGCCGCTTGAGCATCTTTATGATTTTCAAAAAGTCTTTTCGCTTCTTCAAGCAAGCCTTTTTCAGTCATTAAATCAACGCGTTGATTAATCCGATTATACAAAATTGAACGATCGGCATTCAGACCGATCAATAAGAAATCGAATTCTGAGCCTTGGTTTTCTCCCTCACCAAAAGCTTCCAATTCAAGTGCTCTAATTGCTCTGCGGCGATTCATTTCTTGAATTTCAATCGACTTGTCAGCAACTAGTTTGAAGAGTTCATCATCAGTCATTAATGATAACTTAGCACGCAATTGTAACATTTCGTCATGCCTCTCCTGACCTCCAAGGTGATAGCCTTCAATTAATGATTGGATGTAAAGTCCGGTCCCTCCGACAATAACAGCGAGCTTCCCTTTATCTTGAATTTCTTTAATGAGGTGATTGGCACTAATGACAAAATCATGAGCGGAGAAATTTTCATCAATATCTCGGACATCGATTAAGTGATGGATAGCGGCTTTCTGCTCCGCCTCCGTTGCCTTTGCAGTACCGATATCTAGTGTCCGATAAACTTGCTGCGAATCACCTGAAATTACTTCCCCATTGAATTTCTGACAAATCTGGATTCCCAATGCTGTTTTCCCAACAGCAGTCGGTCCAACAACAACAATTACTTTATTTCTCATTGATATTCCTTGCTATTTCTAATGCAATATACTATATTAAGTATAACATAAAGAAAAAACGATTCGTTTAATTGAGAAAGGAGCAATATGAACAAATTTGTTAAAGGCTATTTAGTCGGTAAATCAATCGAAATTGCCATAGCTACTGCCGCCCTGATTGTCGCCAAAGCGACTCATACTGTCAATGTCCAAGAAAAAGAAGATTTTCTAGATGAGCAACGAAAAAAGGCCCAACGTAAACGACTTTCGAGATAAAAAAAGAGCTTAAGCTCTTTTTTTATTTTTTATCCTTGATTTTATTTTTGAATTTGAGTGGTTTGATAACATCGGTAGTTGAAGGAACCCCTTTTTCTTCCATTTCATCACCATTCTCGGTTTCATGGTGCATTAAGCGTTCATGAATTTCAAGATTTCGAACATCTGACAAAACGAGCGGAACAGTTTCCATCGTAACTTCAGAGAATTGAAGCCCAAACCATCGCATTGGAGATGCCGTAAATTTCTTTATTGCAGCTTTAGTCATCAAAACAAAACGATCAAAGCCGCTCATCTGTCGAGCATTTGTTAGCTTCTCTTCAATCACGACGAATCTGAAATCTCCGACCTTACGTCCTGGTGTAATGCTGTAATCTTGATGCTGTTTAGGCAAGCGACCCGACTCCATTAAATCTGTCACAATCGTTCTCAAATAACGAGGAATTTCTTGTCGCATCCGGAAACCGAGATAAATCACAACACGAACAATATAATCAGTCCCCATCATGTCTACTTTATACTCAGCTGTGTAGGGCTCGTCAGTCACTTTTACATTAACAAACCAATACACTTTCGCACGTTTTGGTCGTTTATCTAGAATCGAATACAAGATGGAACGATCAATCCACTCGTGGTCCATTCGACTCGTCAGATAGACAACATTTGTTTGATACAAGTCAATAGTCGTGTCGTCACGCAACGCTTTCAACTGTCGTTTGTAGTCATTAATATTCAATGACTTGATATATTTAAAGACAATAGAATTGCCATGATGCCAAATATACATGACAAACATAATCATTAAAGCAATGATAACAACAACATAACCACCATGCAAGAATTTAATTGCTGAAGCAACGAAGAACATCCCTTCAATAAGAATAAAGAAAGACATAATTCCATGCGCCAGCCAATGAGGCAACCCTTTTTGAATTAAATAGTAAGAAAGTAAGATACTTGTCATTAACATGGTGACTGTGATAGCTAAGCCATAAGCAGCCTCCATATGTGCAGACGTTTTGAAATAAAGCACAATACAAGAAGTTACAATCCACAAAGCAAAATTGACGGCAGGAATATAAAGCTGACCCAACGTTTCCCCTGGATAATAAATTTTAAGCATTGGCAATAATTTTAAGCGGATCGCCTCAGAAACGAGTGTAAACGAACCCGAAATTAATGATTGCGAAGCTATAATCGAAGCGAACGTAGCCAGAATAACCGCGTAAAGCATAATTTCTGTAGGTAATATCGCAAAGAACGGATTGAGGCCACCAAGTTCTTGTCCACGGTGAGCAATCAGCCATGCCCCTTGACCACAATATGATAGGACAATACAAATTTTGACAAATGGCCAACTAACATGGATATTCCCTTTCCCAACATGCCCTAAGTCAGAATAAAGTGCTTCTGCCCCAGTCGTTGCAAGGAAAATTGAACCTAAAACGAAAAGGCCCGCCTTATTTTCTGGACTCACAAGGAGACGAACAGCATAATATGGATTGATTGCTTTAAAAATTTCAAGATTGCCAAATGAATTGATCAACCCTGTTATTCCCAAAAAAGCAAACCAAATAAACATTAAGGGTCCAAATATTTTACCTACGAATCCCGTACCAAACCGTTGAATTAAAAACAGAATCGCTAAAATAATCAGCGTTGTTACAACGACTACATTTTGATTACTGTATAATTCTGCAAGACTCGGAACACCTTTTAGACCTTCAATTGCCGAGGTCACTGTCACTGCTGGTGTCAATGCACCGTCAGATAATAAAGTAGCTCCACCAATCATGGCGGGAATAATTAACCATTTTGACATTTTACGAACCAAGGTAAAGAGTGAAAATATTCCACCTTCATGATGGTTATCTGCATTAAGCGCAATTAAGACATATTTTACAGTAGTAATCAAAGTTAAAGTCCAAATGATTAGACTCACTGCCCCCAGAATAAAATCTTCTGAGATGTGAGTCAAGCCCCCTTGGCCTTGAACAATTGATTGCATCGTATATAACGGACTTGTTCCGATGTCGCCATAAACGACACCGAGCGCGATAATAAACCCAGCTTTTGAAGCTTTATTAAATGATTTATTATGTGCAGTTTGACCCATAATAAAACCTCAACTTTCTTTACAAAAAAGTAACTTAATCCAATATTAATTGAATGAAACCATTATAGCAGATTATTATGAAAATCTTTCAAAAATATTGTTAATTAAAACAAAAAAAGAGAAATAAATTCTCCTTATTAATCTTTTAAAAGCCAATCAAGAGTAACAACCCCTAAATCGCTGATTTGTACACAATAATCAAGTAAAGGAACTCCAAAGTTATTCTCCCAAAATTTAACCGTATCCACGGCAACTGGTGGTTTAAGCAGAGCAGCTAAATCTTCCTGACTAAGAGACAATTTTATTCTGATATTCTTTATCTTATCACCAAGTTTTAATGGGGTTACGGAATATTCAAAACTCGTCATATTTTCATTCATTTCTTCTGAGTTTGTTTCAGAATCATCTGAAAAAATTGGAAATTCCTGTACCTCTTCATGGGGTTTAGAAATTTCTTTCTCAGGGATTAACACAACCAACTCTATCTTGTGGATTGCATCAATTATTTCTGATATGAGTTGTTCAGTTGGAAACTTCCTAAAAAACAAGTAGTCAGAGAGATTGGCACTGTCCATATGTAACTGCTTTGCCAGTTCAATAGTCGTAATCCGTTTTGTTTTCAATGTAGCACGAATTTCTTTGAGTTCTGCCACTTTTTTTTCGTCATTTTTCATCATCTTAGTCAACTTCTTTCCTCAATTGTCCTCAATGTCTTAAAAAAGTAAAAAAGTCTTAGGATATTCTAGTATTATAAAAAAATGTGAAAAAAAGCGACAAATGTAAAATATAATCTGCTTTTAATCGGTTTATATGCTATAATGTAGATATTTATGTTACAATATGACAAAAATAATCTCAATTCAACTTTTTGTAATCCATTAAATACACTTTGATTATATAACAGATTGATTATTTTGTCAATAATTTATCTAAATTTTTTGAGGAGAAATAAATAAATGACATTTTATGATCGTTTAAAGACGCTTGTCGTTGAATCTAAAAAATCATTCAACCAAGTAGAACGAGAGCTGGGTTATCCTCGAAACGCTTTGGCCAACTACCGTTTAGGTAAACAACCAAGTGCTAGACGTCTCTCTGAGCTCGCTGACTTTTTTGATGTTTCTGATGAATATTTGCTAGAAAAAAGCAATGACCGCGACCACAAAAAAATTCAGAAATTATTTAACAAATTAAATGATACAAATCGTCAAGCCGTTCTTGATTTTATACAAAATAAGTTGAATGAACAAGAAATTTCAGAAGTTGGTTACACAACTGTCACGATCACAAGTTTTATCTATCGTGGCGATTACGTGTGGCAACAGGGACGTTTGGATTCAAAGGTAGATATCCCCAGTGCTCAAGTTCCAGATGAATATGATATTGTTATCGAACCTGTTGGCTCAGACTTCTTCACAGAAGTAAAAGATGGCGACCTTTTATTCATCAAGTATGACCACAAAGTCGACCCTAATGAAGTCGGTGGTTTTATCTTTAATCACGAAAAATTTGTTAGAATTGTAACATCTGGCGGTCGTCTACTTTATGTCCATCAGGATAATCCTGATTTCAAACACTATGTAGAAGAAAACCATGCAGACGAAAAAGAATTCCCAGAATCTGTAATCGTTAATATTTTCCATACGCGGACACGTTCATGGGAAAAAGTGGAACATTAATATTAGAAATAAAAAAGTCAGAGTTCTGGCTTTTTTATTTTCTTTAATTTGATGTTCTCTTTTTTTGGAAATTTGTATTCTATTGACTTCAATTGAATATTGTTCTACAATTAGGTGGAAAAAAGTGAATAGAAAGGGCGCACGTTAATAAATAACGGCGGTTCTAAGACCATTAGAACGTAGCAAAACCTATGAAATTTGTTGCAATTGTTGGTACTAATGCAAGTTTTTCCTATAATCGAAAACTTCTTTGGTATATGAAAAAGCACTTTAATAATCAGGCTCAAATTGAAGTCCTCGAGATCACTGATATTCCTCTATTCAGTGAGGATACTAAAGTGTTACCACATCGTGTGGCTGAGATTATCTATGCCATTCAAGAAGCTGATGGAGTCATTTTCAGTACTCCAGAATACGACCATTCAATCAGTGCCGGATTGAAGTCATTACTCGAATGGCTATCTTGGGGTGCTGTTCATCCGCTTACTAACACACCTGTAATGATTGTCGGGGTATCTTTGGGGCAAATGGGAACCGTTTTTGCTCAAGAAAATCTTCGCCAAATTTTAAGTTCACCAGGAATTGATGCCTTTGTGCTCCCTTCTAATCAATTTATGCTTGGGCGAGCCTCACAAAGTTTTAATGCACAAGATGAGCTTCATGATGAGCGAACGATTGAATTTCTAGAAACTTGCTTCAAAAATTTTGAAATTTACACTGAACATGTAAAATCAATGCGTGATTTAGCTGAAGATCGGACCACCACGATTACCAGTCCTAGAAATAGTCGTGCTATCAGGAAAGTTGAACAAAAGCCCTTGCCCAAGATAGTTGAACATGGAGAAGGGTGGTGGATTGAAGAGATTAATCTTGGATTCGCTTTAAATGATGCTAATACTGGGAGCTCTTCTAAAGAAGAACTGAACAAAATCACTGATGCAAAAACTGGGGCGTCGAGTAAACCTGAAGGAATTCCAACTGTATTAGCCCCGGATGAATCAACCCAGATAATTGAAAAAGGGAACGGATGGTGGATTGAAAAAATAGCTTTATCGACTGGAGCATCTAATTCAAACTCTAAAAATGATACTGACACATCGGCATCTCAAACAGAACTTTTGGATTCAGACAGTGACACTGGGGCATCTGAGCATGAATCTGAAGTTGTCAGCACTGACAGCAATACTGGAGCTTCGACTAATTGATGGGAAATAAACTAGCCAAAAAGAAAATTGCTTTGCACGGTCATGCACTAGGTACAGTGATTTATTTAACCGTTTTTGGAACTGATGATGCTACAATTTTGAAAAAAGCACTTGAATTAATTGATTACTATGAGAATTTAATGACCGTCAACCGTCCTCATTCCGAGCTCATGGATGTTAATGCATCAGCTGGAATTGAACCTGTTCATGTTTCTGATGCTGTCTATCATCTGACGAAATTGGCCGTTGAGAAAAGTCAAGAACACTTTGGTTTTAACGTAGCCATTGGACCCCTGGTTAAACTCTGGCACATTGGTTTTAATGATGCTCGTTTCCCCTCAATTGATGAAATTTCTGAAAAAATAGCTCTCGTAAATCCTGACGAAATCAGCTTTTCTGACATTGATTTTTCGATTTTTCTACCTCAGGTTGGAATGGAGCTCGATTTGGGTGCCATTGCAAAGGGATACATTGCCGACCGTGTTACAGATTTATTTAGTAGCCAAGGCATAACTTCTGCCATTATCAATTTAGGAGGAAACCTAAGGTTAGTGGGGCCTTCGCCACTACACTCAAATCAAAAGTGGCACATAGGGGTACGAAATCCATTCATCCATTCTGATGATACAATTTTGCAGGTCATTACCGACCATTCTTCAGTTGTCACTTCGGGAATCGCTGAACGACATTTTGAACACAATGGACGTTCTTATCACCACATCATTGACTCAAAAACTGGCTATCCATTTGAAACAAAACTGGCCTCTGTCACGGTTTTTTCTGACAGATCTCTTGAGGGAGAAATTGAAACTACACGACTCTTTTTTGCCAATGAGATCCCCCAAAATTATTCTTATTCAGCACTATTGATTTATCAAAATAAATCCGTTCGCTTAATTAACCTTGACCAAAGTCAAGTTCACCTCACAGACTCTACATATTATTTTATTTAAAAATTAGAAAGGTTAGCAATTACAATATATTGCTAAGGACATATTATGGTAATGACACGAGAACGTAATCAAAAAGATGAAGATACGAAAACATTTATAGAAGAGCAGGGCTTAATTCATCTGCCAACTGGCCAATTTGATTTAAAACTACTTAGAACCATGCTCAATATGATGCCCTTTGAAATCGACCTGATCGATGCGGATGACAATTTTATTTACTTCACAGACAGTGATACGCGGATGCACCACAGAACCACGGAACAATTAAATCAAGAATTATTAAGTTTACACCCAGAAAAACCTGAACATATTCGTCCAACAGTTCAAAAAATATTAGAATCATTTCATGACGGAACTGCAAGCCATTATGAACAGTGGTTCCCCATGGCTGGAAAAACGTGTTACATTAATTATTATGCCCTTCGCGATTGCGACGGTCGTTATCTTGGTTGTATGGAATTTACAGGCGATATCTCACGTATACAAGGACTTCGAGGTATCCGTACACCACATAATTCCGGAAAATCAGAATAAATGCATCACAGATTTAAAAAAAATGAGCAAAAAAAGCCACACATCGGTGTGGCTCTTTTTTAGTCTTCTGTGTACCAGTCGTAGTGATAAGTACCTGGCTTATCCGTACGTTCATAAGTATGAGCACCGAAGTAGTCCCGTTGAGCTTGAATCAGATTGGCCGGCAAATTTTCAGAACGATAGCTGTCATAATAAGCAATGGCTGAGCTAAATGTTGGTGCAGGTGTACCTGTTTGAACGGCAAGCGCTACGACGTCACGAACTGATGCTTGATATTTTTTTGTAATTTCTACAAAATATTCGTCGAGCAAAAGATTTTCAAGGTCTTTATCTTTATTGAACGCATCCGTTATTTTTTGTAAGAATTGGGCACGAATGATACAACCAGCGCGCCAAATCTTAGCAATATCAGCATAAGGTAGATCCCAATCGAATTCAGCGGATGCTTTACGAAGTTGGGCAAAACCTTGAGCATAGGACATGATTTTTGAGAAATACAATGCTTGTCGGATTTTTTCAACAACTTCTTTTTTATCACCTGTAAAGTGAGTTGAAGGGCCAGCTAAAACTTTACTTGCTTTAACACGTTCATCCTTGTATGTTGAAATATAACGTGCAAAAACAGATTCAGTTATCAATGGCAGTGGAACTCCAAGGTCAAGTGCAGATTGTGATGTCCATTTACCTGTCCCTTTATTTCCAGCTTTATCCAAGATTTTATCTACGATATAACCTTCACCTTCATCATCTTGACGTTTCAAAACTTCTTTTGTAATCTCGATCAAATAGCTGTCAAGCTCGCCTTCATTCCATTCTTCAAAAATTTCTTGAATTTCAGCATTTGACAAACCTAAAACACGTTTTAAAAGATCGTATGATTCTGCGATCAGTTGCATATCACCGTATTCTATTCCGTTGTGAACCATTTTTACAAAGTGACCTGCTCCGTTTGGACCAATGTATGTGACACATGGTTCACCATCTTGAGGTGCTTTAGCAGATATTTGTTCAAAAATTGGTGCAACTAAGTCGTAGGCTTCTTTTTGTCCTCCAGGCATCATTGATGGACCAAGGAGAGCCCCTTTTTCACCACCGGATACACCTGTACCAATGAAATTAATTCCTGAATCAGCAAGTTCAGCGTTACGACGAATCGTATCTGGGTAGTGTGTATTCCCACCATCAATCAAAATATCGCCCTTATCAAGCAATGGCAAGAGAGATTTGATTGTAGCATCTGTTGGTCCACCAGCTTTAACCATGAGCATAATACGACGTGGTTTTTCAATTGCATTTACAAACTCTTCAACAGTTTTAGTGAACACAAAATTTTTATCAGGATGCTCAGCAATGACTTCTTCTGTTTTTGAAGTTGTGCGATTGAAAAGGGCAACAGTGTAGCCGTGCGATTCAACGTTAAGGGCAAGGTTCTTACCCATAACAGCCATCCCGACAACACCAAAGTTTGCTTTTGTCATAATTGTATCTCCTATTAATAGTTTTAATATCTTTATTATAACGTAAATATCTTACAAATAAAACAAAAAACTATGTAAATTATTTTTATTTATCTATTATAATCAAAAAACTGTCAGTAGTATCATTCTAACCCGTTAAGCATCGAATGTCATCACTACTGACAGCTTTATTTTTTCTGAATTAAAAAGTTTCGTGATTTTCTAAATCATTTTTCACTTCATCCGCTTTTTCACCAACAGCAGCTGCAGTTTCATCTACTTTTGATTCAAATTTATCAGCCGCTTGTTCAACTTCCTCTGAAAATTCAGATTCATTTTCATCAAATAATTCATCACTATCTGATTTAATCTCATTGATTTTATCAACAATTGCATCCCGTGTTGCATTAAAGAACGCAATTACAGACTCTTTTGATAATTCTCCTGAATCAACTTTTTCTTTAATCAAATCGCGTTTTTCAAAGAGGAAATCTTTAGCGCGATCTGCAGAAATTTCTCCCGAATCAAATTTATCTTTTACATCGTTAAATTTCTCAGTTGAATAATCAATTGTTTTATCTTTCCAATTGTTTAATGCTTCTTGTGGATTTTCTTTGAAATCATCATAAAGTTTTCCAGCGTCATCGCGTAAATCTTCACCTTTTTTAGGAGCGAGGAAAAGCGCAGCTGCTGCACCGACAAGAGCACCAATTAAAATTCCTGATTTTTTAGACATTTTCTACCTCCGTTTTTATTTTATCTGTTTTAATCTTGTTTGCAGTTTTCAAAGTAGAATCAACTTTTTTTTCTGCACCAATATTGTTTTCTGTTTTTGAAGCGTTTGAACGACTCGTCGTTTTTGTCGTATCTTTTTTGACAAAGAATTTTTTAGCCGTTTTCGCAGCCAATACAGCTGATGTTGCTGTACGACCAGTAGTAGGACGGTTAATTCGAGTAACTAAACGTCTGGTTGAGCCATTTACATCTGAAATACTTTCTGACAAATCTGCCACAGCTGTGAACAGCGGATCAATTGTTGCAACTTTCCCATTCACATCTTCAAGCAAAGTGTTCGCCTTCGCCATCAAACCATCTGCTTGATGGAGTAACAAATCGACGTCACTTGAAACAAGCTTTACTGTTCGATTTGCTTCTTCAATCGTTTTGGATACTTTATATAATACAATAACCAGAAATAAAACCAAAACGGCAAACGCTATTGCGATAATTAATAAAGCAATATTCCCCACATTGACCTCCTTGTAATAAGCAATTTGTTTTCTTATAATCTGAAAGCGATTATAATTTAATTTTATTATAACAAAAAATTCACTTTTATGATAATAAGTTTATTTTATTTTAATAAAAAACAGTCAGAATTGACGCAACAGGTAGGTGTTCTCATCAGCACTGACAGTTTTTCTCTTTTATTCATATTTTTTATAACGACGGAAAATAATCAGACCAATCCCAACAAAAATAAGAATGGCTGATAACCACTGCGATACACGGGCTGGCCCAAGCATCAAACTGTCTGTACGCATTCCTTCAACAATGAAGCGAACACAGCCATACCAAATTAAATAGAAGGCGAAAATCTCCCCTCGCTTGATAAATTTCAAGCGATGGCGGAAAATGACCATCAACAAAAAGCCAATGAAGTCGCCAATACTTTCATACAAGAAAGTAGGTGTTCGATAATGACCATTAATAAACATTTGATTCTTGATAAAGTCAGGTAAATAATTTAAATTGTCGACAATTTTTCCATAAGCTTCTTGGTTAACAAAATTCCCCCAACGGCCAAGGGCTTGTGCCAACGCGACACCAGGTACCGTTATATCAAGGAGGTCAAGTGGATGAATCATTCGATAATAAGAGAAAACGAAGAGCACAATTGCACCAACAATTAATGAGCCGTAAATCGCCCCACCACCATCCCACATGGCAATAATCTGACCGGGGTGTTGGCTATAATAAGACCATTGGAAAATGACATAATATGCTCTTGCCCCTACAATCCCCAGTGGAAATGCTATTAGTACAAAATCAATGATATCGTCAACTGTCATTTTCTTACTTGGTGCCTCTTTACAAGCCATCCAAACAGCAATTGCAGCACCTGTGACAATAAAAATTGCGTACCAGTGAATAGAAAAAGGCCCAAGTTGCAAAGCAACTTTATTCAAGGCCAAAAATGGAAATAAAGAATTCATAATCTCACTTTTTCTTCTTTTTCACCGGGAATTTCTAAAAATCAACGATATGAAAAAGATATTAATATAGATAAAATAGGAAGATTAGTCTTCACTATTTTTTTCAATCAAATGTGTCAAACGATCTTCAAAGGATTGAGTTGCATCAAATCCCATTTGTTTCGCTCTAAAATTCATCACAGCAGCTTCAATAATTACAGATACATTCCGACCAGTTTTGACTGGAATTTTTGCCTGTGGCAGATCAACACCAGCCAAATTAATTGGCTCGGTGCCATTACCAAGGCGATCGAATTGCTTATTATTGTCATAATTTTCAAGAAAAATGGTCATGTCGATTGCTGTTTCATCCTTTACAGCACCAGCTCCGAAGAGAGTCATCACATCGATAATTCCGACGCCACGGATTTCAATCATGTGACGTAAGATCTCAGCTGGTTCCCCAGATAATGTGAAAGCATCACGTTGGTATATATCCACACGGTCGTCAGCCACAAGCCGATGTCCACGTTTAACCAACTCAAGTCCAGTTTCCGATTTACCAATTCCGCTGGCCCCTTGGATCAAAACACCAACACCGAAAATGTCCATGAGAACACCATGAACCGTTGTTCTCTCGGCTAATTTTTCATCTAAAAAGGTCGTTAAAATAGAATTTAAACGGCTCGTTGATTCCTTTGATTGAAGGAGAACAATGTCTTGTTTTTTAGCAGCGGCAACCATTTCTTGAGGAATCTCAAGATTACGCGCCACGATTACGCATGGAGTAACATCAGTCATGATTTTTTTTAATAAATCGTATCGATTATCCCCAACGACATTCATCATATACGACCACTCTTTCATTCCAAAAAGTTGGATCCGTTCAGGTGTGAAATACTCAAAATAACCTGACATTTCCAATCCTGGTCGCATGATATCCGACGTTGTAATCTCTTTATTGAAGGCTGTTTCTGTAGAATAGACGACATGGAAATGTACTTTTTTAACTAAGTCTTTGACTGAAACTCCCATTTTTTCTCCTCTATATTATTTGATTTGTAATTACATGATGCCGCTTTGTTTGACTAATTTATCTAATTTGTATGAAAGTGTTAAACGACGGATCAAAAAGATAGCAAAAAAGCCGGCAAAAAGCCAATCTCCACCAAAAAGACAGATTGAAAAGAAGAGTGCTTCGATTGCTGTTCCAATTATAAATGATAAAAATCTTTGTTTAGGCATAGGTCTATAATAGCTCATTTCGACCGTAAAAGTCAATCAAAAGCAATAGATTTGACCTTTTTTTCGAGCCATTAATTCCCAGCATTTTGCTTTTAGATTTTAAAAGCCCAAAAAAACATCGTCTACTTACGATGCTTTTCGATTTACTTATTGATTATTCGCGGTAGTCAACAATTGCTGCATTGCTTGATAGAATCCCCCCATCTCCCATGACTTCAATCACATTACCGCTTTCAGCTTTTCGGATTTTCATATCTGGATCTAAAAATGTTTCCCCAAAACTTTTGACATAAATCACCCCTCGATTAGACTCGATTTCCCCATCAAATTCCTTTGGAAGTAATGCTTTATTGGCCAGAGCAACAACCCGAATCTGTGTCACAATCGCACATGCATCAGCTTCACCATGTGGTGTCAAACTATCATCATAGTCTAATGCAAGAATATCCGAATCAGTCAGATTTAATGCATTGATTTTTCCAATTACGTAGTCATCAAAAGTAATTTTCATTTTTTCTCCTTTATTCTTCTATTTTACATCAAGATCACTTTTCCATGTCGATAAATGGCTTAAATTTTAATAGTAGTCTCATATTTTACAATTATTAAAAATAAAATCATTGAAATTCTTTTTTAAACTATTTATTATTCATAATATTTTTGGTGTGTTATAATTATTTCAAAAGGAGGTGTTTATGTCGGAAAACAAATTTGACGCTAAGAAAGACCAACTTGCTGGGACCGTAAAAGAAAAAGCTGGTCAATTAACTGGTAACAAAAAAACCGAGGCAGAAGGCACGCTTGAAAAATCAAAAGGAAAAGCAAAAGAAGCTTTTGACGATGTAGCAGATAAAGTGAAAGGTGCATTCCACAAAAACTAGTTATCAGTTTTTTAAATTTTCCTGAGTGTACTTTCGATGGTACACTCTTTTTGTTTCTACATGGAGGTTTGTATGTTACAGCTTTGTGTTGCTATAATAATTGTCATCGTTCTGTTAATGGGTTTTCTGATGTTATTTGCCATCTGGAAAGCTGGTAAAAAGTGAATCTTTTTAATAATCTTATACCCCATTATTTTAAATTAGATTGCTACGATTTCTTTGGTGGTCTTTTTTATTTATAAAATAGATTTGAGAAATCGTGCATATCATTGACATCTCGTCTGAAGAAAGAGTATAATAACCTCATGAAAAGAATCAGATCCTTCACCGAAACAGAGGCTTTTAAGTACCTTGTATTTGGTGTTCTTACAACGCTTGTTTATTACATTTTCATGTATGGAAGTCTGGCAATCCTCAAGAACGTCTCCGGAAAAGCAGCTATTTCCGAAGCAATTGGTCAGATTGTTTCAATAATTTTTGCCTTTTATACCAACAAAAAATGGGTGTTCGAGCATGAAAGCAACCACGTCTTCCTTGATTTTCTAAATTTTGCTGCTGGTCGTGTCATTTTTATGGTCCTTGCAATTGTTTTAAAGTGGTGGTTTGGGGATGTCCATCCAAGTATTTTGATGAATTTGTTCCATTTAAGTTTTGATAAAACCATGCTTGTCTTCTCACTTTTTATTCAAATTCTCAACATCTTACTCAATTATTTCTACTCTAAATTTTTAGTCTTTCGAAAAAAATAAAATGAACGTGATCGTTCGTTTTTTTTTTTTGAAAAAAAAAAAGCCTTGCAATGCAAGACTATTAATTATCTTTTCGGATATCCTTAATGATTTCAACAATTTCACCACGCCGTGTCTCAATTTTTCCTTCTCGCATGCTTTGATAGGTTGCATTTAAAATTGAACCTGTAATCAGAATTCGTGCAATAAAAATAAACCAGATCATGAGAGCAAAAATTACAAGCGAACCAATCACCTTAAAGTCATTGACTTGACGAAGTGCAAAATTGACATACTTTGCAATTAAATTTATAAAAAAGACTAAAATTAAGGTTGAAAAAATTGTACCAGGTAAAGTATAACGTAATTTTTTTATTTTAACATTCGGCAATAGATAGTAAAGCAACATTAAACTCAAAAAAGTCGCCGTTGCTACTGCTGGGAGTGTCATATTATGCAACGTCTGATATAAACCGTCATCAAATGGAAAAGTTCTGTGGACATTTTCTAAAATGATCTGACCAAAGGTTGACAAGGCAATTGATAAATAAAGAAAGAGAAAGATAGCTACCCCAGAAGCCATTCCAACAATCCGGCTGACAATAAAATCGCGATGATTGGATACTTCATAAGACTTATTCATTGACATCTGTAAAGCTGCTAAAGCTCTTGAAAATGTCCATAAACCTGCCAAAATGGAAAGCCAGAGCAAACTTGTATTCGGATTATTTAAGATATTTTCAATGATTGTTGCCAGACTATCATATAATTGTTTCGGCAAATTTCGGCTAAGAAAATCTAACACAGTTCCTACATTAATGTGAAAAAATGGAAGTGCATTTCCGATGATCAACAGCATTGGAAAAAGAGAAAGCAGGAGATAATATGCAACGGCTATAGAAGATAGACTCATTTCCGAACTCTTAAAGAATTTTAGGAAAGTGTTTGACCACTGACCAATAGGCTTAAGATACTTTTTCATTGCTCCCCTCTCTTATTTATTATCAGTAAGTCCGTTCTTCTCCTTGAGAAGTTAGGATACGAGGGCCATCTTTTGTGATAACAAATTGATGTTCGTATTGACAAGAAAGGCCACCATCGCGCGTTTTAAATCCCCAGCCTGTTTCTTCATCTTCGACAACTTGCCATGTCCCAGTATTAATCATTGGTTCAACAGTGATGACCATTCCTTCACGCAAACGAAGGCCACGACCAGCTTTACCAAAGTGAGGAATCAAAGGCTCTTCATGCATTGTGGGACCAACGCCGTGTCCACATAGGTCACGAACAACACCGTATCCAAGTCCCTCAGCATACTCTTGAATTGCCGCGCCAATATCACCAATACGATTCCCAACTTGAGCCGCTTCAATCCCACGGTAAAGGCATTCACGTGTCACATCCATCAAGTCTGTGACTTCTTTTGGTGCTTCACCAACTGCATATGCCCAACATGAATCAGCTACTCCCCCACGGAACCCTTCCATGATCGCTTTCATTTTCTTTGTGTCGTTAAAATCAACTTTTTTCATGTCAGCATAGTCGTCTTCGATAAGTCCTAGAACCATGTCCACTTTGATAAGGTCTCCATCTTTCAACGTTTGATGACGAGGAAAACTATGTGCAACTTCATCATTTAAACAACAACAAGTTGCGTATGGATAATCCATCATTGCACCATCTACACCGATTTGCATTGGGATAACGTTTTTTTCTTTACAAACTTTCCGAACATATTCTTCAATTTCCCACATGTCAATCCCTGGTTTAATAAGGTCGCGGAGTCCAATATGAATTCCTGCTAAAATATCACATGAGCGTTGCATTTGTTCGATTTCACGAGCCGATTTAAGTGTAATCAAGATTAATTACTTCTTTCTTTTATTTCTTTTCTCTGTTTTAAAACAGACTAAATTTTATTTTCTGAAGTGACACATACTTTAATTGAAGATAGGGTTTACAACTCATTCAAGTAGTATTTATGAAAATACTTGCTAAGTCATTTTCAAAAAATCATGGGCCTTTTCAAAACTTATTTTTTTTAAATACACTTTATTTTACCATAAAACAGAAGACTTTTTCTATTTATCAATTGCAACCACTTACTGGCTTCATTTTTATCAACTCGACTTGGTTATCTTGTGATTTTTTTTGAAAAACTTGGTATAATTTGGTTAAGACATCATTCTGATCAATAAGTCGATTAAATGAATTAATAAGAGGATAAAATTATGGCTTTAGCAAAAATTGTTTATGCAAGTATGACTGGTAATACAGAGGCTTGTGCGGATATTGTAGCTGATAAACTTGAAGAACTCGGTTTTGAAGTTGAATGTGACGAATGCTCATCCGTGGATGCATCTGACCTTGAAGATGCCGACTTAATTGCAATTGGCACTTATACTTATGATGATGGAGAACTTCCAGATGAGATTGTTGATCTTTATGAGGATTTAGAGGATATTGATTTAACAGGTAAGGTTTTTGGTTGCTTCGGTTCTGGCGATACATTCTATGATGATTTCTGCGTTTGTGTTGACATGTTTGAGGCTCGCTTATTGTTGACAGGTGCCACTAAAGGTGCCGAACTCGTACGTGTTGATTTAGCACCCGAGGATGAGGATGAGGAAAATCTTGAGACTTTCGCTGAAACACTTGCCTCACATTTTGATTTATAATTTCGAAGATTACCAATAAAAAAACAGGCTTTGCCTGTTTTTTTATTTTTTATAAAGTGGGAGAAGAACTTCATCTACAATCTTTTTTATATTGTCATTACTTATAATTTGATTATCAACAAGCAAATGGTATCTCGAAATTTGAAAAGGTAACATTTTAGCGGTTTGTCCAATATGTTCTCGTGCCTCTCCCCTTTCTTGGGCTCGAGCTAAAATTCGTTCGATAATGATGAGATTTGATTGTTGAACTTCTGGTAGCAAATGTTCAAGCGTTCGTTTTCCTTGAATTTGTTCAAAATGTAGGAAAGTCAAGAAATTCTTTGGAAAAAAGGTGGCATTTTCTTTTAATTGTTGCATCATATTCCATAAATCTGTCCTTAAGGCACCTGAATTGAATTCATGGTCAATCATTGGCCCTTGCCAGTTACTATTTTTTTTCATATGCTGCAAAGATGCCTCGTAAATCAGATGAAAGGGATCATCCCAATAACGATAAATGACGCTTCGAGTAGTGTGGGCTTGACGTGCTACATTTTGAAAAGTGACTGCCTCGTAACCCTTCTGCTCTAAAATTTCAATTGTCGCCTCGTATATGGCTGAAATAAGTACTTCACCACGTCTTCTTCGTTCTTGTTTTGGCATATTTTCCCTTTTCTTAGGTTACTGATTCAAATTACTATTATTATATCGTGCTTTTTTGATTTAATCAATTTTTTTAGATACAAAATGTATTTTATTATTGACAACGTTCATCATCAAGTGTATAATTTTCACCATAAAGATACAAAACGTATCTTATGAAAGAAGAAATAATGAAGAAATTAAAAATTAAAACAGAGAAACTACCTCAGGATATTGTTCGTTCAGCCTGGGTACTTGCTTTTGGAGCACTAGCACCCATGTTAGATTCAACAATGGTCAATATAGCAATCAATAAGCTACAAATCGACCTTAATACTTCTTTAAACATGATTCAATGGGCAATCACGGGGTA
Source organism: Lactococcus fujiensis JCM 16395 (assembly GCF_002441655.1). Taxonomy (GTDB): domain Bacteria; phylum Bacillota; class Bacilli; order Lactobacillales; family Streptococcaceae; genus Lactococcus; species Lactococcus fujiensis. Next base: position 13,737 of record NZ_JXJU01000001.1, on the reverse strand, counting down.
CGTTCTTGCACTCGCCGTTGCAATACCAGTTTGTGGCTTCTTCGTCAATCACTTTAATGGGAAAATTGTGCTTCAAGTTGCAACAATCGCTTTTGGTCTCTTCTCAATGTTCTCAGGCTTAGCATGGAACATCCAAAGTTTTATTTTTTTCAGAGCAATCCAAGGATTCTCTGCAGGATTTGTCACGCTTTTGATGTCGACTTTATTAATGAAAATTGCCCCGAAAGACAAGTTGGGTTAACTCATTGCTGTTGTCAGCACACCATTAATTCTGGGACCAATTATTGGACCTGTTTTAGGTGGCCTTCTCGTCCAATATGCTGATTGGCACTGGATATTTTTTGTCAACATTCCCATCGTGGTTATTACAGTTTTACTTAATCTGTTTTTTCTTCAAGATTTTGATCCCATGAATCCAGAGAGTCGCTTAGATTGGATTGGAACACTTTTATTGGCGTTGGGGTCAACTGGCCTAATTTATGGGTTGATGAAGGGATCAGATAATGCAAGCCACTTTTTTAATTCCCCAATGCTTTTATTTTCCAGTTTAGGATTATTGGTCTTTATCATCTATGGAATTTATAATCACTTGAAGGATAATGAAACTGTCCTACCGCTCCATTTTTTTAAAGTAAAAAATTTTACTGCGGCAAATATTGCTGTCTTTCTCGCCGGAATTGCCTCCAATGGTCCTATGCTTTTACTCCCACTTTTTTTTCAAAACACACGAAGTTTATCGACGATTGATGCAGCGCTCATGTTGATTCCTCAAGGAATTGGTATGCTTATCGCTCGTCCTTTATTGGGAAAAGCCATTGACCGATTCGGTGCCCGCCCTGTTGTTCTTGTCAGCCTTTTTATCACATTATTGGGAACTTTCCCTCTTGTCATTGCTGGTGATTCAACAAATTTATACTGGATAGGACTTGTTTTATTTGTCAGAGGAATAGGTGTAGGTGGGCTTATCATGCCAATGATGACTGATATTTTTATTGGACTGAAATCAAAAGATATAGCTGCAGCATCAGTTGGAAATCGGATTATTCAAAATTTGGGATCCAGTTTTGGCTCTGCGATTATTTCAGCTGTGGTGACAAGTGTCATTACAAGTCAGCTTGCCGGACAAGTTACAAACAGCCTCAACAAATTAATGAACTCTACTTCAACGAATTCTCTCCCATTTACTGCCATCAAAGTCAGGGCGCTTGCACAGGCAAGTAAAATCGTCACCCTACATGCTTATCAATCAGGCTTTGCAGTCAGCTGTTTTGTGCTTGTGCTGATTATTTTCCCAACTTTCTTTTTAAGTAGCAAGTTAAACACGAAATAAAAACTGTCATTTCTGACAGTTTTTTAATTGATTAATTCTATTTTGGACGTAAAATACTGTTCTTGAAAGAAAGTAGCCTTTGCAATTTCTTCACTAGTGAAGTCTTCTGCGTCCGTTGTCAAACCCCACTTATCTTCAACATCATTAAGTCGATGGATTATGGCATACAAAACGCCTTCAAAAGATGATAGAGGGACCAGATTTTCCACTTTTCGTGACAAAATGTAGACATCCTGCTCTTCCCCGTCACCAGCAAATAAGCCTTCAATAAAGCCATAATTCAGCTGATACACAGTGCCATTATGAATGTAGCCGACCGGCCGATCAATAATTGCTCGAAGGGATATATTTATTCTGCCCATTCAAACCTCCCAAAAGGAAACCCTTGAAAATCACTAAAGATAAGCATCAAACTTAGCTGATTAGTTTATTTTTCGGTCACTGCCTGTCATATTGTAAACATGAGAATTCCTGCTGCAATAGCCACATTCAGCGATTCAGCTTGCCCAGGCATGTCAATGTGAACCATTTGGTCTGCTTTTTCGATTGCCATTTCACTGACACCGTTTCCTTCATTGCCCATGACCAAGGCAAAACGTTCTGATTGAACTTTTTTGTAGGAAACAGACTGGTCTGATAAGGTTGTTACTAATATTTCTAAACCAGATGTTTTTAAATCATCGTATAAAAGAGCTGCCTCAATTCCATCAAAAATGGGTAAATGAAAATTACTTCCTTGCATTGACCGCATTACTTTTGGACTATAGATATCAGCTGTATCTGAACTTGTAAAGACAGCATCATATCCAGCCGCATCTGCAGTTCGAATCATCGTCCCAACATTTCCAGGATCTTGAACATTTTCTAAAACAAGTACTTTTTGAAAGCTAATTTTAATATTTTCAGATTGCTTGACTACTGCCACTAACCCTTGGGGGCTTCCGGTCTCTGTCAAAGTTTTCAAAACTTCATCTGATACGAGGGTATATTTTACACTTGCAGGTATTTTTTCAACCTTATCAGCTGTGACAAAGACATCCAAAATTTCAACTTCTGCCTTGACTGCTTCAGTCAGCAAATGAAAGCCTTCAATTAAATATTTGCCCGTTTGTTTTCTTGCCTTCCGACTCAATAGTTTTCTGGATTCTTTGATTTTTTTATTTTCTCTTGACGTGATAATTTCCATACATCAATTATAGCAGAAAATTTTGAAAGAATTACTATTAAACAGGGCGTGAATCCAATGGTGAAATTACAATTATGCTAAATTTATTCATCAAATGTGCCCGAATAACTAGCTTTCTTCAAAATCTGGCTTAATCGGTCATGAATTATGATACAATAATTTTAGAAATAAGATTTTATGGAAATATTTCAAGGTCAATCAGTAAAAGCTATTTAAGAGTTTTCTTACAAAGGAAATTCACAAACTAATACTAGATTTTTCATCACTGAAATCCTAAAATTAGAATTAGGGAAAGTCGAAATAAATCAGTATCTTGCCTATTGATTTATTCTTATCCTTGTATCTTTTCTTTTCAGTAATTTAAGTCTTACTTTAAGGAGGAATATTTTGATTAAAGTTAAAATGATTGTTAGTGGGCGCGTTCAAGGCGTTGGATTTCGTTACTTTGTGATTTCAGTGGCCAGTCAAGTTGGACAAATCAATGGTCGGGTATGGAATAATGACGATGGTACTGTCGGGATTTTTGCCCAATCAGAAAGTTCTGAAAAGCTTCAAGAATTTACGTGGTTAGTTCGCCAAGGCCCAAAACGAAGCCCTTTTGCAAAAGTAACATACTTGGAGTCAACCCCAGCTGCCTTTAAAGATTTTTCGGATTTCTCCGTTTCATATCAACCTTTTTAAACACAAAAAACGACTAGAATGTCCAGAATACTGTACAAATTAGTCGTTTTTTTTTACCAATTTAAATATCTCAAAAGATACATATTCATTCGAACTTCACGCGCATAAAACATATTACCTCCATTGACGTAGAGTTTGCCCTGATTATACCAAAGCGAATCTAATGTAATGTGATAATATGTTGCTCCAGTAGAATTTCCTAAACTGGGTGCTACAACGTCACGTGAATAAGATTTCGAAAGGGTTAATGTATTTTTTCCACCATTTTCTGCAATGTAATCGATGTAATTCTTCCCATAATTATAGGCTTGAACGCCCGCCCATACATCCACATTTTTATCGGCAGCATATTGCAATACTTTGGTCAAATTCAAAAGTCCCTGTTGAATACTTTCGGATTCCGTTCCAATCGTATCTTTTTGACCAGTTAAACTTTCACTTGACTGCATAATATCCGTACTTTTGCCTTTAGTTTCAGTATAAATTATCGCGAGAGCAAGGTTTGTATCCCCTTGTAGCCCTTGTTTCTTCAAACTTGCCTCAACAGCAGATTTGTAAGTCATCACATGCTTTACATTTTCATGGATGCGGTAGACGTAAAAACCGGCAAGTACAATGAGCACAAGCACGATTAATTTTACGAATTTTTTTAACATATCACTTACCTAGATTCTTTCTGATAGTATTTATATTTCCATTGGAAACTTATACATAACGTTCGAGATTTATACTATCATCTGATTAAAAAATTTATTCGCCTTTATTTGCTGTCTTAATTTTAATACAACGGGAATCGCTTTGTCAAGTCAAGTACATCTTTTCTCACCTCATCAAGCGAAACTTGATTGTCATGATTTTTCAATGCTTTTGTTACAAGTTGTGCGACTTGACGTGCTTCATTTTCTTTGAAACCACGTGAAGTCATTGCCGCTGCACCAATACGTACACCAGATGTTTTGAAAGGTGACAAGGTTTCATTAGGAATCGCTTCTTTATTCAATGTGATATACACCGTATCGAGTAGATCTTGAGCTTCTTTACCATTAATTCCCAATGGCAAAACTTCCATGTTGAGCAAATGATTATCCGTACCACCAGTAATGACATGCAACCCTGCTTTTATAAATTCATCCGACATGACAGCTGTATTCTTAACAACCTGATCGATATACACTTTAAATTCAGGATCTAATGCTTCTTTCAGCGCAACAGCTTTTCCAGCAATGACATGCATTAAAGGACCACCTTGTGAACCTGGGAAAATTGCTGAATTTATTTTTTTAGCCAATACTGCATCGTTCGTTAAAATCATTCCACCACGTGGACCACGCAATGTTTTATGAGTTGTTGTTGTAACCACATCAGCGTATGGAATGGGACTTGGATGAGCTTCTGTTGCGACTAAGCCAGCAATATGAGCCATGTCAACCATCAATTTAGCATTGACACTGTCAGCGATTTCACGGAATTTGGCAAAATCAATTACTCGAGAATATGCTGATGCGCCAGCAACAATCAGTTTTGGTTGTACTTCTTTTGCTTGTATCATAATTGCATCATAATCAAGCATTTCCGTTTCTGAATTCACACCATAAGGGACAAAATTGTAGGTTTTACCTGAAAAATTGACCGTCGCACCATGAGTCAAGTGACCACCAGCGTTTAAGTCCATTCCCATTACAGTATCACCTGGTTCAATCAAGGCCATATAAGCCGCCGCATTTGCTTGCGAACCTGAGTGCGGTTGAACATTAGCAAACCCCGCACCAAAAAGTTCTTTGGCCCGTTCGATTGCTAAATTCTCGACTTTATCAACAAATTCTGTTCCACCATAATAACGTTTAGCGGGGTAACCTTCGGCATATTTATTGGTCAATACTGAACCTTGTGCTGCAAGAACAGCCTTCGAAACAATATTTTCGGATGCAATAAGCTCGATATTTTTTTCTTGGCGCTCTTCTTCTTCATGAATGGCGCTCCAGAGTTCAGGATCAAATGCTTCAAAATTTTCTTTATCAAAAATCATGGGATACTCCTCTTTGTTTTGTAAATCTATTATACCATGCTACTTTTTTTGTGTCCTTTTTCGGTCACGTGAATCGCATTTTTTATTCAATAGTTCCGATTTCAGGAACTGCATCCAAGATTTCAGACGACTTAATTGCTCCTTGACGTAAAATTTTTGCTTTTTCGCCAGTCAAATCAATGATTGTTGTGTCAAGACCATAGACAGAATCATCTTTTAATGCGATGCTTGCATTTTCGAGAATTTCAGGCGACAAATCTTCAAAAAACCGAGGGCTTGGTTCCCCTGTTAAATTAGCTGATGGTCCAACAAGGACAGATAAGCCTTGGATTACTTCTTGGGTAGCCGGGATGGATGGCATCCGAAAACCGACTGTTGATTTGCCAATATGAATCCATTCTGGAACATTTTCTGAAGCCTCTAAAATGATTGTTAGGGGTCCAGGCAAGAAAGCTTTCACTAATGTTTCTAAATAAGCTGGTTGATTTTTTGAGTATTTCAATATGGTCTCTAAACTTGAAACATTCATATTAAGCGCTTTTTCAGTTGGTCGCCCTTTAACAGCGTACAATTTTTTTACTGCTGCTTCATTCGTTGCATCTGCAAATAGGCCATAAACCGTTTCTGTTGGTAATATTGCGAGTTCACCAGATTTTAATACATTTATTGCTGCTTGTGTTTCCACTTTATTATACTTCCTTATTTTCCTTTTTTATTTTTGCATTGGCTCTTGCTTGAAGATTACGACTTTTTTCCAATTTTTTTGTAAGTTCTCCTTCAACTTTGTTAAGTTGACCATAAAGTACATTAATCCGTTGCAAAATATCTTCAGGCACCTGATAGGGGTGCTTAAAGATTTTTCTAGCTATTCCTTGATAGGACCCGTCAGTAATTCTGATTTCATCTGCCCATCTTTTCGTCTCGCTTTTGACAAAGTCAAATTTATCTTTCGCCGATTCGAGTTTTCCTGCACTAAGGTCAGATTTAACATCTGAAAGTTCCCGTGTTAAAACATCATACATTAATTTAAAATTATTTTCTATTTTCAATTTTTTTCCTTTTTAATTTAAATAGATGAGAATTAATTGACATTAACATTTCTTTCTTAGATAAATCTTATCAATTAATTGTAATCCTTTTTCGTACAAAGGTCTCTTATAATGCTCAATAAAATAATTTTTTCGCCGTTTATAAATTTCAAAACCAGCTTGTTGATAAAATTGAATATTACCAGACACTTCGTCAGTTCCTAAAATGATTGTTTTCCCCGAATATTTTTGACAAATATATTGCAATAAATATTTGCCATAGCCACGCTTTTGATATTCTGGAATAATAGAAAGATTCTCGATTTCAATTTGGTTATCGTCACTGCTGTTAGTAATAACAAGCGCTCCGATCGTCACGTTCGCTTTTGTTAAAACAAATAATCTTCCCAATTCAAGGTAAGCCATGATAGATGTTTCTTCTTCGTCCCCAACTAACAAAATTGGCAGAGAGTCCCTTTTATTCTTCATCACTTCTTTGATTATTATTTTTTCAACGGACATTAATCATGCGATCCTTTCCGAAGAAATCTTGATGAATTCTAACTTCTTTTTCTGGAAAGTTTGCTTCGAGCAAAGCTTTAACATTTTCACCTTGTTTATAACCAATTTCCAAATAAATTTGACCATTTTGAGTCAAATAATCTCGTCCCTCTTGAGCTATCTTTTCATATATAGCATAGCCCTTATGGTCAGCATAAAGTGCAGAGTCAGGTTCGTAGGCACGAACGGAATCATCCACTTCATTTTGATCTGCCCAGTCAATGTACGGCGGATTTGAAACGATCAAATCAAATCTTCCCTCTATCTTATCAAAAACATCTGACTGGAAAAAATCGATGTTCACGTCATTCAATTTCGCATTCTCTCTTGCCAACTCTAAGGCATCAAGCGACAAATCAGAAGCCGATACTTGCCAATCTGGATGCTTCTTCGCCAGGCTAATGGCAATAGCGCCAGAACCAGTCCCGATATCTAGTACTCTAACTGGCTTATCTGTCATCTCTGATGTTATAGAATCCTTGTTTTCCAAGATAAGTCGAACCAGTTCCTCTGTCTCTTGCCGTGGAATGAGTACCCGTTCGTCAACTTTAAATTGCAAATCACAAAATTCAGCCCAACCGACGATGTATTGTGGCGGAACCTGTTTTTTCAGTTGTTGAACGATTTCAGTCAAACTTTCAATGTCTTCATCTCCAATTGGTTCACGCATCAAATTTAACCAGGTTAATTTGTCCATCGTCAACCGATCTTTATTGGTCTGTATCCCTTTAAATCTTCCCGATTGTCCTAACCCACGAACAACAAACTCTAATTCAAAGGGTTCTGCCAGTTGAGCTGAAAGTTGCCTAATTACTTCAATCCATAACATTTAATTCTCCCAAGTTTAGCTCATTCATTCTTATTCTTTTATTTTTAATATAACCATCGACAAGTCAGTAAGAACGAGCTGATTCTTGTCAGTAATGACAAGATCAGCCACATTTGAAAGGATCATTTCTGCTTGATTCAGTTCTCTAACACGATAATCACGAGCAGAGGCATTGTAAATCAATCTAAAATCTCCAATTTGATAATCAATAATTCCATTTTTTGCTTGAATAATATGAACAGATTGTTGAATTTGATTAAAATCATTCAATCTAAAAATCGGATTTTCATTGCGAATTGTGATTAACTTCCTAACGAAATCTAATAATTCAAGATTTTCATGCATCACATCCCAGTCAATCTGGTTAACCAAATCACCAGCTCGGTAGGAATTTTCTGCGGCAACAAAATCAGCTGTAATAAACTTACCGCTACCAGAAGAATCGACCAGTTTACTCCGACCAAAAGCCTGTCCAACCTCAATAAAAGGAACTCCAGCTGATAACATCATCAAAGAAATTGCTATGCTCATTCGCTTAACATGAGTCGCTTTATCATCAAGTGGGTGATTAATGAAAAGTTGATCCCGTAAATTGTAATTATCATGCGCCTCCACATAATTGATTGACTGTTCAGGGTATTTCATAGTTGGGTAGAGCTTACGACTTCCCATTATACCAGACATTAAAGTTTGTTCTAGTGGATATTGGTGTGGATTTGACTGATATGCATCAATTCCATCTACAAAACCGTACGTTTTCCCATCAAACTTTGATCCCTTAATGGCATCGCGTAAATCGTCGTTGAACATACCAATTGGTGCTACTAAACCCAAGTTTTTTTGAATCACTTTGTCATGCTCAGGCAAAGCCGTTGGCATGTTCCAACCTTCACCATACAGCAAAATTCGACTGTCCAATTGATTCAACTGCTCACGAATTTTGTTCATTGTGGCTATATCAAGACCACTCATTAAATCAAAACGAAAACCATCGAAACCATAAGTTTCTGTCCAATAAATAACCGAATCTTGTACGAAACGTGAGAACATCTCTCGTTCAGCGGCCGTATCCAGTGTTCCAGAAACCATGGCCTGACTTCGTCTAAAATAATATTGAGGAACTAATTTTTCAAATGGCGAATCGGAACTGTCAAACATATGATTATAAACCACATCCATGATCACATTGAGACCAGCTTCATGAAATTTTTCAATGGTCGACTGAAGTTCAATGATCCGGCAATTAGGGTCGGTTGCGTCAGTAGAATATGACCCCTCTGGTAGATTATAATTTTGAGGATCATAGCCCCAGTTATAAACAGGAGCACCACCTGTCTCGTCAACCGTTGCAAAATCAAACACCGGCATCAATTGAACACAATTAATTCCTAGCCCTTTCAAATAATCGAACCCTGTTGCTTCACCGAATGAATTCTTACTGCCTTCTTCTACAAGGCCCAAATATTTACCTCGGTTTTGCGCTGAAATTCCAGAACTTTCCGAGATACTAAAATCACGAACATGAATTTCTTCAATAATAGCATCTGTCGCTTGATTCAAGCGCCAAGTCGCATTTGTTTTATGAAAACTTCTTTTATCAGGTGCAACAATCACGGACCGATTTCCATTAACAATCCCACCTCTCATGTAAGGATCTTGGGTTTCTACCTGATGTCCATCCTCGTAGGTCACTAAAAAGGTATAGACAAGGCCAATTTGATCCCCAGGAAGTTGAATTTCCCAGACTCCTATCGTATTTTCACGGTGATTGCTCTTATTTTCTACTTTCCCTAGGGACATTGGTAATTTTTCGACTGGTGAAGATGCAGGATTCGTATCTTTTCCATAAGAAATTAATTCGACTGAAACCAAACCAGTCTCAAGCGCAGGAGGCGCCCAAACTCGTATTTTTGTCTCTTCTTTATTATAAATTGCGCCTAGTTGACCTGCAAAGGCCCATTTTTCATCAAATTTTTGCCAATTAACTTTTTTCATTTTTTCACTTTCAATGACACACATTTTTAACGCATTTAAGTCTTAGACGGATCGAAAAATTTAATTTTGAGACACTTTTACTTTCCAATACTCTTCATCAAGCTTAGGATTGTAGGGTCTCCCTTGCAACTTAATTCGATCTTTAATCTCAAGTAATTCCGCTTTTTTAGCTTCTGTTAATTCTGATTGCAAGAACTGAATCCACTCTAATTTAGATAGATTATGTCTTGAACGATAAATTTTCTCAATTTGTAAGGAATCCGAGCCACTGTTGACCAGTTCGACTTGCAATCCACCAATCCAATGTAACACCCACATCATAAACTCCCCCTAGTGAATCGTGCTCCGTTCAATTGAATCAACTTTTAGCTCAATTCATGCCACTTATTTTTATTGATTCAACGCTTCTAATTTCTTTGTCTGATCATAAATAATAAGACTATCAATAATTTCGCCAAGGTCTCCAGCAATAATTCGGTCAAGTTTTTGTATCGTTAGACCAATCCGATGATCGGTCACACGATTTTGAGGATAATTGTACGTTCTGATTCGCTCTGAGCGATCTCCTGTCCCAACCGTTGACTTACGCTCTGTATTTTGCTTATCTAATTCAATTTGTTGATAGTAATCAAAGACTTTCGTATTCAGAAGTTTAATGGCTTTATCACGGTTTTTCTGCTGCGTTCTTTCTTCTTGCATTTCAACTTTAATCCCTGTTGGCAAATGCACCATCCGTACTGCCGTCGCCACTTTATTGACGTTCTGTCCACCAGCGCCTGATGCGTGGTAAATGTCTGTCCGAATTTCATTGGGGTCAATTTGATAATCAAATTCCTCAACTTCTGGCATGACTAGAACTGTGGCAGTTGAAGTGTGAACTCGCCCCTGGGTTTCAGTAACAGGCACACGTTGAACCCGGTGAGCTCCTGATTCATATTTCAACTTTGAATAGACACTCTGTCCAGAAATTAAGGCCGAAACTTCTTTAAATCCACCAATTGATGTTTGGTTCGCCTCCATGACTTCAAATTTCCACCCCTGACTCTCAGAGTAATGTTGGTACATGTTGAGTAAATCAGCAGCAAAAAGTGCAGCTTCATCTCCGCCAGCAGCACCTCGAACTTCTAGGATGATGTTTTTGCCATCATTCGGATCTTTTGGCAAAAGTAAAATCTTCATTTTTTCTTCAAGTTCAGGTTTTTTTGCTTTTCCTTCTGCCAATTCATCCTTGAAAAGCTCTTTCATTTCATCATCAAGTCCACCTTCATTAAGCATTTCTTCGCTTTCTTCAATCGTGGCTAAAACTTTTTTATATTCTTGATATGTCGCAACTGTATCGCGCAGATTGGCTTCTTCACGAGACAATTCCATAAATCTTTTTGTATTAGCGACCACTTCTGGGTCAGATAAAAGCTCACCTAACTCTTCATATCGCCCAATCATTGATTCTAACTGATCAAACATCTCTACTTCTCACTTTTCATTTGTTAATTATTACATCTTATAACTAAAAAACGGTAAATTAGTCTAAGAAATTGAACTAATTACTTATTTTTACTTGTTGGATCGATTCGCATTTTCACAAAACCTTGAAAGGCATCCCATAATCCCGGTTTTTCAAGCCATTCTTTTTTTAAAATCATCGCCTGATTTTTACTGAAATAAAAATAGACTGCGTCGTCAAAATAAACAACCTTCACAATCGGCTGAGCAAAAGTCATGCCGTCATAAAAATCGTAAACCTGTTCTCTTTGAAGTTCGTTATTTTGTTCATACATTCTTTGATATTTCTTGGGTGCCAAGACAAAGTAGTTCAAGACTAAAATAGCGATTGCAAAAACAAGAAAAGCAAGGACAGTCATTAATGGTGTTTTTATAAAATAATAAACAATTAACACAACCAGCACGATTGCAATTTCGAAAACTAAATTTCTAAAATTTGTCAACCTTCTAACCATCTTCAAATAATCGTCAGCCGTGACTTTTCCTCTAAATTTAAAATTTATCATTTATTTATCTCCGGATTAAAGTAATGTTTGCGACAAACTGGAATGTAAGTTTCATTTCCACCAATTTGTAATTGTTCACCTTCATATACAGGTTTTCCATCAATCGTCCGGATGACCATGGTTGCTTTCTTACTGCAATACCAGCAAATCGTTTTAATTTCTTCGATTTTGTCAGCCAACAATAATAAATATTTTGAGCCTTCAAAAAGTTCATTGCGGAAGTCATTTTTCAACCCAAAAGCCATAACAGGAACATTCAGCACATCTACCACTCTCGCGAAATCATAAACATTTTTTTTCGTTAAGAATTGTGCTTCATCAATCAGTACACAGAATGGTTTTTCAGGCAATTGATCAACGTAATCAAAGACATTCATTTGATCATTTATGGCGATAGCTTGTTCAGCAATTCCGATTCGACTTGCAACTGTTCCAACACCTGATCGTGTGTCAAGACTCGATGTCATCAAAAGGATGGGTTTACCTTGCTCTTTATAATTGTGAGCGACCTTCAAAATTTCAATTGATTTACCTGAATTCATCGTCCCAAACTTGAAATATAACTGTGCCAAAATATGCTCCGTTCTTTTTTCTACTCTAGTCTGAGCAGATACTCTTGCTTTTCCATTTTCATGGGATTGATAACCATTTGCAATCCAACATAAACTAAATTATATCATAATTTGGGTCGACTTATAATTAGCTTTCTATCAAATTAAATACGAAAAAAAGAAGAACTCACATTCTTCTTTAATCTGCAATCACACGGACGCATTAAAAACATTGATGACATTATTATCCAATATGCCGTACTTTTGCTTACTGTTTGAATAATATATGCCTTTTTAAATTATTCATTGATAAATAGTGTACTAATATCTTTTTTAATTACTCATATTCCATTTTTGAGATAAAAATTTATGATTATTAATTTTATAATCTAAAGCATTTGTTTGTTTCACAAATTTTTCAATGGCTTGATCTGCTTCCAACCATCCTCTAGTTCCAAAATGAATGGTATCACCTGAAGCATAACGTGTCTTGTACATTGATGTAAGGTCTTCAATATTATTAAAACCTTGTGAACTTAACTGATATTGAATTTTGTTACTAAAATCTTGCATAGTTTTTTCAGAAATCCCGACATAATTGGACCATGCACCGTTGACAGGCTGAATAATAAAGAGCACATCATTCTTGTTTTTAGCAAATAGATTTAGAACTTGTTGAAAATCAGCGTACTCTGGGCTATTGATATAGCTCACTTTACGCTCTGAATTTTTATAACTTTTATATTTATGTTTCAATTTGCTATTCCATACATTGTTGTTAATTTGAAAAGGGTTATTTGAAGAACTCTTCTTTCCTTGCTGATTGGCAAGTTCATCAAGTTGACTTTGAACAGCTTTTTTTGGAAGCATTTTAGAGAAGTTATTAAAACTATTGGTCAAATTAGTTCCGCTTTCCGTTATTTGAGAAATTTTTGAAAATAATATATCTTCATTATTCCACAAATTTAATGACATTGTCATCAAAAAACGTTTCCAAGAACCGATTGATTTTTTTTCACTCAGATCTTTTAAGCCTGAAAGTATTACTTTTTCTGAATCCATTGACTTAAACTCTTGTATGTGTTCAGCCAATTGCACTGTCGTTATATCGTTTGGGTTGGCTTGTAGCATCCAACGGTAAATTTCCCCTTTTGATACAAATGTTTGAAAACGTCCATCACTTATGCCTGACCTAATAAACCATTGAGGACTAATAATGAACACAATTTTACGATTTTTTAATTCGTTGGAAACTGAATTCAAATAAAAGTAATGTGTCAATGATGTTGTTCCAGGCTGTCCTACGAAATAAGGTGTAAAGCCTGCATGATACTTCCTAAAATAAGCCCCTGGATGAAAAGAATCAACGTGTTCCATTTCTGATGAACCAAAAAATGGCAAGAATTCTGGGTCGGAAAAGGCCTCCGATTTAACAGAATATCCCGTAAAAGAAGAAATGTTTTTTGGTGAATTTGCATAATTAAGTAACTCTTCTTTTGTATAGATTTTCCCTGTTTTAAAAGGCAGAAAGATAAGCAAGA